>NZ_JBXENV010000010.1:0-302155 GCF_059383755.1 Paenibacillus sp. JT22N15 | reverse complement strand
CGGCTGTCGCCGCCCTTTGGCAGCGCGGCGCGTTTCATTCCGAGAAATATAGAGAAAGGATAACGAAATCATATCCTTTCCTATATTTCAAGCAAAAACGACTTCGTCGTCCTTCTGGGACGTGCGAAGAACTTTGCCCTAGAATTCTAAGCGGATATAAGGATAAAACTTATAAATTCTTAGAATTCAAGGTGAAACGGCTGTCGCCGTCCTTTGGCAGCGCGGCGCGTTTCATTCCGAGAAATATAGAGAAATTATGGCGAAATCATGCTTTCCTATATTTCAAGGTGAAACGGCTGCCGCCGTCCTCTGGCAGCGCGGCGCGTTTCATTCCGAGAAATATAGAGAAATTATGGCGAAATCATGCTTTCCTATATTTTAGAAAAAGCTAGCTGCGCCCATTGAGCTATTTGAAAATCGAGATGTCGAACACATAGTGGAATACCGCTGCAAATAGAACCAAATTCAACATGACAAGCAGCGGTATGCCAATAACGAAGGAGCGATGCTTCGTCTTGTGGCGCCATGCCCGCATTCCGGCATAGGCGCCAATAGCGCCTCCAAAAGCGCTCAAAGTAAACAGCCGTTTCTCTGGGATGCGCCTTTGCTGGCGGCGAGCGCTCTGCTTGTCGAGATACATGAGCGTAAACGTCCAGCAGTTAATCGCGAGTATAAATAAAATAAAAAGCTGCATCGACATTTTCTAGCCCTCTTTTCCTTGTTGCTATCTTTATGAATCCTGCAAGCTACTTGCGCGGCTTGACCCGATTCGTCGGCTGCGCCGCGTAAGGGTCATCCGGCCAATAATGCTTCGGATAGCGTCCTTTTAAATCCTTCTTTACTTCAAAATAAGCGTGGCTCCAAAAGCTGCCCAAATCGCGCGTCACCTGAACCGGACGCTGCGAAGGGGAAAGCAGATGGAGCGTTAGCGGCAGTTTGCCGCCTGCGAGCAGAGGCGTATCCTTCATGCCGAACAGCTCCTGAAGCCGGACGGCGATGAACGGCGCTTCCGGGTCATTGTAATCGACCGGAATGCGCGAGCCGCTTGGCACCGCTATATGCGTCGGAACCTGCTTGTCCAGCTCCTGCCGCTGCGTCCAGGTGAGCATGCCTTCCAGAAGCTGCTGCATGCTGAGACGCTGCAGATCGGCTTTGCTCTTCATCCCTTGAATATGCGGCATCAGCCATTCGGTGAGTGACGAGGTGGACAGCAGCCCCTCATCAGATACATCCGGCCAGCTGCTGTCATAGTGCCTCATCAGCCGCATACGGGCGAGCAACTGGGCTGCCTGCTTGGACATCGGCAGCAAGGCCAAGCCCTCCTGCTGCACACCCTGTGCCAGCGCCGCAGCGACGAGCTCCGCATCCGGCTTCGGCAGCGGTTTTTCCTGCAATAGGAGTGCGCCAAGCCGGACGCGCTCACGCGCCCTTACCGCTTGGGCGGACGCATCCCATTCCACGATGCGCTCCTGCCGAATTTGGTCGCGGGCCGCCGATGCCAGCTCGCCCTCCGTCAGTTCAGCCGCCAGCCGGATACGGCTTTCCGTTCCGGCGTCGTCGAGCTCCGCCGCAACGAGATAGGCTGCGCGCGACAAGGGCTGGGCTTCCGGCAACGCCGCGCCGCGGCCGTTCGCCAGCAAATATCTGCCGTCGCTGCGCCGCTGCGCAATGCGATCGGGATAAGCGAGCGCCAGCAGCGCGCCGCAGGACATCGCGGCGTCCTGCTGGCCCGCTCCGGCAGCCGCTGCTACGCGCGCGGCCGATCCTGCTTCGCCGGCTGCTGCGCTAGCCAGCAGCCGGCTCCATTGCTGCGCCTGCGAGCGAATTCGCTGCACGGCGCCGCGATCCACCTCAGCACCGTCGCCGCGGTGCAGAGCATCCAGCCGCAGCTGCACATCCGCGCTGCGCTGCTGTGGCAGCAGGTCGCGCTCGCTTAGCAGCGCGGCCAGCTCGCAAGCACGCTCCACCGCGCCATACTGCTGCGCGCGGAGCAGCATATACCCGAGCCTCGGATGAAGCCCGAGCCTCGCCATTCGCCGGCCCGACTCCGTAGGCCGGCCTAATGAATCAACAGCCTGCAGCAGCTCAAGCAGCTGCAGCGCCTGCTGATACGCGCCGATCGGCGGCGGGTCCAGCCAGCCGAGCTCCTCCGGCTGCTGGATGCCCCATACCGCAAGCTCCAGCGCGAGCGGCGCAAGATCGGCCTCCAGCATTTCCGGCTGGCTGAAGGGCTGCAAATGCATTTGCTCCTGCTCCGTCCACAGCCGGTAGCAGACGCCCGGAGCAAGCCTTCCGGCGCGCCCCCGGCGCTGGTCGGCTGACGCTTGCGATACCGCTACCGTCTCCAGCCGCGTCATGCCGGTGCGCGGTGAAAAACGCGACACCCGCATCAGCCCGGCATCGACGACGATACGCACGCCTTCAACCGTCAAGCTGGATTCGGCAATTGCCGTCGCCAGTACGACTTTACGCTTCCCCTCAGCGGACGGCTGGATCGCCTGATCCTGCGCATCCAGCGGCATCGTGCCATAAAGCTCCGCCACCTTAACGCCCTTCATCCGCTCTTCACTCGCAAGCAATGAAGCGACGCGCCGAATTTCCCCAACGCCTGGCAGAAAGACGAGCATATTCCCTTCATCAGCAGCAAGCGCCTGAAGGATCGTACTGACAACACTCGGCTCGATGCGCCCTTCCACTTTCGAGGAACGATAGATCGTCCGCACCGGAAATACTTTGCCGGCGCTCTCAATGATCGGCGCTCCGCCGAGCAGCTCCGCAACGGGGCCCGCTGCAAGCGTCGCCGACATGACGAGCAGCCTCAAATCGCTGCGCAGCAGCGCCTGCGACTGAAGGCTCAGCGCCAGCCCCAGATCGCCATGCAAATGGCGCTCATGAAATTCGTCAAATATAATAACGCCAACGTCCAGCACAGCTGGGTCCTCCTGAAGCATGCGGGTCAGCACGCCTTCCGTCACCACTTCAATGCGCGTCCGCGCACTCACCAACGCATCCAGACGAACGCGGTAGCCGACCGTGTCGCCTACCTGTTCTCCGAGCATCGCCGCCATATATTTGGCGGCAGAGCGGGCTGCAAGCCTGCGCGGCTCCAGCATCATAATTTTACGGCCGTCCAGCCAGGCCGCATCCAGCAGCGCAAGCGGCACGCGCGTCGTCTTTCCGGCTCCTGGCTCGGCGACCAGCACGGCGCCGCATCCAGCAGCCAGCACCTCAAGCAGCTCCGGCAAAACCGCATCAATCGGAAGTTGATTCATCTTTTTCTCCTCAATAAAACCGTCTTATTTCATAATGCGCAGCATTTGCACAACGGGACGGCTATCGCCTTGAAGCGTCGCCTCCGCGCTGCGCAGCTGCGAGGAGCCGTCACCATCGAGAAAGATGCCGCCGGCAAGCTTGTTGTCGCCAATCTTTTCGATAACAGCTTCGCGAAAAGCAGGCAAGCTCCCCTTCGTGCTGCTGACTACCAAATAAATATTGCCCAGCTGATCGTATACCGCAGCAGACCTTAACCGCGCGTCATCGGGAAAAGGAGCATTTTCCTGTTCCGCCTGCGCCAGCCAGCCCGCATCATTGCCGATGCTCATGCTAATGCCGCCCTGCGCCCAGAAGCGTGTATGATCCTGAACTTTAAGCTCGGATGCCTTGCTCGCGATTTGGACGCTTAGCTGATCCTTAACGCCATCCCAAACGAGCGTACCGCGGGCATATTTGGCATTTTCGCTGCCGGAGCCATATTCGCCCTGCTCTTCATTGACTGCAAGGCTGTTGACCACGGCAATGCTGAGCAGCGATTTTTCATAAAAAAATCCGCCATTTATCCCATAATACGGCGTTAACGCCACATTATTTTGCACCAATTGAGGCTTTACGTTGGCTGGCCGGGTTTTCAGAACATGCAGCATGAAGCCATTTGCCGCTTCCACAGCCGCATAGCTGTAATTAACAGGCTGCTGGGTGCCGTCGCTTGCCGCTCCGCCCTTTTGCTGCATCGACTGAATCATTCCGTAAAGCAGCAGCGCGCAAAAGGCAAGAAACGCCAGCATAATGCCTGCGATGATCCAGCTTTTTTTCTTTCCCAAACGCTGCGCAGCTTGCTCCTCCATGACCTCGCCCACTCCCTTTTCCGCTCTTTGTCTAAAGATTCCATCCTACTAGATCTGAAACGTAAGCTAACTACCCAGTTCCCCGCCCGCAGCAAGCACCTTATAAACGAGCGGCATATTCAAATGCTGGCGTGTATGCTCTGCAAGACGATCAAACGCCTCTTCGCGGTTTTCACGAAAACGAAGCTCTGCCGCAAGCGGCTCCCAGCCGCGCGCTATACGAATGTCATTCAGCCACGCCCGGCGCAAATCATCATTATGTAAAATGCCATGTATAAACGTGCCCCAAAGCCTGCCATCCACCGAGCATGCTCCTTCGCCTGCATAATCAAGCTCGCCATCTTGCAGCGGTTCTACACCAGCCAATTGGCTTCGAATGGCAAAGGGCTGGCGCAGCACGCCATGCTGGAAAATTTCTCCCATATGAATTTCATAGCCTTCAACAGGCAGCTGTTCGGTCAGCCAAGCTGCGGCAGCGCGGGCATGGCCCTCTACACGAACCGTTTTCTTCTCCCCTGCAAACTTTACGTCAAAAGGAAAAAAGCCAAAGCCCGGTGTTTCCTTATGCTCAGACTCCACACCTGCCGGATCAAGCAGCATCGCGCCAAGCATTTCATAGCCCCCGCAAATGCCAACGAGATATCCACCCTTCTCAGCGAACGCGGTTATTTGCTGGGCAAGGCCCATTTCGCGAAGCCACAGCAAATCCTCGACCGTATTTTTGCTGCCTGGCAAAATAACCGCATCAGGAGTGCCCCATTGCTCAGGCCTGTCCACAAAACGCAGCATGACGTCCGCTTCAAAGTAAAGCGGATCAGCATCGGTAAAATTGGATATGCGCGGCAGACGCAGTACGACAATATCAAGTGTATCAGGCCGCTGTTTTACTTGCTCTTCCAGCTTGCGGTCCAGCGACAGCGAATCCTCATCCTCCAGCGCAAGTCCCGGTAAAAAAGGCAATACGCCAAGCACCGGCTTGCCCGTCCGCTCCTCCAGCCAATCGACTCCGGGCTGCAGCAGTCCTACATCGCCGCGAAATTTATTAATAACGAAGCCGCATACGCGCTCGCGCTCATGCGGTTCAAGCAGCTCAAGCGTACCGACAATCGAAGCAAAAACACCGCCCCTGTCGATATCTGCCACCAGAATGACGGGCGCATCTGCCCAAGCAGCCATGCGCATATTGACAATGTCGCGATCTTTCAGATTAATTTCCGCAGGGCTGCCCGCGCCTTCCAGCACGACAATATCATGGCTGCTGCGCAGACGGGCGAGCGCCTCCCGCACGATAACGCCAGCCTGCGGCAAGTAGCTCTCCCGATATTCACGCGCGCTGAAATCGCGCAGCGGCTTCCCATGAACGACGACCTGTGAAGACATCTCCTTCGTCGGCTTCAGCAAAATCGGGTTCATATCCGTCGTCGCCAGCACGCCGCAAGCATCGGCCTGCATCCCCTGCGCCCGTCCAATTTCCTTGCCATCCCAGGTAACGTAGGAATTAAGCGACATATTTTGTGATTTGAAGGGAGCGACGGTATAACCATCCTGTCTAAAAATCCGGCACAATGCGGCTGTCACCAAGCTTTTTCCAACATCGGAAGCGGTGCCCTGCACCATAATTGTCAGCCCGGCATTGTTTTCTGATTGCTTACTCATGCTTATCCCTACTATCCTCTTTAAAATCTTCCAGGCATTGTGCCAGCGCCTCGAGCAGCTTTTCATTATCGCTGCGGAGCTTGATCGCAAAGCGGCAGTACCGGTCATCAAGTCCGACAAAATGGGAAGCATCGCGAATAAGCACCCCGCGGCTGCCCATTTCCTGCTGCAAAGCAGCAGCCGTTAGATGAGGCAGAGACGGCAGCCTTACGAGCACATAGTTGGTTTTGCTTGGCGTTACGGAAAAGCCAAGCCCCTCCAGCTGCGAAGTGAGCCAAGGCCGCTCTTCATTAAGCCATTTCAGCGTCTCCTCTGCATATTCCGCATCCTCCAATACGCCCTCTCCAATAAGCTGCGCGAGCGAGTTGACGCTCCAAGGAACCTGCAGCAGCCGCAGCGCTGCAATCCGCTCTGGCGTACTGATCACATACCCGAGCCGAATGCCAGGAATCGCATAAAATTTAGTCATAGAACGAATGACATACAGCCTGTCATTGCTGGCAGCTTCCTTCACCAGCGAATAATCCGCTTCTTCAGGCACAAAATCCATGAAGGCTTCATCCACGACCACCGTAGCGCCGCCAGCCAGCAGCTTCTTGATGAGTGCCGGTTGAACAAGCCGACCCGTCGGATTATTGGGCGAGCCCAGCATATAAAAAGGCTCTTCCATCTCGGTCGTCATGCTTTGGATCGCCTCTTCCGTCAGCTCAAAGCCATTTTCCGGCTTCAGCATGATCGGGGCAATGCCGCTGCTAATTTTATGAACGGCGTCGCCATATTCGCTGAAACATGGAAACGCAAGGCTTGTAATAATAGGATTTACAGCACGAACGGTCAGATCGATCAACTCTGCCGCACCATTTCCAATTAATATGCACTGCTCGTCAATGCCGTGCAGCTTCGCAAGCTTCGCCCGTAATCCGCGTACCGCAGGGTCAGGATACTTGCCAATCTGCTGGGCATAAGATAGCAGCACCCTATGTACCAAGGGGGGCGGGCCTAACGGATTCATATTGGAGCTGAAATCGACAAACTGATCAGCTGGCCGTCCGAAATTTTCCTCTGCCGTACGCAGGTCACCGCCATGTCCGTATCTTTCAAGCATGGTGCGTATTCCCCTCTTCTAATGAGTTGTCAATAATAGCAGTGCAAGCAACAATATAGCTTCAATCGCTTCATTCATGGCGCCGTAGGTGTCGCCAGTCAAGCCTCCCAGCTTGCGGACGAGCCAGAAAGACATGAATGTCCCTATCGCCATCGTCACAGCAGCAGCACCTGCCGCTGTGAAAGCTGACGTGCTGAGCGGCAATCCGAATGCCAGGCCGATCCCACAGGCTAGCAGGAAGGTCAGCACAAAACCCGACCATACATGCCGCAGCGAGGCCGCTTGGAATAAAGCGCCGATCCCTTCTCCCTCACGGGCACTCGGCCAAATGACAATCGCCGCCGCCATCCACCAGCGGCTCCACGCCGGTATTGTGACCAACAGTGGAAGCACATAAATAGACTTTGTATTATAAAGAAGCTCATATAACACGGTGAATTTGAACAGCACCAGCAAAACCGCGGCAAGGACACCCATAGCGCCTACTCGGCTATCCTTCATAATTTCCAGCATCCGCTCTCGCGAGCGATGGCTCAGCACGCCGTCTGCCGTGTCCATCCAGCCGTCCATATGAAGCGCGCCGCTAAGCGAGAGCCACAATGCAAGCAGCAATACAGCTCCCGGCCCAGCAGGCAGCCAGCTTTGCACAGCAGCAAAGCCTAGCGTAATCATTCCGCCAATCATGCTGCCCGCAATCGAAAAATAAGTTGTGCTGCGCGATAACACTTGCGGCTCAAACGGAACGGTTAACGGCACCGGAATTCTCGTCAAAAATTGAATAGCGGCGACCAGCGCCTGAGCATGCAGCTTCAATGAACGAACAGCCATAATGCCAGCACCCCAACTACAAGTAATAGACTTACCAGATACAATAATCTAGTTGTGAAAATGATATCCCGCGCGGACAATGGACGCAAGGGCTCTCCCATACGTGCACGTTCGCTAGGCTCTCCAAAATAATAATTGAGTCCGCCCAGTTCAATACCGAGCGCACCAGCAACGGCCGATTCGGGAATGCCGCTGTTTGGGCTCGGATGTCGATGGGCAAATTTGCGAATCGCAGCGACCGAACGGCCGGCAGACATGCCCGGCAGCAGCCACGCCGAGAACGCGAGCAGAGCTCCCGTCAACCGCGCTGGTATATAGTTGAGCACATCATCGGTTCGTGCCGAGCACCAGCCAAAATCAATATACTTATCATTGCGGTAACCGACCATAGAGTCAAGCGTGTTTGTCGCCCGATAAAGCATAGCAAGCGGCGCTCCGCCTATTAATGCGAAAAAAATAGGCGATACGAGCGCATCGACTGTATTTTCCGCCACCGTTTCCACAGCAGCACGGGCAGCCGCTGATTCACCCAGCTTGTCCGTGTCCCGTCCGACAATGTAACCGACATATTTGCGTGCTTCCTCAAGGTTTCCAGCTGCAAGTGGGGTATAAACGAGCATCGCTGCCTGTTTTAATCCTTTGACCGCGATAGTCGTTGATATAAACCATATGGTCACCGCATAGCCGAGCCAAGAATGAATAAGTGAAGCGGCCGCGACAATTCCCCACATGACGCCATATGAAACGGCCAACGTTATGAGCATTAACAAGACGCCCTTTAGCTTGAGGCGCTTGGAGGATTCTTTCTTATCGCTCCTTCGCAGCCTCTGCTCCAGCCAAGCAATGAACCTGCCGATCCAAATGACAGGATGCGTAGGCCATTTTGGATCGCCAACGATCCAATCCACGACAATAGCTGCTGCAATCAGCCACAGCATGTCCGGCAAGGAATAGAAAATCATAGCTGCTCCCAGCGGAAAGCCGCTGCCTTAAGCTCAATGGGAATGCCCGCCGTTACGAGAAACACTTTATCGCAAACCGCAGCCACCCGCTGATTCAGCCTTCCTGCCTCATCGCGAAACTTTCTGCCCATTGGATAAGCAGGCACAATACCAGCCCCTACCTCATTTGTTACTAATACGAGCGGATATGGATAGGCGGCAATCGCTTCAATGAGCATTTCCGTCTGGCGATGCAGCTGCTCGTCTGCTTCTTTGCCGGGTTGTCCCGCCTGCTCCTCCGCTGCCATTAAAGCGTTCGTCAACCAAAGGGTTAGACAATCTACGAGCACAACCGGCGGCTGTTCTCCGGCTGACGCCACAGCTGCCGCAGCCTGTGCCTGCTTCTCCAGCAATTCGGCCAGGTCAAGCGGCTCCTCAACCGTCTCCCATTCAAAAACTCCCGCGCCGCGACTCTGCTGATGCCTATTTACGCGTTCAGCCATTTCTTCATCCCAAATGCGGCTTGTTGCTATATAAATGCCTTTTTTGCCAAGCCTCATCGCGAGCTGCTCAGCGAATAAGCTTTTGCCGCTGCGCGTACCGCCTGTTACTAACATTGCCATTTCAGCTTCACCTACGCTTTCGATACCCCTGCACTTTCAAAAGTGGCCATTTCCTGCATGAGCTTTAATGCAGCATCGATAAAATGGAAGCATAATACCGCACCTGTGCCTTCGCCAAGCCGCATATCCATATGAATCATTGGGCTTAATCCAACGGCTTTCAATAGCTTCGCATGACCCTGCTCATAGGAAAGATGGGACGCAATCATGCTTGGTTTTGTCTTATCAGAAATACGCGAAGCTACTAACGCTGCGACAGAGGAAATGTAGCCGTCTATAACGACCGGACAGCTGTTCGCTGCCGCTCCAATAATAACGCCTACCAGTCCAGCAATTTCAACTCCGCCCAGCTTCATCAGTACGTCGAAGGGATCCAGCTCATCAGGTGCATTAACCGCAATAGCCCGTTTAACAACCTCGACTTTATTTTTCCAAGCCTCATCATTAATGCCTGTTCCTCTGCCAACCGTTTCTTCGGGCGGAAGCCCTGTCAACACCGTCGTAATCGCAGCGCTAGCCGTCGTATTGCCGATGCCCATTTCACCTATGGCAAAGGCGCGGTAGCCTTTTTCGTAAAGCTCATCCACGACTTCTACCCCTGTCAAAATCGCTCTAATGGACTGCTCTTTCGTCATCGCAGCCTCTTTCGCCATATTAGCGGTTCCGTACATGATCTTGCGGCTTAGAAGCTTCGGATGCGCAAGCTCTGCGTTCACCCCAATATCAACGCAAAACACGTCAGCTCCCGCCTGACGGGCAAGTACGTTGACTGCTGCGCCGCCATTCAAGAAATTCAGCACCATCTGAGGGGTTACCGCTTGGGGAAATGCACTGACCCCCTCCTCGCACACCCCGTGGTCGCCAGCCATAATAATGACCGCTTTGCGCTCCATATCTGGCCAGCGCTCGCCCGAAATTCCCGCAAGCTGGCAGGCAACATCTTCAAGCTTGCCCAAACTGCCCGGCGGCTTCGTCAATTGGTCGGAATGGCGTCTTGCCGCCTCCGCTTCCTGTTCATTAAATGCCGGGATTCTCCCAATTGCGTTCGCCAGCAGCATGCAAAATTCTTCTTTCATCTTTTCATTCCAGCTCCCCATTGTTTATTCGCACATTGGGCGCAAGCAAAATTTGCGGCACCCCTGTTAACGGATGATTCATTATTGAAGCTTCAGCGCCGTATACCTCGCGAATAAGCTCCGTCGTATAAATATGCTGCGGCTTGCCCAGAGCTGCAATACTCCCCTTATGCAGCACCAGCACTTCATCACAATATAAAGCGGCTAAATTTAGATCATGCAGCACGGTTACAACGGTAATACCCTGCTCACGCTGCCAGCTCTTTACCGTATCCAGCAATTGAATTTGGTAGCCAATATCCAAATAGGTCGTTGGTTCGTCAAGCAAAATGACATCCGCTTGCTGCACGATCACTTTTGCCAGCGCCACGCGCTGCCGTTCACCGCCGCTTAGCTCAGCCATTGTACGCTGCTCCAGGTTCTCAAGCCCCATTGCAGCAATCGCTTCATTAATAATTGGCGAGCTGTCGCCGGGCTCATTGCCGAACCAATTTTGATACGGAAAGCGTCCCATTTCAATCACTTCACGCACCGTAAAACCTACCGGAGGGAGTACGCCCTGCTGGAGCACCGCAAGCTTGCGCGCAGCCTCCTTGCGTGAATAGGCGGCAATGCTGCGCCCTGCCAGAAAAATATCACCTTGCGAAGGAGGCAATACGCCGGAAAGCAGCCGCAGTAAAGTGGATTTTCCGACGCCATTGGGGCCGATAATGCCGTATGTATACCCTTTTTCAAAGGAAAAGGTTAAGTCATTCAGCACATTTCTCCCGCGAATCGTCGTCCCGAGTTGACGCGCTTCAAGCATGATAGCCATCATCCCCCTCCTTCCAGCCGCTTGCGCCGATGCAGCAAATAAGCGAAAAATGGCGCACCGATCAGCGCCGTTACTACGCCTAGCGGAATTTCCTTCGGACTAAGCGCCATACGAGCAAGCGTATCGGCCCAGAGCACAAATATGCCGCCGCCAAATGCAGATAGCGGAATAAGCAAGCGGTAATCCGGCCCAACGATCAAGCGAATCACATGCGGTACGACGAGGCCAACGAAACCAATGACGCCCGCTACCGATACGGCAGCCGCTGTGAGCAGCGTCGAGCAGGCCAGCACGACCAGCTTCGTACGCTCTACCCGAATGCCCAAATGCGCCGCCTGCCCCTCGCCAAGCAGAAAAACATTCAAATGCTGCGCATAAGCGATCAGCACAATGACGCCAATAATGAGGAACGGAATCAGCATATAGACGTTCGCCCAGCTTTTCATCGCCAGCGAGCCCATGAGCCAAAATAAAATCTGGTTCACTACGCTGTTGGACAGCGAAACCATAAACGATACGAAAGCTCCGAGGAACGCCTGGATAATAACGCCGGATAATATAAGCGTTTCCAACTGCAGCCCCTCAGAGCTGCGCGCCAGCCAGAAAACGACCAATAACGTCGTAATTCCGGTTATGAAAGCGACGATTGGAATGGTCCAAATGCCAACTGCCGCCTGATAGCCGAATAAAATCAATGCCGCAGCGCCAACCGAGCTGCCGGAAGCAACCCCGAGCGTATAAGGATCGGCCAGCGGATTGCGCAGCACGCCTTGAAAACCGCTGCCTGCCAGTGCCAGACATGCGCCTACAAGCACCGCAAGCAGCACACGGGACAGCCTGACCTGGGTCACAATTGCAATTTCTCCTTCACTCCAGCTAACGGGCTGATCTCTAAGCCATGGCAGCTGGTGCAGCAAAATGCCCCACACATCGGTAAAGGAAATGCCTGCGGAGCCAATCGACAAGCTCGCGATAATAGAAACAGCAAGAAGGAGCACTGCTGCTCCTCCATAGCCTAGCCATTGATGTCTCATCCGCTATTTAACGAGGTCTGGATGAACAGCCTTCGCCAGATCAAGCAATCCGTCGGCAAGCCGCGGTCCTACACGCACGAGCGGATCTTCCGCAACCGCGATAACCTGCTTGTTTTTCACCGCGTCAATGACGTTCCAGCCTGCCCGGCTGTCCATCGCTGCAACGATGGGGTTCGGTTTTACCTTCATATCCGGATAAATGATAATTTCCGGATTTTGCTTAACGATCTCTTCGGCGCTGACTTCATACCAGCCTTCTTTCGAGCCGGCCACATTGGCACCGCCTGCCATCGTCAGCAGCTCATCCAAAAACGTACCCGATCCTGCTGTATAGCCAGGGCTGAACTCCAAATACACCTTTTTCGCAGGCGCATCCTTCACCGCATTCATAACCTGATTCATGACGTCGCGCATATGTCCCGCAACGGTCTCGGCATCCTTCACCCGGTTCAAAATTTGGCCGACCGCCTCAATATGGGCAATCGTTTCGCCATACGTTTTCGGATCGGAGGCAAATACCGGAATATTCAATTCACGCAGCTTGGCAATCGCATCGCCATTCATGCTGGAGGATGCCAGCACAAGGTCCGGGTTCAGCTTCACGACAGCTTCTATATTAGTCGTCATATCGCCAATTTTCTCAATATCATTCGCTTCTTCCGGATAGTTGCTGTACTGATCCACGCCGACTACTTGCTTGCCTGCTCCTACAGCAAACACAACTTCGGTTTCGCTTGGCACAAGCGTTACAATTTTTTCAGGCGCCTGCTCGAAGGTCAGCTTGGTATCCATTCCATCGGTTACGGTGAGCGGATATGCGGCGCCTGTCTCGGCGGATGGAGATGCAGAAGGTGCGACAGTTGGTGCAACAGATTCCTTATTATTGTTTACCGCACCGCCGCAAGCGGCAAGCAGCGTTAGCGTTGCAATAAGCCAAATGGCAAGGCTTGTTTTCAGCATATGGTTCATTTTAACTTTCATTAATCGTATACACTCCTCTAAAATGGTATGTTCTCTCCATGCGGAGGGATGCTTCAGGCTAATCAGGCATAAAAAAAGCATTCGCGGCAGCTGTGCCGAAAATGCGGTATCCCTGCTTGGCGCTGGCCCTCATCATTATGTAGGTTAGACGTAGTAACTATACCATCGTTTTTCCGTATTTGTCCACCTCACGCTAAGCAGCAAGCTGCTTGTGCCGCCGCAAAATATAGCTCAGCCGCATCGCATTTCCAACTACAGACACGGAGCTCAGCGCCATCGCTGCCCCTGCCATCCATGGTTCTAGCAGACCAAAGGCGGCAAACGGCACAATACTGCTGTTATATAGGAAGGCAAGCAGCAAGTTCTGCTTAATATTGCGCACCGTCAGCCGGCTGATGCCCAGCGCATCAACAATCGCGGTCATACGCGGCTGAAGCAGCGTTAAATGTCCGGCGGCGAGCGCCGCTTCCGTGCCATTGCCCATCGCAATGCCCACGTCGGCAGCAGCAAGCGCAGGTGCATCATTCCAGCCGTCGCCAGCCATGCCGACCCGTTTGCCCGAACGTTTAAGCTGCTCTACCAGCTCCAGCTTCTGCTCTGGCAGCAATCCGGCGAACACTTGCGTAATGCCTGCTTGGCGGGCTGCATTATGAGCAGGACTTTGGTGGTCGCCTGTTGCGAGCATCACTTGCAGTCCATAACGTTGAAGCTGCTGAACGGCAGCAAATGAATGAGGTTTAACCCGATCTGCAAGCGAAATAGCCCCGATGAGCAGGCCATTTGCCGCTACATATAGCAGTGTTTCTCCTCTTTTTTCCCGTTCTGCGCAAAAAGCAGCTAAAGCTGCGGCGACCTCTGCATTCGCTTTCCACTGTTCGGCTTTGGCAAAGGTTGCATTTCCGACGGTTATTCGCCTTCGCTCCACTACCGCTTGAACGCCTTTGCCGGGAAAATAAACCATTTCTGACGCGCTTGGCGGTGTCAACCCGATTCGCCCCGCTTCACGCCCTATCGCTTGCCCTAGCGGATGCGTGGAACCTGCTTCAGTGGCAGCGGCCAAACGCAGCACGGCTGAACGCGTCTGATTTGGCGCAGCCCATACGGCGCTAACCTGCGGGCTACCCTCGGTGAGCGTACCGGTTTTGTCCAGCAGCAGCGTATTAAGCCGGGCGAGCCGCTCCAGCGCCCCGCCTTGTTTCAGCACAATGCCCTGCTTCGCCAGGCGGCCAGAAGCAATGACCAGTGAAATAGGCGCGGCCAGACCTAGTGCACATGGACAGGCGGCGAGCATAACGGCGACCCCGCAGCGGAAAGCTTGATGCCAATTGCCGGGGTCCAGGAGCACCAGCCAAAGCATGAAGGTGAAAGCCGAAAGGGCGAGCATCGCCGGAACAAACCAAGCGGCCACCCGGTCCACCTGCTGCTGAATCGCAGATTTGGAGCGCTGCGCCTGACGAAGCAGCTCGCTAATCCGGCTGAGCAACGTCGCATGTCCCGCAGCGGTTGTACGGATGCGTTGCATCGCTCCCACATTCGTTGTTCCTGCCCAAATTCGGTCTCCTGCCCGTTTAACGACCGGCAAGCTTTCTCCTGTCAGCAGCGATTCATTCATATCGGTTTCCCCGCTCGTTAAAACGCCGTCAACCGGGACCGTCTCACCTGTGGCAATGCGCACGATTTCGCCTTCCCGTACGAAAGCGGTCTGTACATTAACCCACTGGCCTGCCCGTTCTACAGTTGCGGTTTGCACCTCCAATTGGCTGTACCCGCCCGCCTCATCCTGCGCCCGCGATGCAGCTGTCATCTCCAAATATTTGCCGAGCAGCACTGCGCTGATAACGACAGCAGAGGTTTCAAAATAAAGCGGCAGCGTATGTTCAGCAGCAAACGTTTTTCCAGTCGGAAGGCTGGAAAAAACAATATAATGGCTGTATAAATAAGCGGCAGACGTTCCTGCCGCTACCAAAACGTCCATATTCGCTGCACGCGAACGCAGCGCATGGTAAGCTCCAATATAAAAAGGCAGCCCAATGACGAATTGAACGATGGTAGCTAACGCGAGCTGCAGCCATGGATGCAGCAGCCAAGCCGGAATGGGGAGCCCGCTTAACAGGGGCAGATGCTGGGTCATTCCAGCAAGCAGAGGCAGTGTAAGCAGCAGCGAGATCATAAGCCGGAGGCCAAGAGCGCTGCGTTCCTGCTTCCACTGTTTTTTGCTGTGCTCAGCTGCCGAAGCTTGAAAGCCGATGTGACCGATTTTCGCCATAATCTCCTCAGACCGCAAGCTTTCAGGCACAAATTGTACCCAAGCCGATCTTGCGGGATAGCTGACCGCGACCGATTGAACACCCTCCATTTTGCCCACGGCTTTCTCGATTCGCGCGGCGCAAGCTGTACAGCTCATGCCGCCCACTGCATATTGCAAAGTCACACTATTTTCACTATCATTATTCCGCTGCTCCAATCGAACACCCGCCCTTTCGCCTTTCAATTACACCAGCCGCCGCCATATTCAAAGATCAATTCATGATGATTTATTTTCTTTGTATCATCATATGTTCGGTAGGGGGCTGACATGTGTACAAGCTGAGGTTAGCCATATGGATCAAGCGTAAAGAGGTGTGAGCAGGGTTGAGCAGGCGTTGCCGACTTTTGACGGCAGCTCTTATATAGGGTAGAGATAGAAGCTATATTATTCGCGTAAATAAGTATTCTTGTTTCGTTCTATAAGCCTAATTATCCGTGGCTGTATTTTTGGTGCGAATGTGAAGCTCACATAAAAACCCTAGGTCACTCGCACCTCATATTTTGTCGATTCAAGTCGAAAACGTGCTATTCAAGTAAAAGTCAATACCTCAGTCCATTTTTCTTGCTTTGTTTTTATTGAAAAAATGCAGCATTAATGCCATTATGGAATTAATTATGCATTTTTTCGCTGTCGCACTCTATGTGAGTGCGTGGATTGAAACCAGAATGTCGCCCCGACAAACGTCAACTTCCATCGTCGCACTCTATGTGAGTGCGTGGATTGAAACTTTAAGCAGGATGTTACCCGCACGTATTGCATCAGTCGCACTCTATGTGAGTGCGTGGATTGAAACGCCGTCAATGATCGCGGTCAATTGCTGCTCGAATAGTCGCACTCTATGTGAGTGCGTGGATTGAAACATCATCAAATTTGTAACTGGTCGTTGTATCTGATGTCGCACTCTATGTGAGTGCGTGGATTGAAACAAGCTGACAGCGTAGTGAAACTTAAACTCTATCTTGTCGCACTCTATGTGAGTGCGTGGATTGAAACGCAGGTGGGGGCGGGGCCAGTACGGGAATTGAACGTCGCACTCTATGTGAGTGCGTGGATTGAAACATCTCCTGCGACCACATCAACACTTCCCCTGCATTCGTCGCACTCTATGTGAGTGCGTGGATTGAAACGTAAAACTCGCCCCATATAAGCTGGCTGCGCGCGTGTCGCACTCTATGTGAGTGCGTGGATTGAAACATTTATTAAGCTCCGCTGCGGTGGGGCTATTTTAGTCGCACTCTAGTGAGTGTGTGGATTAAAACTTGCCAGTTCCACATAAAAGGTGATTGCCTTGCTCGTCGCACTCTATGTGGGTTCGATGATTAAAACATATTGGCTTGAGTTATCTTGCCAAGCAAGCTTTGTCGCGCTTTTGGTGGGCGTGTATATACAGCGCCTAATGTAGCCTCTTTAAACACAGTCGCACTCAACTATACAGAAACAAACGTGCTAGCAATTAATAGTCTTAATACGACAATTTACACCTCTATGCAAGCAGAAACTACTATTGTATGATTAAATTGGATTTACTTATTATTTCTATTTAAGTAAATTAATTGAAATAGGAGGTTCAAATGAAAAAATCCATTCAGAAAACTTTTCTCGCCACCACCTTAGCCCTTGCATCCTTTACAAGTTTCGCATTACTAGCTCCAACAACGGCTTCAGCAGCTGGAACAACCTTTATAACTTTGAAAAAAGGAAATTCTACGTCACTCTTTGGTGCGAATAGCTATGTTGTTGCATCAGGAACATCTATTGTTTCCGTATCTTCATCTGGATGGCTAACTGCTTTAAATACGGGCAGCGCAACAATTCGTGGCTACAGTTCCAGCGGGGTCCTTCTCTCGACTTGGTTTGTTACTGTAACCTCATAAATTTATCTATCAGACCGCCACACAAGGCGGTCTGTATTTTTTTATACAGTCCTCCTATTCAACGCTGCTGTATTACTGTTTTTGCTCATGACGTACTCTGTGTGAGTGCGTGGATCAATTGACGATTTTTTTTGTAAAAACATCCCCTTAAAGACAAAACGAGCCGACCGCAATGGGGCGGCTCGTCTCTATTTTTTACTATAACGACTTTAAATCAATTATTTCTTTCTCAGTTAGACCGGATGCTTCGACGATAACGGAAAGCTCAACTCCAAGAGCAAGGAGCTTTCTGGCAATTTCCTTTTTCGCCTCCGCCTTTCCTCTTGAGTTAGCTGCTTCATACATCGAAGCTTCATCATGCAAATACTTCTGGCGATCTTCATACTGTCTTCGTCCTTCTAAATCCTGACTCAAAAATTCCAGCGTATCCATGGCCTTTTTTAGTACCGGTTCATTCATCGTTAGCACCTCCCATTTGGATTGATCTGCACCTTTCAGAAATAACAGCCAGTTCACAAGTCCGCCTTCCTCAATTGAAATGGCTTGTTCGTCTAGCTTCGGCAGCTCCAGAAAGTGAAATTCAATATCGTCAATTAGTGAAATTCCGGTTCGATCTTCCCGCAGATGAAATACGTTATGATACAAATCATTTGGCAGCAAGGCGTAGTTCAAAATATTAATAGTCACGCACCGTTTCAGTTGGCTATAAGGCTGCCCTTCCTGCAATTGCCCAGAGTATTGCTTACTCCAATAGAAAAGCATTCTTTTCTCAGTATCATATTTATTAAAAAGCTGCATTTCAACATTAATAATTTCGCCTTCAGTTGTCCTGGCTCGAATGTCCAGAATGGACTGCTTGTCGCGCGGAGAGTCCTTATCTGTATAAGGGTTGAGCAAAATAATCTCTTTCAATGGGGGCCTTCCAGCCTCATCAAATGTTCGGTTTAAAAAGGTTAATAGTGAAAACCAACCTACAAAATCAAAAGCAGCCTAGCAATCCGCCAACAAGCGGTTGCAAGGCTGCTTTTCGTTTTAACGCTCTGTGCTACGCTCCAGTCACAATGGCTCCCGGCCAAGCGAGCATGCCGCCCGTCATATTAGTGACGGAGTAGCCCTGTGGCGCGAGGAAGCCGCATACTTTGCCACTGCGTCCGCCGCTGCGGCAGACGAAAATAATATTTTCATCCTTAGGCAGCTCATCCAAACGCTCCTGAATTTCAGACAATGGCAAATGCGCTGCTTCGGCAATGTGTCCCTCTTCCCACTCGTCAAGCTCACGAACGTCGATTAAATGAAACTTTTCCTTATTATTCAGACGCGCCTCTACTTGCTCCGGCGTGATTTCGTTATACATCGTTACGTCAGCTCCTCAGAAAAAATCTTTTATGTGCATTGTAACTTTCGACGCCGCCATTGTCCATTCCTCTAAACAAAACCAACATTCTAGCCTAGCAGCTTGTCAAAAATGCTACCGCTTGCCGCGCTTCTTCGCGGCAAGCAGACGATTGAGCGTCGCATGGCCGTCAGCTGGGTTTGTCTCTGAATTCGCAGGCGGAGCTAATGGCTGACTGCTTGTGCCTACTGATTTAAACTGCTGGTCGTCTCGCTGTTGCTTGCTTGCCTGACCTTGTCCCTCCGGCCGCACAGCTTGGGCTCGATTTGAGCCACTAGCAATCTGCGACGAATGGATCGCAGCTCGCTGCACGCCAGCAAGGTCTGCACCAGCACCCTTCGCCTGACCAGATGCTGGCGAGGCGGAAGCCGCATCACTTGTGCCCGCGCGCTCGCCATAAAAGCCTGCGGTGCGGCTTTTACGCTGCTGCAGCCTGCTCACTCCTGAAGGTGCAGCGGCGTCTGGCTCTTTCCTCTGCAAACGTCCGCCCGCTAATCCGAGCCTCGTCAAAAGCATTCGCCCGATTCGCTGCCAAGGCAGCGACAGCCGACGCAGCAAAATGTCGAGCAGCCACAGCGCCAAAATCAATAGGAGCAGCTCACGAGTCCAATCATAAGGCTGCCTGGACTCTACTGGAATGAAGCGGTAAACCTCCTGCGGCGCGTCCAGCGACAGCAGGCGTCCGCCAGTAGCGTTAGCAAGCTGCTGCAGCGCTTCTGTTCCATTTTCACCCGTCAATCGATACTCAGGCGAATATGGAATGACAAAACCCGTTGTCGTGCCACTACCCGTATTTGGCGTTTCCGCTCCGCCCGCAGCAGCGGTCTGTTCATTCACTTGCATTAAATACACGCCCGGCTCAGACACCGGAAGGCTTGCCGCATATTCGCCCGGAGCCGCGGGAAGCGGAGAAAGCGTCGTGCTTTTGCCAGCTTCGTCCGTGACCACAGCTGACAGCTTCGCTGCTGTATCACTGCCCTCGGTGCGCAAGCGCAGCATCGCCTCTCGACCATCCAGCTCAGCTGTTGCGGAATACGGCGTGCTCTCAAATTGGGGAAACGTCCATTTAATCCACTCGGCGAGAACATTAGGCAAGGCGGACCACTGTACCCAGTCTCGTGACCATTTTCCAGTCAAGTCGCTCGTCCAGGCTACCGTTCGTCCTGAGCCATAAGCCCAGCGTGCCAAAATCGGATCGCCTTGTGGGGATCGCAGCGCGACCTCTGCCGTTTCCTTCGCTGTCGTTGCGATGTACGCCTGCAAAACCGGCAAGCCATTTTGCCACATCGTCGCCCAGCTTCCGGCTTGCCCGATTAGCGGCGGCGCATTTTGCTCCACAATATACGTTCGTGACATTAACACCGTCTCACGGCTGAAAATAGCCGGAAGCGTGCTTTCATCATTTGTAAAATAAAACCGTCCCTTTGCCTGCTTCGCAAGCTGCTCCAGCATCACCTGATCCGCACCGTCTCCTACTGCAACTGTAGACATCGTCATTTTATTGTCGACCATGCCTTGTGTCAGTGTAGCATATCCCGGATTAGAAGCCGATTGGCCATCGGTGAGCAAAATAATATGCTTGCGCTGGGCATCCATTTCCAGCAGCTTGTTGTAAGCGGTATCCAGAGCCGGGAAAATTTCCGTGCCCCCATCAGCCTGAATGCCTTGGATTTTAGCCAAAACATCGTCGCGTTCCGTCAGCTTGGTCGGCTCCACGATCCACCATGGCGTCGAGTCGAAGGCGACTACGCCTACCGAATCCTCGGGACGCATCAGCTCAATCGTTCGCATCGCCGCTTCCTTCGCGAGCTCCAGCTTGCCGCCAGACATACTGCCGGAACGGTCAATTACTAATATCAAGCCGAGCGACGGAAGCTGTCGCTTGCCCTTCAAATCCATGTAAACCGGCAGCGCCTTCTCGATAGGCGTTTGAAAATAGCCGCCCAAACCAAAGCTGTTGTCGCCCCCTAGCATGACTAGGCCGATGCCATAATCGCTGACCGCTTTGCCGAGCCACTCCATCGGTTTTGCCGCAATGCGGGTTGCCGGAACATTATTTAAAATAATGCTGTCATAGGCAGCATATGAAGCCAGCTGTACAGACAGCCGCTCAGGCGGAATCGTCTCGTAACGAATGAGCGAGGCTTTCAAAGCTGCCTCCACATTTCCCGATGAGCCCGGCACGCCTTCGACAATAAGCACAGCGGGCGGGCCGCTAACTCTGCTGAACGCATAAGCCGTATTGTTCTGCTCGCGTTCATCCCCTTCGGCATATAGCTCGGCCCGGAAACGGTGAAAGCCCGGTTCCAGCGCAGCGCTTTGCAGGGCAAAACGATTTTCGCCCGGCTCCAGCACGATATCACTTGTCGAAAGCTCACGGTTATCTTCATAGAGCCTCAGCTTGGCCGCACCGGATGATGTGCTGTTAATCGTAAACTCAAACGTAAACTTCTCGCCCTGACGCAGCGTTTGCGGTACGTCCATCGCTTCGAGCGAAGCGTCCACCCGCTGCGGGGCAGCTATCGGAACGACATCCACCTCAATGCCAGCATGCTTTAGCAGCTCCGCTTGGCGCAGCATGCTTCCGGCGTTTTCAGCGCCATCGGAGAGCAGCACGATTTTGCCGCCACCGGCTTCATGCAGCATGCCAGACGCAAGGCGGAGCGCTTGAGACAGATCCGTGAAATTTTCATTCACACCTGAACGGAACGTATATCGTTCCGCACTTGGAAGCTCATCAGGCGAAAGTACCTTATCGATTGCCGCATCCAGTCCGATGGACACAATTCCGCTTCGGTCCTCTTCGTCTTTCGCCGCCGAGGCTTTGGCAATCCACTCGCCTAAAGAGGCATCGGCATTGACGGACGCGGAGCGATCCGCTACAAAAATAACGTTTCGCTGCTCGACACGCCAGTAAGGCTGCACGCCAGCAGCGATCGCAATGACCAGTAGCAGGATGAGTCCACGCAGCGCAATGGCTATCTTTTTACGAGTGCCCTGCAGCCGCAGCGTACCTCGAATCATCCACCACACCGCCGCAGCCCACGGGATAAGAAGAAGGAGCGCCCAAGGTGAATCAGCCTGCATTCCCACGCCTATACACCTCCCATTCCACCAGCATCAGCGCAAGCAGTGCCAGCGCGAGCCATGCGGCAAAAGCATTTGCAGCATTTGCCGTCTCCACGCTGCCCGCAGCACTTCCCGCATCAGCCTGGTTTTGACTTGTCTCAGAGGAAGCAGCTGCAATCGGCTTAATATCGGCAGTTGCAGACATCGATGCACTTTCGGCGGAAGCCGCATTTACAGCAAGCATCCTCTGGCCGATCGTTTCTCCTTCTGCGTTTTGCTCCATTAAACGGTACAAGCCCGGAACCGCTGGGGCGATAGCCGGTTCTTGCGAAGCAAGCGCCGCAGACAGATTGCTGTCAGGCAGCGATTTTTCGCTATAGCCGCCTATAGTTTCAATCATTTCCCACTTGGCACTTACTGTCTCATTTAAAAAAGCAAGCTGTAGCGCACTTCCGGCATCCGCCGTCCCTAGCTGAGCCCGACTGCCACCGCTCATCCAGTCCGCAGCCTGTACAATTAGCACGGGAAACTCCGGCCGCAGCGGCAAATCGCTGCTTTGCATATCAAAGGTAAAGCGCAGCTGCGGCCTGCCTTGCACCGAGCCTGCATAAATAGCAGGCAAGCCGCCATAGGTGACAATGGCATCTCCCCAAGTCCCCGCATCCTTCGCCTTCACCATCCGTCCAATATGGGTATCTTCAAATGAAAGATAGGCGGTAACGGGATGGTCGGCTATCGCCACCCTGCTATTCGCAGGCGAAGCCGTCTCTTCCTCGGTCGCTTCTGGATGATCAATATACCAGACGGGCTTGGAGGCAAACAGCTCCTGCCAGCTTTTGTCCGTACGAAGCTTCGCTGTGTCTCCATCCATAATGACCCAGTCGATGTCCTTAACATGCTCCTTGGAAGGAACGTATTGTGTTGGATCAACCTTTATCGTTTTTACCCCAGCGAGCTGGAGTGCTTTTTCCAAAAACAAGTTGCCGGATGTAGCCAAAAGCACCTGCTGCGCTTTAGATACAATCGGAAACTGATAGGCGATATTGTCCGCCGCATAATCATCGGTCGTTCCGCTGATTTTGGCTGTATAATAGCTTGCCTCTTCCGGCAGGCCAATCACATCTACGCTCGTCCAGCCTCCAGACTCAAGCTTGACTGATTTTGTCGCCGCAGGCTCCGATTCCTTGTCCGCATAAACAGCAAGCTGGATCTGCTTGGAAGCAGCGCTGTCATTGCGAAGCGTCACTACGCCTGCCCGATTGCCATCCTCCCCAACTGCCGCATGAATGCCAAAATACAAAATAGCACTATTATTGCTGCCAGCTTGTGGGGCAGAAAGCTTGAATTGCTCTAGCTTTGCATGAAGCGTGAGCAGGTTAACGGAGTCCGCATCCTGCCACCTGCCATCGGTTAAAAGCAAAATCTGCCTGCCTTGTTCATTCGCAAGCAGCGAGTCGGCTAGTGATAAAGCCGCTACGTTGTCCTGAGTACCGAAATCTGGCGTTATGGCTTTCAACTGCTGCAGCACGAGCTCATGGTCCGTTTCCTTGGACAAAATAATGCGAGGCTGCTCGCCCGTTACAAGCAAAGTAATGAGCTCCCCTTTCGGCTGCTCGCTCAGCCACAGCTCCGCCTGCTGTACAGCGGCGTGCAGCAAGCTGCCTTGCGAGCTTCCTCCGGGCATAGCCGCTGTCATGCTTGCGGAGCGGTCAAGTACGATGACGGTATGACTGCCGCTGCGGCTATCTGCCGTGAGATACGGCTGCATGAGCGCCAGCACTAATACAGCAGCTGCGAGCAGCTGCAACAGCATTAGCGGGCGGGTGCGCAGCTTTTGCCATGGACGATTCGCCTCCTGCTCGCGCAGCATGCGATTCCACAGCATGTGGCTCGCGATTTCGGTATCCATATACGTACGCTTGAATAAATACATTAATACGATGGCTGGAAGCGCCAAGCCGAATAAAGCCGATAGCGGCGATAGCAGCTGCATTTCTCCTCCTCCTTTCACCCAAGTTGCACGTTTCTCCTCACATCAGTTCCCGTTCAAACTTAACTATGACTGTGCAGCACACCAGCGCGCAGCAGCGTATGCTGAACCGTTTGCTCCATCGGCTTGCTCGTATCAATAAAAATATAAAGCGCTCCGCGCTCTGCGCAAAGCTTCTTAAGATGACTGCAATAATCGTTAACTGTAACGCAATATTGTTCGAGCAAACGGCTGCCTAAAGCAACCTCCTTGCCCGTGCCGAGTTCACTGTCGAGCAAATTCAATTCACCTGTCAAAGCTGGGTTTAGCTCCTCTGGGCTCAATAAATGGAGAAAGACAACCTGCTGCCGGGCAGCAAGCAGGCTGAGCAGCGTCTCTTCAATGCCCGCTTCATACATCGCATCGGATACGACCCAAGTGACGCCCGTACGATGCGGGAGCTGACCAGCCTGCTGAATAGCTTCCCTCATAGACAGGGCTGCCGCCTGTTGTTCCATTGCTCTTCCTAGGCCCGTCATAGAAGGCTTAAGCTCCTCGCCCTGTTGAAAAGACGGCTGCTCCATTCCCCGTTCCAGAGCCGCCGCCAAAAAATGAAATAAACGCGCAGTGGAGCCCCTGCCGCGAAGCGAGGGAAGCTCTGCCGGAGCTGTGCCGCCAAACAGCTTGACCGCAACGCGGTCCTCGCCTGACAGCGCAGCGTATCCGCCGCTGGCCGCCAGCTGCAAGGCGCAGCGCAGCTTATTAGCCTGTTCGCCGCCGAAGTTCATCGATGGAGATACATCAACGTACACATGCAGCGTAAGCTCCTGCTCATCCCAATATTGCCGCATATACGCTCTGCCCGTTCGGCCGTATACATTCCAATCCAAGCGGCGAATGTCGTCGCCGGGCGCATAAGGACGATAGTCTGCAAATTCCTGCGAGCCGCCGAGGGTGCTAGAGCGGCGCTTGCCAGCCATCGAACCCTTCACCCGGCTGCCCGCAGCCACTTTCATCCGCTCCAAACGATGCAGCAGCGAGGAATCGGGAAAAAGCTTGGCTAAGGCACCGCTGAACGCTGAATGCTGGAATCCGCTTCCAGAACCGCTGCCTTGCCCATTCATCTTGTCAGCTCCAATGCGCTTAGGATGGATTCGGTCATTTGATCCGTCGTTATGCCTGCTGCCTGTGCCTCGTAACCGAGCACAACCCGATGCCGAAGCGCTGGCACAGCTACCTCGCGAATATCGCTCCACGATACGTGCAGCTTTCCGCTGCAAAGCGCCCTTACCTTGCTGACCGCCACAATCGCTTGCAGCGCCCGCGGTCCGGCGCCAAATCTAACATATCGCTTCACATCATCAGGAGCATCTGCTTCAGCGGGATGCGTCATCATCACTAGCCTGACCGCCAAGTCCAGCACATCATCAGCGACCAAAATATGCTTGGCATACAGCTGCAGCTCGGTCAGCTCTTCCCCGTTCATCTTCACTTGGGCGCGGGGCTGAGCAGCCGCCGTTGTGCGCAGCACAATTTCTTTGAGCTCCTCGCGCGTCGGATAGCTGACGCCGATTTTGAGCAGGAAGCGGTCAAGCTGCGCTTCCGGCAGCGGGTATGTCCCTTCCTGCTCGATAGGATTTTGCGTTGCCAATACAAAAAAAGGACGCGGCAGCTGGCGGGTTTCTCCGCCAGCTGTCACCGTGCCTTCCTGCATCGCTTCGAGCAATGCGCTTTGTGTTTTTGGCGTAGCACGGTTAATTTCATCGGCCAGCACCAAATTGCCGAAGATCGGTCCGGGCTGGAAGCTGCGTCCCGCTGCCCCCTGCTCGGTAAAATCGATCAGCGTCGTTCCCGTAATATCCGCAGGCATTAGATCAGGCGTAAATTGAATCCTTGAATATTGCAAGGAAATGGTATCCGCCACCGTGCGGACAAGCATTGTTTTCCCAAGACCGGGGATGCCTTCCAGCAGCGCATGTCCGCCTGCCAGCAAGCACCACAATAGCTGCTCGACTACCTTTTTTTGCCCTACAATGACGCTCCCAATTTCCGCTTGCAGCGCAGCTATACGCTCAGCCGCTTGTGTAATCTGTTCCTTGGATTCTATCATTTGACCACCCCGCTCCTTATCGATTCGGCTGTATGTTGTCGAAATATTGCTTTACTTTATCCTGCATGGCCTGTGGCAGCTGGGAGCGTCCAAGCGCTTTTTTGGCTTCGGTCGCATATTCGCTGTACACTTCCTCGTAAGGGCGTGTCGTGCCGTCAATCATTGGAGACTTGCCGCCCGTTTGCTCTTGGCCGCCAGTAGATGGTCCGCCATCCTCCTGCACATTGCCCTCACCCGCCATCGTGCGCGGCGTTGTTACAAGCGTTCGTCCGCCCGCTCCAGTACCGCCTTGCAAGCCTCCTTGCCCACTGCCCGAGCCACTGCCAGCACCTTGGCCGGCCCCGGCGCCTGTACCTGAGCCAGCACCAGCTCCTGCTCCAGCACCGGCCCCAGCACCGGCCCCAGCACCGGCCCCAGCACCGCTGGACGAAGGATCGCCGCCGCTGCCAGAAGCGCCGGAGCTTCCCGGCGCGGCGCCCGATCCGGGCTCGCTCGGCGAGCCCGATGCTCCGCCAGCGCTGCTGCCGCTAGGCGAGCCATTGCCGGAGGCCGCCGCTGCCCAACTCGGCGGCACGGTACCGCCGCTGGCAGCCAATTGGCCCGCAAGCGGCTGTCCGCTATGTCCAAGCTGGCTCGCCATTGCGCTAGCCAGCTGCTCCAGCTGTGCCTGCGACAATTCGCCGGCCAGCGCTTCTTCCAGGGCGGCGAGGCCATCGCCGCCCTCCGTTTCGCCCGAAGCGTCATCACCCGCTTCGGAATTGCGCGCTTGCTCCGCGGCTTCTGCCAATGCGGACGCGAGCGCCTCCTTGTCTTGCGGCAGCTGCTCGGCAAGCTGCTCCAGCGCCTGCGCAAGCTGCTCCTTCTGCTCAGGCGTCAGCTTCTGCAGTTCCGAGCGCATATCGCTAATCGCTTCGCGCATGCCCGATTCCAGCCGGTCCTGCAGCGCAGCTCCCAGTTGCTTCAGCGCAGGCTCGCGCTGCATCGCTTTCGCAGCCTCATCAAGCTGCGACGCCGTTTGCTTCGCCAGCTCCGCCGTCTGTTCAAGCTCGCGCATCGCCTCGGCCAGCTCGGCAAGCGCCGCTTCCATGTCGCTGTCGTTTTCCTCCAGCTTGCTGCGCAGCTTCTCAAGCGGCTCGGCAAGCTGCTGCTTCGCCTCCTCAGGCACATCTGCCTGCTCCGCTTCCTCCGCGAGCGCAGCCGCTTCTTCCCGCAGCGCTTCGAGCTGCTGCCGCTCAGCAGCCCGCTCCTCCGCCAAATGATCCAGCGGATTCGCCCATACGAGCAAAAGCGCGGAAATAGCCCATACCGCGCTAACCCCCAGCACGGCCCGCTTCCACGCTGGCCATGCGGGCCAAGGCAGCCGCTTGCTCAGCATAGCGGCATAAGCTTTCGCTGCAGCGATAGC
The DNA here is from genome assembly GCF_059383755.1 of Paenibacillus sp. JT22N15. Classification (NCBI taxonomy): domain Bacteria; kingdom Bacillati; phylum Bacillota; class Bacilli; order Caryophanales; family Paenibacillaceae; genus Paenibacillus; species Paenibacillus sp. JT22N15. The sequence goes on along the minus strand of NZ_JBXENV010000010.1, from coordinate 274,848 downwards.
CTCCTGCCGCTGCAGCATAACAATAGCAGATGGCTGCCCAGCCGGGCGCAGCCATCCATCAAGCGCGGTCGACACGGCATCATCCGTGTCATGCCGATCCATCGCTCTCGCCGCATCACGCAGCGAGGCGCGCCGCCAAAGCCCATACAGCAGCCCCGCCAGCAGCCCCGCCGCCGCCAAAATCACAGCCGCTGGCCGCGCATGTAGCAGCGGCCACAGCCTGCTTGCGACCAGCAGCAGCAAGCCTGCCGAGCTGCCTATAAGCAAGCCTTTCAGCCCATACTTGCACATCGTGAACATCGTCAATCTCAGGCGCACCGGCAATAGCAGCTCAGGAAGCTGCTGCTGTTCTTCTTTAGCCCGACTGCTTCCGCTTGGCTCCATTCGTGTTCCCTCCTGATTTAATACCGACTTCTCATCCCTTATTTCCGGTTTTGCTTCATGCGAGGACGCAAGTAACGAATACTTAACCAAATCGCTAGAGCGGCTAATACTAGATAAATGAGCATGAACTCCTGCCATAGCTGCAGGAACGGTTCAGATGCTGTTGCACCAGATCCCGAATAAACGATTTCTCTGGTTATATTAGGGTCCAAAATGCTGTACATCGCCACCGCTGGATTCCATGCAAAAATATGAGCGATCCATTCGTTAGAAGAGCTGTTTCCTGAAACCTGCATCGATACCATTATCGCTACATAACCGATGAGCGCCGTGCCCGCGTACAAAAACAAGGTCACGCCATACGTCAAAATGACAGCAATCATCGTCCGCTTGACGAGGGTGGAAAACAAAACGCCGAATGCTCCGATTACGATCATCAAAAATAAATAAAAGCAAAAGACGAGCAGCAGTTGCACAGGCGATATGCCGCCGAACAGAAACATCATGCTGTATATGGGAAGTGTACTTATGACGATTAAAATCATAAAGCTCAGGGAAGACAGCAGCTTGCTTAAAATAATCGTTGTCGAGCTTTGCTGCGTCGTAAGCAGCAGATTAAGCGTCTGCCGCTCGCGCTCCCCACTTATAACGCCAGCCGTCAAGCCCGGAGCCATAAAGGAAATGAGGCCGAGCTGTACGAAGCTGAGAAAATAAAACAATATCCGGCTTTCACTCGGATTAAAGGAAGCAGTATTGCCCGAGCTCATATTGAGCAAATAGATAGAGCTAAGGGCAAACAGCCCAATGGCGAATAAATAGGCAAGCAGCGTCCACATCGTGCGCGGCGTCCGCATCCGCAAGCGGAATTCCTTATCCAGCACCGGATTGATCAACTTGCTGCGCCAGTCTTTGCTTACTGTATCGTTTCTCATTCGAAGCCGTCCCCTCCTCTCGTAATTTCCAAAAAGACATCTTCCAAATTCGTCTGCCCTTCACTGAACGAAATAATGCGATAGCCCGCAGCAATCAGCTCGCCGACCAGCTCAGCCTGTTCGAGATCCTGTCCGCTAAAATGGACATGAATGCCCCGTTCATCGCGCATCAGGCGCGTCACATGCGGCTGCTCCTGCAAAAACTGCTCAGCCTCGTCCAGCCGCTCCAGCAGACGAATATATAAAATCCGCTTCACCCGCAGCCGATTCTGGATATCCGACACATTGCCCTGAGCGATCATCTGTCCATGCTCGATGACGCCAATTTCGTCGACCATCTCGGCAAGCTCCGGTAAAATATGCGAAGAAATAATGATCGTTTTGCCCATTGCCTTCAGCTCAAGCAATATTTCCCGCATTTCGATTCTCGCCCGCGGATCAAGCCCGGAAGCTGGCTCGTCGAGTATGAGCAAATCGGGATCATGTACCAGGCAACGTGCCAAGCACAGCCGCTGCTTCATGCCGCGCGACAGCGTATCGACATAAGCGTCCCGCTTGTCACTGAGATTGACCAGCTCAAGCAGCTGCGGAATGAGCTCTTCCCTTTCCTTTTTGGAAATCCCATAGCTCGCACCATAAAAATGCAAATATTCGACCGCTTTAAACTGATCGTACACACCGAAGAAATCCGGCATATATCCAATGCGCTTTCTCACTTCTGCCGGATGCTTCGTCACATCAAAGCCATCTACTTTGGCATAGCCTGATGTGGGAGACAGCAGCGTAGCCAAAATGGACATCGTCGTTGATTTTCCTGCTCCATTCGGCCCTACAAAACCAAACACCTTGCCTTTGGCAATCGTCAAATCGAGCGATTTTAAAGCATGAAACGAGCCGAAAGACTTACTTAGTCCTTTAATTTCAATCATAGGAACGGCTGCTTGCTCCTGGTCGGGCACAAGCCCCGCTTCCTGCTCCATTTGTATTTCCGCCTGCTCCGCCTTATTCATGCTTCGCCACCTCGCCTTCCACTGCAACTTGCGGCATTCTCGTCTCGAGATCCGTGTTTACGATCAGCTTCATCCGCAATTTGAAGCCGTCAATGAGATAGCTCGAAGGATCGTCCATTTCCGCTGCTACTTTAATCCATTTGCCTTGCGCTTCATCCCAAATGAGCCACTTCAAATTTTGCCCGGATTGGGAAGGATCGAGGTGAATGTCCAATTGGTCGTATGTCAGCTGTTCACGCTCAGGGAAGCTGTATTCCAGCACCAGCTCACCTTGCCCAATTGAAAAAGTTGAGTTTCCATAATTTTCTATTCGATTGACGCTTTTCTCAATAATAACAGGATTCACGAATCCTGCCGGCACGACAAGGCGGCCGTTTTCATCCGGCTCCATCTCGCCCAAGCTCTGCACCCACATCGTCAAATTAGCAGCTTTTACTTTATTGTTATTAACAGTAAACAATGCGTCTTCATTTTCACTGAATCCGATAATGACCGGACCATAAATCATCGGTATTGTCGAAGAACTGTAGTTCATATTAAAATACGTTTCGACCAGCGTGCGCTGCCTGCTGAACGTATCCTGATTGCCGCTCTGATACGGGAATATCATGCTGCCGTAATTAAAATATCCCATATTCGTGTTGGGATTGTTGGAGATGAGCGCAGAACCTTCTTCGCCTTGCTTTAAATCACCGATTGAATAGCTGCTGCCGTTCATCACCACAACCACATCATTTAAATCGTTCAAGGTGTCATTTTTAATGATATACTCCATTTGCCCGTTGCTGTTCTGGTAGGACACCTTGAATTGTCCGACCTGCTCCTGCATGGGAACATTTTCAAACACGGCTTTGCGTGTCGACCAATATTCCACATTTTTCCATTCAGCTGTCGTTTGTCCTTCTATGCTCACCACTCTGCTGTCGCTGCGCAAATTCAAGTCGCCCGTGCTGCTGCCTGATGCATAAGGTGTGAGGGGAAGCATTTCATCGAAGCGGGCAACAACTTCGCCGCCATTCGGAACGAAGATCGAAAATGCCCCGGTTTTAACCCCGTCGCCTTGGCCAGATAATTGCACGGTTTGAACCGTGTGGGTAGACATAAAACGTTTATTTTCAGCACCGAAGAAGAAAATAGCAACAGCGCAAATAATGGAGATGAGCGGAATGAGCCACCACGACCACTCCCGCTTGTCTGCCTTGCGCAGCACCAAATACAGCACCGGAGCTACAATAATCATATAAATGATAAACATGACGAGTAGTAGGCCAAAATTAGGCGGTGTAATCGAAGGAAATTGATCTACAATTTGTTGAAAGCCCCAATACGCATTGTTGCCGCTCATATAGCCCTGCTGCATCGGAAATAACGAGCTTTGCAGCCAATTTGCATATAACGTGGCACTTCCCGACCAAGAAGCAATGGGCTCCAGTGCGGGATCAAAAGCAATGTACAGCACCTTGCCAAGTCCCAGCTTGCGCTCAACCGCAATCGGCGTTTCCCCGCCTATCAGCTTTGTTGCCCCAGCGGCAAGCTTGCCTGTCGACAGTGTCATATCACCTGCACTTGCGCTTTTTGCTTCGCCGGCGTTCACCATTTCAGGCGAAATCGGCTGTGACACCGTCCCGCCATCCGGCTCAACTGGCGCAATAGCTGCAAAAGCTTTCGCTGTTTTGCTGTAGCCTGCGCCTCCAGAGAGAATAAGCGTGCCTCCCTTGCTGATCCAGCCAGTAATAGCCGCCACCTGCTGCTCGCTCCAATCCGAAGTCGCAACATCATTAATGGCAAGGACATCAAAATAATCGAGCAGCGAAGCTTCGTTCGGCAGTTGCTCCCGCGTCAGCGGCATTACGGAAATTTGATAGCCTCGCACATTCAGCGAAGGCATGAAATTTAACGTATCGGGATCGCTTGCAAGAACCCCGAAAGTGTAATCGGAAGTGCCATTGCTATCCAAAAAGGCTTTGCCAATGAAAGCTACTTCCTTCCCTTTGGCTGATGCGCCTTCAAAAAAGCGGATTTTGTTATTGTCTTTGCTCAGCTGCGTGCCTGGCAATGAAACCGTCAGCTCGACGGGCGTTTCTTTCGGCAATTCGACCGGCACGACATAATCGGTCGTCATCCCGCCATAAGGCGAAATAATCGAAATGACAACCTCGCCCTTTAAGTCGGCATTCGTCCGATTCGTCAATGTGAGATGGGCAGGCATTCTTTTATCCACTTTCACACTGCCCTGATAGCCTGCTTCTGCTTTCAGCTCAATGCCTGCCGTTTCGGCAAACGCTTTCGAGCCTGTTGCTCCAAGGTCCGCACATAAACTGGCGATCATAATCATCATGACAAAAAGCTTTAATTTAAACCCTAATCGACTCACAGACAGACCCCTCCCTATTTTTTTATGTACTCATCCAAGTTTCTAACGCAAAATACGACGAAAATGTTTCATAATTTTACATAATTCATCCAATGCAGGAAAAAGAAAAGCCTTGTTCGCATAAAGCGACCCAAGGCTTAAGCACAATCTCATTTATTTACACTTGCTGGATAAATCCATAATCGGCAGAAGTTCGCCCCTTCGGGACCACACTGCGGCTTCACGGTACTAGCAGCATTTATCTTATGCCAAAAATATAAAACTCGTCATTCCCATTTATTTGAAGAAACCAACCATATTTGTGGGTGACAAAGAGCCGGATCGTAGGCTAAAGTAGTGATGAAAGGGGTTTTATAAAGATGTCTACTGCTTTGTCAGCTTCTGAACCAGCTCATTCTACTGCTTCACAGCGCTTGTTGTTTACGATTGTTACGCTATTATACTGGACTTCAATGTACGTTTACGTACCGACGTTATCGCCTTTTTTGAGCGGCCGCGGCTTGTCGATGCAGCTGATTGGCATTGTGCTTGGCAGCTATGGCTTTGTTCAAATGCTCGTCCGTTTCCCAGTTGGTGTCGCTTCTGACCGCTTCGGCAAACGCAAGCCTTTTATTATACTGGGCATGGTGACTGCTCTGTTAAGCTGCCTGATGTTTCTGGTGCCAGGACACTGGCTATGGCCGCTCGGAGGCCGGGCAATGGCAGGCATATGCGCCTCAACGTGGGTTGCTTTTACAGTCATGTATGCCAATTATTTTGCCGCAGAAGATGCTGCGAAGGCGATGGGAAGCATCAGCGTGATGATCGTTAGCGGCCAAATGCTCGGCATGCTGATGAGCGGAACAGTGACCGATATGTGGGGAGAAGCAGCACCATTCATTACTGGGGCTGTTATCGCTGGGGTAGGGCTGCTGCTAGCCCTAATTTTAAAAGAACCGCAAAAACAGCTGCATGAGCGCGTCGGCATGACACTCGCGATGGCGCGCAGCATTATCGGCACGAAGCTCTTGCTTCAAGTATCGCTGCTCTCCATTCTCGCACATGGCGTGCTGTTCATAACGATGTTTGGCTTCACGCCACTCAAGGCAGAGACGCTGGGCATTACCGGGTATGGGCTGACTTTCATTGTTTTTGCCTTTATGCTGCCGCATGCGCTCGCTTCGATGTTCACCGCCAAATGGTTCGCACCGCGTTTTGGCAACTGGGTCACGATTGGAATTGGCTTCGTGTTAAGCGCAATATGTACGGTGGCCATTGCCTATACGGATTCGTTCGCTATGCTGGTACTGACGCAAGCGATAAACGGCTTCGCTCAAGGCTTGCATTTGCCGCTGCTGCTCGGGCTCTCGATTCGTGACGTCCAGCCTGCTGGGAGAGCTACTGCAATGGGCCTTTATCAGGCCGTGTATTCGATTGGAATGTTCTCCGGCCCTTTTCTAGCCGGTTGGCTCAACGACAGCTGGGGCATGAATAGCGGCTTCTGGTTCGGCGGCATGCTCGGCGCTGCCGCAGCGCTGCTTAGTGCGTGGTGGTATATGAAGGAGCTCAGAGAAAAAGGGCGTTGAGTTGTAAGCGTGCTGAAACAACGGTTCGTTCGTGATGAAGATAGCCGTTTCCCAAAAACGAAAAATAGCGCCACAGGTGTAAGTGCCTGCGGCGCTATTTTTGTAATTTCAGCAGAGGGTCTCAAAGGTTGTCGTTCATTTCTGCCCTTTATATATCCGCCCAATGTATTCATTCACATTTCATTATTTGCTTTACGCATCCAGGATCCGCTAATCCATCCAATTTATTTATTCTTCTGTGCCAGCATGTTAAGCAGCACCGTAACTGCCTCAGCTCTTGTCGCAAGGTCTTGAGGGGCGAAATCATTATCTCCTTTTCCTTGCATTAGACCGGATTGCTTCATAATAAGCAATGCTGCCTTTTGCCCATGCCGGAATTACCGCTTCATCTGCAAACCCAGTTGCAGCACTCGCTGCGCTTGTATGGCCTAATGCAATCGCGATCATTGCTGCCATCTAGCACGTGTAATTTGTGCGTTCGGACGGAAGCTTCCATCCTCGTAACCGTTAATAATGCCAGCTTGCAAGGCTTGACCGACTGCTTTATGAGCCCAGCTGCTAATATTCGTTGTATCTGTGAAGGTTAGAGCCTTTCCATCATCTTGCGGCTTCAGCGTATAGCGTATTCATCAGCATCACAACAAATTCCGCTTGAGAAACCATTTTACCCGGTTTAAAGGTGCCGTCTGCATAGCCGTTCACAATGCCGCTGCTGACTGCTTGATCAACATTTGCCTCCGCCCAATGCCCGGAGATGTCACAAAAATTAACATTAATTGGATGAATATCCACAACTAATACCGCAAACTTCGTAAAGGGATTGACATCCACTGTGATTTTATTGCCGCTTATTTTGCTGCCTGCGTATCTACTGTCGTTACTGGAATTTCCCCAAAGACAGGCACCCAGGCACCGTTATTCCCGGTATCGCTGTTTCAGCAATTACCGCTGCTGTTGCTGGGAATATCGCTGTTACAACTCCTGAATCCGTTTCATTTGATGCTGCTGCTTCGAAGACATCCAAGGAATCTTCCATTCCTCCTGTTTATGTATATCCGTTTTTCGGTGTAATGGTAATGGTTGCTGTATATGCTGTATTGACAGCAAATGTGCTATGCGCAGGCAACCAGCCAATAGTAGCTGTGTAATCGGTCGTATCCGCTAGAACCGTTACTGGCCTTTCGCCAACTACTGGCACGTTTTTTCCAGCAATTGAAGAGCCTGCAATTGTGACAATTTTGATATTCTCGCTTACTACCACCAGCACTTGTTCATAGGATGCCGGTTTGCCCGTGGTTGCCGCTGTTCGGACATAAATTTTAGCTCCTGAGACAGGCATACTGCTCCTTGCTTAGCGCTTATTCCAGGAAAAACGCCTCTGACGCTTCAAGGCTTGGAAACTACAGCCTTACAGCCTGCGATTGTTGCTCGGATCACTATTGCTGAGAACACAATTGCTGAGATTACTGTGGCTTGGAACACGAAACTCTGGACCCTCACTCCTTTTTTGGCGGACTGAGGTTCCGCTATTCTTACTTTTTCTCCGATTTCAGGCCGCACGCGGACAGGAGATCCGCTATTGCCCTCCTCATCCTGCCAAAATGGCGATGGGCAGCATATTAGCGGCTTCTGAGTCCGCAGCCTGTCCCAAAACCCATGCTTCGATTGAAATAGCGGCTGCTGTGTCCTCCAAAGACACCTTTGTGCAGGGAATAATGTAAACACTTGAAATTAAGAGCATGGCGCTACCTTTCACTCACATTCATTAGACGGCAGCATTCCCGGTAGTAGAGGGATTAAGTACAGGGTTCGAATGTCAGTGAAGCCAGCTTGCTTCCTCGAAAAATACGAAAAGAACGCTAAACCTTCGTCATCCTCAACGTTTAAAATAATGCTACCATATACAGCAGAGCCGCTCCGAAAACCGCCCCGGCAAGCAGCAGCACATCCTGACGGCCAAATCGCAAGCGAAAGCCTTGTGTCGAACGAATCTCACTGTTGCCAAACCCTCTCGCCTCCAGCGCCTCTGCCATTTGCTCCGCCATTCGCAAAATCGAACGAATGTAAGGGATAATCGCCGATGCCAGCATCGAGGGCGGCAATGAGCCGACTGGCGTAATTGCCTTCCCTCGCGCATGCGCGATTTTCGCAAACCGCTCCCATTCCTTAAGCAGCAGCGGAATAAATCGAAATATTAAGGTCACGGTCAACGTAATCGCTGAGATCGGTACTTTAAACCGGCTCAGCCAGCCGAATGTTTGCTCCAGCGCCCGCTGAATTCGCAGCGGCGTCATAAGCAGCAGCATCGGCAAGCCCAGCAGCATGGCGCAAAAAAGCGTCGCCAAGCGGAGCATCGTTCGTGCTGATTGCTCCCAATCAAACGATAAGGGCTGGATCTGAGCTCCGGCTACTACACCGAAGAGCAGAATGATTAAGGCGTAGGCTCGAATAAAGCCGAGCCAAGGCCGCATTTGAGCGCGCAGCGGCAGCCATATGGCGGCTGCAAGCGCTCCTGCCAGCAGCAAGCCGCTCCAGCTATGCTGCATGATGATGGTCGCCGCCAGCAGCATGTAGGCGGCGATAAGCGCTCTTGGATCGAAGCGCGTCGCCAGGCGCTGCGCTTCGGGCTGCGCCGGCGGGAGTTGCCGGCGCTTGGGTTTAGGCAGCGGCGGCGAAGCGTTCGCCGCTGTGGGCTTTGCGCCTGGCGATGGGCGAAGCTCCATCGCCGGAGGCGCCTGCGGCGCGGCGAGCGGCAAAGCCGCCGCGCCAGGCAGCGCCGCTGCGGCCGGGGCATCCGCCCGGCCGCTTTGCGGCTGCGCGGCGGCGGCATGGATCGCCGCCGCAAGCGCCTTTGGCGCCGGCCATACGGCGGCGCCACCGCCCGGCGGCTGCGCCGCGAAGCCGCGCAGCTTCGCCAGCGCGCGCAGCGCCTGCGGCGCAGCTGCATCTGCAGCGTGTGCGTTCGCCCACGCCGATGCAGCGACCGCTTCGCGGACTGAGCCGCCCTCGACCACGACGACTTCGTCCGCAAGCGGCAGCAGCGCTCCCGGGTCGTGCGTTGCCACGACCGCTCCGCGCCCAGACGCCTTGTGCGCCGCTAATACGGCGCACAAGCGGCTTATGCCCTCGGCGTCCAGCCCCGCCGTCGGCTCATCCAGCAGCAGCCATTGCGGCTTGCAGGCCAGCAGGCAAGCGAGTGCGAGCCGCCGCTGCTGTCCGCCGCTGAGCGACCAAGGATCGCGGGCAAGCAGCTCGGCAGGCAAGCCTGCTGCTTGCAGCGCATCATGCAGCCGCCGCTCCTTCTCCGGCGGCTCCAGCTTATACGGCTTCAGTGAATAAAGGAGCTCCTCCTTCACGGTCGCCGCAAACCATTGCGACTCCGAATGCTGGAGCGCGATGCCCGTATTCTGCACGATGCTGCGACTGAGACGTCTGCGTCTGCCCTTTTTCATCCAAAGGTTATCAGCACCAAGCGCAATTTCGCCTTCGTTCAGCCTGCGAAGCCCTGCCATTGTTTCCAGCAGCGTGGATTTGCCCGCACCATTGCTGCCAATGAGCAGTGTAATCGTGCCTTCTTTAAAAACGAGCTTTTCTTTAATAGTCAGAAGCGTCTTGTCTCGTTCTCCCGCAGCACAGACGCGTATCTCTTCCAGTCTCCAGCTAAGGTCGGTCATCTTTGCAGCGCCTCCGCAAGCCTGTCTACGGTCAAGGGCAAAGGCTTTAAAACGATACCCAGCTTCTCCAGCTCCCAAGCTGTCTGTACCGCATAGGGGGCTTCAAAACCGAGCCGCTCGCACCAGCTCCGCCCTCCTTCTTCACTCCCCGTACTCGCCGCATCTTTTACAATAGCACTACGCTCATAAAACGACTCCGTAGTCCCGTCAAAAACGATTTGGCCCTGTTCCATCACAACGACTCGATCACCATGTCGAAGCTCAGCCAGCTTTTGCGTAATCCATATGATCGTTCCTCCTGCGGCATGAAGCTCCCGCACTTGCTCCCCAATAGCCAGGCTTGCTTCAGGATCAAGCATTGCCGTGGCTTCATCGAGCACCAGCACAGGCGAGTTGACCGCCAAACAGCCAGCAATAGCTGTCAGCTGCTTCTGCCCGCCCGACAAGGTGCCGACAGCTTGGTCCTTCCGTTCCAGCAAGCCGGTTAAGCTAAGCGACTGTTCTGCCAATGCAGCTATTTCATCGCTAGCAATCCCATGCTGCTCCAGCATCAGCACAACATCCTCCCAAGGTGTTGCGCCAAGCATGGAAGCCTCTGGCTGCTGCATCACAATTGGAATCGGCTTATTGTAGGCAGCAAGCTTGCCCCCCATCAAATAAGTCCCGCTTTTCTCGCCTACAGGAAATCCGGCAATGACCTTAGCGAGCGTACTTTTGCCACTCCCATTGCTCCCTAGCAGCGTCAGCCAATCCCCTTCCTTCAGGGCAAGACTGACACCTCTTATAATTGGAGGCTGCTCACTCGCCGCATCAAAAACGCGTGGCTTAACCGTCAGCCCCTCAACCCGTATTAAATAATCGTTCAAAAAAATTTCACCTGCCCTCTTCCCCAAAGCGCCGCTCTGTGCTACAATCCATTTTGTTAACCATAAACAAATGATAATTGGTTAACATTATAAAAGCAATCATCATTTTAAAGGAGACGATTTCATTGATCAAAAGCAGTACGAATATTCGCAGCATGGTGTACATAGCCTTGTTCGCTGCCTTATTTATTGTCATGAGCAGCCTTCAATTCAAGTTTGCCGCTTCACCCGTACCGATTACCCTTCAAACGCTCGCCGTTGCCCTCGCAGGACTATTCCTCGGTGCACGCAATGGATTTTTCTCTATTTTGATTGTCGTTGTACTGGCCACGATCGGACTTCCGCTTATTAACGGAAATGGCGGCTTCGGCATGATAGCTGGACCTACCGGCGGTTTTCTCGTTGCCTTCCCCTTTTGCGCTCTGCTTGTAGGCTTCTTCACATCCAAGCTGCTTCATAGCTCTTTTGCAGCAAAAAATCGGGTCGCAACTGCTATTTTGCTATTTGTCATTTTCGAGCTGTTTAGTTCTTTTTTTGCTTATGTCATCGGCATCCCTTGGCTCATGCAAGCAACAGGCCTCTCGTTTCAAAAAGCAATGATCAATGGCTGCTACCCATTCCTCCCCGGCGATGCTGCCAAGTCCGTACTGGCCGTCATTATAACGCTGGCGTTAAAGCCTTATATTTTGCGGATACAAGCTTCAACCAGCAATAAAAACGCCGCTCCTGCTGTTCCATTCACAACAACACCATAAATTCCTTCAAATTCATTACACTCTTTACCTTCAATAGTTACAAAAAAAGGGGCTGCAAGCAATGGTATTCCACCATTGCACAGCCCCTTTCCTGTTTCATTGCACTTGCCCGAATTCCACTGGTTCAACCTCAAGCAAGTTGTTAGTCGCACTCAGCAGGCGCTTCCTCAGCTCCTGCCTCCACATTGATTTTCTCAGAAACCGTATCCCGTACAATGGAAATAACGAGCTGCAGCAAATAGTTGATGTCGGACTGGCTTTGCTGGAATTCCGTTACAATCGGAATGCCGTCCAGCTCATCCTGCAGCACTTCCATTTCCTGCTCGATTTTTTTGACCATCGTTTCGTTTTTGAAAGTTGTCTCAAATGCGACTAGTTCCTTCTGCTTTTTCTTTACAGTCGCAATTAATTCCTGAATTTTCGTATTGCCTTGAATTTGGCTTTCCGCACGGCGGTAATGCTGTACTTCCTCAGAAGTATAAATCAGGTCAGCAAGCTCCTTCGCCTTCTTCATAATGTCTTCGCGAATTAGCAAATCACGCGTATCAAACTTTGGAATGCCGCATCCTTCACCATGCTCATGATGGTGATGGCCATGCTCCGTATTGCCTTGGACCGTTTGTTGCTCAGACATATATCATCTCTCCTGTTATTTAGTTTCAAGTGTAAACGGCTGAAGCCGTCCTTTGGCAGCAAAGCTTCCGTTTCGTTTAGAGTACAACCGCTTCGCGCAGCTCCGTTCCTGTAGGCTCTGCTTTAATATACCAGGTTTTCGCTTCTGTTACTTTCGCTTGAATGAGCTGGCCAATCCATTCCTGCGGGCCTTCCAAATGAACGAGCTTGTTCGTACGTGTACGTCCAGCTAGCACATTTGCGTTATTTTTGCTCTCACCTTCAATCAGCACCTCGATTGTCGTGCCGATCATCCGTTCATGACTCTCCAGGCTCATCTGCTTCAGCAAATCATTCAGACGCTGCAGCCGACGTTTCTTGACATCAAGTGGAACATTATCCTCCATACCGGCAGCTGGCGTGCCCTCACGCGGCGAATAGATGAAGGTATAGGCTGAGTCAAAGCCCACCTCGCGAACGAGCGAGAGCGTATCCTCGAACTGCTCATCCGTTTCGCCAGGGAACCCGACGATAATATCAGAGGTCAGCATAGCATCCGGGATAGCCGCCTTAATTTTACCCACAAGCTCTAAATACATTTCACGCGAATATTTACGGCTCATCCGTTTAAGCACTTCCGTGCTGCCCGATTGAACAGGCAGATGAATATGCTCGACCAGATTGCCCCGCTGCGCCAGCACCTCAATGAGATGATCATCAAAATCTCTAGGATGGCTCGTTGTAAACCGAACACGCGGAATGTCGATTTTAGACATGTCGTTCATGAGGTCGCCAAAGCGATACGCTATATCTTCAAAATCTTTGCCGTAAGCGTTCACGTTTTGCCCAAGCAGCGTCACTTCCTTGAAGCCTTGTCTTGCCAGCTCCCTTACTTCGGCGATGACGTCCTCCGGACGGCGGCTGCGTTCCTTGCCTCTTGTATAAGGCACAATGCAGTAAGTGCAAAATTTATCGCACCCATACATAATGTTAACCCAAGCCCGCATGCCTTCACGTTTCTTCGGCATGTTTTCGATAATGTCGCCTTCTTTGGACCACACCTCGACAACCATCTCTTTGCTGAAATAGGCATTTTGCAGCAGGAACGGCAAGCGGTGAATGTTATGCGTACCAAAAATCATATCGACGAAGGAATGTTTTTGCAAAATACGTCCGACAACCGATTCCTCCTGCGACATGCAGCCGCATACGCCGAGCAGCAAGCCCGGCTTCTGCTGCTTCAGCACCTTAAGATGCCCAAGCTCCCCGAACACTTTATCCTCGGCATTTTCCCGGATCGCACATGTATTCAGCAGCACCACATCCGCCTCAGTCCGATCCTCCGTCGCCGTATAGCCCATTTCCTCGAACATGCCCTTCATAACTTCCGTGTCATGCTCATTCATTTGGCAGCCGTACGTTTGAATCAAATAAAACTTGCCTTTGCCCAGCGTCCGGAATTCCTCCGGTATGGAAAAATCATAATGAACCTCTATATCCTCTTTGCCCCGTTTTTTCTCTTCCTTGTGGTTCGGAGCAGCATTGATTTGAATATTGCGTCCTTTGATTCGATAGGTGATTTTGCCGTCTTCCTCGCTAAGCACCTTCGCATCAGAGAAATCAAAATATTTCGAGTAATCCCTATCTTTATTAGCGGCTTTCAAATCCGCTGAATTCCCCTTTGTCATGCTTTAGTCACATCCTTATATCCTTGTGCTCACCCGTGTTTAAACATCAATAAGAAATTATAACACATATAAGTCCATCGAATCCATTACTGTTGCTGCTAATGCTCTATTTTTTCCAACAAATCTTGAAAACGCCTTCTTATTTGCTTGAAAAAATCAAAAAACGAATAGCAGCGAAGGAGCTGCTATCCGTTTCAAAAATGAGAAAAACCTATTACAGCTTCTTCACAAGCTGTATCTTGGAAAAAGGATGATTAGCCTACAATTTCAGCTGTATCCCCGTTTTTAATGCCTGCGGCATTCGCTTCATCCGTATCAATATGCATGTCCAATGCGAAATCTGGGGATACACGGGCGATCACTTCCTCAAATACGACGCCACGATCTCCGCCAAAACGCACTTTCAGCTTTTGCTTGTCGGCAATGCCCCATTTTTCAGCATCGCTCGTGTGGAAATGAATATGGCGGGCTGCAACGATAACGCCCTCCTCAATCGTCACTTCGCCAGCCGGCCCTTTCAGCGTAATGCCAGCCGAGCCGCTAATATCACCGGATTCGCGGACCGGCGGGTTTACGCCAATAGAGAAAGCATCCGTGCGGGAAACTTCAAGCTGTGTCGCCTTGCGGACAGGTCCAAGAATTCTTACTTTAGGAAAAGAAGATTTCGGTCCGATTACGGCAACCGTTTCATTTGCTGCATATTGTCCTGGCTGTGAGAGAGCTTTCGCCTCCGTCAGCTCGTAGCCTTCTCCAAATAAAATCGCGACATGCTCTTGAGATAAATGAATATGGCGTGCCGATACCCCTACAGGTACTAGTTTTTGTGTCATTGCATTTACTTCCCTTCGCTTATTGATCTGCTTTCCTTGCAACAAGGATCATGTGCCCTAACCCGCAACATGCTAGGGCAATCATAACATTTATTTGTTTTATCCCACAACAACATATGTCACTATAAAGCAAAAAACCTGCTTACGCGATTGTAGGCAGGCGTTACATATGAACTTTTTTCTACATTTCTCTAACGACTTAAGGCTTCGTTTAAGCGCTTATCTAGGCTCAACAATGAGCTTAATCGCTGTCCGATCCTCGCCATCAATCACGATGTCTGTAAAAGCCGGTATACAAATTAAATCCACCCCGCTGGGAGCAACAAATCCTCGCGCAATCGCAACTGCCTTAATTGCTTGATTTAGTGCACCCGCCCCGATAGCTTGTAATTCAGCGGCGCCGCGTTCACGTAAAACTCCGGCCAGCGCACCTGCAACGGAATTTGGATTGGACTTTGCTGAAACTTTTAATACATCCATAAAAATGTACCTCCTCGGGAATGATGGATGGATTCCACTACTAGCAATAGTATTCGAGAGAGGTAGAAAAATTCCTGCTTTTATTGCCGAAATTAACAAACTGTTCTGAATTGTCTAAACTTTCAATAAAAAAAAGCTGCTACATGAGCAGCCAGTCTTCTTCTACAAGTCTAATTTTTTGGAATTTGGTCGTTTCGCCTGTCGCATCGTCGATTTGGATCGACACGCCATGCAAATGCCATTTGCCTTCATCCACGACAAAACGTGTAGGCATTTGGGTCATAAACCGATGCAGCACCGCATTGCGCTCCATCCCCAGCACACCGTCCTTCGGCCCCGTCATGCCAACATCCGTCAAGTAGGCTGTGCCGCCTGGCAAAATCGTGTCGTCATTCGTCTGAACATGTGTATGTGTCCCTACAACGACAGAAGCATGTCCAGCCAAATGCCAGCCCATTGCAATTTTTTCCGAAGTCGCTTCCGCGTGAAAATCGACCAAAATATTTTTCGTTGTTCCATGCGCCTCCTCGATTAGCTCATCCGCTTTGCGGAACGGACAATCAATCGGCGGCAAAAACGTTCTTCCCTGCAAATTTATAATGGCGAGCTGCTTGCCGTTCGCTTTAATAATCGCCATGCCTTGTCCTGGCGTTCCTTCCGCGAAGTTCGCAGGTCTTACGATACGAGGCTCATCATCTATCCAGTCAAAAATATCTTTGTTATCCCAAGTATGATTGCCCATCGTAATCCCATGAACACCGCATTCAAACAGCTCATTGACAATGTTCTTTGTAATGCCCCGGCCTGCCGCTGCATTTTCGCCATTTACGATAATAATATGCGGGTTGTATTTCGATTTAAGCGCTGGAAGCACTTGCTTAACGGCTGCACGCCCTACACTTCCAACAATATCCCCAATAAATAATACGTTCATTGCTGCTCACTTCCTTTACCTATTCAGACAGGAAAAGTGGCTGCAGGGCAGCCACTTTTCCGCGTTGCTATGCTGTTTACTTCGCGTATTCCACAGCCCGTGTCTCACGAATAACGGTGACTTTGATGTGGCCTGGATAATCAAGCTCACTTTCAATCTTCTTCGTAATGTCGCGAGCGAGTCGGAATGCTTCTGTATCGTCAATCTTCTCAGGCTGTACCATAACGCGTACTTCACGGCCGGCCTGGATGGCATACGATTTCTCAACACCATCGAATGACTCCGAAATATTCTCCAGCTTCTCCAGACGCTTGATGTACGTTTCGAGCGTCTCACGGCGTGCGCCTGGACGTGCTGCCGACAAGGCGTCAGCTGCACCAACCAGCATTGCGATAACCGAAGTGGCTTCACAATCACCATGGTGGGAAGCGATACTGTTAATAACAACAGGATGTTCTTTGTACTTCTTGGCTAATTCAACGCCAATCTCAACGTGCGAGCCTTCAACCTCATGGTCAAGTGCTTTACCGATGTCATGCAGCAAGCCTGCACGCTTCGCGAGAGTAATATCCTCGCCCAGCTCGGCAGCCATAAGTCCAGTCAAGTAAGCAACCTCCATGGAGTGCTTGAGCACGTTTTGACCGTAGCTTGTCCGATACTTGAGTCTTCCCAAAATCTTAATCAAGTCAGGATGCAAGCCATGCACACCCACCTCAAAAGTAGCTTGCTCACCGTATTCACGGATACGCTCGTCCACTTCCTTGCGTGATTTCTCAACCATCTCTTCAATACGAGCAGGATGGATACGTCCGTCAGCGACAAGCTTCTCAAGTGAAGTTCGGGCAATTTCACGCCGGATAGGATCGAAGCCGGACAGGATGACCGCTTCCGGTGTATCGTCGATAATGAGATCGATACCGGTCAATGTTTCCAGAGCGCGGATATTACGACCTTCGCGTCCGATAATGCGGCCTTTCATTTCCTCATTCGGTAAGGAGACGACTGATACAGTCGTTTCTGCTACGTGATCAGCCGCACAACGTTGGATAGCGAGCGATATAATATCACGTGCTTTTTTATCTGCTTCTTCTTTAGCCTGCTGCTCGATTTCCTTGATCATCTGCGCTGTCTCATGTCGTACTTCCTGTTCAACATTAGACAAAATAATCGATTTCGCACCTTCCATCGTCAAGCCGGAAATTCGCTCCAGCTCGCTAAGCTGCTGCTTATAGATGGTATCAATCTGTTCTTGGGTTTCATCGATCCGTTTCTCTTTGTTGGCAACTAATTCTTCTTTGCGTTCCAGCGCTTCTAATTTTTTATCCAACGACTCCTCTTTCTGGAGTAAACGTCTGTCCTGTCGCTGAACCTCATTACGACGTTCACGAATGTCTTTTTCAGCTTCGGTACGAAGTTTGTGGACTTCATCTTTCGCTTCCAGCACCGTTTCCTTTTTCTGCGCTTCTGCTTCTTTTTTCGCATTTTCTACGATTTGGATAGCAGCCTGCTCAGCACTGGAAATTTTGGCTTCGGCAATCGACTTTCGAATAAAATAACCAACTCCAAAGAAAATAACGCCAACAACGAGACTGATCAAGATCGTCCAAATAGGATTCATCCTCTTGTTCACCTCCTCGTTGCATTCACAAAAGCAAACGCTTGGAATGATATTTGATTTTAGTCGGTTTCCATACCGTTTTCATCTTCTAACAACTTGCCGAAAATAATCTTCTCAAATCAATTTTTGGAAGGAAAATAGATTTGATGTGGAAGGAATACAAATTCATTTTATCTTTTGGTAAAATCAATTGTCAAGCAAAAGCCCAACGTGATCTTTTTGCTTTATTGATTATGCATTCTCTTCCGCTGATTTTACTGCGGCTTTAATAATGTCTACAGGAAAGCCCCTTCGTATTAAAAAAGCTGCCAGCTTGCGTCTGCGCTCAAACGGCTCGCCTTTTATAGTTCGCCATTTTTTGGAAGCGGTAGCAATAGCTGTTTCAAGCTCCATCTCACTGTCAATTGCCGAAGTAGCGGCAAGCGCAGCTGTTTTGGACACACCCCGCTGCAGCAATTCCTGCTGAATGTAACGCCTGCCCTTCTGGCTGCTTTTCATTCGCTGAGCAGCAAATTGTATCGCATACTGTTCATCATCCACAATATGTTCCTTTTCTAAACGCTCAATGGTGTAATTAATATGATCCTCAGCAATTAGTTTCCGTTTCAGATACTGCTCTATTTGCTTGCTTGTCCGCGGCTTAAAACCCAAATAATAAACCGCCATCGCATAAGCGCGATAACGCTCGTCCTCGCTGCCAATTTCCTCTATTTGCGCCTCTGTAAGAAGTTGTCCTTTAAACAGTGTATGGCGGATCAACAGATCCTCATGAACCGATAAAATCGGCTCTTCGCCTTCCGCGAATATAAGATAGCGGCTTCGATGCTTGCTGTCTTTCTCAACCGCTCTGATTTCAATCATAGGCCCTCCATGTTACGTTTTGCAACTAGTTATAAATGCTAAATAAAACAAGTTCGCCGTCCCTAGAAAGGAACGGCGTCATCATCATTCTTTATCCATTTCGCTACTAATTGAGCGTATTAGTCCAATTCAGACTCATCAAAATCGTCTTCATCCTCTTCTTCTTGACCAAGACCTGTCGCTTGAGTAGCAGTCGCTACCAAGTTGCTGGCATCACGAATTTGCTTATCAATGACGTCTGCAATATCTTCATGGTCTTTCAAAAACTGCTTAGCATTTTCCCGGCCTTGACCGAGGCGCTCGCCATTGTAAGAGAACCATGCACCGCTTTTTTGTACAATATCGAGTTCAACGCCCAAATCAACGAGCGTACCCTCTTTGGAAATGCCCTCACCGTACATAATGTCAACCTCGGCTTGCTTGAACGGCGGAGCCACTTTGTTTTTGACAACTTTAATACGTGTACGGTTACCAATCATATCATTGCCTTGCTTCAGTGTCTCAATCCGGCGGACATCAAGACGTACGCTGGAATAAAATTTCAAAGCGCGTCCACCTGGTGTCGTCTCAGGGTTACCGAACATAACGCCGACTTTCTCACGCAGTTGGTTAATAAAGATCGTAATCGTCTTCGATTTGCTGATGGCTCCGGATAGCTTGCGAAGTGCCTGTGACATTAGGCGTGCCTGCAAACCAACGTGCGAGTCACCCATGTCGCCTTCGATCTCAGCCTTAGGTACCAGTGCTGCAACAGAGTCGATAACAACAATGTCAACCGCGCCACTACGAACGAGCGCTTCTGCAATTTCCAGCCCTTGCTCCCCTGTATCTGGCTGGGAAAGCAGCAATTCATCGATATTAACGCCCAGCTTGCTTGCATATAACGGATCAAGTGCATGCTCCGCATCGATAAAGGCAGCTTGTCCGCCTGCACGTTGAACTTCTGCAATCGCATGAAGCGCAACGGTCGTTTTACCAGATGATTCCGGTCCATATACTTCAATAATACGTCCTCTCGGGAAACCCCCGATTCCAAGTGCGATATCTAAAGCAAGCGAGCCGCTCGGCACGACCTCCACTTGCATATGTGTTGATTCCCCTAGTTTCATGATAGAGCCCTTGCCGAATTGTTTCTCAATTTGACGCATAGCCATATCTAACGCAGCACGACGATCAGCCAATCAACTCACATCCTTCGTTATTTATAATATAATGATAACCTTTTTCCGACCCTTTGCCAAGCACTTTTTCGAACATACATTCGTTTTTTTTGTGAAGCCGACGGAAGGCATGCAACTTTTAAATATCTGTAACTAAACAAAAAAAACCGCAGCAAAGTTATCTTCGCCACGGTTCTTCCG
The DNA here is from genome assembly GCF_059383755.1 of Paenibacillus sp. JT22N15. Classification (NCBI taxonomy): domain Bacteria; kingdom Bacillati; phylum Bacillota; class Bacilli; order Caryophanales; family Paenibacillaceae; genus Paenibacillus; species Paenibacillus sp. JT22N15. Next base: position 254,904 of record NZ_JBXENV010000010.1, on the reverse strand, counting down.
TAAGTTGAGTTCAGTATACGCCCGTTTCCGGCAAAAAGCAACACCTTTCGCCAAATTTTGGTCGAAGAACTCTTATATAGTTAGTTTTGAATTGCAAGCCACAAACGGTACAGCAATGTTTTTACAGCGCGAACGCGAATAATCGTCCGGCTGCCGCTTAATTGCAATGGATAAACCATCGTCTCCTTGCCACGCTCGGCAATAGCTATATAAACAAGCCCTACCGGCTTGCCTTCACTCTCCGCAGGGCCAGCAACACCTGTTATAGACACGCCGAAATCGCTGTCTGCGAGCTGCTGCACCCGCTCAGCCATTAGCGCAGCTGTCGATTCGCTTATGGCGCCAGGAGCCCCTTCGCCCTCTAGCTGCGCAAGAGGTATGCCTAGCAGCGCATGCTTCATTTCATTCGTATACGTTACAACACCGCCCGTGTATTCCCCACTGCTTCCAGGTACGCTCGTAATCAACTCTGCTAGCAGACCGCCGCTGCAGCTCTCAGCACTAGCTAGCTTGCGTCTGCTAGCGCGAAGCAGTCTTATGACCGCCTCCTCCAGCGGAATGTCCTCTTGGGCGTATAGATGCTCTCCAATGCGTTCAATAATCTGCTCCACTGTCGCATCAATCTTGCCATCAGCCTCTGCCTGTGTGGCCGCCTTCGTCGAAACGCGAATAGCTACCTCGCCTTCCTTCGCATAAGGAGCAATTGTCGGGTCAACCTGAGCCTCGATTAGATCGAGCAGTTTAGCCTCCAAATTGGATTCCCCAATGCCTGCAAACTTCAGCAACCGCGAATAAAGCGGCTGCTCATGCCCGAGCAGCGTCCGCAGCCATTCCTTGCCCGGCCCGTCGATCATCGGCTTCATTTCCCGTGGAGGTCCCGGCAGCAGCATATAATGCGTGCCATCCTCCGTCAGAGCGTTGCCTACCGCAAGGCCCGCCGCATTGTGCAGCGGTACGCTTCCATCGATAGACAATGCCTGTCTGCGATTGCTTTCAACCATATGTACGCCTCTTGAGCTGAACAGCTCTTCGATTTTATCCATGGAAGGCTTGTGCAAGGACAAACCACGGCTCAAATAAGCAGCCAGCACATCCTTCGTCAAATCATCAAGCGTGGGCCCCAAACCGCCTGTAAACACGAGCAGGTCAGCGCGTTCTCTCGCTGTCACAATTGCTTTGCGAATACGCTCGGGGTTATCCCCGACTACGGTTTGAAAATAAACATCAATGCCTAGCGCGGCCAGCTCTTGGGACAAATACTGTGCATTTGTATTTACAATCTGTCCGAGCAGCAATTCTGTACCTACTGCAATAATTTCTGCTTTCATGCTATTCATCCTCCTTTAGGTAATGGCAGCGCCATTTCGCGATGAAATATAAGCCCATTATAGGGGTGTAACTTATAAATTTCTTATATTTTAAGCAAAAGCATCCTTCCCGAAACAGGAAAGATGCTTTTCAAAAAACGGCAAAGCGCGTTTCATCGTTATTCAACCGGTATTAGATGTTTATTTTTCACAAAATAATCAATTCCGGAATAAAGCGTAATCGCAACTGCGACCCAGCTTGCAATCAAATCAAATGGAAATGAGATGAAAGCAAATGGGAAATTGTTAAGCAAAAGCGAGATAATCATCGTAATTTGTATAGCTGTTTTCCATTTGCCCCAGTTGCTGGCCGCCATAACACTGCCCTCAAGCAGCGCAATTTGACGAAGTCCCGTAACGGCGAATTCACGGCTAATAATCAGGATGGCAATCCAGCCAGCCAGCTTATCCATCTCCACAAGGGAAATCAGAACCGCAGCCACAAGCAGCTTGTCAGCGAGAGGATCGAGAAGCTTGCCTAAGTTGGTTACGATTTTGTTCTTACGGGCGATATACCCGTCCAAACCATCCGTACTCGCTGCCACAATAAAAATAATCGCCGCAATAATCTGGTTATATGTAATGGAATAGTCATCAAATACAACTGAGCCCACATTCATATTAACGAGTAGGAAAACCATAATAATCGGCACTAAAATAATTCTAACCAGCGTGATTTTATTGGCGAGATTCATACCTCATCCTCCCCGAATAAAACAAAATCCGTCCTGCCATTGCCTATCATTGCAATCACCTGTTCTGTCATCTGCGTCTCCCCAGATCCCTTCCGCGAAACTATCTTATCAAGTATAATACATTGTTTAATCTGGTGTCAAAATGAAGAAAAACAGGTTTAACAAAGCCCCCTTCTCCCGCCAAAAGCGAAAAAAGAGGACTTCAATACCGCCACATGCGGTTAACGATAATTTGTAAATTGCAGCTCAATCGGCAAGTTAGCACCGCGCAGCAAATTCATAACAGCTTGCAAGTCGTCACGGCTTTTGCCGCTTACGCGAATTTGATCGCCTTGAATCAGGCTTTTCACCTTAAGCTTCGAATCGCGAATCAAAATATTAATTTTTTTGGAATGCTCCTGATCAATGCCCTGCTTAAGCTTTACATGCTGACGAACAGTATTCGCCGAAGCCGACTGAATTTTGCCGTAATCCATATTTTTGATCGGCACGCCGCGTTTAATCATTTTCGATTGCAAAATATCAATTACACTGTTCAATCTGTACTCATCATCAGAGACGAGAACCAGCTCTTCATTTTCCAGCTTAATGCTGCTTTTGCTGCCTTTAAAATCAAAGCGCGTCTCGATTTCACGCTCCGCCTGCTGAATCGCATTGTTTAGCTCCTGCATGTCCACCTTGGACACAATATCAAATGAACTTTCTGAAGACATGTAACTCCACTCCCCTATAAAATAGCTATTATCCGTGTTATGGCGTAGCCGAACCGGTCGCTTCCGGGCTGCCTGCATTCGCCGATGCCGCCGGATTCAACTGGATTTTTTTTGAGCCTGCACGGTCCCCATCGGGAACAAGCACGCCATCAACTGAAATCGTGACCAGATCGGCACGGCCCACATTGATATATAACGGCTGAGTCAATTCAAAGTTCAATGTCGAGCCGTCATTTGCATTTTCCGATAGCAGCGCGCTGCCTTTTGAGCCGCCTTCACGAACTTCCATCCAGCTTTTCCCGCCAGCAACCTTGATTTCCAGCTTGTGCACGGCTGTTCCTGGACCTACATCATAATGGTCGACCTTGCCGATTTTCGATGAAAAAGTAACCGTCACATCCTCCTGAATCGTCGGTGTAGGAGATGGTGTAACCGTAGGCGCAACAGCACCCGTTGACGCTCCAGCTTCCGGCGTTGGCGTAGGTGGTGCAGATTCATCGGTAATTTTCGTACCTTGATCAACCATATCAGAAGGTTTGTCTTTTTGATTAATGACAAAAATCCATACGACCGCCACAATCAAAATCAAAAATGACCACATCATCACATTAAAGCCGAGCTTGCCAATACGGTCAGAGCCGACAGACTGTACGCGTCTGGGCGGCCTTGTGGTAACAGGCTCCGTTAATGTTTCTGTAATCGTATTCGGTACTTCCTTCTCGTGCAGGCGCAGCACCTCTTCGGTATCAAGCCCTACAGCTTCGCAATAATTTTTCACAAAGGCCCGCAAGTAGAAGCTTCCCGGCAGCACGCTGTGATCGCCGCTCTCGATAGCTTCGAGGTAGCGTTTGCGAATTTTCGTCGTTTCCTGAATATCGTCAAGCGTCAGCCCGCGTTCTTCACGCGCCTTGCGGAGCAGCGCTCCAAGATTAGACATGCCTGCTTCCTCCTTTCAACTTAAAAATCATCCGAGTAATTTGCAGTAAACGATTCGTACGTAATTTCCTCATCCGGCGTATTGCGCAGCTCTATAATAATATCAAAATGGCTGTGATCGTATTGGGACTCTTTAATAAAAATATCGGGATGCTCAATGACCTTCGTCGAAGGCATAGCCATAATTTCCTGCAGCAAGGCATGATGGCGCTCATTGGAACGAATCGTGCTCACAATGCCGTCAATAATAAAAATATTATTTTCGTTCATTTCTTCTTCCGACAGCTGGCTTCTTACCGTTTGGCGGAGAAGCGTTGAAGAAACGAACGCCCACCGTTTATTTGAGCATACGCTGCCAGCGATGATGGATTCTGTTTTCCCTACGCGCGGCATGCCACGTAAACCTATTACCTGATTGCCTTCACGTTTAAACACTTCGCCAAGAAAGTCAACGAGAATACCCAGTTCATCGCGGGTAAAACGGAATGTTTTGCGATCGTCAGAATCCCGTTCGATATATCTTCCATGGCGCACAGCTAAAATATCTACAATAGTTGGCGTCCGCAGCTTGTTCACTGTAATATTATCAACTTTTTTCAGCATTTTGCCGAGCAGCACGATTTTTTCTTCATCATCGGTTTGCAGCAGCATGCCGCGCGTCCGGTCTTCTACACCGTTAATCGTCATTATATTAACTTCCAACATACCAAGCAAAGAAGCTATGTCGCCGAGCAAGCCTGGCCTGTTCTTATGTATCTTATATTCCATATACCATTGTTTTGATTCCAGCCTAATCACCATCCCAGCACATTGTTGACCGTACATTTCCTGTTGTCCGTCAAAATCTTATTCTACAATTTTCGCCACAATCCTGCAACCTCACATCAAAACTATTGAAAAGATAGCGGCCGGTGCTTGCGGTTATGATTCATATTCGCAGAAAAGCCTCCGTGCGGGAGGCTTTTCTGCGAATAACATGTAGCGGATTACGCCTTTTGTACCAGCTTTATCATGAGGCAGGCTAGAACTTTACGCTCGGAATCGTCGCCTGCATCCCACAGTTCCTTCAATACGCGCTGCTCCTCATTTTTCGGATCGACCTTTTCATCGAGAAAAGAACCGATTTCGAAGGCCAGGCTGGTGATGGCCTCATCATTCATTCCGATTTGCTTCGCATGCTGCACCTTGTCAGCCAAAAACTGCTTCCACGTATCGAAGTTTGTAAGAACGGTTGACATTTTTCTTCGCCTCCTTGTTTTGTGAAGAATCATCAACAGTCATTATTTTGCTTCGATACGAGGCAGATTATGCGGATCATTTGCCATCAAAAAACAGCATTTTTCCTTACGTATGCCAGCCGCCATTCGGACTTATGACTTGACCTGTAATGTAGGAAGATTCCGGCAGGGAGAGAAAATAAACGAGCGAAGCGACTTCATCCGGCTGGCCGAGGCGGCCCAGCGGAATTTCCTGCTCTAATGCTGTTTTCTCATCCTCATTGAATCCATCCATCATTTCGGTGTTTACCGCTCCAGGAGCAACCGCATTGACTGTAACGCCCGACGGCGCCAATTCCTTAGCCAAAGCTTTCGTGAAAGCGTTCATCCCTCCCTTGGAAGTGGAATACAGCACTTCACAGGAGGCGCCTGATATTCCCCAAACGGAGGAAACATTAATAATTCGGCCGAAACGATTTTCAATCATGGGCGGCATAAAAATCTGGCTGCACAAAAACATTCCCTTCAAATTGACAGCCATCAGGTCGTCCCATTCTTCCTCCGATACGTCCATGAGCATGCCATAATGCGCAACACCGCCATTGTTAACGAGTATATCAGGCATTCGGTTATGTGCCTCAAGCTTGTCTCGCATGCGCAGCAGCTGCTCCTTGGAGCGCAAATCAGCGGTAATGGTCATTGCATCTCCGCCAAGCTGCAAGCATTCCCTTGCTGTTTCATTTGCCGCCTCATGGGCGTTTAAATAATGGATGACGACATTCATGCCTTCCGCCGCGAAGCGCCGCGCAATTGCGGCGCCGATGCCACGGCTTCCCCCTGTTATAAGCACAGTCATCTCCCCCAGCGTCTTCACGCCTCAGGCTTCTCCACTATTGATACCGCCAGCTGATTAAAATCGAAATGCTCGCGCAGGCGCTCATTTGCCTGCTCAAGCGTACAGCTTTCATACAACGGCAGTACATCAAACATATCGCTGTCGCGGAAGCGGTAGCGTGTAAATTCGCCTGCGATGGATTCAGGGGAGTTCAGCATCCGCAAGTAACCGCCGATTTTTTTTCGTTTTGAGCGTTCAAAGGCGATTTCATCGAGTCCACTCTCAAGCGCTTGCTCAATAGCAGACTTAACACGAGCTAGCAGCTGCTCTGGATTTGGCGTATCTCCGCCAAGCACCGAAAACGCATAACCCGGATTTGCATTATATTCGGTTCCAAAGGAATCGGAAATAAGCTGGCTTTCATATAGCTCTTCATACAAAGCGGAGCTTGGCCCGAACAATACGTCCAGCATTAGCTTGGAAGTAACTTCCTGACGCAGCAGCTCTTCGCTGGATAGCCCTGTGTTTTTCTCCTTAAAGCCAAACATGCATTTTGGCAGCGATACCGGAAGCTTCGTTACTTTATGCGGCGTTTTGACCGAAGTCGGCTCATCCTCAAATAAACGACGTATTTCACCCTGCGGCTTGAAGTTTTTAGCCGCTTGATTGCGCCTTACAAGCTCAAATACTTCCTTCGCATCTACGCCGCCAACGACGAACAGCAGCATATTGGATGGGTGGTAAAAGGTTTCATAGCACTGATACAGCGTTTCCTTGTCAATTTGATAAATCGACTCTACAGTGCCGGCAATATCAATATGAACCGGATGGGTGTGGTACAGCGCATCAATAAGCCCAAAATAAACGCGCCAATCGGCATTATCCTTGTACATATTGATTTCCTGTTCGATAATGCCTTTTTCCTTGTCCACATTCGTATCGGTGAAATAAGGATTTTGCACGAAATTAATGAGCGTCTCTAAGTTGGCAGGAATTTGCTCCGTCGCTGAAAACAAATAGACAGTACGGTCGAAGCTCGTAAAAGCGTTCGCTGAAGCGCCTTGGGAAGCAAACGTAGCGAAAATATCGCCAGTTGGCTCCTCGAACATTTTATGCTCCAAAAAATGGGCAATACCGTCGGGAACTTTGACCGCTTCCCCATCGCCGACTGCAAACCAATTATCTACGGAGCCATATTTCGTCGAAAATGTTGCGTAGGTTTTATGAAAGCCCTCTTTAGGCAGCACTATGACTTCAAGCCCATTATCCAGCACTTCACGATAAAGCGTCTCCTGTACGCCCTTATACTCCAATGGTTGCACGATGGTTACGCCTCCTTCCGATCACGCAAATAATAAATCGTATCGAGCTGCACATTTTGTGCGACTCTGACAATATCAGCAGCAGTAACGGCCTGCACCTGCTCAAGCAGCTTCTCGGCACTTCTTTCCTTGCCGGACAGCACCGCATTAAAATCGTAAGCAATCATTTCATAAGCGGAATCCTGCAGCTCGCGCAAATGATTCGCTATCATCGCTTTCGTCTGGCTCATTTCAAGCTCGGACAGCTCGCCTTGACGCATGCTCTCAAGCTGCTCGCGAATAATTTTGACCGCTTTCTCATAGTTCTCGATTTCGATGCCTGACTGCACCGTGCATATGCCTTTATGTCCATCAAGACGGGAAGCGGCATAATAAGCCAAGCTTTCCTTCTCACGCACATTTAAAAATAGCTTGGAGTGCGGATATCCGCCCAGCACACCATTATACATAAGTGCTGCTGCATAATCATCATCGCCATAAGCGACGCCCGTACGCAGGCCCAAATTAAGCTTCCCTTGGGTCACATCCATCCGTTCAACAACCATATGAACCTCGCGCACCTGGTGAGTAACGTCTGCCTTTGGATAATTTGCCGCTGCTCCGTCTGTCAGCTTGAATGCATCACGTACATAAGCTGTCACTTCCTCAAGCGTAGTATCGCCTACTACGTACAAATCGAGCGCCGCTTCATCAAGCCACTTCTTATATTGCTTGTAGAGAGATTCCGGGGTTATCTCGTCAATTACAGCCAGCTTGCCAAGCGGATGCAGCCTATAAGGCTCATTCGCGCACATTTCTTCAACGCAGCGCTCAGCGGCATAGCGAATTTTATCATTGACGATGGACTCCAGCCGCTTCGTGAGCGTCACTTTCTCCGCATCGACGTATTTGCGGCTGAATGCGCCATTTTCCAGCAGCGGCTCAGTCAGCACCTCGCCAAGCAGCCCTAATGACGCAGCAAGCAGCGGCGTGCCCGAAGATACGAATTGATCATTAATCACATCCATGCGGAATTGAACGATTTGAGAATCGCCACGCTTATATACATCAAAGCCGAAGCCGGCACCGTACAAATCGTCGAGTCGCTCGCGAAATGCTTTCGTCTCAGGCGTCGCCGCCGTCCCTCTGCGCAGCACAAAAGGAATAAGAGCTGTCTCTGTAACCGTATCTTCTGCAAGCACGCGCCCGGCAAACAAGGAAATCGCGAACGTCTTGAAACGCTTAGTTGGCAGCACATGCAGCCGTATTCGACCAAATTGTCCTCTTTCGAAAAGTGTCACCTTCGCTAGCTCCTTCCAAACTAAATTCTTATGCCTACAAAAAGCATAACGTTCTATGCTTCAAGTAAATGTATTCCAATTTCGAGCTTCCTATACCATTCTAACCGATGCGAAAAGGAAGAAGCAACCAGAGCTGCGTTAAGGCAGAACGGTTGCTTCTTTACAGGCTCTACATGCAAAAAATATGCTTGCCTATCGTTTTCACTTGAGGCCTGGTCCATATCCACTTCGAGGTTGCCGTTTCCGGATTAAAATAATACAAGCAGCCATTTGATGGATCCTGGCCATTGATGGCATCCATCACCGCACGGCTGGCTGTTTCATTTGGCGTCAGCCAAATTTGGCCATCCGCTACCGCGGTAAAGGCACCCGGCTGAAAAATAACGCCCGAAATCGAATTCGGAAAGCTCGTCGATTGCAGTCGATTTAAAATGACGGCTGCAACGGCTATTTGCCCTTCGTAGGGCTCGCCTCGGGATTCGCCGTAAACGGCGTTGGCCATCAGCTTCAAATCATTGGCGCTGAGGCCCAGCTTATTGCCCTTGGAAAGCGAGCTTCCACCTCCGCCGCCATTGCTAGGGGCAGCTGTATTACCCGAGCCAGCTTGTCCAGATGGAGAATCTGCTGCTGTCGGCTTCCAGGCTTTAGTCGCTTCCCAAAGCTTCAGCTTTGTCGATGCCCCAACTACACCATCGGCCTTCATTCCAAATTTCCATTGGAACCAGGTAACGGCATTTTTCGTGCTTGCTCCAAACTGTCCATCCACTTTGCCGCTGAAATATCCAAGATGCTTCAGCCTGCCTTGCAGCTCGTACACATCATTGCCCGAGGAACCAACCTTGAGCGTAGCATTACTGAACGTCTCCGAAGTCTTGACTTGATGCATATGCCGGAGAGAGTAGGAGCCAAACAAGACGAAAACGAGTACTGCTGTTATGACCATTAGTCGCTTTTTCATAGAAGGATCTGCCTTTCTCTTACAAGATAGTACGCTAATTAGCAGCGTTGCCTAAGTCTAGTATGAGAAATCAGTGCAGCTTCTATGCAAAATTTTTCGCTGCTGGCATTTTAAGAACTGATTCGTCCCGCTTCGAGCTGATCTATTGTAAGCAGCACCTCACGCGGCTTGCTGCCTTCGTATGGCCCCACGATATGACGGGCTTCCATCTCGTCAATAAGCCTTGCAGCCCTTGTGTAGCCAATACGCATGCGGCGTTGAAGCAAGGATACCGACGCCTGCTTTGCTTCGACGACGATCTGAACGGCCTGATCATACAGCTCGTCCATGACCTCGTCAGAGCTAGCCGTCTCCTCCTCAATTTCCGGTACAAGATCTTCTTTGTACTCCGCTTCTGCCTGTCCTCTGGCATAACCGACAAGCGCCTCTACTTCCTGATCGGAAAGGAATGCGCCCTGTACCCGCGTCGGCTTGGAGGTACCCATCGGCAAGTAAAGCATATCGCCGCGGCCGAGCAGCTTTTCCGCTCCGACCATGTCGAGTATCGTTCGCGAATCGACCTGTGAGGAAACGCCAAAAGCAATCCGCGATGGAATATTCGCTTTAATGACACCGGTAATGACGTCAACAGACGGACGCTGCGTTGCAATAATAAGATGAATGCCTGCCGCACGGGCCATTTGCGCGAGTCTGGCAATGGCATCCTCGACATCATTAGCCGCTACGATCATCAAATCGGCAAGCTCATCGACGATGACGACGATGTAAGGCAGAACCGCTTTCGGATTGTCTGCCATTAAAGTGTTATAGCCTTCAATATTTCGCGTTCCCGATTTGGAAAACAGCTCATAGCGTTTTTCCATCTCGACTACGATTTTCTTAAGCGCAAGCGATGCACGACGCGGATCGGTTACAACAGGCGCCAGCAAATGCGGGATACCGTTGTATACGTTTAGCTCCACCATTTTTGGATCGACCATGAGAAACTTCACTTCATCCGGCGTTGCTTTGTACAAAATACTAGTAATAATTCCGTTTATACAGACTGATTTACCGGAGCCCGTCGCTCCCGCTACAAGCAAATGGGGCATTTTCGCCAAATTGCCCACGATTGGCTTGCCCGCAATATCACGGCCGAAGGCAATCGACAGCTTGGAAGGAGAATCATAAAATTCCTTTGTTTCCATTACTTCGCGCATCGTAACAATCGATATTTCCATATTCGGCACTTCAATGCCGATGGCCGATCTGCCTGGAATAGGCGCTTCCATCCGAATATCCTTAGCTGCAAGCGCAAGTGCAATATCATCAGTCAAGCTGACAATTTTACTAACCTTCACGCCCGATGCCGGCTCAACCTCAAAACGGGTAACGGCTGGACCGATAACGGGATCAAGCACCTTCGCCTTCACGCCAAAGCTTTCAAGTGTGCGCTCCAGCTTAAGCTTCGCCTCCATGGAACTGGAGCCAATGCCGCCTCTAACCATATGGCTAGGCTTGGACAGCAAAGTAAACGGCGGTAAAACGTATGGCTTGACTAGCGGTACGTTTGATGCGGCTAGCGCCGGCTTGCTTTCGGCTGCTTGTTGGTTCGCTTCATGGCTGCCAGCGTTTGAGCCAGGAACAGCAGCAGCTTCCAAATGATCTTCTGCCACTCTCTCGCTATCCATTAAAGGCTCATCATATTCATCGTCACCTTGTTGAACAGCTTGCTCCCCAAATGCACCATTCGCTTGCTCATCTGCGTCATACTCCGAATCTTTTGCTTCATTTCCTTCTATATGTACCAGCTCTTGCTGCTCCTGCGTTTCTTGCGGTCTCCATGGCTCTGACCATTCCTGTTCATCGGTTATGCCGGGGTGAGCGTACGGCTGGGCATCTTTAGCAGCCAAATTCTCCTGCTCACTAGGCCATAAGCTAGCGCTTGTCTCTGGCAGCGGAACTGCAGCAGCTGTTGATGAAGCAACTGTGCTGGGCGCTGTTTGGGCAGCAAATTCATCCTGCTCATTATCCCAGTCCTGATCCCAATCTTCCGCCCAATGCGGTACTGCCGCGCCCTCTTCGCCACGACCAGACTCACCGTGAAGCGGATCATCCTCCAGCTCCCATTCGTCATGGCTGGCGGCAGCCTTCGACTTATCGGATTGTCGCCAGGAGAAAAACAATGACTTTTTATTTTTGACTGGACGTGGTGCAAAATTCTCTTCATCATCGTCAATCGTATTGTCCGAAGTAAGCACGGTGCTTGCTGACGTTACCACGCTTGCATTTCTAGTTGATTGTGCTGCAGCCCGCTCGGCGGAATAATCCGACCATTTGGCTGCGAGCAGCTTGAGCATACGGACAAAGCGGGTACGCAGCGTCTTGAACAACTCCACATACGACTTCCCCGTTATGAGCATAATGGAAATTGCGATCATGACAAGCATGAGCAACTGAGCTCCAATTTTCCCAAATAAGGTGAAAAGTACGGAATATTGCAGCGCTCCAACATAACCACCGCTAATAGCCTTGTCCTTAAGCGGGCGCAAATCCTGCGGATTGGAAGTAAGCAGCTCTCCCCTTAAGTCGCTGTCCAACTGATTCAAAATCACTTTGCCAGACAGCAGTGTCGTATCCCCAAGCTTGCGGTCGATTTCCGCAATGGAGCTCCACAGCGTAAAGGCAAGCACCAGCACAAGCATGCCTGTTTTCCGATTGGACCAGCCTTTCGGCCACATCCGTTTGACCATCACGACCAGCCCCACATATATGCCAATCAGTGCAATCACAAAGTAAAATTTACCCAGAAAGAGGCCGAACAGTTTGGACAATGAACGTCCTACCGTCGCCTCTCCCGATAAAGCAATAATCGATACCGTAATGAGTAAAATACCGTAAACCTCATATTTCAAATTTGCTGCGAGCGATTTCTTGCCCCTTCTTTTCTTAGCCAACGTTCGTCACCCCCGGTAAAACATTATACCATAGGTGGACAAATGTTCCTATTCGTTCGATAGTCCCTTAAACGGCAAAATCCTTTATCAATATTTGACAACAGCTCCTGGCGAAAGCTGCGGATTTAAATAATCATCCAGCCCGCAATGAATGAGTCGAATGACTTTGCCCATCCCTGGCGCAATTGGCTCTACCTGCATATATACGCCATCCACCCAAACTTCGCGGCCCTGATTAATTTTCTCCTCCGCTTGCCAGCCCGCCAGCACTTCTTCCAGCGGAACAATCGTATATAGAACAGACATTAGTTAAACACCCCCGGCATTCCCGTCTGCCTGCGTTCCTCTACTAGCCGCTTAAGCTCCCGAAGCGCATCGCCAAGACCGCCTACCGCATCAATCAAGCCATGGCGAACCGCGTCTCCGCCAATGACTGTTGTTCCGATATCGCGTGTCAGCTCTCCTGTTTTAAACATCAATTCCTTGAAAGTCGCTTCCGACACTTTGGAGTGCATCGTAACGAAGCGAACGACGCGCTCCTGCATTTTATCCAAATACTCGAACGTTTGGGGAACGCCAATCACGGTGCCATTCAAGCGAATCGGATGTATGGTCATCGTTGCTGTCGCAGCAATGAAGGATAGGTTGCCCGCTACTGCTATCGGAACGCCGATCGAATGTCCGCCACCAAGTACGAGCGTAACTGTCGGCTTTGACAAAGAAGAAATCATTTCAGCAATAGCGAGCCCCGCTTCCACATCACCGCCAACTGTGTTGAGAACGATCAGCACACCTTCGATTTTTTGATTTTGCTCGGCTGCGACCAGCTGTGGAATCAAATGCTCATATTTTGTCGTTTTATTTTGCGGCGGCAGCACCATATGCCCTTCAATCTGTCCAATAATCGTCATGCAAAAAATATTGGATTCGGCCTGCGGAATGTTTACCTGGCCCAACTGCTGCAAAGCGTCAAGCGCCCCAGCCGCCTTTTTCTTCTCTTCGTCATACGGCTCAGGTTGTTCTCCTGTTAAACTCATTGAATACGGCCACATCGGCGAATTCCCCCTCTTGAACAAGGCTAATACCGTTTTGGCTGAACCTACGGCTCGTCATAGTATGGGAATGTCGAGTTTATTTATGCCCCTGCTCCTGCAAAACGTCACTTTACGGCCGAATTATTGTAAAATCGCCAACATGGCAAACGCTCGTTAAGTCAAACTAAGAAATGCGGCCTGCCTTCCTGCCTGAAGGCCTTCACTAGGAATCGCTGCCAATGCATTTGCCCCGGCAAAAGCAGCAATATTTCCCGATTTATCGTTCGGCAGCGGCCTAACCCGCCATTCCCCCTCCTCCATCCACACAAATGCGCGAATATAACGGGGATACGGCGAAGGCTTATCCACATCGTCCATTAATATGGCTTGCTTCCACCCCGCCTCACTTCCATCAAGCCCCATCCCATGTTTTACGATTGGCTTCACCAACAGCACAAGCCCTGTGTAACATGCTCCAGGATTGCCAGACAAGCTGATCAGCAGCTTGCCTTGATTTATAAATGCTGATGAATGCGGCCCAGGACGCATCATCACTTTCGTGAACAAAGGCTCAAAACCAAGGCAGTCTGCCGCATGAGCAACGCAATCGTAATCACCTACCGAAATGCCTCCAGTTGTAATAACCAAATCCGCCTGCTCCGCAGCTAGCTTAATCGCCTTAGCAATTAATTCGGCATCATCCTTAATGGGCAAGGAACGAATAACCGATGCTCCCTGCTCCTGTAGAAAGGCTTCCACGGCGAAGCCATTGGCATCATAGATCCGATTAGGCTGCAAGGGCTGGCCTGGAAGCAGCAGCTCATCTCCAATAGGAAGGATTGCAACTATCGGCCGAGCGACTACAGAAGCGTGTTCCTGTCCAAAAGAGGCGAGAATGGCGATTTCCTTCGAACCAAGTATGGTGCCTTTTTTAATGACGAGGCTGTTTTCAGCTATATCTTCGCCTGCTTCGGCAATATTTTTTCCCAGCTGCACGGGCTGATTGATTTGAATTTGCGACATGCCCAGCGCTAAGGCATCCGATTGCTGTCCATGCAGGCTCGGTTGCGACTGAATCTCCTCCTGCCTAATCACAGCATCAAAACCACCGGGTACAGGGGCTCCAGTAAAGATACGTACTGCCGTCAGCTGTTCATTAATGAGAGGACGGCTGCCAAAGCCCGTATGCCAAGCTATTTCTCCCGCCCCCGCCTGCACCTCGCCAGTTACAATAAGCCGAATCGGGTTGCCAGGTGAAGCCGTCTGCGTAAAAGCAGCATGGAGCGCATATCCATCCATCGCTGCTCGACGAAAAGGCGGCATTGGAAAAGGGGAGTAAAAATCCTCGGCAAGCACTCGCTGAGCAGCTTTCTGTAAAAGCACTTGCTCCACCTTTCCCGGCAGCGTATGTTCGAGTAAACAGCGAACCGCTTCGTCAACGCTAAAACCTTTTTTTATATCAACACGATCTACACGGGCAACTGCCATGCTCGACTCCTCCTTCTTATAGCTGAAAATAAGCATAAAAGCCCGTTCCCTGTCTGCAGGGAGCGGGCTTCATTGCCGGTGGGCGGCGGCACACCATTGTGCGGCCTTTTATGTGGATTATGATGAGCATAAAAGAATTCGACATTCATGTCAATATATATGACGCAAATTAAGCGTATAGAGAAAAATTAAGTTTTGTGTAATATTTGTTGACATGAATTAGTCGATATTCTATAATTCAGCTTGAGTTCACAATGAGGTGAGCAACTATCGTCCGCACAGAGTCGTGCTGGCGTTCGGCAATGAGGCCGCAATCCGTCCGAGCTTTAGCTTGGGGCAGACTGCGGCCTTTTCTTCATATGACAGCTGGAATTGCGGTGCGCCATGCACCCCGGGAATGCGAAAACCGCCATCACCCATGCTGACTGAGCACGTGAAAATCAATCATAGAGGAGATAGAGACATGTTAGATAAAAAAGCGTTTTGGAAAAGTGGACATAAACCATCCTTGTTCAGTTCTTTCTTGTATTTCGATATCAGCTTTATGATTTGGATTTTGATGGGGCCGCTCATTGTCGTCATCGCCAGCGATTATCCGATGGATGCTGCACAAAAAGCGAAGCTTGTAGCGCTCCCGATTTTGGGCGGCTCGGTGCTCCGGCTCGTGCTTGGTTTCATGACAGACCATATCGGTCCAAAAAGAACAGGCCAAATCGGCATGCTTGTCACTATGATTCCGCTTATTTGGGGCTGGAAATTCGTTGACTCGTTAACTGAGCTCCACTTTGTCGCTTTATTGCTCGGTGTAGCTGGAGCATCTTTTGCAGCAGCGCTTCCGCTCGCCAGCAGATGGTATCCGCCACAATATCAAGGACTTGCGATGGGTATTGCTGGAGCCGGAAACAGCGGTACGGTTTTGACAACGCTTTTTGCGAACAGGCTGGCACAGCATTTTGGCGGCTGGGAAGCCGTATTTGGACTTGCCCTCATCCCTATTGCAGTCGTATTTGTAATATTCACGATTTTTGCAAAGGAAAGTCCGAATCAGCCTGCGCCTAAAAAGCTTTCCGAATATGCGCAGGTTCTTAAGCAAAAGGACGCTTGGCTATTCTGTCTTTTATACAGTGTAACGTTTGGCGGCTTCGTTGGCATGTCGAACTATTTGACGATTTTCTTCAATACGCAGTATGGACTTTCCGCCATACAGGCGGCAGATTTTACAACGATTTGTGTCATTGCCGGAAGCTTCTTTCGACCAGTAGGCGGCTGGCTCTCTGATAAGCTGGGGGGTATTCGCGTCCTGATGTCGCTGTATGTTGGAGCTGGTGTTATGCTAGCTTCCATCTCCCTGCTGCCTCCACTCTATGTAGTAAGTACCTTGTTGTTCCTTGGCATGATGTGTCTAGGCGCAGGCAATGGCGCTGTATTCCAGCTCGTACCGCAGCGCTTTGGTAAAGAGATTGGCATAATGACCGGCATCGTTGGCGCAGCAGGCGGTGTTGGCGGTTATTTCCTCCCCCTTATTCTCGGCAGCCTTTATCAATCGACGGGCTCCTACACGCCAGGCTTCCTCATTCTCAGCAGTATCGCCCTGCTCAGCATGCTCATGCTCGCGTTCATTCAAAAGGAATGGAAGCGTACCTGGATTGGCAGCGGCGGCAAGGCTAAAATCGACAGCAGCGCTACTATAGCAGCAAAATCCTAATCTGCTGCTCTGTTTCAACGATAAAAAGGAGTGGCGAACGTTCCGGCTATCCGGGCGTCCGTCACTCCTTTTTATTTTTAAACTACACTTCCATAATAATCGGCAAAATCATTGGCCGACGACGCGTTTTCTCATAGAGGAAACGTCCCAGTGCATCCTTGACATTCGTTTTTAGCGAAGCCCATTCGTTCACTTTATCGTTCATCAGCTTCAGCAGCGTAGCAGACACAATTTTGTTCGCTTCATCGAGCAGACCTTCCGATTCACGTACATAAACGAATCCGCGCGAAATAATATCAGGTCCAGACACAATGGTGCCCTCCTGCTTCCGCAGCGTCACTACAACGACGAGAATGCCATCCTGAGACAACAGCTTGCGATCCCGCAGCACAATATT
The DNA here is from genome assembly GCF_059383755.1 of Paenibacillus sp. JT22N15. Taxonomy (NCBI): domain Bacteria; kingdom Bacillati; phylum Bacillota; class Bacilli; order Caryophanales; family Paenibacillaceae; genus Paenibacillus; species Paenibacillus sp. JT22N15. The sequence goes on along the minus strand of NZ_JBXENV010000010.1, from coordinate 238,021 downwards.
GCCGACATCGCCAACGCCAAGACCATCAATCAGCACATTGCCTGCTGGAACCTTCGAGCCTCTGCGCGCCTTGCCCCCCTGCACCTCTACTGTGTCGCCATTTTCCATAACGAAAATATTGGATTTCTCAATGCCAACCGCCTCGGCCAGCAAAGCATGCTGCCGCAGCATCCGATATTCACCATGAATGGGAATAAAATATTTGGGCTTAATCAGATTAAGCATCAGCTTCAGCTCTTCCTGGCTGCCGTGACCAGAAACGTGGACTCCAGATACCGAGCCTGGACCATAGATGACGTTCGCTCCAAGACGGAACAACTCGTCCACTGTCCGCCCTACATACCGCTCATTACCTGGAATGGGCGTCGCTGCAATAATGACCGTATCTCCCGGCAAAATATCGACTTTACGATGCGTCGAGCGCGCCATGCGTGTCAAAGCTGACATGGGCTCTCCTTGACTGCCGGTACATAAAATAACGACGCGATCCGCGGCCAGCTTATTCACGGCTTCCGGTTCAACAATCATGCCGTCTGGAATGTTCAAATAACCTAACTCTCCAGCGATTCCGACCACATTGACCATGCTGCGTCCTACTACAGCAATATAACGATCCGTAGCAATAGCTGCGTTGATGACCTGCTGGATACGGTGAACGTTGGAAGCAAACGTTGCAACTACGACACGCTGCGGCGATTTGCGGAATATATCTTTGAGCTCTTCCCCTACATTTTTCTCTGAAGGCGTATAGCCTGGACGCTCCGCATTCGTGCTGTCAGACAGCAGAGCAAGCACGCCCTTTTGCCCGATTTCCGCCATCCGCTTAATGTCAGCATATTGCTCATTGACTGGTGTATGGTCAAACTTGAAGTCGCCTGTGTGCACGACGACACCTTCTGGCGTCTCCAAGCACACGCCTACGGAGTCAGGAATGCTGTGGTTCGTTTTAAAAAAGGATACATGGATGCTGCCCAGCTCTATCTCCGAATCCGCATTAATCAGTATTCGCTTCGTTTCGCCCAGCAGCCCTGCTTCCTTCAGCTTGCCTTCAATCAGTCCCAGCGTAAGCTTCGTGGCATATACCGGAACGTTAAGACTGCGAAGCATATAGGAAAGCCCGCCGATATGATCCTCATGTCCATGCGTTATGACAATACCGCGCACCTTCTCGCGATTTTCCTTCAAATACGAAATGTCCGGAATAACTATATCTATGCCGAGCATATCCTCTTCCGGAAACTTAAGCCCCGCATCTACAATTACAATATCATTGTCATATTGAATGACGTACATGTTTTTACCAATTTCACCAATACCGCCTAATGCAAAAATCAACAGTTTATCCTGCACATTTTTTTTGGACAATGACTATCCCTCCTTTTTCCAACCTGATGAGGTCATGTTTTTCTCCTGTTAAACAAGAAGGAAGCTGCTCCATTCTTAGCTTAATTTGCAAATCATTTCCGCACCCGATCACTTGAACTTATTATACATGATGAAAAAGATCGAATACAAGGCTGAGGGGCTGGGTGCGGGAAAAGAATGGGGTGAGGTTGGGGCGCTGCGGGAAAGGTTTGGGGGTCGATCGCCATTCCCCTGTGATTTCTCCAATCTGTAAAAGCTTTAGCGGTAGAAATCACAAGGAAAAAGCGAACGCTCGCGCTTCTCACTCCCAAACCTTTCCCTCCGCTTCTTCCTCTTCACCCATTGCTTTTAAAACCGCTTATTGCCCCCATCACCGGCTGTATATGAAAAATAGGGAGTACAAATGTAATAGGAATAACATGAAAGTTCATGTTGGAAAAATAAAGTGAATAAAAAAAGCTGGTGCCTAGGCACCAGCTTAATGATTTATGAAGAGCTTGAATTAAAATGCGGTTGATGAATCGACGAGGTTTTGCAAAAATTCAGCTTCCGATTCGGTAACGCCTACCAATGGAAGTCTAACTCCGCCAACCGGGAAGCCGCTCAGTCCCATTACATGCTTCAGAGCAACCGGGTTCGGTACCGGATTCGGACATTCGAACAAGCCCTTGAATACCGGGAAGCATTCAGCGTTTAGCTTGGCCGCCAAAGCAACGTCTCCACTCACATAAGCATCGATAAGCTGCTTCATTTTTTTGCCGATAACATGGCTAGCTACACTGATAATGCCATAACCGCCTACTGCTAAAGTCGGGAGCGTTGCCGCATCGTCGCCACTGTAAACCTTAAAGCCCTCTGGAGCGCCTGCTACAAGCTGAATAATCTGTTCCGATGACGCACAATCTTTTGTAGCTACAATGTTGCTAATCGCCGCTAGGCGCAGCGTCGTTTCAACCGAAATATTCACGACTGTACGGCCCGGAACGTTGTACAATACAACCGGAAGCTTCGTCGAATCTGCAATCGCTTTAAAATGCTGATAAAGGCCTTCCTGGCTCGGCTTGTTGTAATAAGGAGCAACAAGCAGCACGCCGTCAACTCCACATGCCTCTGCCACCTTTGTCAAATGGATGGAATGTGCCGTATCATTGCTGCCTGTGCCTGCGATAATTTTAGCCCGTCCAGCAGCGCGCTCTACCGAAAAACGAAATAGCGCTTCTTTCTCCGCATCCGTAAGTGTAGGAGATTCCCCCGTCGTACCGGATACAACAAGACTCTCGCTAAGCTGCTCTTCAATTAAGTAATCGATTAATCGCCCAGTCGCATCCCAATCAATTTCGCCAGCGGCATCGAATGGGGTGACCATCGCCGTAACTAACCTTCCATATTCCATTTTGACTCCTCCTTAAAGTTTTGCGGAGCAAAACTTACTTCGTAAGCATAATCTTAAAGTTTTGCGGAGCAAAACTTACTTCGTAAGCTATCTACATTCAAGTTTCGCAAAGCAAAAGCTTCTTCGCAAGCTCAGGCCCAAAGCTTTGCTTCGCAAAACAGGTCTATTGCCTGTGTTTCCTGCTACAAATGAAGCTCGAACTTGGCATGAAGCGCACGCAGCGCAGATGCCATATCCGCATCTTTAACCAGTACCCAAATGGTCGTATTGGAGTCCGCCGCCTGCATTATAGCAATTCCCTGCAGTGTAAGGGCTTCTACAATACGGGCCATAATGCCTGGAACACCGTTCATGCCGCCGCCAATGACAGATACCTTTGCACAGCCGCTAATCGCGGTCGGTGCATAACCGCAGTCCGTCAGTACGGCTACAGCCTTAGCTGCATCGTAGTCAAATACGGTGTAGACGACTCCGCTTGGCGTCACATTTATAAAATCTACGCTAATATGATGACGGGCCATCGTTTGAAAAACTTGCAGCTGGACGTCCGCCTTGCCTTCTACCGTCTGCACCGAAATTTGAGTAATGCCCGCTACATGCGCAATGCCTGTTACATGACGGTCACTTACCATTCCGGTAGCATGGAGCGGGCTATCCGTTACTAACGTTCCTTCATCGAGCGAAAAGGTCGAGCGCACACGAATCGGTATTCTGGCTTGCTGGGCAATTTCAACAGCACGCGGGTGAATGACCTTAGCCCCTTGACGAGCCATATTGCAAATTTCTGCATAGCTGACGACAAGAAGCGGTTTTGCATCATTCACAATTCGCGGATCAGCTGTCAAAATTCCGTTAACATCGGTATAAATATCTACTCGCTCTGCACGCAGCGAAGCGCCAAGTGCAGTCGCCGACGTATCGCTCCCGCCGCGGCCGAGCGTAGTCAGCTCCCCACTTTCGGTACCGCCTTGAAAACCGGTAACGATAACGACTTTATTTTCACCAAGATTCGTTAGAAGCTGCTCCGGACGCAAGTCGGCAATTCTCGCTTGGCCGAAATGCCCGTCCGTTATAATGCCTGCCTGATAGCCGCTTAAAATAGTAGTGGGAATGCCCTTTGAACAAAGCAAGCTGCATAAGACCGCGGCAGAAATCATCTCACCACAGCCCAGCAGCATATCCCGCTCACGCAGCGGAAGCGAGTCACCATTGCTTCGTACTAAATCAAGCAGCGTATCCGTAGCATAAGGGTCGCCTAGGCGACCCATAGCCGAAACGACAACGACGAGCTGAAAACCATTTTCGCGTTCACGCTTAATATGCTCCAAACAATGATTTCTGGCAAAATCGGATGATACCGAGGTTCCTCCAAACTTCATAACGAGAGTTCGCATAAGCCTCTTCCCCCATCACCGAAAGGCAAGATGCCGCCAGCTATCAAGTCCTTACACCGTTTATTCGTTAAGCCTGTGCGATGTGCTCGGCGATTTGAACCGCATTCCATGCGGCCCCTTTAAGCAGGTTATCCGATACGATCCATAGGTTAAGCCCATTTTCATGGCCAAGATCGCGTCTCAAACGTCCGACAAATACTTCCGGCTTGCCGGCTGCTTCCGTTGCGAGCGGGTAAAGCTGATTCGCCGGATCATCAACCAGCACGACACCCGGGGCGTCAGACAACAGCTGCTTGACATCTTCCAAATCGTAGTTATTTTTCAGCTCAACAAAAACCGATTCCGAATGGCCGTAAACGACTGGAATACGTACGCAAGTAGCAGTAACCTCAATGGTCTGGTCATCCAAAATTTTCTTCGTTTCATTGACCATCTTCATCTCTTCAAGCGTGTAGCCGTTTTCTTGGAACTTGTCGATTTGCGGAATCGCATTAAAGGCGATTTGATGCTTCACAGGCAGCGAGCCTACTGGCAAAATAGCCGGATTGACCGCTTCGCCGTCAAGGGATGCACGCGTCTGGCGCAGCATTTCCTCAATGGCTTTCGCACCTGCTCCAGATACTGCTTGATAAGTCGATACGATAATGCGGTTAATGCCGTATTTGTCTTGAAGCGGCTTAAGCGCAGCTACCATCTGAATTGTCGAACAGTTCGGATTCGCAATAATACCTTTATGCTCGCTTACCTTGTCAATATTCACTTCAGGCACAACAAGCGGCGTATTTGGGTCCATACGGTAAGCGTTCGTATTGTCAATACATACCGTTCCATATTCAACTGCATGCGGCGCGAGCGCCTTCGTAACGTCTCCACCAGCGCTGAATAATGCTATATCAATGCCCTTAAAGCTTTCCGGCTTCGCTTCCTCCACCGTCACTTCCTGGCCTTTGAATGTGATTTTCGTACCAGCAGACCTCGCTGAAGACAGAAGCTTCAGTTCCTTAATAGGGAAGTTTCTCTTATCGAGCAAGTTTAGTATTTGTTCCCCTACTGCGCCTGTTGCGCCAACTACTGCAACGTTAAACAATTTTTGATTTGACATTTGCCGTAATGCTCCCCTCGGTCTTATAAAAACTCAGAATAAAAAACTTAATAATTAAAACGCTCAATAATGAGCGGTTGTAACTGTTTGCCTTGCAGCGCCGCCTCGCATGTTTCCAGTGCCAAATCCATTCTCGCTACGAGCGAATTGGGCTTCTGTACCGGATTATCTTGGCCGAACGGCACAAAATAAATATTTTTCGTTACGATCAGCTTCGCAATATTCGCCAAATTAAGGCCAAGGCCATCATTCGTAGAAATTGCAATGACGATTGGCCTTCCATTTCGCATTTGCGATTTGGATGCCATGAGCACCGCACTGTCAGTCTGCGCATTAGCCAGCCTGCTTGTTGTATTGCCCGTGCATGGAGCAATGAGCAGCACATCAATAAGCTTGGATGGGCCAAGCGGCTCCGCTTGCACGATCGTCGAAATAATTTCATTGCCAGTTATCGCTTTGAGCTGTGTCTGCCACTGCTCCGACGTTCCGAATCTCGTATCCGTCGTCATAATCGTCTGCGATACTATAGGTACTACGTTCGCGCCTGCGTCTACAAACCGCTGGATTTGCGGCATAACCTCGGCAAACGTGCAGTGAGACCCTGACAATGCATACCCTACCGTAAGTCCGGACCAATTCATTCCCCATTCCCCCGATTTATCAAGTCGTCCATAATCAATTGTGTTAAACAATCGGCTATGATTCGTCCAGCAGTTCTGGGTGCGACGATACCGGGGAGTCCGGGCGCGAGCATCGCCTTAATAGCCCGTTTCTCAGCAAAGCGGAAATCAGTTCCGCCAGGCTTCGAAGCCAGATCAATAATGACGCTTCGCGAAGGAAGATTTGCTATAATTTGCGCTGTGACTATCATAGTCGGAATTGTGTTAAAAAGCAAGTCAATATTGCCCGTATATTGCCGCAAATTGCTGGTGTAGAAAGGCTCGAAGCCCATTTCGAGCGCTCTTGCAAAATGCTCTCCCTTGCGTACTCCGACAAGCACATTCGCCCCTAAGCCCTTTAACGTCCGCGCCAATGTGAACCCCGTTCTTCCGAACCCGAGCACCATGCAGGTGGAGCCATGAATCGTAATATCGGTATGTTGAATCGCCATCATTACCGCACCTTCAGCTGTCGGAATGGAGTTGTAAATTGCGACATCGTCGCGCTCAAATAACTCTACCAATTCCAGCTGATGCTGCTTGCAAAGGTCGCTTAAATATGGTTTTGCCATACCAGCGTATACTTTGCAGTGCTTAGGCAAGCGTGCCATATGGCGCTCTTCCAGCCTGATCTTGCTATCGCTGAATACAGCGCTGATGACGCCCTGGTCATCGGTTCCGACGGCAGGCAGCACTAGTGCGTCAACCCCGTCAAACAGCCGTTCATTATATTCAGCCTGAACCGCTCCCTCTGGCGTCGACTGCAGACCGTCAAAGCCCGTTATGACTACGGTCGCATCCAGCTCCGCCAGTTTGCGGATCACCTCAAGCTGCCTGGCGTCGCCGCCGATAAGCAGCACTTGAACGCCTGTTAGCATCGGCTTCACTCCTCTCTTGCGCATGTAGATATAGACTATCTTATGCCTGGGCCTAGAATGGGTGAAAAAAAAGACCGGAGCATCTGCTCCGGTCTTCTAATCCTTAAACGCCAGTATGTCCGAACCCGCCGCTGCCACGCACGGTATCCGGCAATTCGGATGTCTCTTCAATGGTGACAACCGGAACTTGCTGGAACACCATTTGGGCGATGCGCTCGCCGCGTGCAATCGTGAACGGCTCCTGCCCCAAATTGACGAGCAGCACCTTCACTTCGCCGCGGTAATCGGCGTCGATCGTTCCTGGGGAGTTCAAGCATGTAATGCCATGCTTGTAAGCCAGGCCGCTGCGCGGGCGGATTTGCGCCTCCAGCTCGGCTGGCATAGCCATGGCAAAGCCTGTAGGAATGAGCTTGCGCTCTCCCGGTGCCAGCTCAACAGGCTCTGATACAGCGGCCTGCAGGTCGAAGCCTGCAGCCCATTCGGACATTTTGCAAGGAAGCTTGATGTCTTCGTTGCCCTCTACTCTTTTAAACAGTACGCGATACAAAACGATCCCTCCCAAGTTTAGATGCAGCCCTTTCACTCGAACCTACCATCGCCACCGCAAAAGGTGCTGCAAGCAAACGCTCTGTTACGCTCCTCACATCTTCCATCTTCACGGAATCAATGCGCTCAAGCAGCTCATCGAGCGTGTAATGCCGGCCCAGCATCAGCTCATTTTTCCCAAGACGGGTCATTCGGCTGCTCGTGCTCTCCAGACTGAGAATCAGGCTGCCCTTCAACTGCTCTTTGCCGCGATGAAGCTCAGCATCCTCAAGCCCCTTGGAAGCAAGCTCCTCTAACTGCTCCATCGTCAAATCAAGCACTTCCTTCGTTTGCTTAGGCGCCGTACCCGCATACAAGGTGAACAGGCCGCTGTCCGCATAAGAGGAGTGATAGGAATAAACCGAATAAGCAAGGCCGCGTTTTTCGCGAATTTCTTGGAACAGGCGCGAGCTCATGCCGCCGCCAAGCGCATTATTGAGCAGCACCATCGCATAAAGCTTCTCATCGGAAATCGAACAGCCCTGAAAGGACAGGCAAAGATGATTTTGCTCGGTTTTCTTTTTATAGAAAATATAATCGCCGCGGAAATCCGGCGCCTCCACCAGCTGCGATGTACCTTTGCGGTCAAACTTGCCAAAGTACTTCTCCAGCAGCTCCAGCAGCTTGCCCTCTTCCACATTGCCGGCGACACTGACGACGGTGTTGTCAATCGTGTAATAATCGTTCATATACGCGCGCAGTGTATCAGGCGTCATTTCGGCAAGACGCTCCTCTAGGCCCAGAATCGAATAAGCGAGAGGGTGATCGCCATAAGCGGCACGCGAAGCTTCATCATGCACCTTGTCATCTGGCGTATCCTCATACATCGAAATTTCTTCTAAAATAACATTCCGCTCTTTCGCCAAATCCGCCAAATCCAGCTTGGAATTGAAAAACATGTCCGAAAGCGCATCAACTGCGAGCGGCAAATGCTCATCTAGCACCTTGGCGTAATAGCAGGTATACTCTTTGGAGGTAAATGCATTTACATTGCCCCCAATACCATCGAACAGATCGGCAATATCTTTAGCCGTCCGCTGATCTGTCCCCTTGAAAAGCATATGTTCGATAAAATGGGAGATCCCGTTATTTTCAGGCGTCTCATTTCGGGAGCCTGTTTTGACCCAAATGCCAAATGAAACCGAACGGCAGGTTGGGATATATTCAACTACGACTCTTAAACCGTTGCTAAGCGTATATTTTTTCACGAAGGGTCCTCCTGTAAGCATGAATGTTAACACTATATCAAAATTATGGTTGCGGCTCAACAGCAGCAGGTATCCGCGCCTCCGAAAGCGTCTCGCTAACGGGGCCAAGCGCATAGCCCTGGCGTTTAATTTCACGAATCATTCCGGTTAAAGCATCGCGCGAGGACGCTGTCGGATGCATCAGAATAAGTGCGCCAGGCTCCAGCCGCGACGAAATGCGCCGAATGATCCAGTCTGCTCCCGGCTTGGTCCAATCGACCGTATCGATTGTCCATAACACCGTGCGAAGCCTCTGCTCCGCCGCCACCTGTACCGTCATTTGGTTAAAATCGCCCGAAGGCGGGGCAAACCACTTATTCGTCACGCCAAGCGTCGATTTGAGCAATTCCTCCGTACGGGAAATTTGCAAATAAGCATCATTTCGGCTGAGCTCGCTCATCTTCGGATGCGTATACGCATGATTGGACATTTCATGCCCTTCCGCTTGAATTTGCTTGGCGATTTCCGGATATTTCTTCAACCACGAGCCATCTAGAAAAAAAGTTGCCTTTACCTCTTCCTTGTTCAAGGTTTCAAGGATCGGCGTTATGTATTCATTGCCCCACGCAACATTAATCATTAGCGATACCATTTTTTTGTTTGGATTGCCTTTGTATACCGGAAGCGGCCCTAAATCCGCAAGCTTAATACGAGGAGGCGTCTCCTTGTATACATATAAAATCGGCGAAAGGGAGCCCGATGCAATCGTCTTCTCCACCGTGGCGTCGACATCCACCTCCAGCCCATTGTAGCCGGGAATAGCCTTCCATACGCGGTCAATCCGGGCATCGATAGGCTTAATGGAGCGGCTCTCGGCTTCGGCTACGACAGCAGCGCGCAGCTTTGCTTTATTTTCATCCAAAACCGACTCTTGCAGCTGCGTCATCATGCCTTTTTCCTGTTTAATTGCGCTGATATAGCCCGCCGTACCTCCTCCATTCGCCCGAATGAACACCACCATAATCAACATACAGCCTATGGCTGCCCCTATTTTTCTCAGCACCTTCATTCACCCCGTCCCTCATTGCTCCATATGTATGAATATTGGGACGAGATTATGTTAGGGAGAAAATGGTTGCCTTATACAAGCAGGGGATTTTTGACGGCAAAATAAAAAGAGACAGATGGAATCTGGCTCTTTGCTTCGAGTATAAAAAACAAGTGTAAACGGCGTTGCCGTTTTTTTGCGGCAACAGTCCGTTTGGCGTAGAAATAGACGCGTAAATATAAGAGAAAATCTCTGCATCTTATATTTTGAGAAAGCACCTTGCGGTGCCCCTACCATGTAACGCTGCAGCCGTTATTGTGCTGGTACAGTTGGCGTCAATACAGCTTTACGGGACAAGTTAATACGGCCCTGCTGATCAATTTCCGTTACTTTAACTGTAATTTGGTCGCCGATTGCAATGACATCTTCCACTTTAGCGACACGTTCGTTCGCCAGCTGGGAAATATGCACAAGACCATCTTTGTTCGGTAAAATTTCAACGAATGCGCCGAACTTCTCGATCCGTTTTACTGTACCTAAATAAATTTCACCAATTACAACTTCCTTCACGATACCTTCGATAATCGCTTTGGCTTTTTGGTTCATCTCTTCGTTCGAAGAAGCAATGTAAACCATGCCATCCTGCTCGATATCGATTTTCACGCCAGTTTCCTCAATAATCTTGTTGATGATTTTACCGCCAGAGCCGATAACATCACGGATTTTGTCCGGATTAATGCGAAGCGTGAGAATTTTAGGCGCATACTCAGAAAGGTTAGGACGAGCTTCCGAAATAATCGCTGTCATTTTACCTAGAATATGCATGCGTCCTTCACGTGCTTGCTCAAGCGCCTGCTCCAAAATCGAACGATCGATACCGTCAATTTTGATATCCATTTGAATGGCAGTTACACCTTCTGCTGTACCCGCTACTTTAAAGTCCATATCGCCGAGATGATCTTCCATCCCTTGAATGTCAGACAAAATGGAGAAATGGTCGCCATCTTTAATCAGACCCATTGCAATACCTGCAACCGGAGCTTTAATCGGAACGCCTGCATCCAGCATTGCAAGTGTGCTTGCACAAATACTAGCCTGCGAAGTCGAACCATTGGATTCGAGCACCTCGGATACAAGACGAATCGTATACGGGAAGTCAGCCTCAGATGGAATAACTTTCGACAAAGCGCGCTCGCCGAGTGCACCATGTCCAATTTCACGACGGCCTGGAGGACGAAGTGGTCTTGCTTCGCCTACGCTGAATGGCGGGAAATTATAGTGATGCATAAAACGTTTCGTTTCTTCCGGGCTGATGCCGTCAAGAATTTGCACATCGCCAAGCGGTCCAAGCGTACAAATGCTGAGTGCTTGTGTTTGTCCACGTGTGAATAGTCCAGATCCGTGTGTACGCGGCAATATCGCCACATCACATTCGATTGGACGAATTTCTTCAGGCGCACGGCCATCAGGACGGATTTTTTCATGTGTGATCAGGCGGCGAACTTCTTCTTTAACGATATCATAAAGCACTTCTTTGACATCGCCAAGCAGTTCAGGCGTCTCTGCATATACTTCTTCAAAATGCGCAACCGTGTCCGCATTAACGGCATCAATGGCATCTTGACGCTCATGCTTCTCGGGAATGCGAATCGCTTCTACCAAACGAGCAGATGCAAATGCGCGAACAGCTGCATTTACTTCTTCGTTGACGGCATGAAGCGTTACTTCCATTTTTTCTTTGCCGGCAATGGCCTGCAGTTGCTCGATTGTAGCAACGATTTTCTTGATTTCATCATGCCCGAACATAATCGCTTCCAGCATAACGTCCTCAGGAACTTCATTAGCTTCTGCTTCCACCATCATAATGGCATCTTTCGTACCAGCAACTACAACGAAAATATCGCTTTTCTGCTCTTGCTCAACGGTTGGAATGATCACGAATTGACCATCAACACGACCTACGCTCACGCCGCCGATTGGCCCGTTGAATGGCACATCAGAAATGGCCAGCGCTGCGGAAGTACCAATCATTGCAGCCATTTCAGGCGAGCAATCTTGGTCCACGCTCATGACGATATTCGCGATTTGAATATCATTACGGAACCCTTCAGGGAACAACGGACGAATCGGACGGTCCGTCAGACGGCTGGACAAAATCGCTTTCTCACTTGGACGTCCTTCACGTTTAATAAATCCACCAGGGATTTTACCAACTGCATAAAGACGTTCTTCATAGTTCACCGTAAGCGGGAAAAAATCTAAATCCTTCGGACCTTTGGAAGCGGTCACTGTACAGAGTACAACGGTGTCGCCATAACGAACAGTTACAGCAGCATTCGCTTGCTTCGCAAGTCTGCCTGTTTCCAATACAAGCTTCCGTCCACCCAAAATCATTTCAACTTGTTGCAAACGTATCCCTCCTGTATTTCAAAAATTAATTTAAACGATTGACAAACATAACCTTCGCCAGCAGGACCTCTATATCCTGCTTAACCCTCGCATATTACAAAAAGCAACCCGATTTTGCCAAGTCCGTAATGCCGGACAGCAAAACAACCAGGTTGCTTCTCTTGAAACATGTTTTAGCGGCGAAGGCCGAGTTTTTCGATCAATGCGCTATAACGGCTAACATCTTTGTTTTTAAGGTATCTCAACAGCTTACGACGTTGACCTACCATCTTGAGCAAACCACGACGGGAGTGGTGGTCTTTCTTGTGCTCCCGGAAATGTTGCGTCAAGTTAACGATGTTTTCCGTTAGGATAGCTACTTGAACCTCCGGTGAACCCGTATCGCTCGCATGCGTTTTGTGCGTATCAATCAATTCTTGTTTACGCTCTTGTGTAATTGCCATCCTAAAGTCACCTCCTTGAACTTATATTCAATAATCGCCATTAGCCCAGGCGCCGTCGGTGAGAGCGGACATCCAAGCTAAGGTTCCAATTGCAGCTGCGTATTCTGACAAAAAGTAGAATCGCAACGTGTTTCAGTATATCACAAGCCTATAGCAAAAGTAAATGCCAACCGGCATTTATTCGACGCCAAACTGCCGCTTCGCCTGCTCGGCATCCGCATGGATTTGGCGAATAAGCTCATCTACACCGCTAAAGCGCTGCTCAGGACGAATAAAAGAATGAAATTGCAGTTTAATTGGCTCGTCGTAAATAACTTGATGAAAATCGAATAAATGGGCTTCCAGCACAGGACGAATATCTTCCTTATTAAAAGTAGGTTTCATCCCGTGATTTAATACGCCATAATACGACTTGCCCAGTACGACTGCTGAAATGCCGAAAACGCCGAGGCGCGGCATAACATATGGCAAGGAAACATCCACATTAGCTGTCGGGAAGCCAATGCTGCTGCCTCTGCCATCGCCATGCACTACTGTCCCTGCTAGCTCATAGGGCCGGCCAAGCAGCTTCGTAGCAAGCTCAATATCACCGTCGCTAAGCGCCTGCCTAATGTAAGTACTGCTCACCTTCAAGCCATTATCGTATAACGGTTCAACGATTTCGACCTGAATGTCCGGCTCGCATAACGCCTTCATTGTGGCAGCATTTCCTTGGCCCTTGTAGCCAAAATTGAAATCAAAACCAACTACAATTTGGGCTGCACCTAAAGGGCGAAGCACTTCATCAACAAACTGCTCCGGCATAATCGCTGCAAAATCATGGTCAAATTTGACGACTAGCACCAAATCGACACCTAATTCAGCAAATAGCGATTGCTTGACGGCAAGTGGCGTCAAACAATTGTAATATTGATCGCCACGGCCCAGAACTTCCTTTGGATGCGGGTTAAACGTCATAACCGCAGACAATCCTCCGGTTCTCTTGGCAGCGGCAACGACTTGCTCAATGACATTGCGGTGTCCGCGATGTACACCGTCAAAATGTCCAATTGCAATAGAAAGCGATTTGTTTCGCAGCTGTTCCGGCAGCTCAATTGCCGGATATTCCAATGAAATCATTTCCAACGCTGATGCACCTGCAATTCCTATATGACTTTCCGATAACCGAGTATGGGCTCAGTTACGAGAACACCTTGATAGGCTTCAACACTGATAAAGCATGATCGGCCTCGAAAATACCAATAAACAAACCATTTTCATCAAAAAGACGTACCGGCTGCTCCGTTTCAAGCTTTTCAGCAAGCAAGCGAAGCGGAAGCTTTTGTCCTTTCAGGGCAAGCGAGGCCGAATGAGCATCGACCGTAACGCGAGGCAAATGCTGGATACCCAGCTCAGCAGGCAAAATAAACGGCCCGATTCCCTCCGTGCCAAGAGCTTCAATCTGCTCTAGGCTTACGCATTGCTCCTTCGTAAAACCACCGGACATCGTCCGGGTGAGCTCCGCCATCGCCGCTGGAACACCTAGCGCCTGGCCGATATCTACACATAAAGTGCGGATATACGTTCCTTTCGAACAGACAACCGAAAACGAAAAACGCGGAAACTCCAAATCAAGCTCAAGATTGATCAGTTCAATTTGATGAATCGTTACTTTCCGTGATTTGCGCTCTACCGTCTTGCCTTCACGTGCCAGTTCATACAATCGTTTTCCATCTACCTTTACAGCAGAGAACATCGGCGGAACTTGTTCGATAACGCCCACGAAGCTGCGCAGCACGCGAATAATATCTTCACGCGTTACCTGCACACCTGTTTGCTCCTGCGTAACCGAGCCTGTCAAATCCTCTGTATCCGTTGCAATGCCAAGCTGGATAACAGCTTCATATGCCTTGGGACGCTCCTGCACGTATTCAACTACACGAGTAGCTCTGCCGAGACATAGCGGCAGAACACCTGTCACCATCGGGTCCAGCGTCCCCGTGTGGCCGATACGCTTCATCTTCAACAGTCTCCGCACCTTGGCTACGACGTCATGCGAGGTCCAGCCAGCGGGCTTCCATACTGCGATAATACCGTCCATCTGTTAGCTCAACGCCTTTCTGACCGCATCGACCAATTGGGCGATTGCTTCTTGAAGCGGCGCATCAATTCGGCAGCCAGCAGCGCGTACATGTCCACCGCCGCCAAAGGATTGGGCAATCGCGGCAACATCGGCCGTTCCTGCTGATCTTAAGCTGGCTTTCACTCCGCCATCTTCTGTCTCTTTAAACATAATGCCGACTTCCACGCCGTCAATGTTCAGAGCATAATTGACGATGCCTTCCATATCTTCCGAAACAGCACCTGTCTCAGCAAAATCATCCTTATTGACATAAAGCCAGCCAATTTGCTGATTATCGCTAAAAGTAAGCCTGCTAAGACAACGCTGCAGAAGCTTCAGCTTTGACATCGTCATCTTTTCGAGCAGCAGATCGGCTAATTTGTGACCCGGTACACCAATCGACAGCATGCGGGAAGCAATATTCATCACATGAGGTGTCGTATTTGAGTAGCGGAAACCGCCAGTATCTGTGATCAAGCCAGTATATATAGCCGTCGCGCATTCCAAATCAATCGAAATGCCCGCACGTTCAATTAAATCATATAAAATTTCAACCGTAGCTGCTGCATTCGGACGAATCAATTGAACCGTACCAAAGCCGTCATTAGTCGGATGATGATCGATGTTAAGCAGTTCCACGCCTGTAGCAAACAAACTTTCCACTTTGCCCATCCGGCGATAATCCGCACAATCGACTGCAATAACGCGAGCAAACGATTCTGATGGCTGTACTTCACCATAATTAATAATCGTATCGAATGAGCGCAAATGAGCAAGTCTTGAAGGCAGCTCACTTTCGTTAATCAGCTTGGATTTTTTCCCAAGCTTCTCCAGCAGCCAGCCGACGACGACCGTCGAGCTAATGGCATCGCCATCTGGTTGAACGTGGGAGACGACCAAAAAGTCGTCCCCATCACGCATAAAAGCAAGTGCATCATCCAACTGCTGCAAATAGGTCGCAGCAGCCGTCATGATCCTTTGTTCTCCCCATTAATTTCCTCGAGGATTCCTTCAATACGGCTTCCATACTCAATGCTGCTGTCGAATTTAAAGATCAGCACTGGCGTATGACGCAAACGCATCCGCTTGCCTAGCTCAGAACGGATAAAGCCTGTTGCGCGGCCGATTGCTTTGAGCGTTTCTTCCTTTTGCTCTTCGCTGCCCAGCACGCTCAAATATACTTTGGCTTGGGACAAATCATTACTCGTTTCAACGCCGGTCACTGTAATAAAACCGACGCGTGGATCTTTGATTTCTGTCTGGATAATTTGGCTAAGCTCTTTTTTAATCTGCTCGCCTACCCGACCTACACGAATTTTAGCCATGCTTTATTCACCTCTCTACTGACTCCATTACGAAGGCTTCAATAATATCCCCTTCTTTGAAGTCGCTAAACCGCTCAAGCGTAATTCCGCACTCGTAGCCTTGAGCAACTTCCTTGACATCATCCTTGAAGCGTTTGAGCGTATCGATTTTTCCTTCGAAAACAACGATGCCGCCGCGAACGATCCGCGCTTCAGAAGAACGAGTGATCTTGCCGGAAGTAATCATGGAACCAGCGATAGCTCCAACTTTGCTTACTTTAAATACGTTACGGACTTCAGCATGACCAATAATTACTTCTTTGAAGATTGGATCAAGCATCCCTTTCATCGCTTGTTCAATCTCTTCAATTACGTTATAAATAACGCGGTGCATACGAACATCAACTTTCTCCTGCTGTGCAGCCAGATCAGCCTGCGGCTCAGGACGAACGTTAAAGCCGACAACGATTGCATTCGAAGCAGAAGCCAGGTTGATATCCGATTCGGTAATCGCGCCTACACCGCTATGAATGATTTTGACACGTACGCCTTCGATGTCAATTTTCGCGAGCGAGCCTTTAAGCGCCTCTGCCGAACCTTGAACGTCGGATTTAATAATAACGTTGAGATCCTTGATCTCTCCATCTTTAATATGCTTATACAAATCGTCAAGCGTTACGCGGGAGTTCGCGCCAAGCTCGGATTGACGGTGCTTAATCGCACGGCGATCAGCGATTGCTCTCGCTTTACGCTCGTCTTCAAACACCATGAACGGATCGCCAGCAAGTGGAACCTCTGTCAAACCAGTAATTTCGACTGGTGTGGAAGGTCCAGCTTCTTTTAAGCGGCGGCCCTTGTCATTAACCATTGCCCGAATACGACCGAAGCAGTTACCTGCAACGAAGGCATCTCCGATTTTGAGCGTACCATGCTGTACGAGTACACGAGCAACCGGACCTTTACCTTTATCCAGTTCAGCCTCAATGACCGTACCGCGTGCACGCTTGTCAGGGTTAGCTTTGAAATCATTTACTTCCGCTACAAGCAAAATCATATCGAGCAGTTCTTCCAGACCAATACGCTGTTTCGCTGAAACGTTAACGAAGATGGTATCTCCGCCCCACTCTTCCGGAACCAGCTCATACTCTGTCAAAGCTTGCTTGATTTTATCTGCATCAGCATCTGGCTTATCAATTTTGTTAACCGCAACGATAATTGGAACGCCCGCTGCCTTCGCATGGTTGACTGCCTCTACCGTTTGCGGCATAACGCCGTCATCGGCTGCAACAACGATAATTGTAATATCCGTTACTTGCGCACCACGGGCACGCATCAGCGTAAACGCTTCGTGACCAGGTGTATCGAGGAACGTAATCTTTTTATGGTTAGCTTCGATTTGGTAAGCACCGATATGCTGGGTAATACCGCCAGCTTCTCCGCCTGTTACGTTCGTTTTGCGAATCGCATCGAGCAAAGTTGTTTTCCCATGGTCAACGTGACCCATGATCGTTACAACCGGAGGGCGAGGCAACAGATCAGCTTCCTCATCCGTTTCTTCAACCGTTTCGAACGTATCTTCTTCAACCGGAATTTTCACTTCTACTTCTACGCCATATTCACCGGCAAGCAGAAGGATTGCATCCATATCGATCTCTTGGTTAATGGTAGCCATTACGCCAAGAACGATCAGCTTCTTAATAACTTCGGAAGCATCTTTATGAAGCAATTTTGCCAATTCGCCAACGGTCAACGTACCACGTACGATGATTTTCTTAGGCGTATTGTCGATTTTCTCACGGAATACTTGCGGCTGATTACGCTGGTTGCGTCCTCTGCCACCGCGATTATTGTTATTGTTGCGGCCAAAACCGCCTGGTCTTCCATCTTCAAACCGTTTTTGCCCTTGGTTTGCGCCTGGTTTTCTTGCACCTGGCTTATTATTCGCATTGCCGTTTGTGCTTCTCGAAGCATCGCCTGACGGACGGGACGGACCTGTTCCAGATGGGCGATTAGCTCCTTGTGAAGCTGGTGGACGCGATGGTCCGCCACTGCTTGGACGGTTGCCTTGGCCTGATCCTTGGCTAGGACGGCTGTTTTGCGATTGGCCACCTTGACTTGGACGGCTATTTTGCGTTTGGCCGCCTTGGCTAGGACGGCTGCTGCTTTGCGATTGGCCAGAACCTTGCGCTGGACGGCTGCCGCTAGGTGCTGCGGACCTGTTGTTGCTGCTTGGGGACGATTGGGACGGACGTTGCTGTTGGTTGTTTTGCGTTGTCGTTTTAATAGAATTCATAGGCTCCTGTCTATCTTGCGTAATTTTTTTATTGTTTAATCCGGAAGCTTCGAGCTCCGGTTTAATGGCTTCTTGCTGTGATACTGGTTGTTGCTTCGGCTGAACAGGCTTAGATGGCGCTTGCGAAGTGGAAGATACGGTTGCTCCGCTTGACTCTTTCGCCCGCTTTGCTGCTGCGTTAGCTTTAATATCGCGGAAAAAGCCTTCCACTTTATTAACCATTTCGTTTTCCATCACACTCATATGGTTGTTAACGGGCATATCCAGCCGTTTAAGAATCGTTATAATTTCTTTACTGCTCATGCTGAGGGATTTCGCATATTCGTATACACGCAGCTTATCTTTATTGTCCTTGCTGTCCTGTGGTTTGTTCAATATGATCCACCTCCGAATTTTGATTCAGATGACCCGCAATCATTTTTCCGAACTTTGCGTCAGTTACCGCCAGTACGACTCGGTCCAGCTTTCCTATAGCTTTTCCAAGTTGATCGCGGTCGAACGCTTCGGCGAGCTCTACCCCATAGGTGCTGCATTTATCTTGAAACTTTTTTTTCGTATTTGGAGATGCGTCACCCGCAATAATGACGAGATGCACCTCTCCCTTACGTACCGCCTTGAGCACGATTTCATCGCCAGTAACCAATTTTCCAGCCCGCATGGCCATGCCGAGCGAGGACAAGCCTTTATTCATCTTCATCGCTTACCCGCTCCTTTTCTGCCAGAAACTCTTCCTCTACCGCAATGAAATCCTGTTCAAGCTGGTCGTAAATAGCTACGCCAACAGGTTGCTTCAAAGCTCGATCCAGTGCTTTTGTCTTTTTGGCCAGCTTAAAGCAGCTGACTTTCCCGCACAAATAGGCGCCCCGACCGGCTTTTTTGCCAGTAAGATCAATTAGAATTTCCTCATCAGGCGTTCTAACGACCCGAATAAGCTCTTTCTTCGGTTTCATTTCCTGGCAGGCTACGCATTTGCGCAGCGGCACTTTTCTCGGTCTCATCGCACATCCCCCCTTTACCCGTTGATGAACGCAGCCGATATATTAGTTAAGCCAGATCAATGGAAACCGAATCTTGCGGCATAACTGCCGTCATCGTTTTCGGACGACCGTACTCCTGCTCAGCTTGCGATTCACTCTTAATGTCGATTTTCCAGCCAGTCAGCTTCGCCGCTAGACGAGCGTTTTGCCCTTTAATCCCGATTGCAAGCGAAAGCTGATAATCCGGTACAATAACACGGGCCATTTTTTCCTGCTCAAAAACGATAACTTCAAGCACTTTAGATGGGCTCAGCGCGTTCGCAACGTATTCTTCAACATTTTCAGACCAGCACACGATGTCGATCTTCTCGCCTTTCAGCTCGCCAACAATCGTCTGCACACGCATTCCTTTCGGACCTACGCATGATCCTACAGCGTCAACTTCGTCATTGCGCGAAAAAACGGCAATTTTCGAACGGAAGCCTGCTTCGCGCGCAACCGAGCGAATTTCAACGACTCCATCGTAAATTTCCGGAACTTCTAGCTCAAATAAACGCTTAAGCAGACCTGGATGCGTACGGGACAAAATAATTTGCGGGCCCTTAGTCGTATTTTCCACTTTCGTAATATACGATTTCACGCGGTCTCCGTGCTTAAACTTATCAGTTGGCATAAGCTCTGTCAGCGGCATTACTGCTTCTACTTTACCCAAATCGATAAAAAGGTTGCGAACGTCCTGGCGCTGCACGATACCATTCACAATATCCTCTTCTTTGTCGATAAAAGCATTGTAGATCAAGCCGCGTTCAGCCTCGCGAATGCGCTGGGTCACGACCTGCTTCGCAGTTTGCGCTGCAATACGGCCAAAATCACGAGGCGTCACTTCAATGTCCGCCACATCGTCAAGCTGGTAATGCGGATTCACTTCACGAGCCGCTTCTACTGTAATTTCCAAACGGGGATCAAGCACTTCGTCCGTCACCGTCTTGCGGGCATATACTTTAATAACACCCGTATAGCGGTTAATATCGACACGCACATTTTGCGCAGCGTTAAAGTTCCGCTTATAGCTTGAAATCAGCGCTGCTTCGATCGCATCAATCAGCACTTCTTTGGCTATCCCTTTATCCCTCTCTATTTCCGATAATGCTTCAATAAAATCCATGCTCATTGGAACTCTGGTCCCCCCTTCAATTATAACAAACGTTGTTCAAGATGAAACGGCTGTCGCCGTCCCTTGGCGGTGCGGCGCGTTTCATTCCGAGAAATATAGAGAAAGGATAACGAAATGATATACTTTCCTATATTTTAAAAAACGATGGCGAGGCGTGCTCCCGCCACTTTAGCATAAGGAATGGCATGCTCTTTCTTGCCGACTTTGACTACAAGCTCTTCTCCATCGAACGAAATGAGGTCACCTTCAAATTCCTTGGATGCGTTAATCGGCTCATAGGTCGTGATGTATACGTGCTTGCCGACGGCTTTGCGCACATCTTCGGCTTTCTTAAGCGGCCTTTCGGCGCCAGGCGACGACACTTCAAGAAAATAAGCATCCGTTACCGGATCGTTCTTGTCCAGCTGTTCACTTAAAAATTCGCTAATACGGCCGCATTCGTCAATATCAATGCCGCCTTCCTTGTCTACTGAAACCCGGAGGAAGAAGTTGCTTCCTTCCTTGACGTACTCAATATCAACAAGTTCAAATCCATTTTCGCTTAGAAATGGTGTTACCATTTCTTCCACGACGGTTTTGATTTTGGAAATGCTCAAATTGCTGCTACCTCCCGTTCGGTCCAAACGATTGATTTGGCCTTTCAGACCCTTAAAGACCCGAAAACAAAACGTAAAGAGTGGGTTTCCCCACTCTTCTGCATCAAACGCTTATCAACATCATTGCCACGAAAATTATAACATAACCGCATAAGTAGTGACAAGAAAACTTTTCAAGTTGAAATGCTGTACAAATGCCGATATACCACGTTCTAAAACAACGAGAGCTGGTTCGATTCCGGCAATCCTCGGAAACAGCCCATCCCGTTCAGCACCTCGACAATCGTTTTACTCGCCTTCGATCTTTGCTGGAAATCCTCAATCGACAGGTACTCGCCATCATTACGGGAAGCGGCAATATTGCGTGCGGCATTTTCACCAATACCCGGAATCGCTGCAAACGGAGGCACGAGCGAATCGCCATCGACTTGGAATTTTGTCGCATCCGAACGGTAAAGATCAATCGGTTTAAAAGAGAAGCCGCGTGCTGTCATCTCAAGCGCCATCTCGAGCAGCGAGATGCTCGCTTTCTCCTTAGGCAGCGCCGCAAAGCCTTTTTCTTCAATTTCGATCAGCTTGCGTTTGATTGCATCGTAGCCTTGGCACAATATTTCAAGGTCAAAATCTTCCGCGCGAACGGTAAAGTAAGTCGCATAATAAGCAATTGGATAATACAGCTTGAAGTAGGCTGTCCGCACCGCCGAAATAACATAGGCCGCGGCATGCGCCTTCGGAAACATATACTCAATGCGCAAGCAGGAGTCAATGTACCACTGCGGTACTTTGCAGCGCTTCATCTCTTCGATCCATTCGTCAGAAAGTCCCTTGCCCTTACGCACGCTCTCGGTAATTTTGAAGGCCAGACCTGCATCCATGCCCGCCTTGTAAATTAAATAAAGCATAATATCATCCCGGCAGCCGATAACGGTTTTGATATTGCAGGTTCCCTTCTTAATGAGCTCCTGCGCATTGCCGAGCCAAACGCCGGTTCCGTGGGACAACCCGGAAATTTGCAGCAAATCGGCAAAGGAAGACGGCTGCGTCTCCTGAAGCATTTGCCGAACGAACTTCGTACCCATCTCGGGAACGCCATATGTGGCTACTGGCGTACGAATTTTCTCTGGAGAAACATCAAGCGCTTTGGTCGAATTGAACATGCTCATCACTTTAGGATCGTTCATCGGGATCGTTGTTGGGTCAACATCAGTCAAATCCTGAAGCATCCGCATCATCGTCGGATCATCGTGTCCGAGTATATCGAGCTTGAGCAAATTCGTCTCAAAGGCATGATAGTCAAAATGGGTCGTCTTCCATTCTGCATTTACGTCATCCGCCGGATATTGAACAGGTGTTACATCCTCTACTTCGATGTAATCCGGCACAACGACGATACCGCCCGGATGCTGAC
The DNA here is from genome assembly GCF_059383755.1 of Paenibacillus sp. JT22N15. Classification (NCBI taxonomy): domain Bacteria; kingdom Bacillati; phylum Bacillota; class Bacilli; order Caryophanales; family Paenibacillaceae; genus Paenibacillus; species Paenibacillus sp. JT22N15. The sequence goes on along the minus strand of NZ_JBXENV010000010.1, from coordinate 215,705 downwards.
CAGTACTGCGCTTAACGCCCGTTACACCGGCAGCCAGTCTGGACAGCTCGGCACCGCGCCATTTTTTACCATTTGCTTCTTCATATTTCTTGGCAAAGCCGAAGCCCGTTTTCTCCGCTACCGTACCTATTGTCCCGGCCCGGAATACCGCTTTTTCCCCAAACAGCACCTTTGTGTAGTTATGCGCTATCGGCTGGTATTCACCAGAGAAGTTAAGATCGATATCGGGAACTTTATCACCTTTGAAGCCAAGGAATGTTTCGAACGGGATATCCTGCCCTTCGCCCTTTAGCGGCTCTCCGCATTTTGGACAAGATTTGTCGGGAAGGTCAAAGCCGCTCGGAATGCTGCCATCGAGAAACCATTCGCTATGCTTGCATGCTGGATTTTTGCACATATAATGCGCTGGCAGCGGATTAACCTCGGATATGCCGAGAAACGTAGCTACAACAGAGGAACCAACAGAGCCCCTGGAGCCGACCAAATAGCCGTCCTCATTCGATTTTTTCACAAGACGCTCAGAAATTAAATAGTTCGCGGAAAATCCGAATTTAATAATCGGCACTAGTTCTTTCTCCAACCGGTCAATGACGACTTGCGGCAGATCCTCGCCATAAAATCCTTTAGCTGTATTGTAGCAGGTGGTGCGGATCTCCTCTTCTGCTCCCTCCATAATCGGCGTGAACAACTCCGGAGGAAACAGGTCGAACGGCTCAAAGCGTTCGGCAAGCTGCACCGTATTGGTCACAACGACCTCATACGCCCGTGCTTCTCCAAGGAACGCAAATTCCTTAAGCATTTCATCGGTCGTACGGAAGTGGGCATCCGGCTTGCGCATGTCTTTCAGCGGACTAAAACCCGTAATGCCATGGATCGCAATGTCGCGGAACAGCTTATCCCGAGGATTCAAATAATGGACATTGCCTGTCGCAATAACTGGCTTGCCCAGCTCATCAGCAATTTGGCACACACGGCGGTGTGCTTGCTCGATTTCAGCACGGCTGCCAACGAGACCTTTGTCCACTAAATGCATGTAAAAATCAATCGGCTGAATTTCCAGTACATCATAGAACCGCGCGACTTCTACAGCTTCCTCATACGATTTATTCAGCACCGTTTCGTAAAACTCGCCTTTTTCACATCCGGATATGACGAGCAGCCCTTCGCGCAGCTCCACTAGCTTCGTCCGCGGGATGCTTGCTACCCGTTTAAAATGCTGCGTATGGGAGAGCGATACGAGCTTGTATAAATTTTTCTTGCCGACTGCGTTCAGTGCATAAATACAGCAGTGAAACGGGCGGCTGTTCGATAAATCGATACCGACATAATCATTTAATTGATGCAGGCCTGTAACATTGCGTTCAGCCGCATCGCCAATCAAGCCGAACAATACACCGCCCAAGGCGATGGAGTCGTCAATCGCACGGTGATGGTTTTCCAGGCTGATTTTGTATTTAGCTGACAGCGTATTGAGACGATGGTTTTTCAAGCTTGGATGCAAAAACCTTGCCAGCTCCAGTGTATCAAGGACCGGGTTTTTAATTTCCGGCAGGCCAAGCGATTTACAGTTTGCTTGCAAAAAACCGATATCAAAGCGGGCATTGTGGGCAACGAGTACGGTATCGCCAATAAATTCAATGAATTCGCGCAGCTTTGGCTCAAGCTCCGGCGCATCCTGTACCATTTCATCATTAATATTCGTCAATTGCTGAATATGATAAGGAATTTTCTCATGCGGATTAATGAAGGTGGCGAATGTCGCCACTTCTTTGCCATCTTTCATTTTCACGCCAGCAAGCTCGATGATTTTGTTGTTAATGACCGAAAGTCCCGTCGTCTCGATATCGAAAACGATGTATTCGGAGCCAGCGAGCGGCTGCTCCCGCGGATTAAGCACCATCGGAACCGCATCATTTACCACGTTAGCCTCTAGGCCGAATAATAGCTGAATGCCGTTCTTTTTCGCTGCTTTCGCTGCTTCCGGGTAACATTGCACGTTGCTGTGGTCAGTGACCGCCATTGCTTTATGTCCCCATTTGGCTGCCATCTTTACATAAGCATCAATGGGAGCCACCGCATCCATCGCGCTCATTGTCGTATGCAGATGAAACTCTACCCGTTTCTCCTCCGCATTGTCTTTGCGGTCTGCTGGTGCATGAACCTCATGCAAATCATTCGGCATCATGACAAGCTCCGGCTCCTGCATAAACCGGTCATATTCGACTCTGCCACGCGCCTTCACCCATTTGCCATTGGACAATAGATCCAGCACTTTGACATCATCTTTTGTTTTGGCAAACATTTTTAGGGACAAGGAATCGGAGAAATCGGTCAAGTTGAAGGTAAAGAGCGTGCTTCCGTTGCGCAGCTCCTTCTTATCCAGACCGAATACGGCGCCTTGCACCGTTATTTTCTTCTCTTCCTCGCGAATGTTCATCAATGGAACCGGCTCTTCGCGAATGTCATATCCGACCGCCAGTCTTGCCGGCGGCTCGCCATCATCGCCCAATTCCTCAGCTGCGGCGCTAGCCATAATTTGCTGAATGACCTCGCGTTCCTCCGCTACCCGACGCTGCTCGAACTCTTCGTAAACTTCTGCTTTAGCTTCGCCAACGGCAAGCTTTACTTTGTAGCTTCGGCTGAATTGCCGCTCATAAAAGCGGGTAATTTCTTCATCCATCCGTTTTTTGCGCGCCAGCTCCAGCCCCATTTCATCCAGCATCAGCAGCGTAATAACATCGCCTTCCGTCGTAATCGTTGCTTTGAGAAGCCAACCGTTAACTGAAGCGATTTCCTGCTGCGCCCACTCTTTAAACAGCGGCCAATATTCGCGAGCAAGCTCTTCTGAAGAAAGCTGCTCATCGTATATAAATTGGAAAGAGGTATCAGCAATATGGGCAAACTTTTGCTTGACCGCCTGGCTTAATCCACTATAGGCCTTATAAGGAACCAAAGACGTTTTGCGTATGCAAAACGTCCACTTGCGGTTGTTCTTGGCGACTACAACCTGATCTATATAACCATCCTGAAAAAAGGATTGTATCATTTCCTGCGGTAATTCCGACTGCTGCAGCAGCAGCTCAAAGCGCTGCCTTTTGTTGTCGGTTTGGCTCATGATTTTATCCACTCCTAACGCTCGCTGGCTTATTTTCGCTGTTGCAATGGGGATGGTCGGCTCGGTTAAGGGGGATCGGCGCTGCGTGAAAGGTTTGGCTTACGATCGCCATTGCTTTCGGATTTCTTCAACATCAAGCCGCATCAGCGGTTGAAATCCGAAAGCAAAAGCTTATGCTTACGAAGCTGCTTTCCTTCGGAAAGCTTTAACGCTAACGCTTCTCCAGCTTAAACCTTTCACTCCACTTGCCCCCTAAACCTCGCTCTCTCCACCGCAAAAACCGTTGTATAAGCGCTCGCTAAACCAGCACTTCTCATAGAAGCAGGGAAATGGCTGATTCCATTTCCCTGCCTTGAAATTGCTTTGTAATCAGCATAACACATCAAAACTCAATGCAGAACAATAAAATACAAATTAAAATTAAAGAAAAAGCGAAAGATTCTGTTGCGTACAATGCACTTCAAGCATTCGAACGAAGACGCTCTGTTGCTACAGGAGAGCCCGTTCTAGTAAGCGCGAGCAAAAACAACTGTATGCTCGGCGGCGTCGCCGCAAACGAGGCATGTGCTCTTTTTCTCGGCAGGCTCGAATGGAATGTTGCGGCTTGTTGCTCCCGTCTCTTCCTTGACCTGCTTCTCGCATGCTTCCGAGCCACACCAGCCCGCAAGCACAAAGCCGCGCTGCTCCTCTTGCGATGCCTTCATTTCATCCAGCGTATCTACCGAATAGAAATGATCCTCGCGGAACTGCTTCGCTTTCTCAAACATTTCATTATGGATTTGCACAAGCATCGCTTCTACTTCAGCGACGAGATTAGCCTGCTCGACTACCTTCTTCTCGCCGCTAATGCGGGATACGAGTACAACTTGTCCATTTTCCATATCACGTGGCCCCAGCTCCAGACGAAGCGGAATGCCGCGCATTTCATATTCATTGAACTTCCAGCCAGGGCTTACGTCCGAACGGTCATCCACCTTGACGCGAACACCCGCTTTTTTAAGCTCGGCATACAGCTCATCTACCCGGCCGACAACTTGGTCGCGCGTTTTCGCTGGACCGATAGGAATCATAATCACTTGTGTTGGAGCGACTTTAGGCGGCAACGCAAGGCCACGATCGTCACCATGCACCATAATCATAGCGCCAATGAGACGGGTACTCACACCCCATGAGGTCGTGTGGGCAAATTGCAGCTGATTTTCACGGTCCAAATATTTAATATCAAATGCTACGGCAAATTTCGTTCCCAAGTAATGAGAAGTTCCCGCCTGTACGGCACGGCCATCCTTCATCATCGCTTCAATCGAATACGTATCTACTGCGCCCGCAAAACGCTCCGAAGGCGTCTTTTGTCCAACAACGACCGGAATCGCCAGAAATTCCTCGACAAAGTCACGGTAAATGCCGAGCATTTGCATCGTTTCTTGACGAGCTTCCTCTTCATTCTCATGCGCTGTATGGCCTTCCTGCCATAGAAACTCACTTGTGCGCAGGAAAGGCAGCGTGCGTTTCTCCCAGCGGACTACATTCGCCCATTGGTTAATGAGCAGCGGCAGGTCGCGGTACGATTGAATCCATTTGGCATACATATGCCCGAACATCGTCTCCGAAGTTGGACGAATAGCAAGGCGCTCCTCAAGCTTCTCGCCTGCTGCTTCTGTTACCCAAGGAAGCTCAGGATTAAAGCCCTCGACATGCTCCTTTTCCTTCTGGAAAAAGCTTTCTGGAATAAAGAGCGGGAAATACGCATTGCGATGTCCGGTTTCTTTAAAGCGGCGGTCCAGATCACGTTGAATATTTTCCCATAGCTCATAACCTTCCGGGCGAAAAATAATACATCCGCGCACCGGCGAATAATCCATAAGCTCGGCTTTTTTAATGACATCAATATACCATTTCGAGAAATCCTCGCTTTGCGGCGTAATTTCCGAAACAAATTTTTTATCTTTAGACATAAAAGGTTAAGACTCCCCTCGCACCAATCGCAAAATATCGTTATAGGTTACTACCAGCATCAGCAGCATAATGAGCGCAAAGCCGACGAAATGAACCATGCTTTCCCGGTTCGGGTCAATCGGTCTGCCGCGCAGCGCTTCCAGCCCGAGAAAAATAAGTCTGCTTCCATCCAGTGCTGGAATGGGCAGCAAGTTGAAAATCCCCAAATACAAGCTCAGCATAGCGGTCCATCGCGTCAATTCGGCGATGCCCTGCTTGGCAATTTGACTGGTTACCTCTGCTGTACGCACAGGCCCGCCCAAATCATCCAGCTTAAAATCACCGGTGACGAGCTTCTTAAAGCCTTCAAAAATGATAACGGTCATCTGCTTCATCAGCTTGCCTGCACCCGTTACCGTTTCTGTAATCGTTGCAGAGCGCGTCTTGTAAGCAGCCGTGATCCCGACTTTACCGACTCCTTGGTCATCCGGAGCTGGCGTCAGCTCGATCTTCTGCGCTACGCCGCCGCGCACAATGTCCATTTGAATCGGCACGCCAGGTGAACCGCCAATAATCTCAATCATTTTATCATAATCCGTACCAATTGGCGTACCATTAATCGCTTGAATCATGTCGCCGCTTTGCAATTGGGCCTTTTCTGCCGGCATCCCCTTGCTAATCGAATCCACGAGCAAATTTTCCGGTGTACCCGCGAGTTGAATATAAGCGCCACACAATACAAACGCCAGCACAAAATTCATAAACGGACCGGCAAAAATAGCCCGTGCCCGCGCAGCTACCGATTTGCTGCCAAACTGTCTGTCCAGCGGGGCAATTTGCGTTTCTTTGCCTTTGCTAATCATCAATGCTTGTGGATGCAGCGCAAAACGTTCCTTCTCGCCTTCAATGTCGAGCGTAACGAACAAATCCCTTTCCAGGTCGATCTGAGTCACTTCGCCACGAATGACGCCGCTGCGCTCATCTAGACGGTCCAGGTACAATCTCGTTACCTTATCCTCTTTAAGCTTGATGGCAATTGTCTGCCCAGAGGCAACGTCCACAATTTCCGGGTCCTCGCCTGCCATACGGACGAAGCCACCTGCCGGAACGAGGCGAATGGTAAATCGCGTCTCACCGCGCTTAATGGAAATGAGCTTAGGTCCAAAACCAATGGCAAATTCCCTAACCAATATCCCTGCTCGTTTGGCAAAATAATAGTGGCCCCATTCGTGGATAGTCACGATTACAAAAAACACGAGCACGGTTAATAAAACAATCTGAATCGTCTCCATATAGAGCCTCCTGTTCGTAACGGCCTGTACATAGATTATCATTATTCTCCTACCCGTTACAAGAGAACCGCGAGGCAGCGCACAAGTTACACAGTAGCAGCCATTCGACGTGCCCAGCTGTCGACTTCAGCGATAGCTTCAAGAGTATCAACCACCGTTACAGGATGGCGAGTGAGCACTTCCTCAATCGTGCGCTCAATATCCAGAAATTCAATTTCGCCAGCAAGAAACCGGGCCACCGCTACTTCATTCGCCGCATTATATACCGTTGGCGCCGATTGTCCCGCTTTGCCGCATTCGAAAGCGAGACGCAGGCACGGATACCGTTCAAAGTCCATCTCTCGAAAATGAAGCTTGCCAATGGCAGCCAAATCAAGCCGGCCGGTAGGCGTTGGATAGCGATGCGGATACGTAAGCGCATATTGAATCGGAACGCGCATATCAGGCAACCCTAGCTGCGCAATGACGCTATGGTCAGTAAACTCCACATAAGAATGAATGATACTCTCTGGATGAACAAGAACATGGATTTGATCGTATGTAACATCAAACAGCCAATGGGCTTCAATAACTTCCAGCCCTTTATTAGCCATTGTGGCAGAATCGATTGTGATTTTAGCACCCATGGACCAATTAGGATGATTCAGCGCTTCCGCCACCGTAACACCTTTCAATTGCTCGCGCGTGCGATCGCGGAATGAGCCGCCTGAGGCAGTCAGCGTAAGCTGGCTAAGCGATCTGCGATCTTCTCCATTCAGGCACTGAAAAATAGCCGAATGCTCGCTGTCAATCGGTATAATCGAAACACCCTTCTGCCTTGCCCGTTCCATTACAATATGGCCCGCCGTTACGAGCGTCTCTTTATTCGCAAGGCCAATCATTTTGCCCGCTTCAATGGCAGCAAGCGTTGCAGGGAGCCCTCTGCTGCCCATAATCGCCGTAACGACAATATCGGCTTCCGTCTCTCCAGCAAGCTCAATTAAGCCCTGCTCTCCATAAATGACCCGAGTTCCTGCAGGCAGCGAAGAGGCAACCGCTTCAGCCGCTTCCTTCGTTGACAAGCAAACGATGGATGGCTTGAAGCGGATCGCCTGCTGAATCAGCAGGTCCGTATTGCTGCCCGCCGATAAGCCGACAACCTGAAAACGCTCCGGGTCGTTTGCAATAACATCCAGCGTTTGCGTGCCAATGGAGCCTGTTGAGCCAAGAATCGTTATTTTTTTCATCTCAATCTCCTCTGACACTCGGATTAGACATGTACTTTTTGCATCTCTTACAAATTACATGGGAAGCAGACCAGAGAGCACGATCAACGGAAATACGATAATCCAGCTGTCGCAACGGTCCAGAACGCCGCCATGCCCAGGCAATATGCGGCCTGTATCTTTGATATCACGTACTCGTTTGTAAGCGGATTGAATTAAATCGCCAAACTGTCCAGCTACAGCGGCCAGCAGCCCAATAAGAAGCGCTTTGCCAAATACGATGACGTCGGGGAAGAAAAAAGCTCCGATAGCTGCCACAACAAGCGACAGCACAACGCCTCCGAGCGCCCCCTCAATCGTTTTATTCGGACTAATCGATGGCCAGAGCTTGTTTTTGCCAAATGCCTTCCCGGCAAAATAGGCGCCAATGTCTGAGGACCATATGCAGCCAAGAAGCAAAAATGTCCAAAACAAGCCATGATCATCCATCTGTCTTACCGCATTCATCGCTCCAAAGCCCATCCCAACGTACAGCGCACCAAGCAGCATAAATGCCGCATGATCGATCGTTGTTTTGTTTTTGGTCAAGACCGTTAGAGCAAGCAGCAAAAAGGCCAGCACCCACGTTACAAACATGAAGGATGGCGTTTCTACCCCAATTAAGTTCCATGGTAGCACAAAAAACAGCACACCCGCGTATCCGAGCAATGAAGCCGGATGAGCCCAAGCTTGGCCGTTCATCTTGACATATTCAGTAAAGCCTACCATCGCGAGCAAAACGAGCAGACCAGCATATAGCCAGCTTCCCGCTACTGCAAGCGCAATAAAAAATGCGCCTGCTACTACTCCCGTCACTATTCGCTGTTTCAATGTATAGGTCACACTCCGTTATCGAAGCTTATAGTCCGCCATATCGCCGTGCGCGCCGCCCATACTCCTCAATCGCTTCTTCGAAATGGGCCTCTGAAAATTCAGGCCAATAGACGTCCGTAAACCACATTTCGCTATAGGCAAGCTGCCAAAGCATAAAATTGCTTAAACGCAATTCTCCGCTCGTGCGAATCAGCAGATCAGGATCCGGAAGGTCGCGGGTCAATAAATGCGAACTCATCACATGATCATCTATTTGGTCACAGGTGAGCCGTCCTTCTTGCACATCCGCTGCGATCTCCTTGATCGCTTCAAGCATTTCCTTGCGGCTGCCATAGTTTAGCGCAAAAGTAAGTACGAGTCCCGTATTATTTGCCGTCTTGCTCATTGCTTCGTCCAACGCTTTAATCGTAAAGGATGGGAGATCCTCCCTGTGCCCCATGACGCGAACCTGAACATTTTTTTGCATCAAATCGTCTATTTCAATTTCTAGAAATTGCTGAGGGAGCTTCATTAAAAAATCAACTTCGTCTTTAGGCCTTTTCCAGTTTTCCGTCGAAAAAGCATAAAGCGTTAAATATTTAACGCCGAGCCGGTCTGCTGCCATCGTAATGCGTCTGACCGCTTTCATCCCGGAATGATGACCCGCTATTCGCGGTAATCCACGGTCTTTGGCCCAACGCCCGTTTCCATCCATAATAACAGCAACATGTTCAGGCACGTTGTCTAATCGTGGCGGCGCTGCCGGACGTGGGGACGATTTGCTAAATTTAGCCCAAAGTCGACTGATCATCTTCGTTCCTCCAACCCGGATTTAACAAGCGTAAACGGCTGCCACCGTACCCAATAGAAGGCAGCTTGCGTTTCGCGATGATATATAAGGCATTTCAAAAAAAATAAAAGCCTTATATTTAAACCAAACCCCACCTAACGGAGGGGCTTTAGTGAAATTATACTTCCATAATTTCTTTTTCTTTAGCTACTAATACTTTATCCACTTCTACGATAAAACGGTCTGTCAGCTTTTGAATGTCATCTTGATGACGACGGGACTCATCTTCTGAAATGTCCGTTTTCTCCAGCTTCTTCACATCATCATTCGCATCGCGACGGATGTTGCGGACAGCTACCTTCGCTTCTTCACCGAATCTTTTCGTCATTTTGACAAGATCAGTACGACGCTCCTCGGTCAGCGGCGGAATCGAAATGCGAATCGTTGAGCCGTCATTAGCTGGCGTCAAACCAAGATCCGATTTCATAATCGCTTTTTCAATAGCTGCAAGGGAGGTTTTATCCCACGGCTGAATCATCAGCGTCCGGGAATCCGGCGTGTTAATGTTGGCCAGTTGTGCAACTGGTGTCAATGCGCCGTAATATTCAACTTGCACACGATCAAGCAAAGCTGCTGATGCGCGGCCTGCACGCAGGCTGGCCAAATCGCGGCGCAGTGCACCGATTGCTTTCTCCATACGTTCTTCGGCATTTTTCTTAATAGCTTGAGGCATTATTTCGCACTTCCTCTCACAATGGTGCCAATTTTCTCGCCCAGCACGACCCGCTTAATATTATCCTGCTCTGTAATTGCAAATACAACGAGCGGAATATTATTGTCCATGCATAGCGAAGATGCTGTCGCATCCATAACACCAAGATTTTTATTTAATACTTCCATGTAAGTAAGCTCTTCGAACTTAACTGCAGTTGGATCTTTGAATGGATCAGCAGAGTATACGCCATCCACTTTGTTTTTAGCCATCAAAATGACTTCTGCTTCAATCTCAGCAGCACGCAAAGCAGCTGTCGTATCTGTTGAGAAGAACGGATTGCCTGTGCCAGCAGCGAAAATAACGACGCGGCCTTTCTCCAGGTGGCGAATAGCACGACGTCTAATGTACGGCTCAGCGATTTGCTGCATAGCAATCGAGGATTGTACGCGGGTTGGCACTTCAATTTGTTCCAATGCATCCTGTAGAGCAAGAGAATTCATAACTGTAGCCAGCATACCCATGTAATCCGCCGTTGCGCGATCAATCCCTTTAGCAGTTCCTGCAATTCCGCGCCAAATATTACCGCCGCCTACAACAATGGCAACTTCAACACCGAATGCTACAACTTCCTTTACTTGCTCAGCAATAGAAGCAATTGTCGAAGCCTCAATACCGTAGCCGTTATTTCCTGCCAACGATTCGCCGCTAACTTTTAATACTATACGTTTAAACACGGGTTTTTCCAACGTTGCTTACCTCCATGAATGAATCTAAAGCTCTTAGATTGCATCCGGTTATCAAAATATAAAGTTTCTCCGCTTACGAAAGCAGGCGAGGCGGACGCCCCGCCCCGCCTTTGCGATCGGTTTACAGTTTAGCTTGCGACATAACTTCTTCTACGAAGTTATCAACTTTTTTCTCAAGACCTTCGCCCAGCTCATAACGAACGAAACGACGGATTGAAATGTTTTCACCAATTTTGTTGATTTTATCGTTAAGAAGCTCGGAAATCGTTTGGTCTGGGTTTTTGATGAACGTTTGCTCAAGCAAGCAATATTCTTCATAGTATTTGGAAATACGGCCTTCAACCATTTTATCAACGATTTTCTCAGGCTTGCCTTCGTTAAGTGCTTGTGCACGCAAAATTTCGCGTTCTTTTTCAAGCTCATCGCCAGGAACTTCTTCGCGGCGAACGAATTTAGGGTTTGCAGCAGCGATTTGCATCGCGATATCTCTTGCAAACTCACGGAATTGGTCTGTTTTAGCAACGAAGTCTGTTTCACAGTTAACTTCAACTAGAACGCCAATACGGCCGCCAGCGTGAATGTAGGATTCAACAACGCCTTCTGTTGCAATACGACCAGCTTTGTTAGCTGCAGCAGCAAGGCCTTTCTCACGAAGGAATTCAATCGCTTTCGTGATATCGTTGTCTGTATGATCCAAAGCTTTTTTACAATCGAGCATTCCTGCTCCTGTTCTTTCGCGAAGTTCTTTTACTGCGCTCGCACTAACTGCCATTTTGAGCCCTCCTGAAGGTTTCGATTTATTTAATTAGGTATTCGTGAAAAAAGGGCGGTGAGAGGCTTTCACCTTCTGACCGCCCTTCGCCTAATAGCTTACGTTTATTGAATTAAGCAGTTGTTTGCTCACCTTGGTTAGCTTCAACAATTGCATCAGCCATCTTGGACGTAAGCAATTTAACCGCACGAATTGCATCATCATTACCAGGAATGACATAGTCAATTTCGTCTGGATCGCAGTTTGTATCAACGATACCTACGATAGGAATTCCAAGTTTGCGTGCTTCAGCAACAGCGATACGCTCTTTACGAGGATCGATGATGAACAAAGCGCTAGGCAACGATTTCATGCCTTTGATGCCGCCAAGGAATTTTTCCAAACGGTCTTTTTCTTTGCGAAGAATAATAACTTCTTTCTTAGGAAGAACTTCGAAAGTGCCGTCCTCTTCCCATTTCTCCAAAGTTTTCAAACGGTCGATACGTTTTTGAATCGTTTGGAAGTTAGTCAGCGTACCGCCGAGCCAACGTTGGTTGATGTAGAAGTTGCCGCAACGCTCAGCTTCTTCCTTAACGGAATCTTGAGCTTGCTTCTTCGTGCCGACGAACAGCATAGTGCCGCCCTCTGCAGCGATCGAGCGAACGAAGTTATAAGCCTCGTCAACTTTTTTAACTGTTTTTTGCAAATCGATAATGTAAATTCCGTTTCTTTCAGTGAAGATATAACGATCCATCTTCGGGTTCCAACGACGAGTCTGATGACCGAAGTGTACCCCAGCTTCAAGTAGCTGTTTCATGGAAATAACCGCCATTTCTCCAACACCTCCTGATAATGGTTTTTTTGTAGTGCCCTCCGCCGACGTCATCTTTCGTTAAAACTTCCACCTAAGCAGAAGCACCGTTAACGAAATTAATCAGCGTGTGTTTTTAACACCGTCAATTAATATACCATAACTGCATGCCGTACGCAACAATCTCCGAGCGAAAATTACCGCATTCCGCCATTTTATTACGAATTAAAAGCTTTTACTTCCTCTGGTGTCATCGGCTGTGTCGTAATGGTTGTAATAACTTCCTCAAGCGAAGGATTCCCGGTAAACAAAAAATAACCGGCGCGAACCAGTTTCTTTTCTTGCTTCATTTTGCGGATAAATGCCGCTTTATCACTAATCAGCTTCTCCTTGGCCAGCAGCTCAGACGCCGCAGTCAAATTCGTTCCTGCCTGAATGCGAACCATTTTGCGAATGGTATTTTCATCCGTGTCCGCAGCAGCTGAAGAATTATCCGTTGGCACTGCTGATGCCTTTGGGGAAGCTGGGGCGGAGGCTTGCGGAGCAGCGCTTTCAGAAGGCATTTGTTTAGGCGAAGAGGTTGGTGAAGGCACTGCCGCTGCTTCGCTTTCTTCCTTTATGCTGCTCGTTGCCCGTTGCGCTTCAACAATCGCATCGACTTCACTTTGCGAATATATCTTTTCCTCTTGCCCAGCATCTGCATTGTCGCGGTTACTGAGCTTTTGCTGGCTGGATTCGCCAATCATCATCATTTGGAGCAATAATGCGCCGATAATAATGCCAAGGCCAAGCCCGGTTAAAAAAACACGGTTTTTAAACACGGGCACCCTCCTCCTGTTTCGCAAGCTGAAGGATAAGCTGAACCTCGCCCTTGTTCATGTTCATTTTTTTTGCAATTGCCTCAATAGACTTGCCTTGCTGATGAAGCGCAAACAAATCGGCATAACGCTCTTGAATCGATTGCTTCACTGGCGGAGCTGGCTCTTCCAGCTCTTCAGGCTCTTCCTGTAGCGCAGCTGGAGCGGGTGTAATGGGAACGTCAACCTTGACCGGCATCACCTGGGCAGCTTGCACCGACACTGCGGAAGCCTTCTGCTGCTCAAAAAGCTGCTCCATAGCGCTATATTTACGCTCCAGCTCGGCTAAACGCTCCTCGCTGCGCTGTGCCTTGGCACGTGCTTCCTCTTGTGATTGCACGATAAGTGCAGTAAGCTCACGATTGTCCTGCTCCATGTTTTCCATAAACTGTTCCAGTGAAACTTCCATATTATTGACGGCTTGCGCGGCTGCGGGCTGTTTCCTTCTAGGCAAAAGCAACCCAAAAACAACGACTACAGCGCCAAGCAAAACTATGTATTGCCAGTTAGACATGCTTGCTCCCACCTGCCTTTAAAGCGAAATATCTACATGATGTCCCTTATAGGGATGCACAGGGGGATGGCTTTCTTCATGCTTGTCCTGCCCATCCTGTTTTTTGTGTTTGCCCTTGCGTTCATCAGATTGCTTGCTTGTTTCTTGATCCTGACGAACGTTCAGGCCTACGGAATGCTCAACTTCCGTATTTTTGTGGCGAACAAGCTCGGTCTGCGCAGCTTGCTGCTCGGCAAGCTTCGTCTGGTCCGACATCGGCTTATGATTCATATGGCTTTGAAGTCCGCTGGACTCCGGTGTGCGAGGAACCGATATTTGCAAATCAATAGGTTTGAAAGCCATCTTGATTACCTCCCTATTGGGTCAGCTTGCTCAAGTTTTTACGAACGGTAACTCACCTGTGAAATATCTCCATCTAAATACTGAAAGGAAACACGCTGCAGCGGGTCTTTAATATATTTCGTATATCGGCCAATTACAATTTTGATTCCGCCATAAATAATGTTATTGACGTCAACCCCAGCTTGCTCGCTATCTTCAAGCGTGCGCTCAATATCCAAAATCCGTTCACGGAACTGCTCAACCTCTGTCAGCGACTGCCGTTTGGTCGCGCTTAGCTTAATGCGCATGGCCATTTTGTCATCTGTTAGCTGCCCAATTGCAGCCAATTGATCCAAAATCACAAGCGCTTTATCCGCCTTATCCATGCTCTCGTTATGCTGCTTGAGTTTTGTGCGCAATTCCAGCAGCTCCGAGCGATGCTCTGGCTTTACACCTACTTCAACTACTGTTGCAGTAGACATCGTATTGCCGATTGTACGAGCTTTAACCCGCTCGCCCGCTTGAATAGTCCCGCCAACAATCAGCCCCTTGGCCCCTGAACAAATAACATTTTTACCAGCGCGAACATTCGAATGCATAATGCTTTGCGATACGAGCACATCATCGCCGGCAATAACGTTGCCGTCCTGGATAAAGGAGCATTTCACATTTTTTCCGGCTTTGACAAAACCTTTGTTGCCAGCCATAATGCCGCCTGATATTTCAATAGAGCCTTCAGCGTCCAAATCGGCGCCCTCAACTCCGCCAATGATGCGAATATCCCCGGCAGATTTGACGCGGAAGCCGCTTAGCACATTCCCTCGGATGACTACGGTACCGACAAAATCAATATTTCCTATTTTATAATCTACGTCGCCATTCACTTCGTAAATAGGAAATACATTGATTTTATCCTTATCCGTCATCGTAATGAGTCCGTCCAGTGCCGCATACATTGCGGTTTGCTCATTGTTCAGCACGACATTTTTTCCTATTTTAAAACGCGCCGCCTTGCCTTCTTTCGATGCAACCTCATTCCCGGTTACCGTCATGCCCGGTTCGCCAGCAGCAGGTTCGACCAGTTCAGCAATCAGCTGGCCGCGCGTCACATTTTT
The DNA here is from genome assembly GCF_059383755.1 of Paenibacillus sp. JT22N15. NCBI lineage: Bacteria > Bacillati > Bacillota > Bacilli > Caryophanales > Paenibacillaceae > Paenibacillus > Paenibacillus sp. JT22N15. The sequence continues at coordinate 200,686 of NZ_JBXENV010000010.1, read as the reverse complement.
CAACTGCGTCATTTCCTTAAAATCTACGGTGCCATCTTCATTTTCAGCCGGGCGCCGCTCTTTGCTTTTCATATCATAAATAAATTGAACAAAGCCGTCCTTGCCAACTTCAGCAGGCTTTCCTTCAGCAATTAAAGTTTGCTCTTTATAAAAAGCGAGCGGATTGTTACAAATGTTTTGAAGGACGCCGGGCACAATTCCAACGCTCACTCCGCTACTTTGCACAAACTGCTCTAATTGTTCAAGCGAGCATTCAAAATCATCCGTCAAACGTTTGAATGTCAAAAAGGCTGACATTTTATCTGCAGATATTTGAACGCTCATAATGGTATCTAATGATTGACCTTCCATTACACGCCTCCACTCTAGTACTGCATTAGTTGATCTTTATGCTTGGATAAAGCTCCTCTAAGACGTAAAATAGCTTTGGAATGGAGCTGCGAAATTCGTGACGGCGAGAGCGACATGACGTCTGCAATCTCACTTAAAGACAGCTCTTCATAATAAAAAAGGGAAACGACGATACGTTCCTTCTCCGTCAGCTTCTCTATTCCATTAACCAATGAATCTTTCAAATATACTTCATGGACTTTATGGTCAGGATTTTTTGCCCGTTCATCCACGAGCAGCGAAAGTCTTGTTTCCGACTCTTCCTCACGAAGAGGATCCTCAAGCGAACATACAGTCGTTACCGCAATCTCTTGAAGCATCGTTGTAAACTCCTTTTCCGTTATGTTCAGGTAATTGCTAATTTCAGCATCGGAAACCGAGCGTAAATACTGTTGTTCCAGCTTTTGATAAGCCTCTTCCACTTTTTTCGCTTTCTCTCTCACGGACCGCGGAACCCAGTCGCCTTGACGGAGACCATCAATAATTGCGCCGCGAATGCGCCAGGATGCATAGGTCTCAAACTGCAGCCCCCGGCAATAGTCAAACTTCTCTATTGCATCAATTAAACCCATAACGCCATTGCTGGCAAGGTCATCCTTGGATACGTTTTTAGGCAGGCCAATAGCCATACGATTGGTCACATAATCAACAAGCGGCAAATATTGCTCAATAAGCCGCTTCTTCGCTTCAATATCCCCTTCTTCTTTCCAAGCTTGCCACATCGGAATGTTTAAAGAAGCAATCATATTTTTCACCCTCCTGTCAGGTGACGTACTACTTTAGCCAGTTCTTCCGGTTCTTTGTTTTGTGCAGACACGAGCTGTGGCGGCGCTAATGGCCGAAACGGCTCTTGCTCTTGTTCCATTGGCTTTCTGCTATCTGCCTCATCTTGCGCTGGGCGAATATCCAGCCCGTCTTTCAACAGCTGATTTAAATCTTCGCTTTCATCCGGCGTAGTCAAATTAAACTGTGTTCCTATTCCATCTTCTTCTGCAGCGCCGTTATCCAGCAATGCCGGCGGCTTCAAAATAAACGTAAGCACTGCACGCAGTATAAACGCAATGACAACAAAGGCGATGAATGCATATACACTGCGCAGCAGTATGACTGTGACCGCATTTTTACCGAGTGAGAAAAGAATCGTTAATATAACACCCGTGAGTCCTAATCCGACATTCCATCGCCAATTTCCGATCATAATAATTCAAATCTCCTTTATTCCAAGCTGTACGCTGCGAATGAGTAACAGACCGCTTCCGCTGTCGAACTCAATGGTGCGACCATAATTGCCGCCCGTATCCTGTGCAAACACAGGAATTTTGAACTTGTTGACGATCTCAAGGCAAGATTCGACATTTCGCGGACCAATGCGCATAGAGTCCGACTGACCTGAAAAGGCGAACATTTGAGCGCCGCCAGCCATTTTCGCTACAAGGCGATTTTGCTGTGCGCCCACATGCTTCATCCGTTCAACAAGCTCAGGAATGGCCGTATCCGCATATTTCGCCAAGTTAATCGTTGCCTCTCTTGCAATTTCAGAGGAAGGCAGCATAACATGGGCCATTCCGGCTACTTTATTAACCGGATCATAAAGCGTAAGTCCTACACAAGAACCAAGCCCTGTTGTTTTGAGGACGGAACCCTCAGTTGCAATATTTAAATCAGCCATTCCAACCTTAATCAAATTTTGCTGTATCATTCGACATTTACTCCCAGAGCGCGGAAAATTTTTGTAAATGATTCAGGGTCAGGTATGAGGAAAAAATGGCCTTCCAGGTCTTGGCAGTCTTCGAGAAATGTCGTCTCTATCAATAGCGCGGAATCGCCCATTTCGCCATATTGCAGCAAGCCATAGCTTAAAATAGCTCCCGCCATGTCCAGCGCAACGGATGGAACCGATGGAGCCATCGCCAAATGGGTAAAATCAGCCAACGAAGACAGATACGAGCCGGTCAAAATATTTCCGATTTCGCATAAAGCCGACAGCTCCATTTCGGAATAGCCGTTCTCATCATCATGAGGCAATGACAGCAGCTGAGTCAGCAAACGCTTCGCTGCGTCCTCCTGAATGATAAAAAACATATTGCCCGGCGCTTCGCCTTCCACTCTTAAAAACACCGCGATGACGACCTGCTCCATTCCGCCTACGCGATCGGCAATTTCTTCGAAGGGCAGCAGGCTGACCTTCGGAACACCCATATCGACTGGCTTGTTAAGAAGACGAGACAATGCAGTAGCTGCATTGCCCGCGCCTATATTGCCGACTTCCTTTAGTACGTCAAGCTCAAAAGCTTCAAACTTGCTGAACTGTGCCACTTCTATCCCTCCAGTTGCATGAGCTGTTCGATCTCGTTTTTATTCAGCACCTCAACTAGATTTAGCATAATAAGCAGTCTGCTGTCCCCGAGCTTGGCAATACCGTGCAAGTACTTCGCTTTAACGCCGCCTACGATTTCCGGTGGAGAATCGATGTTGTCCGTATCGATATCTATGACATCATTCGCGGAATCGACAATAAATCCTACTTCAAGATCATCTACCGCTACTACTATAATTCGCGAATTATCTGTCGGTTCCTGCTCAGGTAGGCCAAAACGCCCACGAAGATCGACAACCGGCACAACAACACCGCGCAAATTCATAACGCCTTTAATAAAAGCGGCTGTTTTAGGCACGCGGGTAATCGGCGACATCCGCTCTATTGTTCTAACTTTATCTACTTCAATACCGTATTCCTCATCAGCTAGCGCAAAAACAATGACCTTCAATTCTTCTCCCATTGTGAAAACCTCCTATTTGATTAATGCGTTAGGATCAATAATTAATGCGACCTGGCCGTCACCTAAAATCGTCGCTCCAGAAATCGCCTCGATATTGGTCAAATATTTGCCAAGCGTTTTGAGCACGATCTCGTTTTGGCCGATAAACTCATCGACGGTGACTGCCGCCCATTTTTCTCCCTTGCGCACCACTACAATTTCGGTTTCTTCCTCGGCGCTATCATTAAAGTCAGGTGTCTCAAGCACACGGCTCAGCGATACAAGAGGAATAACGGTATTGCGGAATTCAATCATTAAATTGCCATGAACGTTCAAAATTTGCGATCTGCGGATAATGCTGGTCTCCACAATGGAGGACAGCGGAATCGCATATTTTTCCGAGCCCAGCTTGATCAGCATCGCCGAAATAATCGACAGCGTCAGCGGAAGCTGTACCGAGAATTTCGTTCCTCTGCCAAACACCGAGTCAATGGTAACATTTCCACCAAGCGACGTAATTTTGGAACGTACAACGTCCAGTCCTACACCGCGTCCGGAAATATCCGATATTTTCTCAGCTGTACTAAAGCCTGCTGCAAAAATCAGCATATTGATTTCGTCGCTGGACAGCTTTTTCGCCTCATCTTCGGTAACGACGCCGTTTTTGATCGCCGTCTTCAGCACGCGCTCTTGGTTAATGCCGCGTCCATCCTCTTCCACTTCAATAAACACATGGTTGCCGCTGTGGTAAGCGCGCAGGAAAATGGTACCTACTTCTGACTTGCCTGCCGCAATCCGTTCTTCCACCGTCTCGATGCCATGATCGACAGAGTTGCGGAGCAAGTGAACGAGCGGATCGCCAATTTCATCAATAACGGTACGGTCAAGCTCTGTATCCGCTCCAGTAATGACCAAATCGATTTTTTTATCAAGCGACTTCGCCAAATCGCGAATCATGCGAGGGAAACGGTTGAATACCGAATCGACGGGAACCATGCGCAGCTTGAGTACGATATTTTGCAAATCTGTGCTGACACGCGTCATATGCTCAACCGTCTCAGTCAAGTCATTGCGTTTAATTTCGCTTGAAAGCTGTTCTAGTCGAACGCGATCAATGAGCAGCTCACTGAACAGATTCATCAGCGTATCCAAACGGTCGATATCAACGCGAATCGTCCGATTAACCGCCGCTGGCGCTGCTTGAGCAGGCGAATCTTTACGAGGCGCAGCCGCTGCGGGAGCCTTGGCTGCCTCTTCTTTTTTCTCGACGACTGCAATTGCTGCTGCAACCTCTTCCTTCGCTTTCTTCACCTCAGCCTCAGCTTGCTGATTCGCTGTTGGCGTGCTTAGCAGATGTAGCGATTCCTCATCCAGCAAAGTTATAACTGCCGTCTCCACTTCGGATACATTCATAATTTGCGTATGCAGGTCTTCCAGCTTCGTCTGTGTAATGGTAAATACAGTAAAGGAACGATCGAATTTTTCCTGTTCCAAATCCTGTACAGAAGGTTCCGATTTCACAATCTCTCCGTGTGCTTCCAGCAGGTTGAATACCATGTAGGCACGAACTGCTTTCAGCAAACAGTCCTCGCGAATCGTTACATGAATATGATAAGCCTGATGTCCGCTATCAATGGATTGCTTAATCACCGAAGTCTGGTACTCGTCCAGCAGCAAAATAGGCTTGTCCGCATTGGAAGAATCGCCTTCCGCTGCAGCCTTTTGATCCGGCACCGATAGTTTATGCTCTCCGCTAAAAATCGACTGCAAGGCGGCCACAATTGATGTCACATCCGCTTTACCAGTACCACCGTTAACGATATCCTGCACCATTGCCTCCAGCGCATCAAGACCCTTGAAAAGCGTATCAAATATAAAGCTGTCCATCTTGAGCTTGCTATTGCGAACAAGATCAAGCACATTTTCCATTTCATGTGTCAAGGCAGCCAGATCCTCATATCCCATCGTAGCCGACATGCCTTTCAAAGTATGAGCGGAGCGGAATATATTTTGAACAATTGATAGATCTTCCGGCTCGCCTTCCAGTCGCAATAAGTTTTCATTCAAGGTTTGAAGATGGTCGTTAGATTCGTCGATGAACATCGACAGATAGGCATTCATATCCATTGTATCGCACCTCCTGCTAGACTTGTGATTGCTTCAATCGTTATTTAAGTACACAGCTTTCAATACGTGCAGCGATTTGTTGCAGCGGGAGCACGGTCTTAACTGCCCCGCTTTCGTAGGCGCTGCGCGGCATGCCGTAAACGATGCAAGTTTCCTCCGCCTCGCCTATAGAAGTTACTGCACCGCTCTCAACAAGCTGTTTAAGACCTTTCGTACCATCGCTGCCCATTCCGGTCAGGATGACCGCGTGACGCTTCAGCTCCTTGAAAGGAACTAATGATTCATACATCACATCTACCGATGGACGATGCCCATTGCGCTGCGGCTGCTCTGTTAAATGAATATAATAACCGGAACTATCTTTGCCAAGCTCTAGATGATAGCCTCCGGGAGCAACATAGACAACGCCGGGATGAACCCGGTCGCCTTGAGCTGCTTCAACGACATGCAGCGCACTGAAGCTGTCGAGGCGCTGAGCGAGCGATTTCGTAAATTTCGGCGGCATATGCTGGACAACTAGGACAGGTGCGCCTAGATCGCCAGGCAAAGCGCTAATGACCGTATGCAAGGCACGCGGCCCTCCCGTTGAGGCGCCGATTGCGACAATATGCTGAAACGAAGTAGACTTCGGCAGCTCTTTTTTCGGCGGAGCGGGATCTTCCGTTTTTTTGCTCGCTATAATCGGCGGAGCAGTTGGCTTATATGTAGAGGAAGGCGCCACCGCTTTGACTGCCGCTGGTTGTTCCGGCTTTTTGTTCATGCCAGGCGGCTTTATTGGTGGCGTAATTTCCGGTTTCTTCTTCGCCATAGAAGGTGCAGCAAGCCGTGACGCTGCATTTGTTGTTGCTTCGGTTATTAGGGGCTTTTTCGTATCTAGCGCCTTCACTTTAACCGGCGGGTCCATCTTCTCCTCAATGAACGAAGGCTTCCTCGCCAGTACAGCTGTTTTTAGCTTCTCAATCAATTGCTCGCCAACCTGGATAATATCATTCGTTGCAATGCCTGAAGGCTTGCGTATAAAGTCAAAAGCTCCAAACTGCAATGCTTTGATCGTATCCCTCGTGTTATCCTCACTAATGCCAGACAGCATAATGACAGGCGTCGGGTTTTGTTTCATAATCTTTTGCAAAGCCTCAAGTCCATTCATTTCAGGCATTTCCAGATCGAGCGTGACAACATCGGGCTTCCATTTCTCCACCGCTTTTACAGCTTCGGCCCCATTGGTTGCAGTCGCTATTATTGAAAACATTGAATCCTTTAAAATTAAGTCACTAAAAATTTTTCTCATAAATGCAGAATCATCTACAATGAGTACACGATAAGGAGCCATCTTTTCCCCTCCCCTAATTAAAAGGACTATCTCGTTAGCTTGAATAATTTATGCAAAAATCCCTTTACACCGTTTTTAGCATCAGATTCCGGCCTCTTTATTTCTAGAAAACGAACTGAAATTTCATGCATAGCTTTCGATGCTTCACTGCTTGGATAAGCGATGGTGAAGGGAATCTGACGTTTTACCGCCTTGCCTACATGAGCATCATCGGGTACGAGCCCGAGAAATGGCAAGGAGGCTTCTAGGAAGCGCTCGGCAGCCAAATTGATTTTATCTGCTGTCAATCGGCCTTCCCGCTTGCTGTCTGTCCGATTGACGATAAGTCTGAAATTCGGATGGATGCCCATTGCTTTTACCATTTTTATTAAGGCATATGCATCGGTTATAGAGGTCGGCTCTGGCGTCGTTACAACGATCGTTTCCTGCGCTGCGGCGATAAATCTCGCCGTTTCCTTGGAAAGTCCTGCACCAGTATCAAACACGATGACATCGTACAGCCCTTGAAGCTTTGAAACCTGCTCTGTGAACAAGGTCAGCTCTTTCTCTGACAGCTCCAGCAAATCTTTAATTCCCGATCCGCCTGCAATAAAATGCAGTCCTTCAGGCCCTTCCTGAACGACATCCCAGATCGTTTTGTCCTGCTTGAACAAATGATATAAATGGTAGGAGGAGCGCACGCCCATCAGTATATCGATGTTCGCCATGCCAATATCAACATCAAAAACGAGAACCTTCTGACCAAGCTTCTGAAGCATCAGCGCAAAATTGAGACTAAAGTTGGACTTTCCAACGCCGCCCTTGCCGCTGGTGACAGCTATAATGCGCGTTTCGCGCTTGCCGCCTTCGCTGCTGCTTGCCTTTACCATATGTCGCAGCGCTTCGGCTTGATCATTCATCGTCCGCTTCCCCCAGCAAATCATTCATATAAGCAGCAGCGTTAAAGCGATCAATGTCATCCGGCACCGTCTGCCCTCTTGCCACATAAGTCGGCGTTAAACCGAACTTCATCACAAGGTTAAAAATAGAGCCATACACCGCCGTTTCATCCTGCTTCGTAAACAACACCTTCTCGATGCCGTATTTCACAAAGTTTCCGGCTACTGACGTCATATCTTTCGTTTTGCCGGTAAGGCTCAGCACAAGCACCGTTTCATTGCGGTCATGCGATTGAAGCAGGCTGTTTACTTCTGATACATTTAGCTCATTGCGGAAGTTGCGGCCAGCCGTATCCATATAGATGAGCTCTCTATCTTCGAGCTGCTTGAATGCCTTCGGCAAATCCATAGGAGAAAAAACAACCTCCAGCGGAATGTTTAAAATATTAGCGTACGTTCTAAGCTGGTCAACGGCAGCAATTCGGTACGTATCTGATGTAATGAAGCCTACTTTTTTGTTATGCTTAATCGTTTGATTAGCCGCAAGCTTAGCAATCGTTGTCGTTTTGCCTACGCCCGTCGGACCAACAAAATGAACGATTCTGGCCTGCTCATCGATCATGCCAGCTGCATAAGGGGCCATCCATTCGAGCAGCTGCCGTTTGGCAAGCTCCCATACTTGCGTACGTGTCAATGGCTCCCTTTGCTGCCCTTCCTGCTCAGAGATGATCGCCATAAGCTGGTCGATCCACTCCACTTCGAGCTCCTGCTCTTGAAGGCGGTCATGAAGTGCTTGTGCAGCTTCTGATAATGAGTTTCCCGCTTTTTGCGAAGACAGCTGCAGGAGGGATTGCTTAATCCCTTTAATTTCATCCATCAGCTGATCGTTGACTGGAGAAGCCGCCGCAACTGGCGCAGGCCTTGCTGGCGGCTCAACCGTAGCTGTAGCAGCTGCGGTTGCTGCTGCGGTACGCTGCTGCTTCTGCATCGTCTCCGTAATAGCTGCCATTACGGCGCTGACATCATCGGGCGCCTTGCGCTTCTGCGGCGGATTTTCCGGAGCCGCCGCATTCGACTCAATAGCGGCAATAACTTCCATCTTCTTTTTACGGAACATGCCCATGAAGCCGCCGACTTTGACTTCTTTCGTATTCAATATAACGGCATCCTTGCCAAGATCGCTTCGAATCATCGGCAGCGCTTCGGGAAGGGCATTGACTACATAACGTTTCACTCTCATAAATTCACCACCCCTACGCTCTGAACTTCAACGTTAGGTTCAAGCTCACTATAAGAAATGACCGGAACCTCCTGCATCGTCCGTTCCACAATCTGGCGCAAATACATGCGGATTGTAGGGGAAGTGAGCACAACAGGCTGCTGTCCGGACTGAATTTGCCGGGTCACCTGCTCATTCAGCTTGGAATAAATTTGTTGAGTGACGATCGGGTCAAGCGCAATGTAACTTCCCTGATCGGTCTGCTGTACGGACTCAGCGATTTTCTTCTCCATCGCCGGACCGACTGTAATCACTTTAAGCTTGTCTCCCGTTGCTGCAAACTGCTGGGTAATTTGCCTTGACAGCGCCTGTCTGACATATTCCGTCAGCACATCGGGATCTTTCGTGTAATGTCCGTGATCAGCCAACGTTTCAAAAATGGTCACCAGATCGCGGATCGAAACTTTTTCACGAAGCAGCTTGGCAAGCACTTTTTGCAAATCGCCAATGGATAGTACAGCAGGAATGAGATCGTCGATAAGCGCTGGATACGATTCCTTGACATTTTCTATAAGCGCCTTCGTCTCTTGACGGCCGAGCAATTCATGCGCATGACGCTTAATAATTTCTGTCAAATGCGTAGCGACAACCGAAGGCGGATCTACGACGGTATAACCCGACATTTCCGCTCTTTCCTTCATCTGCTCGTCAATCCAAATGGCTGGCAGTCCGAATGCCGGCTCTGTTGTTTCAATACCAAGTACCGATTCATCATCGAAGCCTGGGCTCATTGCCAAATAATGATTGAGCAGAAGCTCGCCTTTCGCAACGGTATTCCCTTTAATTTTAACGACGTATTCATTGGGCCTCAGTTGAATATTGTCGCGGATCCGAATGACTGGAACGACTAGCCCCAGCTCAAGCGCGCATTGCCTTCTGATCATAATGATACGATCCAGCAAATCTCCGCCCTGCTGCGTGTCTGCCAGTGGAATCAGACCGTAGCCAAATTCGAACTCGATTGGGTCCACCTGCAGCAAGCCAATGACACTTTCCGGATTACGAACCTCTTCAATTTGCTGCTCTTCCACAAGCATCTCCTCTTGCTCCACTTGTTTCTCCTGCAGCTTTTTCATTCTCCATGCGCCAAATGCGAGCAATGCCGCAAAAGGGAGCGTGCGCATAACGCCGATTGGCGAAACGAGACCAAGCAAAGCTATTGTTCCTGCAACTATGTATAAAAGATTAGGGTATTTAAACAACTGTGCTGTCAAATCCTGTGCAAGATTGCCGTCCGATGCAGCTCTTGTAACGATCAAGCCTGCTGCTACCGAAATAAGCAATGCTGGAATTTGACTGACGAGACCATCCCCGATGGTTAATATCGAATACGTTTCGAGTGCCTCGGCAAAGGGAAAATCATGTACCGCCATCCCGATTATAAATCCGCCAACCAGGTTAATAATGAGAATGATAATGGATGCAATCGCATCCCCTTTTACAAACTTGCTGGCACCATCCATAGCTCCGTAGAAATCTGCTTCTCTTTCAATCTTGGAACGCCGGTCCCGTGCCTGCTGTTCATTAATGAGTCCCGCATTTAAGTCGGCATCAATACTCATTTGCTTGCCGGGCATCGCATCGAGGGTAAACCTTGCTGCTACCTCGGCAACCCGCTCAGAACCCTTCGTAATAACGATGAACTGAACGACGACGAGAATAAGGAAGACGATAAACCCGATTGCGATTTGCCCGCCGCCCACCCATCTACCGAATGTTGCGACAACTTCCCCCGCTTCCGCATGCTGCAAAATGTTTCGGGTGGTAGAAATGTTGAGTGCTAATCGGAATAAGGTCGTAACAAGCAAAACTGCGGGAAAGATGGAAAACTCCAGCGCTTCCTTCGTATTCATCGCAATAAGCATTATCATTAAAGCGATGGAAATATTCAGAATAAGCAAAATATCCAGCAAAAGAATAGGGATGGGAATAACCATCATGAGCACGATGCCTATGATCCCGATTAACACGATAAGATCTTTTGGTTTCATGACGCTTCCTCCTCCCTTAAATTACGATGATTTGACACGGCCTTTCAGCTTGTAAACGTATGCGAGCACCTCCGCCACAGCCTGGAACAAATCTGCCGGTATGGCATCTCCGATTTCGGCGCGTTCGTATAATGCTCTGGCAAGCGGCTTATTTTCCATCGTAATAACGCCGTGCTCTTTGGCGATTTCCCTAATGCGCAGCGCCACATGATCCATACCTTTGGCAATAATAACGGGCGCCTCCATATTAGAGGAATCATATTTCAAGGCGATTGCAAAGTGCGTCGGGTTGGTAATGACGACATCTGCATTCGGGATTTGCTGCATCATCCGCTGGATGGCCATTCTCCGCTGCTTTTCTCGGATGCGGCCTTTAACGAGCGGATCACCCTCTGATTTCTTATGCTCGTCCTTAATGTCCTGCTTGGACATCTTCATGCTTTTCTCCTGCTCGTACTTCTGATACAAATAATCCGCAAAGGCGAGTATAACAAGCGCAGCACCAATTTTGATCCCCATGCTGACCGTCAGGCCAGCTGCAAAGGCGAAAATTTGCTCAACAGACAGGTCCGAAAGAGAAAGCAGCCGGCTCCAATCGCTTGCAATCGTCTGGTATACGAGCACTCCAATAATCAGCAGCTTGAGCAAGCTTTTAAGCATTTCAACAATAGAGCGCATGGAGAAGATCTGTTTCAATCCTTGGAGCGGATTAAGCTTGCTGATCTTCATCTTAAGCGGCTCTCCTGTAAGCAAGAAGCCAAATTGCGCAACGTTACCGATAATGCCTACTAATATAGCTACCGAAAATATAGGCAGTAAAAAAATGAGCATTTCGGTTACGAGCGTATCGAACAAGTTAAAAACATTTTCAGACGTAAGCTCCATAAGCAGCCAATTTTCGAAAATATCATCAAACATATTCATAATTCGCTGCTTGTAAAAGCCGCCAAACATCGCAAAGCCAGCAAACGTAAACAGCAAAATCAAGGAGCTGGGAAAGTCAGCCGATTTGGCTACCTGACCCTTCTTACGCGATTCCGAGCGTTTTTTGGGCGTCGCTTTCTCCGTCTTCTCTTGGCTGAACAGCTGCAGGTCGAGCTTTAAACGGTACATTTGCACGATTACAGCCTCCTTTACCCGTCCGGCCCTTTGAAAATGGCGAATAGCTGCTCCAAGTTGTCAAACATGATGGCAATGAGCCGCTCATACAGACCACTTAGCCCCGGCATAAGCAGCACGAGCAAAATCGTCCCGATAATAAGCTTAAGCGGTATCCCAATTACGAAAACATTGTATTGAGGCGCTGTTTTGGCTAAAAACGCCAGTCCGACATCCGTCAGAAACATAGCAATTACTAGCGGAGCTGCGACCTGTAAAGCTAGCAAAAACGTATTTCCAACGGCTTTCGTTAAAAATTCGCTAATGCTGCCACTGCTGATTCTCGCAAAAAAGTCTCCAGCAAGCGGCATCCATTTGTAACTGTCCATGAGCCCTCGAAGCAAGTAGTGATGGCCGTTCAAGGAGAAAAAAATGACAATAAGCATCATGTATTTAAAATTACCTAGCAATGGCACGGAAGTACCCGTCAATGGGTTGACGACGTTCGCCATCGCAAAACCAATTTGCAAATCCATTAATGCCCCTGCCGTCTGCACGACTACGAAAAACAAATACACCACGAAGCCGAATAGCAGGCCTATCAATATTTCCTGTACGACATAAAGCACGTAGCTGGCATCTGTCGCTACCGTCTGATTAATGCCATACGTGAGATACACGATAAAAGAAATAAAAAAACTTAAACCGATTTTCGCAATATTCGGCATCATTTTCCCCGAAAACATCGGAGCTACGACGAAAAATGATGTAATTCGACAAAAAATCAACAAAAAAATAGGAAAACCTTGCTCGATAAGCTCCATCGCTGCGATTCACGCCTATCCGATATATTTATGCAGGTTGTTCAGCAGATTATAAGTGAAATCGACGATCGTATTTAGAATCCACGGCCCGAACAAAACAACGGATGCAAAAACCGCTACAATTTTCGGAACAAATGCTAGGGTTTGCTCTTGTATCTGGGTAGTCGCCTGAAAAATACTGACCAAGAGCCCAACAACGAGAGCAATAAGAAGCATTGGAGCACTGCTTTTTAGTACGGTAAATACAGCCTCGCTGGCCAGACCGATAATAAAATCGGCACTCATTGAACATCCCCCCCTATACAGTCGTCAGGTATTAAAGCTTAATAACAAGGATTTGACTATCAAATACCAGCCATCTACCATGACGAACAGCAAGAGCTTGAACGGCAATGAAATCATTACTGGCGGAAGCATCATCATCCCCATCGCCATTAACGTACTGGATACAATCATATCAATAACGAGAAACGGTATGAATATAAGGAAGCCCATTTGAAAAGCTGTCTTGATTTCGCTAATCGCATACGCCGGAATCAAAACCGTCAATGGGATATCCTCGTAAGTTTTCGGCTTTTCCGTCTTCGTATAATCCATAAACAGCTTTAAATCCTTCTCTCTCGTCTGCTTGAACATAAACGCCTTCATCGGTACAGACGCTTTCTCGAAAGCTGCTGTTTGGGAAATTTCCCCTTTCAAATATGGCTGCAAAGCTACCTCATTTACTTGAGAGAAGGTAGGGGCCATAATAAAAAAGGTTAAAAACATAGCAAGTCCGATTAGTACCTGGTTCGGTGGCATCATCTGCGTACCGAGCGATGTACGAACGAAGCTAAGCACGATAATAATGCGTGTAAAGCTGGTCATCAATACTAGAATAGCAGGCGCTATGCTTAGCACGGTAATCAGCAGCAAAATTGATAACGCGCTCGGGTTCGGCTGATCGCTGCCCGTGTTGCCAAAGTTAATTTCTACGTTCGGCAGCGGTTCAGCAAAAGCATGCGATTGAAATATTAAACCGGCTAACTGCACCGCAACAAGAGCTATCCACCATTTATTTTTCATGATCATCATTCAACCGTTCATTAGGGTTAGGGTCTTTGAGGAGTGCTTCGAGCTGCTGCTTGCGATCCGCCTGACGATTCATCTTGTCTTTGAGGACATTCTGAAACGATGAAGCGTCGTTCCACTGTTCATTCTGCGGTTCCTGCTCGCCAGAGCCTTGACGAAAGCGTGATAATAAGCCCGTCAAAGCATTCGGCGACCAGCCACCTTGCACTTGCCTCTCCATTGCCTCAATAATCGCCTCAGCTTGCTTCTCATCATCAATCTTGTCCAATAGGGTAATGTTTTCTCCAACCCCTACAACATATAGACGCCCTGACAGCTCCACAACTTGAAGCGAATGATTTTGACCTAAGGAAATGCCCCCGAGCGAACGAAGCGAACGATTTGTTCCTCCGAACGCCCGGTTGCGCCGCGAAAGCCATTTAATAACAACAATGATGAGTCCAATAATAAGGAGTAGAGAAAAAATAACCCATACTACACTGCCTGCCATGTTGGACGAACTAGTGTATGGCAATTCAGGCTGGCTCGTCTGAACTGCTTCCGCTAAGGCGGCGGCAGGCAGAACGGCCATTCCTGAAAACAATAAAAGCGTTACACGAGCTTTAAGTTTGACCATCGCATACAACCGTTAGCCCAGCGTTTTCTTGATTGCTTCAATAACACGGTCCGCTTGGAAAGGCTTAACGATGAAATCTTTCGCTCCAGCTTGAATGGCGTCAATAACCATTGCTTGCTGTCCCATTGCAGAGCACATAATGACTTTTGCATTTGGGTCGATTTTTTTAACTTCTTTCAGTGCTGCAATGCCGTCCATCTCAGGCATCGTGATATCCATCGTAATCAGGTCTGGCTTAAGCTCCTTGAATTTCTCCACCGCTTGTGCGCCATCAGGTGCTTCACCAACTACTTCGTAGCCGTTTTTGGATAAAATATCGCGGATCATCATGCGCATAAATGCTGCGTCGTCTACGATTAGAATACGGTTTGCCATCTTTTTTCTTCCTCCTAGGATGCTATTGTAATTTTTGAATTCGGTCCCATTGGCTTACGATATCGGTTACACGTACGCCGAAGTTCTCATCGATAACGACAACCTCGCCTTTTGCGATCAGCTTGTTGTTAACCAGAATGTCTACAGGCTCACCAGCAAGCTTGTCCAGCTCGATAACAGACCCTTGCGACAATTCCAAAATATCTTTAATCTGCTTCTGGGTCCTTCCTAATTCTACGGTAACCTTCAGTGGTATGTCGAGCAGTAAATTGAGGTTCGTCTCTTCGCCTTGAATATATGGCGCATTATTGAAATTAGCAAACTGCACAGGCTGAACATTCACATTGCGATTGGCTGCATGGCCATATGTATTCGGGCCAGGCGGCTGCATCATCGGCGCTTCATTATATCCCGCTGGCGGTTGTTGTTCTTGCTTCTGCAACGATGGAGCCGCAGGCTGCGCAGGAGCACTTTGTGGCGCTTGCGGAGCCACTGGCGGCGCTTCTACTACTGGAGGTGCTTCAACTGCTGCAGCAGTCTCTTCAACCGTCTCTTCGCCCATAAGAATAGCTACCATTTGCTTTGCAAAAGAAACAGGCAGTAGCTGCATAATTGTCGAATCTATCAAATCTCCAATTTTAAGCCGGAAAGAAATTTTGATGAATACATCTACCGGAGGCAGATGTCCCATTCCCCCACCGTTGTCTACATCGAGAATATCGATGCCTGGCGGCGATATATTAACAAAACGATTGAAAATGGTTGACATCGACGTTGCAGATGACCCCATCATTTGATTCATCGCTTCCTGAACGGCGCTAATATGAATTTCATTGAGCTCTTCTTCTGTAGGATTGCCTGAGCCGCCGAGCATCAAATCGGCAATAATTTGTGCGTCTCTCGTCTTAATGACAAGCGAATTTATGCCTTGGAAGCCATCTACATATTGAACACTTACAGCAACATGAGGCTTTGGAAATTCATCTGCCAGCTGATCTCTGCGAATAAAGGTAACTTCCGGCGTTGTAATATCCACCTTCACGCCTAGCAATGTAGACAAGGCAGTTGCTGCGCTTCCGAACGTAATGTTACCAATTTCGCCAAGCGCGTCCTGTTCCATAGCTGAGAGGAAATCTGATAACTGAACATCATCGGCAGATGGCTGTTCAGCATCCGTACTGCCAGAAGATTGATTTAGTAACGCATCAATTTCCTCCTGCGACAAATAATCTTTACTCGTCATATTCTTCTCCCGCTCCTTCGTTCACAACTTCATCAAGCTGAATAGCCAACCGATCTTTCACGGAGCCTGGACTGCCGATGAACTTCAATTTATCGCCTACCTTGATATGCAGGCCTTCCCCTACTGGCTTGTTGAGTGAAATGACATCTCCTACATTAAGACCAAGAAACTCCTGAATCGTAATGGAAGATTCACCAAGCTCGGCAACAATCGGCAGCTTCGCTTTGCTTACGCGCTGCTCCAGCATTTCAACTTCCTCTGGAATACGCTCCTTTTTCTGCGAAACGAACCAATGATGCGCCGACAAACGAGGCATAACGGGCTCAATGACAACATGGGGAATACAAAGATTGATCATCCCCGTCGTTTCACCGATTTTCGTACTTAAGGATATAAGCGCGATTGTTTCATTCGGTGATACGATCTGCATAAATTGAGGATTCGTCTCAAGTGCTTCCAGCCGTGGTGATATATCAATGATTGTTTTCCACGCCTCTTGCAAACTCTCAAACGTCCGGCTAAAAATCTTTTCCATAATAATCGTTTCGATTTCAGTCAAGTTATTGATTTTGGAAGGCGCAACGCCTTGCCCGCCAAGCATACGATCCAGCATCGCGTAAGCGATATTTGGATGCACCTCCATCACCATGCGTCCTTCAAGCGGCTCCGCCTCAAAAATATTCAATATCGTCATCTTCGGAATCGAACGAATAAACTCATCATAAGGAAGCTGCTCGACCTGAACTACACTGATTTGAACGAAAGTACGAAGCTGCGCTGAGAAATAGGTTGTCAAATATCGCGCGAAGTTCTCGTGTATGCGAGTCAAGCTGCGAATATGATCCTTCGAAAATCGAACAGCACGTTTGAAATCATAAACTCTGACTTTTTTCGTTACTTCTTCCTTTTTTAAATCCTCGGCATCCATCTCGCCAGAATTAAGGGCCGCCAGCAGCGCATCTATCTCATTTTGCGATAAAACATCAACCAAATTTTCTCACCCCCTTCAAGGAATGTCGCCAACCAGCATTAAATGTTGGTCATGATAAAAGCTGTTATTTCTACCTTGACCAGCTTCTGCTTTTTATCCAAAATTGGATTAATTTCATTAAGCAGCTTCGATTCCAGCAGATCCTCGCCTTTAGAGCCATTCAGCTCTTCAGCCGTCATATCTGCAAGC
Source organism: Paenibacillus sp. JT22N15 (assembly GCF_059383755.1). NCBI lineage: Bacteria > Bacillati > Bacillota > Bacilli > Caryophanales > Paenibacillaceae > Paenibacillus > Paenibacillus sp. JT22N15. The sequence goes on along the minus strand of NZ_JBXENV010000010.1, from coordinate 183,525 downwards.
GCCCGGTTAATAATAGGCTTAACTTCAATTTCGATGATTTTATCAAAATCTTCCTTCGTCTTCTTGCTGTCCAGCTGGAAAGCGAAGCTAACGACAACGACTTTGTTCGAATCTTTCAAGTTGCGCTTAAATTCTTTAAGCTCAGACGTTACTTCTACACGCTCATCGGCGGTAAGATGCTTGACTTCAACCTCTTTGTTTGTTGAACCATCAGTTGTACTTCCCATAATTTTCGGCCACATAATCACAACCACAACGGCAATCAATACAATCGACAGCAGTATAGTTACTAACCATGGCAACATTTTTTTCATCTCTATGGACCCTCCGTCTGTTCACTCTTCTGGGCCGCCGCATATACGCCGATCGTACGAAGATAGTTCTGGATCAGCAGCAAAAGCTCCTCCGAGCTTTCTACCACTATGAATTTTTTACCAGTGGTCAAGGTAATAATGGTATCGGGCACTTCCTCCACCACTTCAATCAACAGAGCATTGATCATGAGCTTAGTACCATTAATACGAGTCACTGTAATCATAAACTGCCCCCTCACATCGCGGGGGAGGCGCTATGGCCCCCCACCTGCGTTATGCCTAACGATTATCGTTTCAGGTTGACAACCTCTTGCAAAATTTCATCGGAAGTCGTGATAATACGTGAATTCGCTTGGAAGCCGCGCTGAGCCACGATCATTTCTGTAAACTCGCCTGTCAGGTCAACGTTTGACATTTCAAGCTGTCCGGCCACGATTGCGCCCGTTCCAAGCTCTGCATCTCCAGCGACCGTTCTGTAAGCCTCAATGTCTCCATCTGGGTTAGCATTGTTGGTCATTCTGTACAAATTGCCTCCCATTTTCTCGAGTCCACTTGGGTTAATGACTTTGACTACACCAATCTGCGCGACTTCTTCTGTTGCATCCGCCGTAACACCTGTAATCGTCCCATCTTGCCCGATTGTGAAGGAGGTGACCTCTGCTGGCAAAGTAATAATACCACCACCACTATCTAATACAAACAACCCGTTTGCGTTTACAAGCTGTCGGTTCGCATCGAGCACAAAGTTGCCGGCTCTTGTCAAAAATGATTCTTCACCATCTGCTGCGGTAACTAGAAAAAATCCATCGCCATCAATGCGAAGATCGGTCGGTTGGTTTGTAGTCATTGCGCTTCCTGGCGTATGAACGGTATCAATAGAAGCAATGCTGACACCAAGTCCGATCTGCTTCGCATTCACACCACCCTGCTCGCCTTCTACCGGAGCGGTAACACCTGCTGTTGTTTGGCTCAAAATATCGCTGAACATGACGCGGCCGCCTTTAAAACCCACCGTATTAACGTTCGCAATATTGTTACCGATGACATCCAGCTTCGTTTGGAAGCCGCGCATACCTGACACACCCGAGTACATTGATCTTAGCATAGTATTTAAGCCCTCCTAATTTAGGTTTATCCTTTTGGTTAGTTGGCTGCCTCTGTCGGTCAGCAGCCTGAAGAGCCTCCGTATTGGTCCGGCTCTAGCTTAAAATAACGGCGCTGTCTATATGCGTGAATACATTGCTTTGCATTTGCTTGCCATCCATTGCAGTAACTACTGTACGGCTAGGCACATTCACGATCATCGCAATATCTTTAAAAACGATTAAAGAGTCAATGGCGCCTTTGGATGCCGCTTCGTCCACAGCATTCACAATTTTCGTTAATGAATCCGCTTGAAGCTGAATGCCTCGCTGCTTCATCCGAACTTCAGCATGATGGCTGAATTTTAATACTTTCGAATCCAGCAAATCTTGAAATTCGCTAGGCTGCTGGGATTTTGCCCCCACCGTCTTCGCATTGTTTAAGGGCGAAGATTTAAGCGGAAAATAATGCCCAATCTTTACGCTGTCGCTCATGAGGTTTGTTCCTCCCCGCTGTCAGCAGCGGATTCTTCATCAGGCGTTTCAGCATCCCCAGCACTTTCAGCTGAAGCATCCGTTACAGGCTCCTCCGTCTCTGCCGGAGTCTGATCAGAAATCGTAACGATATCACTTACTTTAATCATCGTGTTATCTTCAAACTTGGCATACAATACCCCGTCTGTTGCTACAATCGACTTTACAACATCCGTATACATGACGGTGCTACCTTTATCATCAAGCTCCTGCCATGTTACGCTTTTGCCAATCATTGTAGATGCACTGCCGATGTCCGAGTTCAGCTGTGTAAGCTGCTTATTCATATTCATCAGCTGCTCGACTGAAGTGAACTGCGCCATTTGGGCAATAAACTCCGTGTTGCTCTGCGGGCTTAATGGATCCTGATTTTTAAGCTGTGTGACGAGCAATTCGAGAAACGCGTCCTTACTTAGCGATGTTTTATCATCCTCGGTCTTTCCTGCTGTTTTAACGTTTGCCTGATCATAATTCGGCCAGACCACTTTATTCGTAACGACTGCCAATTCCATCACCTCCATCCCGCAAATGATTGCTTAAGTCCATAACATCCTTTTAGACTGTAGCGTTAACCGCCCGTCCGTAGCCCATATCCTGAATGGCAATTTGCTCGATTACATCTGCTTCAAAAGCAGCTTCATCCGCTCTGCTTCCGCCCTTGCCGTTGTTGTTTCGATTCGTAAATTGTTGATTGGAGCCTTGTCCCTGTTGGCCATTAGACAGCTCTGATGCAGCTTGCCCCTGGGTCACTTCAAGCTTGTCAATCGTTAAGCCTTGGGATTGCAATGCCAGTCTCAATTGCGACATTTGGTTATCCAGCATATCTTTCGCCATGACCGTATCCGTATGGAATAGTGCCGTCAACTGGCCGTTTTGCATCGTGATCCGAACATCGACCTGGCCCAGCTGTTCAGGGAACAGCATGATTTTAGCTTCGTGCTTGCCATTTAATGAAGAAATATCAAACTTCTGCACGATAAGCCCCGTCATGGATTCCGCAAATTCGTCTGCTAATACGTAAGGCTGGGCGACTGCTCTCGCTGCCACGCTACTCGTTGCCTGCTTAAGCGAATGAGAAAAGTTTGCATTTAAATTGCCGGCCAGAACGGACTCATCATCGGCTGTATCTGCCGTTTCTTCAACCAATGTATCAGCTGATAAAGCTTCTGCCACTGCGCTTTTCAGGGCAATTGTATGCTGGGATTGCTGATTCAAACGCTGAAGCCATGCTGCTGTTTGCTGTGGAGCAGCCTCGCCTGCTGCAGCTGGTTCAAATATCGCTTGAACATTGCTGTTATTACGCTCGGCCGTGCCTGCTTCCTTCTGCTTTTGCAGCAGTTTCTGCAAAGCTTCCAGCTGCTGTCCAATCAACTGCGATGGCTCTTGCTGCTGAACGCGTTTCGCAGATCCCTGCTCAAGCACATTAGCCAGCTGAATCAGCGCATTTTCCAAATCATGCTTCACAAGCGCAATTTGTGCTTTCACTGCCTCATGTCCATTGCCTGCATCTGCTGCTTGAACAACTTCCTCTGAGGATAGCTGCTCATCAGGCTGCTTCAAAGTGAGAAGCGGGGAACCTAGCAGTGCTAGTAAAGCCTGCATTTGCTCCAGCATCGCTTGCAAATCTGCCAATTGGGCTTGTGCAGCCTCATCCGTGTCCGCAGTATCCAATTCATCCATTTGCTCTAGCAGTCCATCAATAGCCGCAAGCAAATCCTGATTGTTCGTTTCTCCGAGCAAGCCAGCTGTATTGAGAGTAGTCATCCGAATCGTTCCGAGTGCTGCTGCATCCGCAGTGTTCGCAGTTGCTGCTGTGCCTGCTCCCGCTTGGCCATTATTCAATTGACCATTCAGCGTTTGAGCAAAAGCCGCATCTCCCGTTCCCTTCGCTTGGGCATTTCCGCCAGTGGAAGGAGCCGCCGGCTGCGAAGCTGCTGGTGATGATAAAACATCCATTTATTTTCACCTCCCCTCTATTTACCCGCCATCAGCTTCGAAACGATCTGAGCTGTAACTTTATCATTCAATGTCGACATCTCGCCAACGATATTGGATCTTGTTGTATCATCTACCGCATTCAAAATACGCAGCACCTTGCTGGCACTTACGTCAGACATCGTCATCAGCAGTTTGGCCGCACTTTTCGCATCCATAGCTGCAAATGTTGCTCCTAGCTGCGTCGAATCCAGTGTCGAAGACGTTGTAGTCGTTGTCGCTGTAGTCGACTGGGCATTTTTGAGCTGCGATTGCAGTGCCGCAATTTGCAAGTCTTTCGCCGAAACGGTATCCTTCAGCTTCAGCGTTGCATCAGCCGCTGTTTTCGGCGTCATTTTCTCCAAAATTTTCACACGATCATTTGGAGCCATCGCATCGAGTACAAGCACCATTTCATCAAGCGACATGCTTTCTAAAATGGGTGCGGCCTTATTCGGTGCAATTCGTGCATACATGCTGGCGAGCTCTTTAATTTTGGCCGTGTATGCCTCATCTTCAAGCGCCTGTGTTGCATTTGACTTCTTCAACTGCTCAATTTGGCTTTTCAAGCTTGCAATTTCTTTTTCCTGATCCGTTTTAAGAGTGGACGTTTCCGTCAGCTGGCCCTCTTTCTCCGTCAGTTGAGCTTGCAGCTCGGAAATTTTACGAGTCATATTTTCTGCCTTGAGCGTTTCATCTGTGCTTTCACCGCCAGTTGACTGCGGATTCGGCAGCACATCTTTGAGCAATGGAATCGAATTTCCGACGGTGAGCGCCTGATTTCGCATATCGCTATTAAGAAGGATCAGCAATATGCCCAGCACAACAATCGTAAACAACACCGGGGTCATAAAAAACATGGCCCGCTCAAATCCACTATATCCTTGTTTCTCCACATCTGTATCTGCCACTGATTTCACTCCCTCTAGCCTTGCGCTGCAGCCGGATATTTACGGCACGCTTACCATGAAACGGACAGTTGCCATTTCATCCAACTCGTTTTGCTCCTTAAGCTGCATCGCATACCGGAAACGTTCCTTCTCGTTATCCTTTGCCTTCAACCATACTTTCTCGTCCTGCATTTTATCCGAAAGCTTGATCCGATTTTGCTCGACGACCTTTTGCGCCCGCTTCACTTCAAGCCGTTTTGCTTCAATACAGGAGTCCAAATAATCCACATATTGTTGAATGGTCTGAAGCTCAGCCAAAGAAACGCCGGATTGCGAAGACTGATGCTGCTTCTGCTCCCATTCTGCACGGCTTTCACGCAATTGCTCGACGGTCAACTCGGCAGCCTGCAGCTCTCCAATGGAAGAGGACAGTATCCATTCTGCCTGCGTTTTTTCACTTGTCTTCAGATCAACGATTTTTTGGTAGGAATAACGAAATGCTCCCATTCAACGCTTCATCTCCTGTAAAAATCAATTATTAGCCGCTCCTGAGCTTCTTCCAAGGTGACTTTTTCATTTGTTTTTTGTCTCGTGAACTGATGAATCGAATCAATGAATTGCATCGCCAAATCAATTTCTTCATTAGAACCGCGTTGGTACGCCCCAATATTTATAAGGTCTTCCGAATCTTTATAAATAGATAATAGGCGCTTCAACTGATTAGCCGCATCCTGCTGCTCCTCCGTAATAATTTCTTTCATAACCCGGCTCACGGATTGCAAGACATCAATGGCTGGAAAATGTCCTTTATGCGCAAGATGCCGGCTCAGAACGATATGGCCATCCAAAATCCCCCGGACTGCATCCGCAATAGGTTCATTCATATCATCCCCATCTACTAGAACGGTGTAGAACGCGGTGATTGAGCCTTTTGGACCAGTTCCTGCTCGTTCTAGCAATTTAGGCAAATTCGCAAATACGGAAGGCGTATATCCTCTCGTTGCAGGTGGCTCGCCGATCGCCAGACCTACTTCACGAAGTGCCATAGCGTAACGTGTAACGGAGTCCATCATAAGCATGACGTTCAGACCACGATCGCGAAAATATTCAGCAATGGAGGTGGCGATTAGTGCCCCCTTCATCCGAATGAGTGCTGGCTGGTCCGAGGTAGCGACAATGACGACCGAACGGGCTAAGCCTTCAGGTCCCAAGTCCTTCTCAATAAACTCTAGTACTTCACGACCACGCTCGCCGATTAATGCAATGACGTTGACGTCGGCCGAGGTGTTTCGGGCAATCATGCCGAGCAGGGTACTTTTCCCTACCCCAGATCCGGCAAATATACCTACACGCTGGCCTCTGCCAACCGTCAGCAAACCGTCGATAGCTCTAACGCCAATGCCCAGCGGCTCCAGAACACGAGGACGCATAAGCGGATTGCTTGGTTCATTATGAGTAGAATAATGCTGCATTCGGCTTGGTAAAAAAGACCCATCAAGCGGCTGGCCGAGGCCATCCAGCACTTTTCCAAGCAGCTCGGAGCCTACCTGCACACTAAGCGGCTTGCCTGTTCCTACAACATCACAGCCTGAGCTGATGGAGTGCAAATCGCCCAGCGGCATTAGAATAACTTTATTGTTCCGAAAGCCTACAACCTCAGCCTTAATCGGCTTTGCCGCTTTATTCGGATAGATATAGCACACATCACCGATACTTGCATCTGGCCCTTCCGATTCAACGGTAAGCCCGATGACCTGGGTGACCTTTCCATTCACACGTATGGGATCAATTGCCTGCAAATGCTCGACATATTTGCCCGCCTGCAATGAACTATTGCTCATCAGCCTGTCCTCGCTCGTCCCTTGATTGATGAGCGAACTGGACCAGCTCGCGTTTTAATTCTGACAGCTGTGTATCGATACGGGCATCAATGCTTCCGTATGCGGAACGAATAACGCAGCCAAAATCTTTAACCGTCGCATCCGGCAAAATTTGCAGCTCGGCTTGCGAGTCGACTGCCAAATTCAGCTCTTCTTGCGCAGCTTGGACGAAAGCCAACTGACCAGGTGCGACGCACAGCGTAATAACACCTTGCTCGCGTCTTCTTGCAAGCGATTTTTTAATTAATTCAATGACCATTTCTGGAGCTTGCTCCAGCTGTTGGCCGATTACCTTTTCCGCTACCGCGCAGCTTAGTTCCACCAAAAACGGTTCCGCTTCCTGAATGATCTGCTCACGCATTGAATAAGCGGAAGATAAAATCGCATTCGCTTCGAACAGCTTTTGCTCCCATTCCTGCTTGGCTAGCATATTCGCTTGCTCGATGCCTTCCGCAAAACCACGTTCATAGCCTTCGCTGCGGGCAGCTTCTGTCGTCGCTTCATCCTCGAGTCTTTTTTCCAACCACCAGGCTTCCACATTCGCTTCAGCCTCGGTCAGCATTTGCTCGCATTGAGCTCCCGTTTCCCGCAATCGTTCTTCTGCAAACTGCCTGGCATCAGCAATAATTTGATCCCGCAGCGTAATCGTTTCTTCATCAGGCTGTTCTTCCTCTGGAGCTTCAGCTTCACCATTCGCATCTGCTGCGAGTGCTGCATGCTTGTTCTTCCAGTAAAGCTCTCTTAGTTGATCGATAGAAACAACGCTTGTGGATTTAATCAAATTAGACAATGATATCATCTCCTCCGCCACGGGCGATAATGATTTCACCTGATTCCTCTAATCTGCGAATCGTTGCGACAATACGGGTCTGCGCCTCCTCTACATCACGCAATCGGACTGGACCCATAAACTCCATTTCTTCCTTGAATGTTTCCGCCATGCGCTTCGACATGTTTTGGAAAATGGCATCCCGCACTTCTTCGCTAGCGACTTTAAGCGCAAGCTGCAAATCGGCATTTTCGATATCGCGGATAATCCGCTGAATCGAACGATTGTCGATGTTGACGATATCTTCGAAGACGAACATCCGCTTCTTGATTTCTTCTGCAAGTTCAGGATCTTGAATTTCCAGAGAATCAAGAATGGTGCGTTCCGTACCGCGGTCAACACCGTTCAAAATTTGAACGATAGAGTCGATACCGCCAGCATTTGTGTAATCTTGAGTGACGGTAGCTGAAAGCTTCTGCTCCAGCACACGCTCCACCTGCGATATAACTTCCGGTGAAGTGCTGTCCATGAGCGCAATCCTTCTTGCAACTTCCGCCTGCTTTTCTTGTGGAAGAGAGGACAAAATGTGCGAAGATTGCTCCGATTGGAGATAGGACAACACGAGTGCAATCGTCTGAGAGTTCTCGTTTTGAATAAAGTTGAGTATTTGCATCGGTTCTGCTTTGCGGGCAAAGTCGAATGGCCGTACTTGCAAAGTAGCAGTCAATCGATTTATCACTTCCGCCGCTTTGCTCTCACCTAGCGCCTTCTCCAAAATATCTCTGGCATAAGTAATACCGCCTTGCGAAATATATTCCTGAGCTACACAGATTTGATTGAACTCTCCTAAAATCGTTTCACGCTCTGAGCTGTCCACTTTACGCACATTGGCTATTTCAAGAGTTAACTGTTCAATTTCATCTTCTCTTAAATGTTTAAAAATTTGAGCTGACACTTCGGGACCTAGTGTAATTAGCAGTATTGCCGCTTTCTGCCTTCCGGTTAGCCCATTCATCGATTTACTCATGCAAACGACCTCTATTCATCGACAAGCCAAGTCCGAAGTAAATTAACAAATTCATCCGGCTTGCGTTTGGCGAGTGTCTCAAGATTTTTACGTGCTTGGCTGTCATTGCTTAAGCTATCAAAATCAAGGGTAGGATATTCTACAGCCGTTGATGCTACAACCGCTTCCTGTGCTTCAGCTGCTGCTGCTTCTGCCGCTTGCTGTCTGCGTCTGCGAACGAGCAAAATAATCAAACCGGCAATAATCGCAAGTGCTGCTGCTCCAATTCCGATTGCCCATCCCATTGATAAGCCGCCAATCGTGTTTGTAGCGGTGCTTTCAGCAAATGTTTGCCCAATAAGTGAAACCTTTTTGTTGATTAAATCGTCATTATTAACATCTTGACCTGAATCAGCAAGCTGTGCACGTACCAAACCTGTCAAGAAGGTCGTAATCTCTGTACGAGATTCTGGAGTGAGTCGACTTGCTTCAACACCGATGCTAATGGATAGATCTTTAATTACGAAAGGCCCTGAAATCGTGGTACGATTAATTCTTCCAAAATCGTAATTAACAGTAGAAGAGCTTTCTTCCGAGGTAGAGTTTCCAGCGGCATCCGTTGCAGTATAGCCCGGAACATCCGTTTCTCCCGTTCCTGCTACACCGCCTGCACTGGAGCTGCCACCTGTAGAAGAACTGGTCTGATCGGACTGGCTAACAATAATTCCGTTATTATTATTGTCAGGCAGCGGCACAACCTGCTGTTCCTCTGTCTTCTTATTATCGAAGTTCAAGCTGCTTCCGATGCTGATGACTAGATTTTCGGAACCGACAATCGGTCCCAGAAACTGTTGAATATTCTTTTTCAATTCCGCTTCATATTTGCGTTGAATTTGGAATTGGCTGTCAACCGCTTCCGCTGTGCCTGCAATCGTGCCCCCTGCTTCGGAGGACATCAGCTCGCCCTGCGGACCAGAGATGGTAATGTTGTCTATTGTCGTACCTGGAACTGCCGATTTTACCAGATTGTAATAACCGTCAATTTCCTTTTGAGTTGGACGATAGCCAGCCATAAATTCCAAGGAGATGGCAGCCGTTGCTTTGTCTTTCTCTTCAGGAGTTAGAAACACGCTTTCTTCTGGCAAGTTCACAAGCACTTTAGAACTTTTCACGCCTTGCATGCGATTCAGCAATTGTTGGATCTCGCCGTTCAAGGCGCTTAAATATTTGACATTAAATTCATTTTCTGTTGTGCCGAAGGTCGAAGAGCTTTGTGTAAAAGCTTCAAAGCCAATTGATCCGTTCTGCACAAGACCAAGTGAGCCGATCGTTACCTTAGTACGTTCGGCTACAGCGCTTGGTACAGAAATACTAGTTCCGCCACTCCCTAGTTCATAAGGGATACCATTGCTATCCAGGTAGTTCATAATGGCTGCTGAGTCTGTTGTATCCAAATTTTGAAAAGCCAATTCATAATCCGTTCTTGTAAAGATTACAGTAAGAAGAATTATAGATAACAACAGTACGCCTACAGAAGCCCCCAAGCCTATTTTCTGTTTTTTTCCCATTTGACTCCAGAATTGCGAAATTCTCAGTCTAAATTGGGCGATTTTCTCGTTCACCTTGTCACCTCACCCAAATTCTTTGCCAGGTTTTTTTATCGTTCATTATACCTGCATCCGCATTATTTCTTGATATGCCTCTACAACCTTGTTGCGGATTTGTGAGGTTAGTTGAAGACTAAGCTGCGCTCTTTCGCCAGCAATCATGACCTGAGAAACATCAACTTCACCAATTAAAAACTTATCGTTAAGCTTATGTACATTTTGTTCCTGGGCGCTAACACCCTCAATTGCGTTATTTAAAAACTGGCTAAATGTTTTTGTAAGTTCTGCCGGAGTAGCTTGCTCTACAGGCGCAGCTGTCATCGTCTTTAAAGGCTGCAACTGGTTCATCGAAATGGCTTGAATCACTATATTCCTCCTCGGCTATTGTTTAATGGTTGTTGCTACTTCCCAATTTCCAATGCTTTTACAAACATCGCTTTAGAAGAATTAATGGCTGTGACATTCGCTTCATAAGAACGCGAAGCTGAAATCATATCAACCATCTCTTTCGCGACATCTACATTCGGCATATTTACATAGCCGTTTGAATCGGCATCAGGATGGGTAGGATTATATACAAGCTTCGTTGGGGCTGTGTCATCAATGATTTTGGCAACCTTTACCCCACCAGTTGTTGTACTTTTTCCCATTTTGGCATTCAGCGCATTGGAAAAGCTTGATTTCAACGGCTCCAAAACGACCATTTTCCGTTTATAAGGCACGAATTGTCCATTCTCATAACCGGCACGCGTCGTTTCCGCATTCGCAATATTTGAAGAAATAACATCCATTCGCAGGCGCTGTGCGGTTAGAGCAGAGGCGCTCGCATCAAATCCGCTGGAAATTTTCACTCTTTAACCTCTCCCTTCTATTGCTGTTCGCATCATTTTGATTTCATGATTGACTTGCTGCAAATAAGCGTTATAGCTCAGCTGATTTTTCGCAAGCAGCGACATTTCCCGATCAATATCCACATTATTCTCATTATTGTTCATGGCGGTTTCTTTATCGCTTATGACTTGAGGCGTAGGATTGACCGGCCCACCTATAGGAATATGCCTTGCATTCGTAAGCTTTCCTTTCAGCTTAGGTGAGCTATTACCCATTTGTTGTTCCAAAAGCTGTTCAAATTCAACCTCTGACCGTTTAAAATGCGGGGTATCCACATTGGCTATATTATTCGAAATGACATTTTGCCGCATTTCTGCTGCATGAACTGCCCCCTCTAGCCTTTGGAATGAAGATCCGCTTAATAAGTTCACTTTATTATCACCACTTTCGATAATTAAAAGATCCTAATATAAGGTATTCAACACACTTCGTAGCATTCCTGCTTTGTTCGACATTAAATTATTAAAAAAATGAGATCATGCTGTCGATATTTGCCGACATGTTTATATTCAACAATTCTCCAAATTATTACAATAAGAAAAAAGCCCTATCTTTAAAATAAGATAGGGCTTTTTTAGTCGTTTAGACTCATATTTTATGATTTAATTTTTTCCAGCTCTTGAAGTAGCTGGTGATTTAATATCTTAATGTAAGTTCCCTTCATTCCGAGTGATCTAGTCTCAATGACCCCCGCACTTTCTAATTTTCTTAGGGCATTTACGATTACAGACCTAGTAATACCGACCCTGTCAGCAATTTTTGAGGCTACAAGCAGCCCCTCTTTTCCTTCCAATTGCTCAAAAATATGCTCGACTGCCTCAAGCTCGCTGAACGATAACGAACCAATAGCAACCGACACGACAGCGCGACTGCGTGCCTCATGCTCAATTTCTACCGAACGCTCGCGTAAAATTTCCATGCCGACAATCGTAGACCCATATTCTGCAAGCACTAAATCATCGTCGTCAAAAGCGCCTTGGTGCCGTGTCAAAATTAGCGTGCCTAAGCGATCTCCGCCACCTGTTATCGGGACAACCGTCATAATTTCCTGCTGCCCTAGCGACGGGAAAGTCTCATAAACACCAGCATACGGCGGCACATTCGTGACCGATTCCGTCATTTCAAGAAATTGCTCGTTGCTTTCCTGCGGGAAACGCAGCTCTTCTGCCGACATGGAACGCAGCGAGTCATGATCATGCGGATTCACAGCTGCACAACCGAGCACCTTTCCCCTGCGGCTTACGACAAATACACTCGTTTGAATGGTGCTGGTCAGCACCTCCGCCATTTCTCTGAAAATAAGCGGTTTGCCAGCCGCCCGCTGCAGCAGACGGTTTAGCGTCCTTGTTTTTGTTAATAACGTCATGCCATTGCCTCCTAAAACTCATACCAACTACAATATATATTGACTCAAATCTTTATTTTGCGCAATGCTTCCCAGCTTTTCACGAACATATTCCGGCGTGATCAGCATATGGTCCAATGTAATATCAGGCGCTTCAAAGGAAAGATCCTCAAGCAGCTTTTCCAAAATCGTATGCAGCCTTCTCGCTCCGATATTTTCAGTATTCCGATTCACTTCTGCGGCAATGGATGCCAGCTCATGAATGGCCTCATCTGAAAATTCGATTTCAATGCCTTCGGTTTGCAGCAGTGCTGTGTATTGCTTAGTCAGCGCGTTTTTCGGTTCCTTCAAAATGCTCACAAAATCATCAAGCGTAAGCGAAGTAAGCTCCACCCGAATCGGAAAACGGCCTTGCAGCTCGGGAATCAAATCGGATGGCTTCGCGATATGGAATGCACCTGCGGCAATAAAGAGCACATAATCCGTTTTTACCGGACCATATTTGGTCATAACCGTCGAGCCTTCAACGATTGGCAAAATATCACGCTGCACGCCTTCACGCGAAACATCTGGGCCATTTCCACGCGAGGAGCTCGCAATTTTGTCAATTTCATCGATAAAAATAATGCCTGACTGTTCCGCACGTGTAACCGATTCCGAAATGACATCATCCATATTGATCAGCTTGTTTGCTTCTTCCTGAATAAGCACTTTACGCGCTTCCTTAACCGGCAGCTTGCGGCGCTTCGTTTTTTTCGGCATCAGCTGTCCGAACAGCTCCTGCATATTCATGCCCATGCCTTCGGGACCTTGGCCGCCTGCGAGCATGTCCAGCATATTCGGAGCAGCATCTTCAACTTCTACCTCAACCATTTCATTTTCCAGCTTGCCAGCAGCAAGATCTGCCTGCACCTGAGCCCGTTTTTGCACAATCGTCTGATCCTGCTCCGGTTCTTCTGCTTGCAGATTGTCATTTTGCTGGTTGCCAAAAAGCATCTCGAACGGATTTTTTTGCGTCTTTTCCTTTATTTTCGAAGGGACAAGCAGCGTCACCAGCAATTCGTTTGCCAGCTTCTCCGCTTTATCTTTAACCTGCTCGGTTTTTTCCGTTTTCACCATGCGGATCGCTGTTTCAACCAAATCGCGAACCATGGATTCAACGTCGCGGCCTACGTAACCTACCTCGGTGAATTTAGTTGCCTCAAGCTTTACGAAAGGCGCTTTTACAAGCTTCGCCAATCTGCGGGCAATTTCTGTTTTACCAACGCCTGTAGGACCGATCATTAAAATATTTTTCGGCACGACCTCATCACGCAACGATTCATCAAGCTGACTTCTGCGATAACGATTGCGCAAGGCGATTGCGACCGAACGTTTCGCAGGCTTTTGACCGACAATATACTTATCCAGCTCCGCTACGATCTCTCTTGGTGTTAACGCTGCATTTGCCATATTAATCTCCTCCGTTTAAGAGCCGATTTCTTCGACAATAATATTGTGATTCGTGTAGACGCAAATATCTGCTGCAATTTCTAGCGCCGAACGCGCCATTTCCTTCGCATCCAGATGAGTGGCATGGCGCTTGAGTGCTCTAGCTGCCGACAAGGCAAAGCTGCCGCCCGAGCCAATGGCCAAAATGCCATCATCCGGCTCTATAATTTCGCCGTTTCCTGAAATCAGTAAAAGTCCCGTCTGATCCATGACCAGCATCATCGCTTCCAATTTACGCAGCACACGATCCGAGCGCCATTCTTTTGCCAGCTCTACAGCCGAGCGCTGCAAATTGCCATGATGCTCCTCAAGCTTCGCCTCGAATTTCTCGAAAAGCGTAATTGCATCAGCAACCGAGCCAGCAAAACCTGCGACGACTTGCCCGCGATACAAACGGCGTACCTTTTTCGCTTTATTTTTCATCACCATGCTGTTGCCGAACGTAACTTGACCATCCCCTGCAATCGCGCCTTTTCCCTCGTGACGGACAGCGCAAATCGTCGTTGCATGAAATTCCATTTCCATCTCTTCGCCTCCTCTAGGCAAATGTGCCTGTTCTCATCCAAGCTTTCAAAAATGGCCGTATCGCTACGATTAGTTGTTTACCAAATGCGTGAAATGCTCTTGCTTAAATTGCTCAATGCCAGCAAGCGCACGGTTTGCGATCGCTTCATTCTTTTCCTTCTTGCTCTTCAATCGTTTCTCAAGCGGCGGGAATAGCCCGAAATTCGCATTCATGGGCTGAAAATGTTTGAAATCCGCCGTCGTAATATACTGCGCCATACTGCCAAGCGTTGTGTCTCCAGGAAGCACGAGCGGCTCGAGATCGCGTGCGAGACGAGCCGCGTTGAATCCGGCGATTAATCCGGAAGCTGCTGATTCCACATAACCTTCAACACCTGTCATCTGACCAGCAAAAAATAATGTAGGACGATTTTTAAGCTGATAGGTTGGCTCCAGCAAACGTGGCGAATTGATGAACGTATTGCGGTGCATGACACCAAAACGAACGAACTCGGCATTTTCAAGTCCTGGAATAAGTGAGAACACCCGCTTCTGCTCGCCCCATTTCAAATGCGTTTGAAACCCAACCAGGTTATACAGTGTACCAGCAGCATTGTCCTGACGCAATTGAATAACGGCATGAGGTAGCTTGCCCGTATGCGGGTTCACCAGTCCAACTGGCTTCATCGGCCCAAACAGCACCGTTTGCTTGCCGCGGCTCGCAATAACTTCAATTGGCATGCAGCCTTCAAAATAAACTTCCTTTTCAAAATCTTTTATTTCCGCTTTCTCGGCATTAACAAGCGCATCATGGAAAATTTCGAACTCCTCTTCCGTCATTGGGCAGTTCAAATAAGCGGCTTCGCCTTTATCATAGCGGGAAGCGAGATAAACTTTGCTCATATCGATAGAATCCTTCTCCACAATCGGTGCAGCAGCATCATAGAAATAGAAATATTCCTCGCCCAGCAGCTCGCGTACTTGCGCGGACAAGGCTGGAGCTGTGAGCGGGCCTGTCGCAATAATGACGATTCCGTCCGTTGGAATTTCCGTGACTTCCTCATTGCGCACTTCAACGAGCGGATGCTCATGCAGAAGGCGCGTTACTTCGCCGGAAAATCCATCCCGGTCAACAGCAAGCGCTCCGCCTGCTGGAACCGCATGACGATCAGCGCAGCCAAGAATGAGCGAATCCAGCTGGCGCATTTCCTCTTTCAACACGCCTACGGCATTTGCGAGTCCATTGGCACGCAAGCTGTTGCTGCATACCAGCTCAGCAAACTGGTTCGTATGATGGGCTGGCGTTTTCGTCTCAGGACGCATTTCATAGAGTACGACCGGAACGCCTTGGGATGCGATTTGCCAAGCAGCTTCGCTGCCGGCCAGGCCAGCTCCGATAACGGTTACTTTTGGATAGGATGATGATGACAATGAACTTACCTCCAAATCATAATACGCGCTTCGCGCAAATAAATATCATTTTTTTGCTGGAATTGCGGGGTAAACCAACAGAACGGATAAAACACAGCTGTCCTCCCTATTCAGGGAGGACCGGGTCCACTCACATGTGGAGCTGTGCACAGCATCGTAGATGCCGCTTTATGCTTCTTCTTGTTCTTCATCCTGCAGCTCTTCGGAATAATCACATGTAGGACATTGCAGCTTTGCTCCGCTGCGATTGCGTTTTTCTACGAGCATGCTTTCGCATTTCGGACATGGCTTGCCTGAAGGCTTATCCCATGAAACATAATCGCAAGCTGGATACGTATCACAGCCGTAGAAAATCCGGCCTTTTTTACTTCTCCGTTCAATAATTTTGCCTTCCTCACATTTCGGACAAGGCACGCCGATATCCTTAACGATCGGCTTCGTATTGCGGCAATCCGGAAAGCCGGAGCAAGCGAGGAATTTGCCGAAGCGCCCCATTTTATAAACCAAATGACGGCCGCATTTTTCGCAAATTTCATCGGAAACCTCATCTTGAATTTCGATTTCCTTCATTTCCTCTTCCGCTACTTCCAGACGCTTCTCGAACGAGTCGTAGAAGGTCGCAAGTACTTTGACCCAGTCCTGCGAGCCTTCCTCCACATGGTCGAGATCCCCTTCCATGTTGGCTGTAAATTCAGCATTCAGAATTTCCGGAAAAAACTCTTCCATTAGCTGGATAACAAGGTCGCCAAGCTCAGTCGGCATAAATTTCTTCTCTTCTATCGCTACGTATCCGCGCTTCTGAATCGTTTCCAGCGTAGGCGCATACGTACTTGGCCGTCCTATGCCGAGCTCCTCAAGCGTTTTCACGAGTCTGGCCTCCGTAAAACGCGGCGGCGGCTGTGTGAAATGCTGTTTAGGCTCAATGGCTTCCGCAGGAATCATATCCCCTACTTCAATTGGCGGTAGGAATTTATGCTCCTCTTCTGCCCCATCATCATTGCCTTCCACATATACTTTCATAAATCCGGCAAACTTGACCTTGGATCCATTCGCACGGAACTTGACATCGCCAGATATCATATCGACGGTCATCGTATCGAGAACGGCTGAAGACATTTGGCTGGATACGAAACGTTCCCATACCAGTTTGTACAACCGGAATTGATCGCGGCTGAGGAACGGCTTCATCGTATCCGGATCACGCATAATAGCTGTTGGCCTGATCGCCTCATGCGCATCTTGGGCATTGCTGTTCTTTTTCGCATAAATGCGAAGCTGCTCTGGCATATAAGGAGCGCCATAGCGTTCCGTAATGTATTCCTTTGCTTCTTCCTGCGCAATCGGGGATATACGAGTGGAGTCCGTTCTCATATATGTAATTAGACCGACCGTGCCTTCCTTGCCTAGCTCTACACCTTCATAAAGCTGCTGGGCAACGGACATCGTCTTAGACGCCCTGAAACCAAGCTTACGGGCGGCTTCCTGCTGCAGGGAGCTCGTAATGAATGGAGGTGCAGGATTGCGCAAACGCTCCTTCTCCTTCACTTCCGCCACTTTAAAATCAGAGCCGCTTTCCATCGCATCCAGCACGGCTTGCATTTCCTGCTCGTTGCCGAGCTCGCGCTTCTCGCCGCCAATGGAATGGTATTTGGCCTCAAATGGAACGCCGTTTTGCGATACCTTTGCAGTAATCGACCAATATTCTTCCGGCACAAATTCATCGATCTCATTTTCGCGGTCAATAATCAGCTTGACGCATACCGATTGAACGCGGCCAGCAGAAAGGCCCTTCTTGACCTTTTTCCACAAGAGCGGACTAATTTTGTAGCCGACAAGCCGGTCCAGAATACGTCTGGCCTGCTGCGCATTAACCAAATCCATATTGATTTTGCGCGGCGTCTTAAAAGCATCCTTAACCGCTTGCTTTGTTATTTCATTAAATACAACGCGGCATGTATCCGAGGCATCCAGCTCCAAATAATGTGCCAAATGCCAGGCAATAGCTTCCCCTTCGCGATCCGGGTCAGCCGCCAGATAAACATGCTTCACTTTTTTGCTGGCGCTTTTGAGTTCTTTCAGTACGCTGCCTTTGCCGCGAATCGTAATATATTTTGGATTGAAATCATTTTCAACTTCGACGCCAATCTGACTTTTCGGCAAATCGCGAATATGGCCCATGGAAGCCTTAACAATATATTTGCTGCCTAAATACTTCCCTATTGTTTTCGCTTTGGCTGGTGATTCGACGATAACTAATGAGTCTGCCACGTTAGGCGCCCCCCTCTCTACTGCTTACTACAATGCTATATATAGCGATCCAGACTGCTGCTCGATCCTACGTTTTATACATAAATTTATCAGAAGAGCGCTTAAATGTCCAAAAGGAACGGCAATCAGCTGGTGTAATTCATTGATGGATAATGGACGCTCTCGCAGCAGTGCGATAATTTTTCGTTCATCAGCGGACAATTCCTTGTCCGATTGGCGCTGTGAAAAGGCAGAAGAATTCGACTGTTTCAGCCATTCATCGCCAAGCCATGTGTATTCTTCAAAAATATGCTCGGCCGCGCTAACCAGCTTTGCTCCTTGGCGTATAAGCGAATTAGGCCCTTCACTTTTAGGAGAAGAAATCGGACCCGGCACAGCGAATAAATCACGGTTCATATCCAGCGCTTGCGCTGCTGTAATCAAAGAACCGCTGCCAATTGCCCCCTCTATGACGAGTGTGCCAAGGGAAAGCCCTGCAATAATTCGGTTGCGCAGCGGAAACATGCCGGGATGCAGCGGCGTACCGATTGGCGTTTCCGAGAGCAATAGCCCCTCTTCCGCTATATGGCGATACAAAGTTCTATTCTCTGAAGGATAACAACAATCTACGGCGCATGCAAGCACGGCTATCGTGCTACCAACTCCTCGCAGAGCGGCCTCATGCGCCTTGCTATCGATTCCACGGGCTAAACCGCTCGCAATAGTCATCCCGCCTGCCGAAAGCTGCTCAGAGAGCATAGAAGCAGTATGACGGCCATATGCGGTAGGATTGCGCGTTCCGACGATTGCTATGATTGGGCGCTTCAACAGCTCCAGACGGCCAATCGCATACAACACCCATGGCGGCTGCGGAATTTGCAGCAAATAGTTTGGATAGGCTTCATCAAACGGTGTAATGACACTAGCTCCAAGCTGAACGGCCTTTTCATAGGAAGAGCCTGAAGCAACGAGTCCTTGCCCTATTCGCTTAACAGCCGACCGTGCCTGCTGGGTGCTAAAACCGGCCTTAACATAGGCTGCTTCATCCTGACCGCTGCCCTCTCGCCACGCGCCGCTCGCTACTGCCTTCTGAATCGTGCGCCAGCCAATGCCTGGCACTTCGCTAAGCATCATTACGATTTGCCTGCATTCATCATGATCACGTTCCATATCGTTCGGCCTCCATTATAATGAGGCACGCCCTTACATTCTTTCCTATTGTGCGTTACATGGCTGAAGAATGCAAGTCGCCCTCTCATCTTCATAAAAAAAAGCAACCTTTCAGCTCCCGCTAACGGGAATCGAAAGGTTGCTTACCTTTTTCAAAGCTTTATTATTTTGCAACAGTTGTGCATTTTTCCAACAGGCCTTGCTCTTCAAGCACCGATACGAGCGTGGAGCCCATATCCGATGGAGTAGGCGCTACTTTAATTCCGCATGCTTCAAGCGTAGCGATTTTTTCAGCAGCTGTTCCTTTGCCTCCGGAAATGATCGCGCCAGCATGGCCCATACGTTTGCCTGGAGGCGCTGTTGCGCCGCCGATAAAGCCTACAACCGGCTTTTTCATATTGGCTTTAACCCATTCTGCCGCTTCTTCTTCTGCTGTACCGCCAATTTCACCGATCATAATAACCGCGTAAGTATCAGGGTCATCATTGAAACGGCTCAAAATGTCGATAAACTCGGAGCCTTTCACTGGGTCGCCGCCAATACCGACTGCAGAGGATTGTCCAATGCCGCGAGTCGTCAGCTGGTGAACCGCCTCGTAAGTCAATGTTCCCGAGCGGGAAACAACGCCTACATGGCCTTTCGTGTGAATGTAGCCTGGCATAATGCCGATTTTACATTCGTCTGGTGTAATAACACCTGGACAGTTAGGTCCGATCAAAATCGATTTGCTGCCTTCCATATAACGCTTAACTTTGACCATGTCTAGTACCGGAATGCCTTCCGTAATACAGATAACAAGTTCAAGTCCAGCGTCAACGGCTTCTAGAATAGAATCAGCTGCAAATGCTGGCGGCACATAAATAACCGAAGCTGTAGCGCCAGTCGCTTTTACCGCCTGCTCAACAGTGTTAAACACTGGAAGCGATACCGTTGAACCGTTTTCAAGAGTGATATCGACGTTAGTTCCGCCTTTACCCGGCGTTACTCCGCCTACCATTTGCGTACCGTAATCGAGTGCGCCTTTCGCGTGAAACAAGCCAGTTGCGCCCGTAATCCCTTGCGTAATCACTTTTGTATCTTTGTTTACCAAAATGCTCATCGAATCTCACATCCCCGTCCATGAATTCATACGCGTATTTATTTCACGAGAGCGACAATTTTTTGTGCGCCGTCTGACATAGAGTCCGCTGCTACGATGTTCAGTCCCGACTCGTTCAGCATTTTTTTACCCAATTCAACGTTTGTGCCTTCCAGTCTTACGACAAGCGGACGATCGAGGCCAATTTCCTTCGCGGCCGCAATAACGCCATCCGCAATAACGTCACAACGCATAATGCCGCCAAAAATATTAACGAAAATCCCTTTAACATTTTCATCGGACAAAATGATTTTGAACGCTTCTGTTACTTTCTCTTTCGTTGCACCGCCGCCTACGTCCAGGAAGTTCGCAGGGTCGCCGCCATAATATTTGATAATGTCCATTGTCGCCATAGCAAGGCCTGCGCCATTAACCATGCAGCCAATGTTGCCATCAAGGGCAATGTAGCTGAGATCGTATTTGGAAGCTTCGATTTCTTTCGCATCTTCCTCTTCCAGATCGCGCAATGCGACAATATCCTTATGACGGTATAGTGCATTGGAGTCAAAATTCAGCTTCGCATCCAATGCCATCACTTCACCATCGCCAGTTACGACAAGTGGATTGATCTCGGCAATAGAACAATCTTTCTCAACGAAAGCGTTGTACAACGAAATCATGAATTTAACAGCTTTGTTAACGAGTGCAGTTGGAATGTTGATTGCATAAGCGAGCTTACGCGCTTGGAACACTTGCAGTCCCACAGCTGGATCAACGATTTCCTTAAAAATTTTCTCAGGGGAATGCTCGGCAACTTCTTCAATTTCCGTGCCGCCTTCCTCTGAAGCCATAATGACGACGCGGCCTGTGCCACGGTCAAGAACAGCACCGATATAATATTCTTTCTTGATGTCACAGCCCTGCTCAATAAGAAGGCGCTTAACTTCTTTACCTTCTGGGCCAGTTTGATGCGTAACGAGCACTTTTCCAAGGATTTCTCCTGCATATGCGCGAACTTCATCCAAGCTTTTTGCGACTTTAACACCGCCAGCTTTACCACGGCCGCCCGCATGGATTTGTGCTTTTACAACAACAACTTTCGTACCAAGCTCTTCTGCTGCTGCAACCGCTTCATCAACGGTGAACGCAACTTTGCCCTCAGGCACAACTACACCATACTGTTTCAATAACGCTTTGCCTTGATACTCATGGATATTCATTGTTGAAATCCTCCATTTCATAGACCGAAATCAGTCGTATGTACACAAACATCTATTATCATAGCATCTTTCCTCTGGTGTTACCTTATATTCGTGCAAGAAGACTTCGGCTTTTTTGATATGGATTCAATCTCAATTTGAGATTAAACGCCACAATCCGCTAATTTACTGCCTTTTACTCGCATCCACCACCCTTTCGTTCAATATTTGACAAAAATGGACAGCGCCCATTATGATTAGTTTGTACCAAACATTCGTTTGCTACTCCATAAGAGCAATCCATTATGGCATTTCACTTAAATTCATAACCGCGATATACAGGACGTAAGGAAGCACCTTCATCCCACTAATTGGAGGTGCTTTTTGTTATGTTCAGCTTAATGCAGAGCGCGACCGTTTATGGCGTCGAAGGCAAAGAAATTGCAGTGGAGGTCGATATTGCAAGCGGCCTGCCGCAAATTGCGGTGGTCGGGCTGCCAGACCCCGCTGTACGGGAATCCGTCGAGCGAGTACGGGCTGCTATTAAAAATAGCGGCTTCACCTTCCCGATGGAGCGTATTACCGTCAACCTTGCCCCTGCCGATTTGCGCAAGGAAGGCACGGCGTTTGACCTTGCCATAGCTGCTGGCATTTTGGCGGCTAGCGGACAATTAAATGCGGCACTCTTTCATAACACGATGATGCTGGGCGAGCTTTCACTTAACGGATCTATTAGGCCGGTAACCGGCGTGCTTGCGATGATCGAACAGGCCAAAAAATCAGGCATCCGCCGCGTGCTGCTGCCGCTCGCCAATGCTCCGGAGGCTGCCTGGATAGCCGGTATGGAGCTTTTTGCTATCAAGCATTTAATGGATTTGCGTCCACAGGATAGCGAGGGGTTGGAGGCGATTCGCTATCCTCCGTCCCAACAAAATGGCGACAAGAGCTATTCTGGGATGTTGGCTGAAAATAAACCTAAGCTTGCGCCTCACTGCGGCGACTACAGCGATGTTATCGGTCAGCAGCTGGCCAAGCGTGCGCTCGTTATTGCTGCGGCAGGTCGGCATAATGTGCTGTTTTCAGGCCCGCCGGGCACAGGAAAAACGATGATGATTCGCAGGCTGCCAACCATTCTCCCGCCTTTGACCGAGCAGGAAGCGATTGAAGTGACCAAAATATACAGCGCTGCCGGAAAGCTGTCTACTGACAATCAAGGACTGATTGCTGCTGCCCCTTTCCGCGCCCCGCATCATACGATTTCTGCAGGCGGACTCGTAGGTGGCGGATCTGTGCCAAAACCTGGCGAAGTGACACTCGCCCACCATGGCGTGCTGTATTTAGACGAACTGCCTGAGTTTTCGCGGCAAACACTTGAGGTACTGAGGCAGCCATTGGAAGATGGAATTGTGACGATTGCGCGCACTAGCGCCGTCTTTCATTTCCCCGCCCGCTTTATTTTAGCTATGTCATTTAATCCTTGTCCTTGCGGATTTTCAGGGCATGAGACATTAGATAAACGCTGTACCTGCACGGATGCCATCATTACCCGGTATAAATCCAAGCTGTCCGGTCCGCTTCTCGATCGGATCGACATCCAGCTTGAGGTTCCGCAGCCCATTGACCTCGGCAGCTCAATAACGGATATTAGCCGCAACAATCTGTCCTCTGAAGCGATGCGCCGCCTTGTCGAAGCAGCTCGGAAACGGCAGAAAGCACGTTTTGCAAAGCTGAAAATCGAGGGCGATGCAAGCTTATCTGGCTCATCCCTGCACCGGGTGATGCTGATTCGCCAGGATGCTGCGGAGCTGCTTGGGCAAGCGCTCCAAACGCTCCCTATCAGCATGCGTGCCCATGACCGCATTATGCGCCTTTCGCGAACGGTAGCTGATGTTGAAGGCAGCCACTATATCGAGGCCGAGCATGTAGCAGAAGCTATCCAATATCGAAAGCTACACTTATAAGCTGTTCAAAATAGGGTTAGGCATATAAGAGCAGAGCCGATTTAAACAAGTAATTTTAAACAAGTAATCCATCAAACAACAAAAGGAGCATCACCGCCTATTGCGCAGTGATGCTCCTTTCATTTTTAGCAGGACGGCTTTCATATTCCAATATCTGGGACTCACACGCTTTAAATGTTCGCAATTCAACCATGCACCGCTAAAATGCCGCTATTATATGCTTCAGCTCACTTATTGCATCATCGTGCTCCAGCGTAATAGCAACGACATCAAAGCGTATGCTCCGTTCCAGCTGCCGAGTCAGCTTCAAGTAAACTTGCGCTGTTTCCGCCACTTGTTTTTGCTTGCGCCAGTCAACCGACTCCGCGGCTGTGCCGAAACGCCCGCCTGACCGGCGTGTGCGCACCTCGACAAATACCAGCTTGTCTTCCCCGCACACAATGAGATCCAGCTCGCCCGATCGGCAGCGCCAGTTGCGCTCCTCAATCGTATAGCCGGCTTCCAGCAAGTAGGCTTCTGCAGCAGCTTCCCCAAGCTTTCCGGTCCATTTGCGCTTGTCCGCCCGCTTGCTGCTTGTCAGTTCAGGCTGGTCTGGCTTTCTATTAGTCATTCAAATCCCTCGCCTTACGATCCGAGCGATAAACAAAGCTGAGTATTTCCGCTACCAGCGTATAAAGCTCAGGTGGAATCGTCTGATCGATATCAAGCTTGGACAGCACTTCTACAAGCGAAGCATCCTCCTGCATCGGAATGCCGTTTTCCTTCGCCTTTTCTATTAGCTGCTCTGCTAAATAGCCTTTGCCTTTCGCAACGACGACAGGCGCTGTTCCGACGCCCGGCTCGTATTTGAGCGCAACTGCCCGCCGTATCGGTTCAGGTTTGTTGTTCTTGTTTTCTTCTGCGCTCATACCTTCAGGTCCACCCCTTTATAACGGCCGGAAAGAAACGTCCTTGGGGCAGTAATATGTCCTTCTGCAGCTCCATCAGCAGCGTGCTCCTCATTTTCTGCAATCGGAGAGGTTCGCAGCGACAGCAGCTGGTAGCCCGCCTGATTCAAGCTGTCTGCAACTTCCGCTCGGGAAGATTTCGCAAGACCATCCATTGCCGGATGATTATTCCACAGTGTCAAGCTTACAATTTTGTCCACGACATGGACGTCTACTACCGTATCTCCTAGCGTTTTCATCGATAAATCAAATAGCAGCCGGCAATTATCCGCATCCAGCTCGCCCTTTCGGCCTCGCCGCGTTTGAATATGGACCGATGCCGTCTGATTGCCGTCATCTCCCTTAAAAGGAACGAAAACGGTGAGATGGCTGAAAAGGGCGCCATTGCGCTCAGGAGACATTAGCAGCTGCTGGCCTGTAATATGCTGCACTAGCTGATGCGCCGCCTCTTTAAGTGCGGCGGGCGCGTCATCGGAGGTTGAAAGCGCGAGAAGTACGCTTTTCAGCGATTCCTGCACATTCTGCTTATTATCTTGAGCAAGAGCAGGCAATGGCTCCCCTTTGTACCCTTGCAGCGTATTCGCCCCAGAATCGGCTTTCAGCAAGTCAGCGCCAAGTTTACTGCCTTCAGGCAGCTTGTCGCTTGCCGCTGCTGCCTGCTGGTGTGCTTGGGCA
Source organism: Paenibacillus sp. JT22N15 (assembly GCF_059383755.1). Classification (NCBI taxonomy): domain Bacteria; kingdom Bacillati; phylum Bacillota; class Bacilli; order Caryophanales; family Paenibacillaceae; genus Paenibacillus; species Paenibacillus sp. JT22N15. The sequence continues at coordinate 158,530 of NZ_JBXENV010000010.1, read as the reverse complement.
GCTGCTAGAGGCCGCTCAGCTGCTCCAGAACGCTCTTGCAGCTGTCCGGAGCTTGCATTGCGCCCAGACGCGTTTTCACCGCGCAGCGCCTGTTCTGCGCCGTTACGGGACTGATTGGCGACACCCTGCTCTGCTTCTGCAGCGGCAGGCTCCGTCGAGCCTGCCGCTGGCTGTATCTGAATGCCAAGCAGTTGCTTTCCGAGCTGCTGCTCGTGATCGACACCGAGCCACTTCATCATCTGGCCGAGCCAGTTGGCCGGACTGGCTTCCGCTTTGCCAGCCGCTCCTGCTGCCGCAGCGGCGGCCCCCGTTCCCGCAGCAGCATCGCCTTTGCTTGCTGCCACAGCCGCTTCAGCCCCGCTCGCCTTCGCGGGCTGTCCACTGCTTGCCGTCTCCGCCGCTCTCGCCGCGGCGGCTCCCGCTTCTGCTCCGCGCGGCTGCAGCGCATTCGCGCGCCCGGCTTCGCCAGCGGCGGCTTCCGGCTTCTCGCCGCCGCCAAGCCCCCGCAGCAGCTCTGCGCCTTCGCCGAGCAGCGCTTGCAGCTTGCCCAACTGCTGCGCAAGCTGGGCCTCCTTCCCGCCCGCCTGCGCCTGCCCGCTGGCGGCTTCCTTGCCGCCGGCTGCAGCCGCAGTCGTCGCCAGCTGGCTCAGCTGGTCCAGCAGCTCATGCGCCGCTGGACCAAACATCACCTGCTGCAGCGCACTAATCGTTGCTGCCGTCACAGGCAAACCGCGCTTGAATGCCGAGGCTGCCGCCTGCATCCATTGCTCTGTATCCGCACCAGACGGCATAGCTGCCGCCGCTTGCTGAAACACCTGCGCGGCATCCTTGTTCAGCGGGATGCCTTCTTGATTTAAGTTCTTTATGATTTGCGCCGCCCATTTCTGGTCGGGCAAAGCGAACTGCTTAAGCAGATCCTTAATTGACTGTTCCGGCAGCTCGGCGAGCGAAGCGTCTATTTGCTTCAGCATAATAAGGCCGCCTTCCGCCTGCGCCCCAACCTGAAGCATCGCTGCTTGGCCTGCGGCCAACGGCACCTCAAGCGTCGCCCTTACCTGCACGCCGTTGATTTGCACAATGGCCTCATTGTTGTCCGATACCTGCAGCACCAGGGCGCGTACCGTCTGTCCCGGCTTCAGCTCAGCTGAACGTATATCCGTTCCCGACGCTTCGCCCAGCATGCTTCTCATCATTTGTCCAATATTCATTGCCATCGCTCCCGTTTTACGATGAAATTCAGCTTACGCCCGTCAGGCTTCATTCTGCTTCGCTATCAAAACATGCTTTATTACCTTTATCGGCTAGTCGCCTTCGTATGATGAATCAGCTTTTTCGCCGCTTGCTCAATCAACCCCTATTTAACCCCCATTATACAAAAAAAAGACGGCGCATGCGCTGCACCAACAGCGCGCCGTCTTTCTTTATTTAAGCAAATCTAGCGATAGCCAAACCGCCCAATGCCATTATCCAAATATCCGCCGCTCGTTTAAAATAATTGCTGCTGCTCCGCAAATATTTTCCCAAGAAAGGTTTTGCGATGCAGCGGGCTCGCCCCATACTCTAGCAGCCGCTCGCGATGCAGCTTCGTCGGGTAGCCCTTATGTACAGCTATTCCATATTCTGGGTACAGCTGCTCCCATTCATCCGCACATAAACGATCGCGCGTTACTTTGGCCAAAATCGATGCAGCAGCAATCGTCTGGCTGTTGGCATCCCCTTTGATGATCGCAAGCTGCGGCTTTGGCACATCCACTTTCTCTGCATCAATGAGCAAATAATCAGGCTCTATCGCCAATGATTCGATTGAAAGCTTCATTGCAAGCCTAGCAGCCTGCTTAATATTAATGCGGTCAATTTCAGCAGCGTCTACACGGGTAACCGACCACGCGATACACTTTTCGATAATGATATCATAAAGCTGATCCCGCTTTTTCTCCGAGAGCTTCTTGGAATCATTTACCCCTTCAATGACCAGATCAGGCGGCAAAATGACAGCAGCAGCGACGACATCGCCGAACAGGCAGCCCCGGCCAACCTCATCCACACCAGCAATGGCCTGGCAGCCTTCACTCCACAGCTTACGTTCATACTCCAGCATATCCGCCTATCCCCCGCTTCAAATCCTCAGGACTACAAGGACACTCATTGCATCAAAAATCTAGCTATTTTGCTTCCACGGTGCTTCAAGCGAAATATGGCCGAACTTGCCCGCACGCAGCTCCCGCAAAATAATGCCCGAAACCTTCTCCAGGTCAACTCGCGCTCCGCTCTGCAAACAACCACGCTTGCGTCCGATTTCCTCCATCACCTTGACGATTTCATCAGACTCATTCGTATCCGGCTGTTCCATCGTCAACTCGAAGCGCTCTTTCACACTATTCCAGTAACGGTCAACCAATTCCTTCAAAGCAAAAAACGCAATATCCTCAATATTCAAAACCTGCTCGCGAATCGCACCTGTCATCGCAAGGCGATAGCCGACAAGCTCATCCTCGAACTTCGGCCACAAAATGCCCGGCGTGTCAAGCAGCTCCATATCCTTGCCAGCTTTTATCCACTGCTGGCCTTTTGTTACGCCTGGACGATCGCCAGTAAGCGCAATATTGCGACCTGCCAGACGATTGATCAGCGTCGATTTCCCTACATTCGGAATGCCGACGATGAGACCGCGCACCGCTCTTGGATTAATGCCCTTAGCGATTTGACGGTCAATTTTTTCCTGCAGCAGTTCTTTTGCTTTAACCGGAACCTCGTTTACCCGCGTTCCTGTTGAAGAATCGACCGCAATACATTCATGGCCTTCTCCCTTAAAATACGTAATCCATTGCTCTGTCACCTTAGCATCTGCTAGGTCAGACTTGTTGAGCACGATCAGCCGCGGCTTGCCGCCCAAAATTTCATCGACAATCGGGTTGCGGCTGGACATTGGAATACGTGCATCAAGCAGCTCGATCGTTACATCAATCAGCTTGAGCTTGTCCTGTATTTGTCGTTTCGCCCGCGTCATATGACCGGGGAACCATTGAATCGTCAATTTCTCACCTCATTCAAATGCCATTTAATGCTTAATAAAGCTCAGCTTGTTCAGCGGCCAGAAAATAACTTCCGCCCGTCCTACAAGCTCTTTATCCGAAATATAACCAAGGGCACGGCTGTCCTGGCTGTTGCTGCGATTGTCGCCCATTGCGAAAATCGTATCCTCCGGCACAGTCGCTTCCGTTATTCGCTCATTAGGAAAATCTGATTCTGTATTATAAAGCTGACCATTTGCCTGAGCCTGTTTAATGGCATCCGCAATGTATGGCTCTTCCAATTTCACATCATTAATGAAGACGTCATCGCCTTGAACCTTGATCGTATCTCCTGGCAGTCCAATGACGCGTTTAATAAAATCTCTGCCTTGTTCCGGGACATGGAATACGACAACCTCGCCTCTGTCAGGCTCACGGAATTTGTACAAAATTTTATTCACAATGAGACGCTCGCCTGTTTCAAAGTTTGGATGCATGGATTCACCTTCAACCATAAACGGCGCAAACAGAAAACTGCGGATAATGACGACCAGCACGACTGCTATAGCAAGCGCTTTGATCCACTCTACCGTTTCTTTCATCGCTTTTGCTTTTTGGCTAGGCGCTGCCTTGTCAGACTCAGCAGATGGAGTAGCCGTTTCGGCGCTATCTGATGTGATTTCAGTTACATTTTCATCATTACGTGATTGCTGGTCCATAAAAACGCCTTCTTTCCATCCTCGAATTCATACTTTCTGACAAGCTGTAAGAATAACGAAAGGGAGCTTGTTTAACCAAGCCCCCTCTTGTCTATTCGACTTAACGAATTTCTTTAATTCTAGCTGCTTTACCACGAAGGTTACGTAGGTAGTACAGTTTAGCGCGACGTACTTTACCACGACGTGCCACATCGATACGATCGATTTTAGGCGAGTTCAACGGGTAAGTTCTTTCGACGCCAACACCGTAGGAAATTTTACGTACTGTAAAAGTTTCGCTAATACCGCCGCCACGACGTTTGATTACAACGCCTTCAAAAAGCTGGATCCGCTCGCGGGATCCCTCGATAACTTTAACGTATACTTTCAACGTGTCACCGGGACGAAAGTTAGGAAGGTCTTTGCGAAGCTGCTCTTGCGTAATCGCTTGTACGAGATTCATCTTGGATTCACTCCTTCCACCATAGACGTTCTTAATAGCTCTCCAACTTCCCATTTGAAATTGGGTCATTACCATTAGCGGACCGTCCGATTAATACGAACAACATTTGAAATCATACCATATTCAAACCCAAATTTCAACATCTTTTTCCGGGCTTGCCAACATTATCGCTTAAGACTGCTGTTTGTCCAAAGAAGCAAGCCATTTACGCTCCTTGGCGGTCAATTCAGCCTTCTCCAGCAGGTCAGGACGCCTGCTCCGTGTGCGAAGCAGCGATTGCTCGCGGCGCCATGTCTCGATGCGGCTATGGTGGCCGGAAATAAGCACCTCCGGCACCTCCATATCACGAAATACAGCGGGCCTTGTATAATGCGGATGCTCCAGCAGGCCTGTGCTGTATGAATCTGTTACTGCCGAAGATTCATTGCCAAGGACGCCAGGAAGCAGGCGTGCTACGCTGTCGATAACAACCATCGCCGGAAGCTCCCCGCCAGTCAGCACATAGTCGCCAATCGAAAGCTCATCCGTTACTAAATGCTCGCGTATACGCTCGTCATAACCCTCGTAATGGCCGCAAATCATAATCAGATGCTCTTCCTTCGCCAGCTCCTCTGCCTTCTGCTGGGTGAAGGTTTCCCCTTGTGGACACATTAAAATAACACGCGGACGGGATCCTGTTCCGACCTGCTCCATTAAGTGCTCAACAGCCGAAAATACAGGCTCTGCTTTAAGCACCATGCCTCCTCCTCCGCCATACGGATAGTCGTCTACCGTATTATGCTTATTGCCGGAGTAAGCGCGAAAATTAATGGCATTCAGTGCTACGATGCCTTTTTCCTGTGCCTTGCCAAGAATACTGGCCCCAAACACGCCATCGAACATTTCAGGGAAGAGCGTAAGCACATCTACTCTCACGCTAAATCAACCCTTCCATCAGATGAACGGTTACCGTCTTCGTCGCAATGTCTACGTTCAGCAGTACTTCATCGATAACGGGAATTAGCACTTGGCTTCCTTTTCCTTTAGGGCGGTCCACGACCCACACATCATTAGCGCCTGGCCGCAAAATTTCAGAAATGGTGCCCAGCTCCTCGCCCTCGTCTGTTACGACGCGACAGCCGATAATTTCATGGAAATAATATTCCCCTTCATCCAGCTTTCCAAGCTGCTCCTCTGCTACCTTCAGCAGCCAGCCCTTGTACTTCTCCACTTCATTAATATCATTATATCCCTTAAGCTTAATAATATAATTGCCCTTATGCTCACGGGAGCCCGCAATCTCTACTTCCAGCTTCGTGCCATGCTCCTCATGAATCATAACGAGCTTATTGCCTACTGCAAAACGCAGATCTCCAAAATCGGTCTGGGACAGCACCTTCAACTCGCCGCGCAGACCATGTGTATTAACGATTTTGCCAACTGTAAACCATTTGCCGCTCATTATTCATGTATCCTTTCTTTCGTGTTTTCTTTTTATTATGATCAGGATTTTGCATAAATCAATGAAGCGCAGAACGCCAATAAGCGGTTGCTCCGCCATTCAAGGCCATTTATGCAAAATCCTCATGATACACGCATAAACGGCTGACGCCGGCCCGAAAAAAGGCGGCAGCAGCCGTTTTGCGTAAAAACAGATATATATCCATTATGAATATCATCCTGCTTTTATGTTTGAAAAAGGGTTAGGATAAACTACCCTAACCCTCTCCGAATGCGTTTTACGATATGATGTCCACGATAACCCGCTTCTCTGATTTGACAGCTGCGGAGGTTACAACCGTACGCATCGCTTTCGCGATGCGGCCTTGCTTGCCGATAATTTTACCGACATCCTCCGCATGAACCGACAGCTCATATACGATGCCGCGGTCATCGTCTCTTTCCTTCACGTTTACGTCTTCCGGATGATCCACTAACGCCTTTGCTATGACAAGAATCAATTCTTTCATTATAAAGGCCCTCCGCTGTTCAACAGTTATTTCTGTTGCTTAAGCTCATGGAACTTTTTCATTACGCCTGCTTTGGAAAGCAAGTCGCGAGCTGTATCCGAAGCTTGCGCTCCGTTTTGCAGCCATTTCAAAGCTTTTTCTTCGTTGATGGATACTTGAGCCGGTTGTGCAACCGGGTTATAAGTACCGATCTCCTCGATAAAGCGACCGTCGCGCGGCGAACGGGAGTTAGAAACAACTACGCGATAAAAAGGGGCTTTGTGAGCACCCATACGTTTCAAACGAATACGTACTGCCATGTGAAATTCACCTCCTTCAACTAATAAACCTATTTGCTATTTAAAACGGAAACTTCATGCCTTTGCCCAGCATGCCTTTAAGGCCCTTCTTGCCGCCCTTAAGGCCTTTAGGCCCCATCATGGACGAAAACTGCTTCATCATTTTGCGCATGTCATCGAACTGCTTGATCAGTCGATTGACTTCGGCAACCGATGTTCCGCTTCCAGCAGCAACCCTCTTCCGGCGGCTGTGGTTAAGAATTTCCGGCTTCGTCTTTTCTTCCTTCGTCATCGAGCGCACAATCGCCTCAATACGGCCGATTTGCTTCTCATCGATTTTCATGTCTTTAAGGCCTTTGACCTTGCCCATCCCTGGCAACATATCCATCAACTGGTCAATCGGCCCCAAATTGCGAACCTGCGCCATCTGCTCCAGAAAATCATCAAATGTAAACTCGGCCGTGCGCATTTTGCGCTCCATCTCGGCAGCTTTGTCAGCATCAATGTTCATCTGGGCCTTCTCGATAAGAGAAAGCATGTCGCCCATGCCGAGAATCCGCGATGCCATCCGGTCTGGATAGAACGGCTCAAGCGAATCGATCTTCTCGCCCATAGCAGCAAACTTGATTGGCTGGCCTGTTACAGCTTTAACGGATAATGCCGCACCACCGCGGGTATCGCCATCAAGCTTCGTCAATACAACACCGGTCAGCTCAAGCTGCTCATGGAAGCTTTGTGCTACGTTGACTGCATCTTGACCTGTCATGGAGTCAACAACGAGCAGCACTTCATCAGGCTTAACCAGCTGATGAATTTGCTTCAGCTCGTCCATCAGCGTTTCGTCAATATGAAGCCGGCCCGCTGTATCAATAATGACATAGTCATTATGATTATCTTTCGCATGCTGCAAGCCCTGCTTCGCAATTTCTACCGGAGAAGCTTGATCGCCAAGCGCAAACACCGGAGCATTGATTTGCTCGCCGAGCACTTGCAGCTGCTTGATTGCAGCTGGACGATAAATATCGCAGGCTACAAGCAAAGGCTTATGATTGCTCTTCTGTAGAAGCTTGGCAAGCTTGCCGGACGTTGTTGTTTTACCTGCGCCCTGCAAGCCGACCATCATAATAACCGTTGGCGGTTTATTCGCTTTCGCCAGCTTGCTTTGCGTACCGCCCATCAGCTCGGTCAGTTCTTTATTAACGATGTTAATAATGACCATGCCTGGAGTAAAGCTTTTCTCCACTTCCTGACCAATAGCCTGTTCCTTTACTTTGGCGATAAAATCTTTGACGACTTTAAAGTTAACGTCTGCCTCCAGCAGCGCAAGACGTACTTCACGCATCGCCTCGTTTACATCAGCATCGGATACTTTGCCTTTGCCCTTCAGCTTGCTAAAAACGTTTTGCAATCGGCTTGACAAGCTTTCAAATGCCGCCATGATCCATCACCTCCGTTATTTCCTTACCTGTTGTTCGTCGTTATTAATTGCTCAATTATATCTAGAATTCCCTGCTTGGCATCCATACCAAGGGAAAGCTCTGTTACGCTATTTCCCAGATGTTCGGCAAGCTGCTGCAGCGCTTCATGCTTCTCCAGCAAGCGAAGCTTTCCCTCGTAGCTTTCAAGCACCTGCACCGCGCGCTTCACATGCTCATAAACCGCCTGCCTGCTAATGCCGGATTCCGCTGCAATTTCCCCAAGCGAGAAATCATCGTGAAAATAATATTTAAGTGAAGTCCTCTGCTTCTCAGTGAGCAGGGGCTCATAAAAGTCAAACAATAAATTAATTCGGGTCGTCTTCGCAAGGGCGTCTGGTTCACTAGCATTCATGACCTTTGCTCCTTCCCGTCAAGGGTAAATCCTTTACACCTAAGCAACGTCTCTTATCTTACACGATTGAAGCAGGCACTGTCAAGCTTTAAACCTTGTCATCCCTAAATGGATGCATTTTAGACCAAGCGTAAACGGCCGAAAGCCGTCCTCTGGCGGTAAAGCTAACGTTTCGCGGTGAAATATAAGCGGAGTATAAAGGGGAAACTTATACATTCTTATATTTTCAAAAAGCTTATTTACTGCTGCGTTTCCGCCTCTTCCGATCCCTCTTGATCCTTGATAAGGCCCGCAAACAAGGCATGTACAAACTGCTCCGAATCAAACTGTTGCAAATCCGTCATCTTCTCGCCTAAGCCTACCAGCTTCACAGGCAAATTCAGCTCATTGCGGATAGCAATGACGATGCCGCCTTTAGCTGTACCATCAAGCTTCGTCAATACGAGGCCGGTTACGCCGCTTTTCTCGCCGAACAGCTTCGCTTGGCTGAGTGCATTTTGGCCAGTAGTCGCATCGAGCACCAGCAGCACCTCATGAGGCGCATCTGGAATTTCACGCTGAATGACGCGGAAAATTTTATTGAGCTCTTCCATCAAATTGGACTTGTTTTGCAGCCTTCCCGCTGTGTCGCAAAGCAAAATATCTACGCCCCGCTGCTTCGCCGCCTGCACCGCATCAAACATGACGGCTGCCGGATCGGAGCCGGACTGCTGCTTAATGACGTCAACGCCTACGCGCTGGCCCCACACCTCCAGCTGCTCAATGGCACCAGCGCGGAACGTATCGCCCGCTGCCAGCAGGACGCTTTTGCCCTCATTTTTATACTTGTAGGCCAGCTTGCCGATCGTCGTCGTTTTGCCAACGCCATTGACGCCGACGAACAAAATAACAGTAATGCCGCTACCCGACATGCGAAGCGCTGTTTTCTCGTTGTCATCACCCCTCAGCAACTCAACGAGCTTCTCCGACAATACCGGCTGCAAATCCGCCGCATCTTCGATTTTGCGTTTTTTCACTTCTGCACGCAGCTCGTCAATCAGCTTCATCACGGTATTGACGCCTACATCGGCGCCAATCAAAATTTCTTCAAGCTCCTCGTAAAACTCCTCGTCAATCTTTTTCCGGCGCGTAATGAGCTCTTCTACTTTTTCGACAAACGCTGTGCGGGTTTTGGATAACCCTTCTTTAAATATCGTCGTGACCGCTTCCGTCTTGGAAGCGATGCTTTCCTTCAATCTTTTGAAAAAACTCATCGCGATTGCTCCTCCGTCTTCGTAACTATGCTATATGATTTCCTCATTCTTAGAGCCGCATGCTACGCGGTAGCCTGCTCCTCTTCTTCCTCCAGACGGACCGATACGAGCTTCGATACGCCGCCTTCCTCCATCGTTACGCCATAAAGCACATCGGCTTCCTCCATCGTGCCTTTGCGGTGGGTAACGACGATAAACTGCGTGAGCTCGGAAAATTCACGCAAATATTGGGCAAACCTCGATACATTCGCTTCATCAAGCGCTGCCTCTACCTCATCCAATACGCAGAAAGGCACTGGCTTCACCTGCAAAATTGCAAACAGCAGCGCAATTGCCGTAAGCGCCCGCTCACCGCCGGAGAGAAGCTGCAAGTTTTGCAGCTTCTTGCCTGGCGGCTGCGCTACAATATCGATACCCGTATCGAGCACGCGATCCGGCTCGACCAGAACAAGATCTGCCCGGCCGCCGCCGAACAGCTTGGCAAACACGATGCTGAAGTGGCCTCTGATCGCTTCAAAGGTCGTTTTGAACCGTTTCGACATTTCATCGTCCATCTCGCGAATAACTTGATAAAGCGTCGTCTTGGCTTCTACCAGATCATCCTTCTGCTCTGATAAAAACTCATAACGCTCCTTGACGCGCTCATACTCGTCAATAGCGCCCAGATTCACGTCGCCTAGCATCGTAATTTGGCGCTTCAAATCACGAACTAGATTTTGTGTACCAATGACATCTTCAGGCACAGGGTATTGCTCTCTCGCCAGCTCAATGCTTAGCTCGTATTCCTCGCTGAGCTTGCGCAGCAAATTGTCTAGCTCCACATCAAGGCGATTGGCGGCGATTTCATTTTGGCGCAGCTGCTCCTCGATTTGCCGGAGCTGCGTACGCTGCTCCTTCGTCTCGCTCTCGCCCTGTTCCAGCTCACGGATTCGATCCGCTCTTGCCGAACGCTGCAAATCCGTCTGCTCCGCGCATTCCTGCTTCTTAAGCTTCAGGTGATTAAGCTGCTCCACCTGCTGCACGCTCTCGTCTGCATGGCGAGCAATCTCCTCTTCCTGCTGTGCAAGCAGGGAACGGACATTGCCAAGCTCCTGCTTCGCTCGTACAATATCAGCCCGAACACGGGCGGCTTGGTCTTCAAACGACTGCTTTTCTTGGTCTGTCTTGGCTGAGCTGATTTTCAAATCGGTCAGCTGGCCTTGCAGTGCTTCCTTCGCCGTTTCGCTCGCTTTGCGGCGCTCCTCGGCAAGCTTGATCGCCTCCTGCAGCCTAGCTTCATCTGCTACCAGCTTCTCAAGCTTCGCCTGCGCCTGCTCGGTAGTAGCCTGCATCGTTTGCTGCTCAGCCAAATGGCTGCTGCGATCAGCGGAATACAGCTGCTCCTGCTCATTAAGCTGCTTTTCCTCAGACAGCATCTGCTGAAGCTCTGCCCGCACCTGCTGCTCGTCAATACGCGATTGCTCCGAACGCGAGCGCAGCTCCTCCATATTTTGCGATCGGATCGACTGCTCCTTGCGTAGGTCGCTGAGCTTGTCGCGGAGCTGCTTCATCGTTGCCTCAGCTGCCGTAATTTCCTCATCCAGCCCTTCAATTTGCCGCTGCCGTCCAAGCAAGCTTGCTCCTTTTTTCTGCAAGCTTCCGCCTGTCATCGAACCCCCGGCATTTACAACATCGCCCTCTAGCGTTACAACCCGGTAGCGATATTGACATTTTGAAGCGATACGGTTCGCCTGCTCCAAATTTTCAGCAAGCAATACATTGCCGAGCAAGTTTTGAATAATAGACTTATATTGCGGGTCGCAAGAGACCAGATCAGCAGCAACGCCTACAAAACCTTCTGCGTTTTCAGCAAGTCGTCTGTCATGCTCAGGCACTTGCCTTCCGCGAATGACATCGAGAGGCAGAAAAGTAGCCCGGCCGAGCTGACGCTGCTTCAAAAATGCAATCGCTGCGCGAGCTGTCTTCTCATCCTCCATGACCACATGCTGAAGCGCACCGCCAAGCGCTGTTTCAACCGCTACCTCGATCCGCTCTGGCACGCGAACCAGTTCAGCAACCGCGCCATGAACGCCGCTAATGCCGCCCGAAGTGCGGCGCGACGCCTTGAGCACCTCCCGAACGCCGTGCATAAAACCGTCGAGTGCATCCTGCATTTCTTTCATCGTATCGCGACGGGAAATGCTGGCGTCGATTTTTTGCTCCCATTTGCGAATAGCAGCAGCCGCTTCATCTACATACTGCCCGGTCTGCTTCGCTTTTTCAGCCTCATCTATGTATTTGTTGCGAGCGCCATTAATATCTTTCAAAATCGCTTCCAGCTGTGCTTCCAACTGCGCACGTCTAGCTCCACTTTTCCGCTTCTGCTCTTTCCACTTCAGCTCATCCTCGCCAAGACGCTCCATCCGCCGTCCAACAGCTTCCTTCTGCTGCTGGGCATACCGAATTTCGTTGCGCAGCTCCGCCATTGCACTAAGCACATCAAGCAGCTCGCCCTTCAGCGTCTCCTCGGCATCCGGCGCAGCTCCGCCAACAACGCCAATAAGACGGTCTTCCTCTTCAGCCAGCTTCGACTTCAAATCGGCAAGCTGCAGCTCCAGAGCAGCTGCACGGCTGCGGAATTCCGCCTCTTCCTGCATCAGCGTGCCAATGCGGGCATCCTGAGACGCAGCAGATTCCTCAAGCTGCAGCTTGTTATGCTCCAAGTTGCGTTTGCGTTCCTTCAAAACCTCGCCGTAGCCTTCGCATTTTTCATAATCCTCGCTATATTGCAGCATCGCTTCATGAAGGCGGTCGAGCTTCTCCTCAATTTCGCGCAGCGCAAGGCGATCCTTCTCCAAATGCGCATCATGCTTGCTCACAACCGTTGACAGCTCCAGCTCGCTTTGCTTGAGCACCTCCAGCTTGGCATTTGCCTCCGACCAAGATTTATGGACCGAATCAATGTTGTGAACGTACATGGAAATTTCTTTCGTTCGCAGCTGCTCCCGCAGCGCTTTATAATGAATCGCTTTCTCCGATTGTTCCTTGAGCGGCCCTACCTGGTCTTCGAGCTCAGTAACCAAATCGTGAATGCGCAGCAGGTTCTGCTCCGTCTCATCAAGCTTCTTCTGCGCTTCACGCTTGCGCGATTTATATTTAACGATACCGGAAGCTTCTTCAAAAATACCACGGCGATCCTCAGACCTAGTGCTTAGTATTTCCTCAATTCGGCCTTGTCCGATAATCGAATAAGCTTCCTTGCCGATTCCCGTATCCATAAACAGCTCTGTAATATCCTTGAGCCGGCATGATTGCTTGTTAATCATATATTCACTGTCACCGCTGCGATGGACACGGCGGGTTACTGTCACCTCATTGTACTCCAGTGGCAGTGCTCCATCCGTATTGTCGAGCGTCAGCGACACTTCGCCATAATTGACTGCTTTGCGCGCATCGCTTCCGGCGAAAATAATATCTTCCATTTTGCCGCCGCGAAGGCTTTTGGCGCTTTGCTCGCCGAGCACCCAGCGGATGCCGTCGGAAATATTGCTTTTGCCGCTGCCGTTAGGGCCAACCACTGCCGTAATCCCCGTTACGAACTCCATCTCCGTCTTATCGGCAAACGATTTAAAACCTGCTAGTTCAATACGCTTAAGGAACATAAATTGTCTTTCACCTCACCCGCTATTGTACCACAAAATCCAGACGCCGGATAACCTCACTTTATGCCTTCTAGCATCCTTTCTTACAATAAAAAAAGAGGCTACCAGGATTTGTAACAATCCTGGTAGCCTCTTCCTATAGCTTCCTCTTTACGGCTGAGCGGAAAGGGAGTGCCACGCTTCTTCCGCTGCGCGCTGCTCCGCTTCCTTCTTCGTCCGACCGCTGCCGCTGCCGCATCTGGCATCACCCAAAATCACTTCCACGACAAACTCGCGATCATGCGCCGGTCCGCGCTCCTCGGTAATCCGGTATTCTACCGTACCGAGCCCATGATGCTGGGCGCGCTCCTGCAGCTTGGATTTGAAATCCTTCACGAGCAGTCCGTAATCGTTCGATTCGATGAATGGAAACACATGCTCTTCAAGAAAAGCACGGGCCCGGTCCATACCCGCATCGAGAAAAATCGCACCGACAAACGCTTCAAACAAATCCGCCAGCAGTGCCGGCCTTTGTCTGCCGCCCAGCTGCTCTTCGCCCCGTCCCAGCAGGACGTAGGCGCCAAGAGCGAGCCGTTCCGCAAAAAGGGCAAGTGACGGTTCACATACGACCGAGGCGCGCATACGCGTAAGCTCGCCCTCCGGCCGACGTGGATATGAGCGAAACAGAAATTCCGAGACGAGCAGCTGCAATACCGCATCGCCCAAAAACTCCAAACGCTCATTATGCTCGATTGTGCCATGTTTATGCTCATTTACATACGACGTATGCGTGAAAGCTTGCTTCAGCAGCCTATGTTGTTTGAAGCGTAGCCCCAGACGCGACTGCAGCTCGCTTAGAGAATCATGCTTCATAAACTTTCATCACGATCGTCGCATTATGACCGCCAAAACCGAAGGAGTTGGACATTGCGATACGAACATCCGCTTTGCGCGGCTCATTCGGCACATAATCCAAATCACATTCTGGATCTTGGTTGTCTAAGTTAATCGTTGGTGCAATGATACCGTTTTGCAGCGTCAAGCCTAAAATAACCGCTTCCACTCCGCCGGCTGCGCCAAGCAAATGTCCCGTCATCGACTTCGTCGAGCTGACTGCCAGCTTATAAGCATGGTCGCCAAATGCTTTCTTAATCGCTTTCGTCTCCGAACGGTCGCCTACTGGCGTTGAAGTGCCGTGAGCATTAATATAATCGATTTCTTCTGGAGCAAGTCCAGCATCTTTGAGCGCTTTCACCATACAGCGTGCTGCGCCGTCTGGATCAGGCTCTGTCATATGATGCGCATCGCCGCTCATGCCATAGCCAATAATTTCAGCGTAGATCCGAGCTCCACGTTTTTGGGCATGCTCGAGTGATTCCAATACAAGCACGCCTGCACCCTCGCCCATAACGAAACCATCGCGGTCTATATCGAAAGGACGGCTTGCTTTGCTTGGCTCATCATTGCGAACGGACATGGCGCGCATGGAGCAGAAGCCGGCCATTCCCGTTGGACGGATAGTCGCCTCAGCACCGCCGCACAGCATGACATCAGCGTCGCCGCGCATAATCATCTTATAAGAATCACCAATGGAATGCGTGCCTGTCGCACAAGCGGTAACCGCCGTGCTGTTCGGGCCTTTCGCGCCAGTCAGCATGGATACTTGACCAGATGCCATATTGGCAATCATCATTGGAATAAAAAACGGGCTGACGCGCTTCGGGCCTTTTTCCAGCAAAATATTATGCTGATCTTCCCAAGTGCCCAGGCCGCCAATACCGGAACCAATCATAACGCCTACGCGTTCTTCATCAGCGTTTTCACCGATTTTCAAATCTGCATCCTTAACCGCCAATTGGCTGGCTACCGCAGCGAACTGCACGAAGCGGTCCATACGGCGCGCTTCCTTCTTGTCCAATCCGAAATCCTCCGGATTGAAGTTTTTGATTTCTGCGGCAATGTACGTAGGGTATTCCGAAAAATCGAACGCTTCCACAACGGACACACCAGACTTGCCTGCGAGCAAATTGCCCCAAAACTCCTCAAGCTCATATCCGAGGGAAGTCATAACTCCCATACCTGTAACGACAACTCTTTGCTTCATTTCGATTCACCTCTATGAACTGCAATATAGATAACACGCTGCTGCGCTGTATCTTTTATATATAAATAGCTCTTACGCTCATTTATTCGTATTCATAATCACATGCCCTAGATGGAGAGAAGTCCCGTTTGTGACAACGGGACCCAGGCTTCCTTAGTTAAGAGATTGTATGTATTTAACAACTTCTCCTACTGTTGTGATTTTCTCTGCATCTTCATCAGAGATCTCCATATCGAACTCGTCTTCAAGCTCCATGACCAATTCCACGACATCGAGCGAGTCAGCGCCGAGGTCATCTTTAAATGAAGCTTCAAGCGTTACTTCCGCTTCGTCTACACCTAGGCGGTCTACAACGATACGTTTTACGCGATCTATTACTTCGGACATCCGGTTCACCTCCTCTTTGGTATTATACGAGAATTAAAACTAAAATGCCATACGTAACCGTTTTAATTCCCGGCAAGGCCTCTGCGGCACTTTTTTTACATGTACATGCCGCCATCTACATGAATGGTTTGACCCGTCATATAGCCTGCTACATCAGACGCCAGAAAACGCACAGCTGCTGCAATATCCTCAGGGCTGCCAAGGCGCGCAAGCGGAATTTGACCGGCAAGCGATTCCTTCATTTCTTCTGGAAGCTTGTCCGTCATTTCAGTCTGAATGAAGCCTGGCGCGACGCAGTTGACCGTAATGCCTCGCGAAGCCAGTTCCTTCGCGCTAGCTTTCGTAAGGCCAATAACGCCAGCCTTAGCGGCAACATAGTTAGCTTGTCCAGGATTGCCAAGCACCCCAACGACGGATGAAATATTAATAATGCGGCCTGAACGCTGCTTCATCATTGGACGAGTAACCGCCTTGATGCCATTGAATACGCCCTTCAAGTTCGTCTCAATAACTTGGTCAAATTCCTCTTCCTTCATACGCATGATCAGGTTGTCTCTTGTAATTCCGGCATTATTCACCAAAATATCAATAGCACCGAACTGCTCCAGCACATCCTTGACCATAGCCTCGAATTCAGCCGCCTTGCCTACATTAGCCTGCAGTACAATTGCACGGCGTCCAAGCGCCTCTACAGCTTGAGCTGTCTCAGCGGCGGCTGCCTCGCTGCCCGAATAGTTAATGGCCACATCGGCCCCGGCTTCTGCCAGCGCGATCGCAATCGCTCTGCCAATTCCACGGGAAGCGCCCGTTACAAGCGCCTTCTTGCCTTCCAAATTCGCGAACATGATAAAACCTCCCCTATTCGGCTGCTTGCAAAGCATCCAGAGCTGCAATGCTGTTAAGCGAGATCACCTTGACGGATTTATCGATTTTTTTGATCAAGCCGGCAAGCACCGTGCCTGAACCGATTTCCACGAAAGTATCTACGCCTTCCGCGATTAAATAACGAACGCTGTCTTCCCACAGTACGGGCGAGTAGACTTGCTCGACCAGCAGTCCGCGAAGTTCCGCCGCATCCGTCACTGCACTAGCAGTAACGTTAGCTACAACAGGCACAGCTGCATCGCTCATGCTTACGTCTGCCAATACGCCAGCAAGCTGCTGGGCAGCAGGCTTCATAAGCGATGAATGGAAGGGGCCGCTAACCTCAAGCGGAATGACCCGCTTGAATCCTGCTTCCTTGCCGCGTTCGACAATCGCCTGAACACCAGCCGCAGAACCGGAAACGACGATCTGCCCTGGGCAGTTCACGTTCGCAAGCTCGACAACATGGCCTTCTGCCGTCACTGTACGGCATAGCTCGGCAAGCGCCTCGCGCTCTGCGCCAAGCACAGCTGCCATTGCGCCATGTCCGCCCGGTACCGCCTGCTCCATAAAGAGCCCGCGGGAACGCACCGTACGAACGGCGTCCTCAAAGGACAAAACGCCCGATGCTACTAGCGCGCTGTACTCCCCAAGGCTGTGGCCCGCTACATAGTCCGCTTTCAAACCGCGGCCTTCTAGCGCTTGCAGCAGCGCGACGCTTACCGTAAGCAGCGCAGGCTGCGTATTCGCCGTCTGCTTTAGCGTTTCTTCCGGCCCGTCAAAAATAATCTCGCTCAGCTTGAAGCCAAGCGCTTCGTCTGCCTGTTCAAAAACCTGGCGCGAGCGCGCGAACGCTTCATAAACATCTTTGCCCATCCCTACAGCCTGAGCGCCTTGTCCTGGAAATACAAAAGCGGTTTTACCCATCCTGCAATCCCTCCGTTACCAAATCAATACAGAAGCTCCCCAAGTCAGTCCGCCGCCAAAGCCGACGAATACGAGAGCGTCTCCTTCTTTCACACGATTCTGCTCAACCGCTTCTGCCAGCGCAACCGGAATCGATGCTGCCGACATATTGCCATAGTTGTTCAAATTAATCATGCATTTCTCTTCAGACAAATTCAGACGGTTAAGCGCCGATTGAATGATTCGGATATTCGCCTGATGCGGAATAAGCAGATCGATTTGATCCTTCGTCATATCCGCTTTGCGAAGCGCTTCCTCTGCTGCGCTGCCCATAATGCGCACCGCAAATTTAAACACATCATTGCCAGCCATATGGATAAAATGCTGCCGTGATGCGACACTTTCCTCCGAAGCCGGCATGCGGGAACCGCCGCCGCTTACTTTCAGCAGCTCACCGCCGCCTCCATCCGCTCCGAGCTGGAAAGACTTGAAGCCTCTGCCTTCTGGCACCTCGCCAAGCACAACCGCACCCGCACCGTCGCCGAACAAAATGCATGTATTGCGGTCTGTGTAATCCGTTATGCGCGAAAGCGTCTCTGCGCCAACAACAAGCACATGCTTATACAAGCCGGAAGAAATCATGCTCGTTGCTGTCGCAAGGCCATAAATAAAGCCCGAGCAAGCTGCGGAAAGATCGAATGCTGCCGCCTGCTTGGCTCCAAGCTTCTCTTGAAGCAGACAGGAGGTCGATGGAAACGCCATATCAGGTGTTATCGTCGCCACGATAATGAGGTCGATATCCTCTACCGTAAGTCCCGCAGCTGCAATCGCAGCTTTGGAGGCTTGATAAGCGAGGTCTGAAGTCGCTTCTTCGGGGGCAGCCATCCGGCGCTCGCTAATCCCGGTGCGGGTAACGATCCACTCATCATTCGTTTCGACCATTTGTTCAAGCTGCTGATTCGTAATAATACGTTCAGGCACATATTTGCCTGTACCAATAATGCCTACAGGATGCAAATTCACCACAACACACTCACTTCCCGCTTATTTCCGCTGCGATCGATTCGGTCAGCTTGCCTTGAATGGCAATTCGCGCCTGGCGAATCGCGCTTTTGACAGCTACCTCGTCAGAGGAGCCGTGGCATTTCATGACGAGCCCGTTCAAGCCGAGCAGCGGAGCGCTACCATGTTCTTTATAATCCATTTTGTTTTTGAGCTTGCGCAGCTTCGGCAGCATAATCGCTCCGGCCAGCTTCGTAAGCAGCGTTTCGCCAAAAGCGTCTTTGATGAAGCCAAACAGGCTGCCTGCCGTGCCTTCCATCGCTTTCAACATAATATTTCCAGCAAATCCGTCGCAAATGAGAACATCACAGCTGCGGCTAAGCACGTCTCTTGCCTCAACATTTCCGATAAAATGAATCGGCGACTGTTCGAGCAAATCGTATGCCGCCTTAGTCAGCTCATTGCCTTTGCGAGCTTCCGTTCCAACGTTGAGCAGCCCGATACGCGGCTTTTCCATTCCATGCACTTTGGAGCGATAAATGCTTCCCATAATAGCGTATTGCAATAAATGCTCTGGCTTCGCGTCCATATTAGCGCCCAAATCAAGCGCCAGCATGCCGACATCGTCCATCGTCGGAAGCATAGGCGCGAGCGCCGGGCGCTCAATGCCGTCCAGACGGCCGACAACGAGCAGCCCTGTCGTCATCAATGCTCCGGTATTTCCGGCAGACAGCATCGCATCTGCCCGTTTTTCACGGACGAGCTGTCCCGCCACGACCATGGAAGCCCCTTTTTTACGCCTAACAGCCTTTACCGGCTCATCATCAGGTCCGATAACCTCATCGGCATGACAAAGACTAATATTGGCTGGCTTATTGCCACCCATCAGCTGCTCGATGATGGCAGTATCGCCAACCAGTACAAGCTCCGTATCCGGCCACTCGTGCGCGGCTTCAAGCACGCCCTTCACAATGAGCCCTGGCGCATTATCTCCGCCCATAGCGTCAATGGCGATCCGCATGTTCGTCCCCTCCTTCATTCTCCGCCTCCCCCGCGGAGCGGAAAATCACAAAATTCCCTTGAAAAACCATTTCTTCACCAACATACGTGAAAATTTCGACCTTCGCTTTGGAGCGTTCGCCGGAAATGGACCTCACATAGGCTTTCGCTATGCATTTTTCATCTAATTTTACCGGGCGAATGAACCGAATGTCCGCCGTTACCGTTAAAGCGATGGGATTGTCGATAATGGCGACGGCCAGCGAATTGGCTTGGGCAAAAACATGATGGCCCCGGGCAATGCCGGTTCGCGAGAACACATGCTCCTCACGTATTTCAAAGATCGAAATTCCGCTCTTGTCCAGCTGAAGATCAACAATATCACCTATCACTTCATGAAGCGGCAATGACCGTACCGTATCGTACGAACGCTCCGCCATCAGCTTCAGCCGCTCGCGCAGTTCGGGAATACCAAGTTCCATCCGATCCAGGCGGATCGTTTGGATGCTTACCTTTAAATGCCTGGTAAGCTCCCGGTCTGTCATGAACGGATTTTCCTCCATAAGTTTGGCAAGCAGCTGATGCCGCTGCCGTTTGGGCATTCGTTCGATCGTCGGCACCACCTTGGACTGGCGTGAGCAGGCACAAAAACGGCCTTTATCACCAATCATATATTTTATAAAAACGTCAGCCCAACAGACCAACATCTGCTATTATCACCTGGTACTAAACTTCTCTATAAAAAAAGCCTCTGTAAGCAGCGAAGCAAGCCTAGACGGTTACTTCCACCTAACTAAAGGCGGCTTCGTCCCGAGAAGAAACGAAAAACGCTGCTATAAGGAGCTAAACGTGTGCAAAAAAACAGCACCTCACCAAGCGATGAAGTGCCATTGTGAGATCCCGGAAATTATTGAGCAATAATTTCTTTCGTTTTGTAGTATCCGCACACTTTGCATACGTGATGAGCCAATTTCAGCTCTCCGCATTGCTCGCATTTTACCATACCTGGCACAGCCAGCTTAAAGTGAGTGCGACGTTTGTCGCGGCGAGTTTTGGACGTTCTTCTTTGAGGTACTGCCATGTTTAACACCTCCTTCACAATATTCGCGAAGCGATACACTATTGATCCTTGAACAAATCCTTCAATGCTGCAAAACGATGGTCTAGCTTCTCGTTGTTGCAACTGCATGTCTGTTCATTTAAGTTCTGTCCGCATGTGTGACAAAGTCCTTTACAATCGCTCTTGCAAAGCGGGGCAAACGGCATAAACAGTTGAAGCGCCTCTTCCACATAAGGCTGCAAATTCAATCTTTCACCGGATACCGCAATGAAGTCGCTGTCGTCATCCTCTTCCTGCTCATCCTCGTCTTGGCCACGTTTCGGCGCAGGCTCAAACTGCTCGGAGAAAGGAATGACTGTATGCTCCTGAACGGCTTCCAAGCATCTGGAGCAAGCAAGCTCCCAATCGATCGTCATTTGACCATCAACCAAGATCGACCCTGCATTTCCTTCTACCTCAAGCGCTACATGGAGCGGACCTGTGTGAATCACATCAGCCCGTCCTTCAAATAGAGGGGCAACATCAATGGATTCATTGATTGTATGCTTCAACCTCTTGGACATCGTTTCTTCTACATGAAACTGCATATTATCACCTCAAACAAACAAAATTTATTATAGCTATTTTATAAGGGTTTTGTCAACATTTTCACAGAGGATTAGCTATTTTCCACTTTCAACGGTTGAAAATGAGGGTCACGATTCATATGTTGATCATAGCTGTGCTATTCTTAAAATATAAGCAATTATAAGTTGTACACTTATTATAGGCTTATATTTCATCGCGAAACGGCTGCTTTGCCGCCAGAAGACGTCTTCAGTCGTTTACGCTTGAAATATAAGCAATTATAAGTTTTACAACTACAATAGGCTTATATTTCTCGGACTGAAACGCGCCGCACCGACAAAGGACGGAGGGCAGCCGTTTCACCTTGTAATGCAATCATTTTACAATTAAGGAGCACGGTTATATGCGTACGGTAGGATTAATTGTTGAATATAATCCGTTTCATAACGGCCATCGCTATCATTTGCAGCAGTCGCTGCTGGCAAGCAGGTCTGACGCCGTTGTCGCTGTCATGAGCGGGCACTTTCTCCAGCGCGGCGAGCCTGCCGTGATGGACAAATGGAGCCGTACGGAAGCTGCGCTGCGCGGAGGCTGCGATCTCGTCATTGAGCTGCCTGTAGCCTACTCTACTCAGGCGGCGGAATGGTTCTCCTACGGCGCCGTTGCACTGCTGGAGGCAACGGGCGTCGTCGATGGCTTCTGCTTCGGCACGGAAAGCGGCGATTTGGCTCCACTTATGGATGCCGCCTCCGTCATCGCCCAGGAGCCGCCCGCTTTCGCCTCGCAGCTCAAGGAGCTGCTGGCTACGGGAATGAGCTACCCGAGCGCTTACAGCAGCGCGGTAGCCGCTTATTTGGGCAGCATAGGCAAGGCGGAGGCTGCCGCTTTTCCTTTTGCCATGCCCAACCATACGCTGGGGCTGCATTATTTGATCGCCCTTGCGCGTCTTGGCGGGCGTATGGAGCCTTTTACGATTCGCCGCGAGAAAGCCGCTTACAACCAGGAAGACGTAACGGACAGCGCCATTGCCAGCGCTACAGCCATACGCAAACAGCTTCTGCTGGAACGGCAGCTTTCAGGCATTAAGCCATTCGTGCCAGACACAACCTATGACGTATTGGCACGCGAATGGGATGCAGGGCGAAGTCCCGTAAGCTGGGACAGCTTCGCCTCGCCGCTGCTGCATGCCATCGTCACCCGTTCAGCAGCGCAGCTGGCCGAGCTGCATGAAATAACGGAGGGGCTTGAACACCGCATCCGCAAAACGCTGCCTCGCCTAAAGGAGCTTCAGGTGGAGCATTTGCTTGCTGAGCTCAAAACGAAACGTTATACCCGAACGAAGCTGCAACGGTCTCTGCTTTCGATCTTGCTTGGACATGCCAAGTCGGATTTCACACCGGACAAGCTGCGGAGCGGGCTGCAATATATTCGCGTGCTTGGTTTTAGCGAAAAAGGCAAAGGGCTGCTGCGAAAAATGCGCACGACCGCGACGTTGCCTGTCCTATTAAGCGCATCGGCTGCCGAGCAGCCCTACCGTTATTTAGAGCTCGATACGCAAGCTACTGCTGCCTATATGCTCGCTAATACAGGAAGCCAGCAGTCGGGCGCCTTATTTCGCGACTATTATGCCAAGCCGATCATGCTCTAATTCACACGGCCTATTTTTCGCTGACATACTGCTCAATGACCTGCTTAGCCTCGCTAAGACTATTCACGCTGACGACCTTCATGCTCGTTCCTATGTCCTTCGCCTTGTCCGCAGCCTCCTTGTAGTTCGCGGACGGGGCGAGAAACAGCTCAGCTCCCTCGCGGCTTGCCGCAATGACCTTGAACGCAATTCCGCCAATTTCACCGACCGTCCCATCCGCTGCGATTGTACCTGTTCCGGCAATAATCGCGCCACCCGTCAAATCCTGCTTGCCGAGCAGCAAATCAAGCGACTGCAGAGCAAACATCAACCCCGCCGAGGGGCCGCCAATGGCTCCTGCATCGATTTGCAGCTTAAAGCGGCTGTCATCCGGCTGCAGGCTGCGAAGCTCAGCGAGCTGTACACCGCCAAGCGCGCTAGGAAGCTTGTCCAACGTTAAAGGAGCCTCATAGGCGCCCAGCGTAATCGCAACGTCTTGCACCGCTCCTCCCCGTTTTACGGTAAATACAGCCTCATCGCCAGCCTTATAGGCTCCAAGCTCAGTGACGATTTGCTTGGCATCCGCAAATGGCTTGCCGCCTTTTAAGGAAACGAGAACATCTCCAGGCTCCCATCCACTTCCCTCACTGCCGTCACTGTCCTGCAACACATCCGACACCGCAATGCTGTCGACCACTGATTGATAGGAAAGATGGGCTAAGCGGTACGCGGCTTCAATAGCTTGATTTTGCGAGCCTTGCATGACGACGGTCATTCTCTCGGCATATTCCTGCTCCGTATAACCGCGTAAAATCGATGAGCGGCTGTATGTCGCGATATCCTTATCCCATGCCGAAGAGAGAGTTTCCCACCAATTCGCATCCGAGAGCCTGACAGCCGTCATAAGAAAAGCTCCCTCTTCTGGCGTCGAATTGAGCGATGGGCTTGATGAAGGCTTCACCGCTGCATCGTCATTCCGCTCCTCTACCAAACGCACCATCGGCTTCGTCGGAGCAGCAAGCCCAGGCTCGTACATGACATAAGGCGTTGGTGCGTACAACAGCAAATACATGAATAAAGCGGTCGCCAACATAATAAAACCTAGCTGCCTTACTCCAGACGATTTCAAGGACAACTTGCGCCCCTCCGTTCCTCATAAAGCTTCTTTATCACATATAACAACGGTCTAACGGGCCAAGCGAGTGCATACATATCGTACAAGCCGCTATACTAGCTGCCATTTGCAATCTCCCAACGCTCTCAAGCAACCGTAGTATTGCAAAATTTCTCTTTGGCGGCCTTACAGGCGCTGCAAATAGCCCGCATTTTCCATAAGCGCAGCTGTAAAATGGATATTCTCGCCCTTATCGAAGGCATTCCATTCCCTACGATACGATGACCTGAAATGGAGTTGATCGTCCAGTGGCTAAAACCTTGCTCGCAGCGCTAGCATCCATTCTGCTGGTCGGAGCTGTTATTTACCAGTCCGAGGCAGCCTTTCAAGCTTCCCTTCAAGGGCTGACCTTATGGTGGAATATTGTTTTTCCCGGGCTGCTGCCGTTTCTCGTCCTATTTGAGCTCATTACCGCCTTTGGCCTCGTTCACGGAATTGGCGTGCTGCTCCAGCCCCTCATGGGCCGATTGTTCCGCCTTCCCGGTGAGGCTGCACTGTCCTTGCTGTTCGGCTGGCTATCCGGCTTTCCCGCCGGTGCTGAAACGACGGCCGTGCTTCGCAGGCATGGGCATGTTACGCTCCAAGAAGGCCAGCGGCTGCTCGCCTTTTCACATATGCCAAATCCTATTTTCATGCTTGTCGTTCTTGGCGCAGGCTTTATGCATCAGCCGGAGCTGGGGCTCTTGATCGCAGCAGCCGTCTGGCTGTCTGCGCTGTGGACCGCCTGGCTGCTGCTGCTCACCAGCAGGTCCGAGGCTTTCCCGGCCCGCGCCGCCCAGGTGCAGGAAGGCCGATTGGTCGAGCGGGCGGCCAAGGCGATCATCGCTGCGCGGGAGAGCGACGGCCGCGGCTTCGGGCGGGTGCTCGGCGAAGCCGTATCCGGCGGCGTGCAGAAGCTGATGCTGATTGGCGGCCTGATCATTTTCACCGCTGTCATCGCCCGGCTTATGCAGCCGCTTTGGCTTTTTATCAGCTCAGGAAGCTGGTGGGAAGCGCTCTTCCTGCCCGCGCTGCTCGAAAGCCATATCGGCACCTACACAGCTGCCGTATTGGAAGCACCGAACCTGGCACCTGTGCTGAGCACAGCAATCACCGCCGCGATACTCGCATGGAGCGGCATCAGCGGGCTGCTGCAGGCAGGCTACTCAACGAGCGGCACAGATCTTAAGCTGCTCCCGCTCGCTGGCGCCAAGCTGCTTCATGCCGGGCATGCCGCTTGGTTCGTGGTGCTCTTGTGGAAGCCGGCGCAGCTGATTCTCGCCAGCGCCCCTTTTGATTTTTTGCGGCAAGCCGCTAGCGCGCTGCCAGCTGTTTCATCAAACGGGGCGTGGATGAATATGAATAGCCCTTTTCCGGGCTATTTTCACGCGCAGCATTTCCCTAATATATGGCCCTATACGTTGGCTGCATCAGCGCTGCTCGTACTGCTGCTCGCAGCGTTGTATATGCTGGCACGAAGAGAGGCTGAAACACCTAAATAATGCCTGGTTTCAACTATGGATACAGCTTAATTAAGCCAAGTGCCTTCTACTGTTTCGACTTGTACTTCTCAGTCAGGCGCTTCTCCACCGCAGGCGGAACGAGCTCAGATACCGCACCTTGAAACTGCGCGATCTCTTTCACGATGCTGGAGCTGAGATAGGAGTATTTCGGATCGGTCATCATAAAAATTGTATCAATATCCTCATCGAGCAGCCGGTTCGTCGATGCCAGCGTAAGCTCGTATTCAAAATCCGTCACGGAACGAATGCCCCGTACAATTACGTTGGCGTTGCGGGACTTCATAAAACGCACAAGCAGATCGCGGAAGCTTTCAACCGAAACATTCGTCAAGTCCGATGTCAGCTCAGTGATCATTTCCTTGCGCTCCTCCAGGCTGAACAGCGGATTTTTGCTCGTATTATTAAGTACAGCTACTATTAAATGGTCGAACTGCTTCGCCGAACGGCGGATAATATCCAAATGCCCAAAAGTGACAGGGTCAAAGCTTCCAGGGTATACGGCTACGCGAATCTGGTCATTCGTCTGCATCGTTAAGTCCTCCGTTTTGAGCTTCATTCGGCTCGTAGCGATAAATTGTTACCGTCGTGTCGCCGTATTTGTTTTTTTTCATTTGAAAAAAGCCGTTCCACTGCTCTTCATAGCTATGGGCTGCGTCATGTTCAACGACAATCGTTGCCCCGTCTTCAAGCATGCCATGGTCAGCCATATACGTCATGAGCTTGTCCGCCGTTATGATTCGGTAAGGCGGGTCCAGAAAAACAAGCGAGAAAGCGATTCCACGCTTTTCCAGTAATTTTAGAGCCCGTTCCGCATCGTTGCGGTAAATTTCCGCTTCCTGCCCCATGCCGGCCGCCTGCGTATTGTGGCGAATGATGTCGATGCTATTTTTCTCCTGATCGATAAAAATCGTCCGCTCGGCCCCCCTGCTCCAAGCCTCTATGCCAAGCCCTCCGGTTCCAGCAAACAAATCCAGCGCAACGCCCCCATCAAAAAAAGGCCCTATCATGCTGAAAATCGCTTCCTTCACCTTATCGGTCGTAGGTCTTGTATTGTTGCCAGGCACCGCCTTCAGCGGTCGTCCCTTGGCTGCGCCCGCAATGACTCTCACTGCCAAATGCCCCCTTTATTCGCTATCCCGCCTATCGTACCATAATTGCCCCGGGATGTTAAAGAGGATGAAGCTTTTGTAAAAAAAGCTCGACTATCGCCAATTTACAGCTTCTAAGGAATAAAAAACCACAGCCCGCAATTGTTGCTGACACTACGCGGCTCGGGACACAGCCTCCTTTTTTTGAGGACAGAGGTTCCGCTATTCCGGCTTTTGATCCGATTTTATGACGTATGCGGACAGGAAATCCGTTATCTCCCTCAATATCCTGACAAAATGGCTGTTTGCAGCGTATTAACGTCCCCTGAGTCCGCGGGCTTGCCTTAACACGTGATTCTGTCGAAATAACCGCTGCTATGTCCGCCAACTATCTTTGTACAGGGAGTAAAACCCGGAAGCGAAGTGCATAGAGCGACCTTTCGGTATATAGGTTCACGTTCGTCAGAGGCGACATACCCGGCAGGAGAGGCAATACGTCTGGTACTAAAATCGATCTAGATCAGGCTTGCATACACGGACTAGCTAAGTGGATTGATTGAAACTACCATACTCTCTACTCCTTCTTCCACATATCGCCAAAACATAACTTTTGTAGTATATTGGTGTCGAAACAATGATAAAGGGAGCGGACACATTGCAAACGAGAAAAACATTTTACAAAAAGATTAGTTATGGCCTATTAACAGCGGTCGCTATTGGCGTTCTGAGCGGGTGCTCCTCGGATGAAGCGGCTACTGCATCACCAAGCCCTTCAGCGAAGATTGAAGCTTCGGCATCGCCTTCACCAGAGACCGAGGCAACTGCCGCACCGACCGCCGAGCCTGAAAAGGACTTGAACGTAAGTGAACAGCTTACGCTTGGTTATATTAACTCCTACTACAACGAAACCGATGTAGAGGCCAGAAAGAAATTTGCTCAGGAGTATATGCATCCTGATGTTCAAAGCATATTTGCATTTGCCGCATCTGCGGTTATTGATGAGAAGGATCATTTTTTAAATCCGAAAGTTGTGGAAACGGTCGACTATGAAAAAGACGGAACGAAAGGCTCCTTGACCTTGGTCAAAGGAGACGGGGATAAGGAATTTATCGGCCTTATTATAGAAGATAAATTCAGCTTTGGATTCATTTCAACCGCAACTAGCGATGATATGAAGGCCGCTTTTGAAGGGGTTCGCGAGCAATTCAAGTAGATTTTAGTATAGGAGTCGGTATTGTTGAAAAGAAGAACACTGTTGTTCAATCAGACCCGGTTTATCATTGTCGCTCTCGTGGCAGGCAGTCTGGTTGGGATCATTTATACGGGGAATAAAGATAAGCAAATAGCGGATGAAGTGCCATCTCCCCCTTCAATAACAACGAGTTCGGAGCGGCTGACATCCTTTTCCCCTTCACCAGAAGTGTACGAATACGATAGGAGCAAGCATGAACAATGAAGAGCCAGCCGTTTTATAAAAAATGGTTGTTTTGGGTAATCACCGTCATTTTGATTGCTGGCCTAGTTAATGGCGGGCTGCGTGATGATGATTCCGCAGACACATCTTCCGTGAAAAGTAATGAAAGCAAGCTCGATAAGGCATCGTCCAAGTCGGAATAGCTGTAAAGAGTATAATGAGATCCTAGGGGGCAATTAAAATGCAGCAAAGAAAACCGATTTATACAAAATGGTGGTTCTGGTTAATCATCGTCCTAATCGTAGGAAGTGTAAGTAATTTGAATAAAGATAGAAGCACTACTCCAACTGCTACAAACGCAGAAAGTTCAAAAAATGAAACCAAAGCGGCATCTGAAACAGCGAGCAATGCAACAGACTCTAAGAAGGACGAGTCCTCGAAAACTGAAAAAGCCAAAGCTGAAGGTGTGGTAGCAACCGACGTGGAAAGCTTCCGTAAAGCGTTCAATAAAGCATCAGAAACGCTGGGAGCCAAGTTTACCGTTAAGTCTTTGAAAGTAGAAGGTTCAGGCTTTCAGCATCAGCTTACTGACTCCATCTACCTCAATGGGTTTGTAAATAAAGAAACAGGAGCTATTAAAGAGCTTCTTATTATGGGCGCTGGTGATGGTACTCCGCAATCGGGGGCTAATTTGATTTTGTCATTCGGAGCTTTAATCGGAGCAACTAATCCTGATTTGGAAACCAATGAGAGCGGAGATATTTTTGAGGAGCTAGGTTTGATGGAAAGCAATGTTGATTTATACAACCTTAATAAATCTGCCGAGCGCAATGGCATTGTATACACCATTAAATCCTCAAAGGAAACAGGTATATGGTTTATGGCTCAGAATGCTACTGTAAAATAAAATGCAAAAAAATCGAGCGCCCCTTTCGGGACGCTCTATTCATGGGAGAGGAGAAACCGGACGAAGAGCTTATGGGGAACGTAAGTCTTCTCCGCGGTTGTCTACGACATCTTGCGACGCCGATAATTTTATTTTGTCCGTTTTGCGGACATTTATACCTTCACGACAAGAAAAAGATGGAAAGACAGCCAAAAAGCTTCGGACATCCTGTATAATTCATGGTAAGCACAAGCGTAAACAGCTGTCGCCGTCCTCTGGCGGCAAAGCAAGCTGCCGTTTTGCTTTGAAATATAAGCCCATTATAAGGATGAAACTTATAACTTCTTATATTTATAAAAAACTTACACCAATTTAAAGGGGATGCACCATGGACTTTGTGGCAATTGACTTTGAAACCGCCAACTCCAATCGCTCCAGCGCCTGCGCGATCGGCATCGTCGAGGTGCAGGGCGGCAAAATCGTTTTCGAGCAGGTTTGGCTCATTAATCCGCAGCAGCATTTTGACCGGATGAACATTGAAATTCACGGCATCACTCCGGCTATGGTGGCGGATAGCCCTACTTTTTCCGAGCTATGGCCTGTACTTGAGCCATTATTAAAAAATAAACAGGTAGTGGCGCATAATGCTTCCTTCGATATGAGCGTCCTGCGTTATTGTCTAGATGATGCGGCTCTGCCTTATCCGGCATTTCATTATTACTGCACCTATCAGCTTAGCAAAAAACTGCTGCCGGACATGCCCTCCTACCGTTTGAACGTATTAGCTGGCCATTATCAAATTCCGTTAAATCACCATGATGCGCTTGATGATGCGAGAGCGGCAGCATTAATTTTAGTAAGACTGCTAGAGCGCGAGCAGCAGCCAAGCCCTACCGAGCTTGCGCTCGACAAGGGCTATAAAATAGGCAAAATGCATGCTCGCGGTTACTCGCCCTTCTCAACAACAGCTGCTAAAAGCAAGAAGCAACCAAAGCCAGCCGCCTCTGCCAGCACTAAATGTGCTGCAGCTAGCGCCACAGAAATAATAACCGAAAATTCTGGACTAAAGCTTGTCAGAGGGCAAAAAGCTGACATTACCCTCCATTTGGGGTTGAATCAGCTGGTTGCTCGCGTTTCATGGAAATTGTTAAATCCGGCGCTTGAAATTGACGCCACGGCCTTCCTGCTATCTGCTGCAAGACGGTGTGAGCGGGATGAAGATTGTATTTTTTACGGAAATCCCGTTTCATCTGATAACTCCGTCTCCTACTCCAAGCTAGGCCCCAATGCAGCACAGTTTAAAATCGATTTCAGCAAGCTGCCGCTGCAGATCCAGCGAATGGCCTTCACTCTCTCGATCTACGAAGGCGAGGCACAGCAGCATGATTTCAGCCAGGTGGCCGAAATCAGTATCTGTCTGCTGCATCCGCAAACGGAACAAGTGGTAGCTCAATTCGATTTTGGCGAAGATCTGCTTAAAGAAACAGCTATCGTCATTGGGGATTTATATTTGCACAACGGCAATTGGAAATTTGACGCCATCGGCAAAGGTTTTTTTAGCGGCTTGCAAGCTTTATGTGAAAATTTCGGCCTGGAAGTTAGCCATATTTCAAATGAGGCACATTCATTATAACAACCTTGATAACGCTCTGGCCTTACTCCCAGCTGTCATATCTCAAGCCTTCAATGATCTGCGGTCGTTTCGTAATGCCCGCAGCGGCTTGCAGGGCTATTTTGCCTTTGCCGCTCTTCACCAGCTCAAATAGCTGCTCCGTATGGAATACACCGCCTGGCAGGCCGCCTTCATAAACAGCGGTGGCAACAGCGGTCGCCACTTTAGCGGTCGCTGCCGCCTCGTGGGAACCATCGACCAAATATTGAACATGCTTCTTCTTACCCGCTTTCATTCCCCAGCCATCTACTTTAACCGCATAGCCGTCTGAGCCAAAACGCATCATCCCAAAGCTGCTCACAGCGGCAGAGCGAATCCATTTGACTTTCAGCAGCCGGAATAATCCCGTTGCGCGTATCCACGCAACCAAGCGGGTGACCGCACCTGAATCGAAACAAAGCCTTGTTGATACGGTCGGCACTTTCAGCGTTCTTGGCAGCGACTGCTGATCGGAGAACGGGAAACGGTAAGCCATGCGGCTGCCCAGCTCCTTGCCGAAGTCGGTGCGCTTGCCGCCGCTAAAGCTGACCGTCTGCGCGACACCGCCATTTTCAACAATTGAAAATGCACTGCCAATGCTGTCGACCGTCCACTCTATCGCCGCCTTGCCATGCTGATCGCCAAGCCCCAGCATAATTGCGATATCTACGCTATCGAGCTGATCCAGCTCCTGCTGCGCCTTGCGTGCGAGCAAATTCGTTACACCTGGCGCTAGCCCGACGCTCAGCACCGCTGTCGCCTGTGCCTGTGCAGCTTCCTCTGTATGCTTCTCTAAGCTGGTCAGGAAAGGGCCATACGCTGAAATATCCACGTAATGCGTTCCACTCCGCAGGCTAGCCTGTACAAAGGCATCATCCGTCTGATCCATACACATGACAATTAGCTTGACACGTTCGAAATCCATTTCCTGCTTCCAGTTGCTTAAATTAAATGCCATTGGTTTCACCTGGCCGCCCGTCTGGTCCGCGAATTGTTTCGCACGCTCTAAGCTTCTGCCCGCCGCATACACTTTACCTGGAAATTTTGCTCCGAGCTGCTTGCTTATATCTCCGCCCACATGGCCGTAGCCGCCTATAACAACGATGTCTTGTTTCATTTGTCCTGCCTCTTCTCTTCTATGTTATGCTCCCCGTCTGCTTTGACAGCAAACCATCCTGTAATAAGGTAGGAACCGAAAAATTTTGAAATATGGTTAAAGCCAACTTCCCGAAGCAGCTCTTCCACCTGCTCTGGCGGCACAGGATCTGATTCGGCGCCAAGAGAGGCGGCAAACCGCTCCCAATCCTCCAGCGGAATGCCATTATCCAGCATGTGGCTTTGCCAAGCGCTCATTTGCACGGCGAATGCTTCCTCCTGGCGATCACAGCTTATTGCGGCAATCAATAACGGCGCTCCCGGCTTCAAACGTTCGGCTATGCTGCGCAGCAGCTTCCTTTTCTGATCCAGCCCCTTTATAAAATGCAGCACTAGCAGGGAAGTCGCTGCATCATACAGCTTGTCCTTCGGCAGCTCGTCTGCCGTTCCCTCGTGCAGCGTTACTCCCGCTTCCAATCGCTCCATCCGAATGCGCTGCTCGGCTATTGCCAGCATGCGTGCAGACGGGTCAACCCCGGTAAAGCTCCACGCTGGATGCGCACCGCCGAGCGTCACAATCTCCTGCCCGCCGCCTGCGCCAACAACTAATATGTCCTGTTCCCTTTCAGGACCAAGCATCGCGTTCATTAAACGATCTGTCATATCATACAGCATGAAATAGCCGGGTATTTTTAAAGAAATCGTTCGTCCATAGCCCTCCACTTGGGGATCATTCCAACTCATTGTTTTCTGTTGTTGCGGCTGCTTCTCATTCATCGGTACAGCTCTCCCTTCAACTCTGTATATGGTCCACCCTTTTCAATTTGGCGGGTATTCTGTAAAATGTAATCTGTAATTAATGTTAATTATATCGGGTCGCCACAAAATCACTATCCCATAAATGTGGGTAATCAGGAGAGCTGGAATGAACAAGCAAAGAGAAAGTGTACGGAAACAGCTCGCCAAATTAGAGGAGGCTAACCTCCGCTCCAGCGAATATAGGGAGAGGCTGCTTGCAGAGCTGCGAACGACGATGCCTTTTGCAGCTGCATGCTGTACGCTGGTCGATCCGCATACGATGCTGTCTACTGGCGCAGTTACGGAGGAAGGCGTAGAGGCCATTCATCATCTATTGTTTGAATATGAATATTTGCGGGAGGATTTCAATTCGTATGAGGAGCTTGCCAAGCTTGCGGAGCCCGTTGCTACATTAAGCGGCGCAACCGAAGGCGATTTAAGTCGAAGCCTCAAATATACAAAGGTGCTGCAGCCTGCCGGCTTTGGAGATGAGCTGCGTGCAGCACTTACGGTGGATGGGGCTTGCTGGGGGTATTTGACGTTATTTCGGCAGCTCAATGAGCCGTTTTTTCAAGAAGAGGAACGCTTGTATATCGCTTCCTTAGTCCCAAGCATGGCCCGCACCTTGAAAAAAGCGAGCTTGCTGCTGCCAGATAGCGAGGGCGCCGCCTTTCAAGACGATCCTGGCATTCTGATTCTGTCTGAGCAGCTGCTGCTTCTATCGAGTAATGACGCTGCAAACAGCTGGCTGTCGCTGCTCCGCGAATGGGAGTTCATCGACGAGCAGACACTGCCGAGACCAATCCGTGCCGTTTGCTCGCGTGCTTTGGCTGCAAGCACCTCGGATAGGGAGCCACAGACCGACGCAAAAGTATGTATCCGCATTCCTGATGGCCCCTACTTATCGCTGCGAGCCAGCAAGCTCCAAGCCGCGGATCACTCGGTTCAGCTTGCGGTATGGTTCGAGCTTGCGAAGCCTGGCGATATTTTGCCAATCATTGCTGAAGCTTATGCGCTAACTTCGCGCGAGAAGCAGCTGGTCGAACGGTTATGGCGTGGCCTTTCCACGAAGGAACTGGCCAGTTCCTTGCATATTTCCTCGTATACGGTGCAGGATCATCTCAAATCTATTTTTGCGAAAACGGAAGTGTCCAGCCGCAGAGAGCTGATCTGGAAGCTTTTTTCCCGTTACAATCTCCCTGCGAATGAATAACGAATCGATAACAGGTTCATAAAGCAGCTATTTGCCTATGTTTCAGCTGTCTGCCTCTGAATGCCAAGAGGGGTAGGCAGCCGATCGAGGCTGTAGCTGTTTTTTTCATTTTGATAGTCCGTTAGCTTTTGATCACCTACCTTCTCAGCCCAGTCTTTCAGCTGTTCCCGCTCGCCCTGATAGTCATAAAAAGGGATGCTGAATCCGCACGCCGTCGTCACCTTATGAATATCTAGCACAATAATTTGCCTAGCACCTGGCAGCAGTTCAAACCTCCCAATCAGCTCATTCCAGCGCTCGGTTCCTGGCAATACAACTTTCCCTGTGCCGAAAAGCCGCATAATAACGGGCTTCCCCTCCATTGCTATAAACATAATCGTCATCCTGCCATTTTCCAGCACATGCGCACTCGTTTCATTGCCGCTCCCCGTCAAATCGAGATAAGCGACCTCCTGGTTCGACAATATGCGAAACGTATCGTAGCCTTTCGGAGATATATTAACATGCCCTTCCGCCGTCAGCGGAGCCGATCCTACAAAAAACATGTGCTGCCGCCCGATAAACTCCTCGTGCTCCGGCAATAATTTATCAAATGCTTTACCCATTATTTTCAGTTCCTCCTTGTGCAGCTAGCTAACCAAATCATAAATGCCGACTGGATATGTAAGCTTATTATCTTATTATATATCGTTTTTTCTTATTCTATATTCTACTTCTGTATCCCTTTCCTCATCGCCTGTTCCACTGTATAGTATACAGGGAGAGCTTATCCATTTTGTTGCACCCCTACGCTGCAGCACTCTATAGAAGGAGAGAAAACAATGACTACCACCACCCTTACCTTGCTTGATGCTTTGAAACAAAGACGCGCAGTGCGTAATTATTTGCCGCAGGAAGTAGAGGAAGAGAAAATCGCCGCTTTGCTGGAAGCTGCAACGCTCGCCCCTAACGACCGCCTGCGGGAGCCTTGGCATTTTTATGTCGTTCGCGGCGAAGCAAAGCAGCGTTATGAGCAATTGGCGCGTACCTATCTGGAGGAGCGTTTTCCAACCAAGCCGCATTTAGTAAAAGAATCGATTAAAGTGCTGGAAACGACGCCCCTTGCCATTGTTGTAACGGCCGATATCATTGAAGGGGACGAAGCTTCCTCCAAGGACAACGAATATGCCGCAGCCTGCGCCATTCACTCGATGTGGCTGACCGCCGAAACGCTGGGACTTGGACTTGTATGGCGTACACGCGGCATCGGCCTCGTCCATGACGAGCGGATGTTTGCCTTTATTGGATCGCCGGAGGGCAAAAAAATAATCGGCACCCTTTTCATCGGATACCCGCAAGGGGAAGCGCCAGCTACTGCGCGCAAGCCTTATGCAGAGAAAACAACCTGGCTGTAACGCTTAATTTTGCGCAGCTCCTATTTTCATGCAACCTGCTAAAGATTGCTTCGTATGATAAGGGATGAGTTCCTTATGCTAGGAGGTGCGCAGATTTTATGAATACTTTCGGAAGAGGCTGTCTGTATATTATTATCGGCTTCGTGCTATTGTTTATTTTCGCTTTTGTTGCTGGCAGAACCATTCACATTCCGTGGTTTATAACGATTCCGCTGATTGTGCTTGCTTTCTGGGCAGCCTCCCAGCGTAAAAAATAGCTGCCTTGCCCTTATATAATCGTCACGGTGCGTGTGCTCGGCTCCCATTCGATTTTTTTATTCAGGGAAGCAGCCAGCGCACGCATCGTTACATACCCCGTTCCTCCATCCAGCAGCGACTCCAGCTCCTGGCTATTCACCGTTACTTTTGAACCTGTCCAGCCAATTTTTCCGCCGAGGCGGCTGCCGAGCGCTCTCGCTGGCACCCACACGGTGCCATCACGCTCATAACCGATCACCTCCACCATTCCTCCTTGCAAAATCGGCACCGTCTTCGCGCCCTGAAATACCGTTGTCTTTACAGCCGCTGCAGCCTCGTTATCATACTGTCGAAGCCCATTGCTGTTTATGATGGCGATCAGCTTGGCTGCATACGCCGGATCGGTTGCATAGCCGCAGGCCAGCAGCATTTGCGCCTGTTCCTCTGGC
Organism: Paenibacillus sp. JT22N15; assembly: GCF_059383755.1. NCBI lineage: Bacteria > Bacillati > Bacillota > Bacilli > Caryophanales > Paenibacillaceae > Paenibacillus > Paenibacillus sp. JT22N15. The sequence goes on along the minus strand of NZ_JBXENV010000010.1, from coordinate 123,011 downwards.
GTCTTCGCAAGCCTCACTCGATCATACCGCGCTTTCATAAACAGCAGATCCTGATCCTTCATAAAATGATAGACACTGCTGTATGCGCGAAAGGCCGCGCTCGTATTTATATTTCGGCCATCGACATGCTCCCATGTTCCTTTGACGACCGCTTGGCCCTGCCAATAGGCATTGGGCGAAGCTCCCAAGACTTTAATTCCACCTAAATTATACCAGGAATGAATGACACCTCCGGTTTCCAAAATATACTGCGCCAGTCGTACAGATGGCAGCATCGGTGAGCCCTCGCGCCGTACTTGTATGACGGCAGGCACCAATGCCGCAATAAATTGCTGTCTTGTCATAGCCACCATCGCTCTCTCCCCCTTCTTTTTCCCAAGTTGTTTAATCGTCAAGTTGTCCATCTATTATGGCTTATGCAGCAAACCTGTTTGGCGGCACGGCCACCGCACAACCTCCCACACTCAGTGTATAAAGCAAAGCTTCCTCGATGAGTACCGCTCGGTTATTGCCGCACATTCTGCATGCTTCTAGTCATACGCCGCTTTTTACTATCCATTAGGTCATTGTCCATGAATCTGAGGTCCATCGTGAATACAATATAGTCAAGCGCGTATCCGCTAACGATTTCTCCACATGCAAATGACGAGAAAGGAAGGAAACAAGTGGCCAAATCACTTAAGCGCAAGCGACATCAAACGTCCGCCAAACGCAAGCAGCACAGTTCTTCCACAAAATCGCTTCTGGCCAAACGCCGTAAACGCAAAGCTATCAAACCGCGGGCCAAGCGGCGGGCCGAACGCAGAAAGAAAAACAACGGCGGCCTTCGAAAAACAAAAAATCGCGCCTCCTCCAGCCTATCGCAGCACGTCAAACAGACCCGTCAAGCAGAAGATCACCCATCTGCCGAAGAGGTAATTGATCCGCAGCCTTGGACCGCACAGGGCATAAATCTTGTCGGCTTTATTCATGCGGAAATGGGCATTGGCGAATCGGCCAGACTTGCGGCAAGAGCGATTGAGCGAGCCGAGATTCCTTTTGGCATTTTAAACTTCCCGCTTCAAGTCGCTACCCGGATGTCGGATATGAGCTGGGAGCATAAAAAAACAGAAGACCGCCCCTTTAACACGAACCTGTTTCATATGAATGCGGATTATATGGCGCCGGCTATGGACCATTTTGGACGCAGCCTGTTCCACAACCGCTACAATATTGGCTACTGGCACTGGGAGCTCCCTGATTTTCCAGAAAAGTTCGTTCCAGCGTTCAAGCTGGTGCAGGAGGTGTGGGTATCCAGCCGCTTCGTGCTTGATTCGGTCGTGCAGAAATCACCTGTCCCTGTCGTCATCATCCCTCATGGCGTGGAGGTTGAGACTTCTCCTGAGGTTACGAGGGAATCACTTGGACTGCCAACCGATCGCTTCCTATTCATGATGATGTACGATGTACAAAGCTATACGCATCGCAAAAATCCGCAAGCTGTTATAGAAGCGTTCCGGCTCGCTTTTCCGAAAAATGATCCAACGGTCGGACTCGTACTCAAGGTCAACAATACGAATTTCCGCCCGGAGGATATAGAACCGCTGCAGCAGCTCGCTGCCGAGCACAGCAATATTTTTATTATTGATCGTATTTTCTCCCGCCTGGAAGTCAACTCGCTGCTGAGTGTCACGGATTGTTTCGTCTCGCTGCATCGCGCTGAAGGCTTTGGACTGGGCCTCGCAGAAGCGATGTATTTGGGGAAACCGGTCATTGGCACGAACTGGTCCGGCAATACCGACTTTATGAACGAGACCAATTCCTGTCCCGTCAATTACGAGCTGGTGCAAGTCGGCACCGATTGGGGACCGTATCAGGGATATCAGACTTGGGCTGAACCCGATGTGCATCATGCCGCCTTTTATATGCAAAGGCTTATTCAAGAGCCGGAGTGGCGCCAAGCCATTGCAGCGCAAGGGCAGCATACGATTCATACGTCCTTTTCGCCGCAGGCGGTTGGCGGCATGATCCGCGCACGCCTGACCGAGCTTACGCTTCTCTAACTTTAAAATCACACGAAACACGGACTGCCTCTGGCGTAAATGCTGGGGCAGTTTGCTTTTTCTAGCTTATGCTCAGTTCTCCACCACGCCTGCTTAGCAATTACATAATAGCAACGTAAAAACACCCTCTACACCTTTATCAGACAACGATAAAGCCGCCGTCCGATTTTCCGTCTAGAGGGTATTAGCCAAAAAGTACTCCAAGCTATGCTGTTCCCCACAGACGTGGTCATTCTACATGCAGCCTAACCTAATTCCGCCCGCCAGTAGCTTAACAAATCCTGCATCGTCTGCTCAAAAGGAATTTCCGGACGCCAGCCCGTACGATGATGAAATTTAGAATAATCGCCGACTAGCTCGGGCACATCCGCAGGCCGCAGCCGCGCCGGGTCTTCCTGAATCGAAATGGTGCTGCTGCTAAGGCCGACCAGCGTCTGCAGCATCTCGCCAATCGCCCGCGAGCTTCCCGATGCAATATTGTATACTTCTCCAGGCTCGCATTTTTCAATAGCCAAGTGGTACGCTCGCACAACATCGCGCACATCGGTAAAGTCGCGCTTTGCCTCCAAATTGCCCACATATAGAACGGGCGGCTTCAGTCCCCGTTCGATTTCGACGATTTGCTTCGCAAAGTTGGAGGTTACGAACTGCTCGCCGCGCCGCGGTCCCGTATGATTGAAAGTTCGCATGCATACAATATGCATCCCATAGCTGCGATAATATTGGTAGCCTAAATAATTTTGCGTAATTTTGCTGACAGCATAGGGACTGAGAGGACGCAGCGGCGTCGTTTCCTTAATCGGAATATCCTGCGTGTCTACCTGGCCATATTCCTCACTAGAGCAGGCGAGCAGCAGCTTGCAGTTGATTCCTGCCTTTCGTACAGCTTCCAGCAAATGAATTTGCCCGGCAATATTGTTGTAGATCGTCGCAAGCGGCGATTCCCAAGACTTTGGCACGAAGCTTTGCGCTGCCAGATGAAAAATCATGTCCGGCCTAACGTCCGCTATCATTTTTTCCACATCGGCTTCATTAGTCAGCTCGCATTCATACAGCCTCACAGCGGGCAGCAAATGAGCGATATGCTTAATACTGCTGGTCTTTCTTACGGTGCCGGACACTTCCATTTGATGCGCCAGCAAATACTCTGCCAAATGGCTTCCGGCAAAGCCGGTTATGCCTGTAATCAATGCTTTCATGGCATGCCTCCCTCTCGCTCAGCATCCATCGCGGCTATCGCATGTTTAACCGCCTGCTCCTGTGTTTTATGACAAATCAGCAGTCCTTCGTCCGTCGATACGACGATCAGATTATCAACGCCAATGACTAGCACCCGCTGCCCCTCCGCGTAAACAATGCTATTGCTCGTGCCCGTCGGATAGATTTTCCCGAGCAAAATATTCCCATCAGCATCCGCCCCGAATATGCGTTCAAGCGACGTCCACACGCCAACATCGTCCCATGTAAAAGCAATCGGCAGCGTATACAGTCGTTCCAGCTTTTCTATCAGTGCATAATCGATAGATTGCTTCGGCAGCTGCACATAAGCTTTTGCAAGCTGCTCTCCTTCAAGTTCAAAAACACGCCACATATCTGGCTGGTAAAGCTGCATGTAACCTGCAATAGTCGACGGCTTCCATATAAAAATACCGCTGTTCCAGTACATATTCGGTATCGCGATCAGTTCCTCCGCCCGCGAGAGCGTCGGCTTCTCGATAAAGGCTTTTACCGTCTTAATGCCTGGCCCATATTTGCCATCTTCATGCTCACCCGCTTCAATATAGCCGTATCCCGTCTCTGCTCTTGTTGGCACAATCCCCATCGTTACGACAACGCCTTCATCCCGAGCTGCCTGTTCCGCTGCCCGCAGCGCCTCCATCAGTTCGGCAGCATCTGGAATGTATTGATCCGAAGGAGCCGTTACAATGACTTCATTTAATCCCCGTTTCTGAAAAAAACTCGCCGTCAGCGCAATGCAAGGCGCTGTATCCCGCTGCTCCGGCTCAATAATGAGCTGTTCCTCGCTAAGCTGCGGCAGCTGCTCCCGAACAAGCGGCAAATAGTTGCGGCTTACTGCTACATAAACATCCTCCTCCGGCAAGCAGCTGCGAAAACGGCTGTACGTTTCCTGCAGCATGGTTGCCTCGCCGGATGTTAAGGAAAGGAACTGCTTCGGCTTTGCCGTCGTGCTTCTCGGCCAAAAGCGCGTCCCTTTTCCCCCTGCCATAATAACCGCCTTCATGCCGGTTCACCCCAAAATAAATGGCTTTCTAATATACATGTGCGTGTAGCCAATGTGCAGCTCCTTCCTACCATAGCCGGTGCCGAAAGTATAGTATCGTCTCTTCAACATCGTATGCTTTGCTAGAGCTTTCATAGTGGACGAATTGCCTGCCCTTGCCGCAAATCGGGCATTTATCGCCGCCTTTATTGCATTTGCCAGGAGAAGACTGATCGGATCGCTTGAGTCAGACTTTAGAATCTATCATTTTGTAAAATATACGATTATTCTTGGACAAATACCGTTGCTATTACGCTCTATCAACATATGATGTGATATATGATTGAAAGGAGATGAATCAATTATGGGTGAAACTGGATTAACTGGTTTAACTGGCCTTACAGGACTTACTGGTGCGACTGGCCCTACTGGCCCTACCGGACCAACAGGACCTACTGGTGCGACTGGTCTAACAGGCGCAACTGGACCTGCTGGTCCCGGTTCTCATGTTGTAGGTATCCAAGGTGCTGTTCCGACTGCTATCCCAGCTGCTGCTACAGCTGTCACTGCTGCAACTCTGATTGTTCCGGTAACGGCCACTTCCAACCAGGTGATTATTGAAGGTACCGTTAATGTATCCCTTAACTTTACTGCTCTTCTGGTTGTAGCGCTCAACCCGACCATTACTGTAGACCTGCTGCAAGATAGCGTCACTGTAGCTACAGTAGTAAGCACCGACTTGCTTGCAATCACATTGCTCGGATTGTTCTCTTTAGAAAGAGCGATTCCGATCACTTACTTCAACGGCGGTCTGGCTGCTGGCAGTCACACGTACGAACTGCAAGTTACAGTATCGGGCGTCGTCATCGCGGCAGGTACTACAGCTGACATCACTTACTCGTCGCTTACTGCTACAATTGGCACTATCCCTTCCTAAGCTGCTGCGTCCATTACAGCAAAACAACCGTCCCTCACGGGACGGTTTACATAAGATCGCTTTAAGAAAGAGCTTTACGGTGGAGTTTCGCTTCACCGGCTTAATTATGAGGAGAAAGAGTCTGATTAACGCTGCTGCCACCGATTTAAGCCTGCAATGGCGCCTCCCCTTTGATGATTGCATTAGCCATATGGCCGAAATCAAGCGCAGCCTTGCCCATTTCTGCTGCTATCGCATCCGCAAGGATTACAGCCGCAATGCCCGCTGACACTAACGCCAGATCAAAGTTTTGCCCTCTGATCTCCCCCATCACCCGGTCCACATCATGGATTCCTTGAACCTGCGCAACAGCTCCTGCAACCGCCACGCCGCTCTCAGCGAGCACTTCGGCGAGCGGCTGCGCCAAATTCCCAACAACAAGCACTTTTCGTCCTTTCATCAGGCGGGACAAATGACCGTCCTGATACAAACGATAATTGACGAGCGAATCTGTCAGCACTTTGCTGCGAAAGTCAATGCCATACGATTGAAAAACGTCCGTGGCCAGCCGTTGGTAGTTCGGCTGCCGCAGCTTTGGAATGCCTACAATGTCAGCCCGCTTTACCGCTGCCAGCAAGCGGTCGCGTGCAGCAATGTCCGGCACCTTCACTCCGGCATACTCTAAAAACCCGCCCTCCTGGCGAATCTGTTCAGTCGGCAGCACACTCTCCTGTGCCAGCGTCAACAGCTCACCATCACCAAGACGCACGACAGATAGCGGCTTGCGCTGCTCCAGCGCTTCCAGCAATCGCCCTGCCACCTGCTCAGCAGTCAAAAGGTGGATGATGCGTTCTCCTAGCGCAGCGATGCCCGATGCGATTACCTGTGCTACGGATGTATCTGGAAGCACATGAGTTTCCGACAGCTGCTCGTCGATGATGGCATCGCCGCCCTCGTAGCGTCCGATTTTCAGCCCTTTCTCGTAGCCAGCCTTCTCAGCGAGCTCCCAGCCGTGCGAGTGGTCTGTCTTTTCTTCCTCTGCCTGCTTGCTTCCATCTTCATAGCCTTTGCTGTAGCCTTCCTGATGACCGATTTGATAACCATCCTGATAGGGTGCCTTAGCCGCCTGCGGCTTGTCGGGCTTTGCCGAGCGATTTTTCCTCTTTGAAACGGCACGCCTCTTCCGCCGCTTAATCGGAATGCTGGAGGCTTTGCGCCTTCTCGCTGTTTTCATGCTGAACACCTCCTGCTTTGGTGCAAAATTTGGATTTGGTCAAGGTGAAACGGCTGTCGCCGGCCTTTGGGGGCGCAGCGCGTTTCATTCCGAGAAATATAAAGAAAGGATAGCGTTACGATATCCTTTCTTTATATTTTAAATAAACTGCTGCGGATCCACGCCCCATTTGTCTGAAAACAGCATCCGATTGCGGGCAAGCAGACGCTCTACCGCATCCTCGCCCTCCTGTTTAAAGCTTGCACTGCCATGATGATAAACGAATGTATCCTTAACCATCAGCAGTCGGTAGCCTGCTTGCCGCGCACGATAGCAATAGTCATCATCCTCATAATGGCCTGGCGAGAAACGCTCATCCAGCAGACCAATTCGGTCCATCAGCTCCCGTGAAAACAACAGGCAAAAGCCAACCAATCGGTTGACCTCCTCATAATTGCCTGCCGCCTCTGTGCCAAGCTGCTCCGCCATCTCCATATAATTGCCGCGCATTTTGATTTGCTGCCTGCCGCTTACAAAGTTGGACATCGGCCCCGCGATGCCAACCTGCTTGCTGCTGCATAAAGCTTGCCTCAGCTTGCCAAGCCAACCAGGCGCCACTAGCACGTCATTGTTCAGCAGCAGCAGTTGCTCCCCGCGGGCCAGACGCAGCCCCCAATTACAGGCGGCGGGAAAGCCCTGATTGCTCGGCAAGCCGACAAATGTAATATGCTGCTCACGTAAAAATTCGATTGTGCCATCCGTTGAGCCATTATCCACAACGATCAGCTCATAAGCTTCCGGTGTACTGCTGCGAATGGAATAAATCGCCTCCTGCAGCAGCGGCAAGCGGTTGTAGGTTGGAATAATAATACTGGTCAGCATCTATTCCCCTCCTCCGCCAGCACTTCTGCGATCCCTTACTCCGTCCGTATATTGCAGGCGGGCATTTCCCGCGTTCATCATCCACGCCAGTGCTTCCAGATGGTCGCCTACAATAAGCCTCGCTACCTGGTTGCCCATGCCTACATTTCCCGGACGCAGCCGATTATGTCGAATGACATCCACCATGCTCGCTGTACCTACCTTGAGGCCATATCGGAGCGCAATCGCCTGCGCCTTCGGCGGAACGGCCAGATGCGCTGCTCCAATCGCCTCAATCGCTTTGCGGGAGAGCGCATGCGGAACGGCAGTCAAGGAATTAACCGTAAGATCGGACCGGTTCACCGAGCGGTTAATGAACTCCTTCAGCATCATAACTTCATCTCTTCCCGAAAAATTTCCCATATAAGATGATAAATTATTGAGCACCATATCCGTCCCTCCAGCGACTGCTTCAATAAAAGGCAGCAATTGCTCCGCAGCAACCGGAATATCCGCATCGACGAACAATACGATATCCGAAACCGTTGTTCTTGCGCCCACCGCCCGTCCCACATCATGACCGAGTGCTCCAGCGTAATGAATGAGTACAGCTTTGCCGCTCTCCCGAACTTTGCTCGCCGTCATGTCGGTCGAGCCGTTCACGACGACGACGATTTCATGTAGAGGAAGCCTCTCCAATTGTCGAATCATCGAAGCCATGGATTCCTCTTCATTCATCGCCATCACGACCGCCGCCACCGTCCGATTAGTCGGCAGCAGCACCCAATTTGGCGCCGGGCTTCCCGTAGCGGCAAAATATCCCTCTATGAAGGCCTTCATACAGGCCAAATATGCTGATTTAGAAGCTGCTCCGCCCGCCGCAAGGCAGTAGCTATGCCATAACCGCTGCAGATGCTGCTGCTCATCGGCTGGCTCAGGCTCCTGTCTCGTCGTTAAGCCCGCTGCGAGCCCGCCGTTTCGTGCTTTTGCACACATTCCTCGGATGATCGCAGGCTGCAGCGCCCCCCCGCGCTGCGCCTGACCCCTGCGCTGTCTGCGCCTGCGGACCGCCGGACGTCTGGCCGTGCGGCGGCGAATGCCGCCTTGTGAGCTGCGCGGGGTTCTTCTTCCCGCACGGCCGCTTTTTCTACTGCGGCTTCTCAACCTATTCCACCTCGCATCCATTCGGATATATTCGTTTATGTTGTCATTGTATGTAGGGGAAAAGCGCGCGCAACGGCGGCTGTACGTCTATAAAGAGGAGAAATGTGCGCTTTGACTTGGCGCAACTGCCCTATCCTATCTGGCAAGCTGCACATAGGATAGTGTAGTTATGCTTCTATTTTGCAAGGCAGGGGGATATTATGGACTGGACGTTTCACAACCCGAAATTTATTGCAGATGCAGCACCTGAGCTTCCCGCAAGCTTTATTGCAGGCGGAGCTTGGTCCGGGCATCGAAAATTTGCTTATGATCTTGTCCGTTTTGCACGCCCAAGCCTAATTGTGGAGCTAGGTACGCTGTACGGCACATCCTATTTCAGCTTTTGCCAAGCAATTAAGGATGCTCAGTTGAAAAGCGCATGTTATGCGGTGGATACATGGATGGGCGATGCCCATACCGGAGCTTACGGTTCGCTTGATGATTCGATGTATGCTGCGGTCAATGCTGTAAGCGCTCGTGAATTTCCCGGAATCGGAACACCGCTGCGCGGCACCTTTGACCAGGCGCTGGCTGCCTTTCCCGACGGTTCCATTCAGCTATTGCATATTGACGGCTATCATGTGTACGAAGCCGTTCTGCACGATTACACGACTTGGCTTCCGAAGCTTGCGGAGGGCGGCATCATTTTATTTCATGACACCGTTGTTCGGCTCGCAGATTTTGGTGTTTATCGGCTTTGGTCGGAGCTTTCGGCAATGCCTCATTTGCATTTCGAGCATTCCAACGGTTTAGGTGTTCTGTTCCCTAAAGGCTGCCCAGCCAGCTTCCAGCCGATCATTGGGCGGCAGCAGGAGCTTGCCGATCATTACGGTTAGAGATAGAAGCATATTTTGCAATTCTAGCATTATGCAGCGCGCAGAACGATACGCTACGCCAAGCGCGCTGCATAATCAGGATTGAAGGAGGCGATCCCTATCTACACTATCCCTCAGCAGTTTTATGAAAAAACGAGAGATTGGGCGCAGCAAGCGGCTGTCCCTCCCGATCTGCTTTCCTATTATTATCAAGTCATTTACCCAGCTGAAATGCTGACGCTTCCTTCGGGCAAAGGCATCGATCAGCCCCGCTGGGTGACGACTTCTGCCTTTGACGAAGCTTTTGTAGCGGCCATTCCTGGCGGACGGCTGGTGACGAGCAATGCTTATGTTGTTACGCCGGACAATAAGCGGCTGCGTGATGTCGAGCTCGACTGTCCGCTCATTGATTTCTCGGAACTGCCAGAGCCTCAGCATTTCAAGGGAACGGTCGCCACGCTCATTTGGGGCTGGAACATGCCGCATATTAAGGCGTGTACGCAAAACATTTTTGGACACTGGTTTTTCGACCTGCTGCCTAGGCTCCATTTGCTGGAGAAAAGCGGCATTCCAATTGACAAATATGTCATTGGCAAGCTGTTTCACCCCTTTCATTATGAATCGCTCGCCATGCTCGGCATTCCGCTCCATAAGTGCATTCAGGTCGAGGATGCAGACTTCCATCTGCTCGCCGACCGCCTAATCGTGCCGGCGGTGCCGCTGATGGTCGGCAAATGTCCGCCGTGGGCATCGCATTTCATGGCCAAGCGGCTTAAAGCTGACCGGCGTGTGAAAGCCAAAAAAGGCTTTGAGCGTCTTTATATTACCCGCAAGGATGCCGCGGCCCGCTTTGTCGCCAACGAGGACGAGGTTCTCCGTTTTCTCAAAGGCAAGGGCTTCAGGGAAATCGTCCTCACACCGCTCTCTACCGCAGAGAAAATCGCGATTTTCTCGTCAGCGCAGCATATTGTGGCTCCCTTCGGGAGCGGCAGCATCAACATCGCTTTTTGCGAGCCGGGCGCAGCTCTTTTTGAGCTTGCTCCTTCCACCTTCGTTGACCCTTATTTCTGGAAGCTATGCGCACATGCTGGCGTAGACTATTATGAAATCGTATGCGAGGTGGAGCAGCCGCCCAAGCCCTTCGTTGGAACAGACAATATTGTCGTTAATATCAATAAGCTTGAACATGTGCTGAAGCTCGCAGGCATTTAGACCCGCTGCGGGCCTGGACATTGCTCCTGCTGCGAATAACTGCCCTCGCGCCAACATATATTGAATTCGCAAGCGCAACACTTATCATATTTCACGGAGCAACGGCTGGCATCCTTCCTATTAGGCAGGAGACAGCATCGTCGCCAGCAGGAGGTTTATAACAATGCGGATTCTTGTATGGTCTGTCCATTTTTCCATCGGCGGTGGGATGAGACTGCTCCATAATTTAATTTCGGCTATGGCCAGGCAGCCGGACGTCGAGCAGATCAGGCTCGTCCTCTCACCCGATTCCCTCATACGCAACGTGGCGGAACTGCGTGCATTAGGCAAGGTTGAGATGGTATCCACCCAGTACAGCATCGATTCCGACCAAAATTCCTATTTGCTCGCCGGTATCGACGTCGTCTATTACTACTGGCCGCACACCCACCCCTATCACGCGCTTGACCGTCCAACCGTCTGCACCTTTCACGATACGACGATGTTCGATTATGTACCGCCATTTATGGATGGGGAGCAGCTTAAGAGCCACTGGATTTTATCGAAAAAATGGCTGGACCACGTCACGTCCGTCGTCGTTTCTTCGGAGCATGTGAAAAATCGCCTCATTGCCCATTTCGGCGCCCGCAATCAATCGGCAACTGTTGTGCCCCATGCCATTACACCGATTGCCGCACAATATGCAAGCCAGGTCTCTCCAGCCACCGCTGCCCGCATTCCGTCCAAATACATCATCTACCCATCCAATACTTCGCCGCATAAAAACCATAACAATCTGCTCGAAGCCTTGTCCCACTGGAAGGGGCGCACGAAATGCCCGCTAGTGCTCACCGGCTATTTAACTGAAACGCTGCGGCAGCCGTTTCCGGATTGCACACCGCAGCACAGCTGGATTCCAACGCTCATTTCCACCATTCGCCGAACAGGCCTTGTCGTCAATCGTGATCTTTACCCGCTCGGCTTTGTAGGGGATGAGGATATTCCCGCGCTCATTAAAAATGCCTGGGCGCTCATTATGCCCAGCCTTTCAGAAGGTGGCGGGAGCTATCCTGTCGAAGAAGCGCTTCGCCTCGGTACTCCGGTGCTCTGCTCGGACATTCCGGTCATGCGCGAGCATCTGGCGCGGCATAGTGCCAAAATCGCCTGGTTCAACCCCCATAGCCCCGATTCCATCGTTCAAGCGCTTGAAGATTTGACTGCAAATTATGATGAATACAAAAATGCCGCTGTAGCGGGCATTCATGATCCAGCTGAAAGCTGGGATGATGTGGCAAAGCGTTATTTGAACGTTTTTCGCGATACGTATTGGCGGTATTATGGCAAGCAGCTGCGCTAATCGGCAGCTGCTTGCACCTCATCAATGACGTTTGCATAATCTCCTGCGACATCCAGCCATCTCCTGTTCAACGCGCCGCTAAGTGCGGCCTGCTGAAGTGGGACAACCTCTTTTCCCTCCAGTGACAGACGTGCAATAGCGTCCGCCATCTCCTGGATATTATGCGGATGGAAGGTTGCGAAGCGGCTCATGTCACTGATAACCTCCTGCACCACTTCCAGTCTTCCGAAGGCGACTGGCGTATTCATCAGCAGCGACTCGAGTATAGGAAAAGGGCAGCTTCCCTCGAAGAGCGTCGGGACGATTGTGCCTGCGGCATAGCGGTATAGGGAAGGCAAATCTGCCGAAGCTATGCGCCCCATAAACACAATTGAGCCGCGGATAACGGGATCGGCAATTTCGTTGAGCGCTGCCAAAATTTCCTGCTGCCGCGGGCGGTTTCCAAGATCATCTGTAAAAACAAGCTTCATCCCAGAAGCTCTTCCTGCTTCCGTCTGCTTGAACAGCGAAAAGGCTTTGATGAGGCCTTCATGATTTTTATGCAGCCTTACCACCGACGGGAAGGTCAAATATGGACCATCCAGCTTATAGGCATGGCGGAACTTCTCCTCGCTATGCGTTTGAAAAACCGCATATTCCTCATGCGGCGCTGCAAAGCGCACGACAGCCGTTTTATGGACAGCCAGCTTAAGAAACTCCAACCCCTCATGATTGCGCGTAAACTCGGAAGCGAAGACTACCTTCGCCGCTTTTTCCGTCACCTTTTGCGCTACAGAATGGATATATTGGTAATGCTGGGTATACGCGCTGTACAGCTCAGGCAAATGCAAATATACGAGATCATGCAGACAAACCATATAAGGTTTTTCCAAATATTGCGCGAGCGCCATCCCTACATACGGCACAATCCATATATCCGCAGGCACGCTGCGATTCACCGTATCCATGCTGTCTGTACGGTGCAGTCTCAAGCGATTGCCATAAACCGCGAGCAGCGGGGCATAAACAGCCGCAGCCTCGGCATAATTTGCTTCCGTTGTCGCCACATGAAGTGTGAACTCATGCTCCAGCGCCAGTAAACCTTCCGACAAACGAACGATGAAACGGCCAATGCCTTCGCCATCCATCGCAATTTGCACCCCAAAGCAAAGGAACATACCGATTTGACGGCTGTTTACACGGGCTGCACTTGCTGCAAGCGGAGGCAAATAAGCCATTTCAATGAGCAGGCCGAACTCCTTCGACATGACAAGGCTCGCTATCCATGCGCGCCGCAGCAGTCCTTGCTTCAAGGCCGTCGTGTATCGTCCTACTTTATTGCTATCCGGTGCCCGATTGAGCATTTGCACGTGAATGCCATGAATAAAATCCAAATCCGCAGCGGGGAACAAATGCTGAATCAGGTGGGCAGTCGTATTCGCTTCTCCAGATGGCACGCGGGAAAAAATAGCTTCCGCCTCTGCACTCTGAAGAAGAGCCGCAGCAATAACCGCCCGAGGCGTACCGTGGGCCAAATGGCTGCGATGGCCGTTGAAGCCTTCGATATCCGGTTCGCGCTGGAGTACCTGACGATACAGCTCCCATATAAAATCTTCGTCCCCCAACCGGAATACCCGGCGCAGCAGCTCTACAATTGGTGCCCCTGCGGGCAATCCGTGCCGGAATGCCGCATTATTCGCTTTTAACTGCTCCGTATCTATTGGTGCTGGAGGCGGCTCGACCGGTGCCGGCGGCTCGACTGCAAGCTGTATCTGTTCGTTTGCCTTCTGCCTATTCCTGCTTTTTTTCGAGCCGCGCAGTTTCCTGCCGCCCCGCTTGCCTTTGCGTCTTCCTGTCCTTGCTACTTTTCCAACTCGCGCCTGCTTGCCGCGTTTTCTTCGCGATATGCGGCTATGCGAGCCGCGCTTCGCTGTTCCTTGTTTACGAGCTCTTTTGCGTTTCATATCACGCCTCCAATCGCTCTGCCTTCTCCATAGCGTATTGTCCCGCTGATAAATAGCAACGGCACATGCCCCCGCCTGCTAGGGATTTCAACTATATTTGAAAAAATGGACGACTGCCCGGCTGCATGTGAAGCAATTTTCCGGCCTTTGAATATGATGGGAGTAGCTGCATCACCCCCTCATTTTATAGTTGAAGGAGCCTATACGGCATGAATGCTGTTTCAGCGAATCCTTATCGTACCATTGTTGTTGGAGCCGGCGGACATGCCAAAGTCGTCGTTGATATTTTTCGGACCAGCCAGACATATGAGGTTATTGGCTGCATCGGCCGCGAGCAAGGCGGGCAGGTCTTGAATGTCCCTGTGCTTGGCGATGATGCCCTGCTCCCTCTGCTGCTGGAGCAGGGCGTACGCCATGCTTTTATCGCGATTGGCGATAATACGGTGCGGCTGCGGCTTGCCCGCCATGTGCAAAGCCTCGGCTTTGAGCTGATTAATGCCATAAGCCCTTTAGCTTACATCGCTCCCAGCGCCACGCTTGGCTATGGCATTGCGGTTATGCCGGGAGGCATCATTCAGCCGGATGCCCGAATTGGCTCCCTCACTATTATTAACACGGCTGCAACAGTTGACCATGATTGCATCATTGGCGAGGCTTGCCACCTGGCACCTGGCACCACGCTGTCCGGCGGCGTAACCGTCGGCGACGGCTCTTTTCTTGGAACAGGCACCGTTGTCATCGATGGCATTCGCATTGGCGCAGGCTGTATGATTGGGGCCGGTGCCGCCGTCATTCGGAATATTCCGGACCAAACGCTTGCCGTTGGCGTTCCCGCCACAGTGAAGCGTCTTTTGAACCAAGAGCGAACGTAACACGGAGGAGGCATAATGTTGGGCGACAAATTTTATCCGGTTGCCGTTCCGATTTTTAATGGAAATGAGAAAAAATACGTGATGGATTGCCTGGATTCCACCTGGATTTCCTCAACAGGCAAATATATTCATACGTTCGAGGAAGCTTTCGCCAACTATTGCGGGACGAAATTTGCTGTCTCCTGCAGCAATGGCACAACCGCTCTGCATTTGGCGCTGCTGGCTCACGGGGTAGGCCCGGGAGATGAGGTCATCGTCCCAACGCTGACGTTTATCGCTACAGCCAATGCCGTCACGTATTGCGGAGCCACTCCGGTCTTCATTGACAGCGAGTCGGATACGTGGAACATGGACCCTGAGCTGCTGGAGGGACTTATTACTCCGAGGACGAAGGGCATCATTCCCGTCCATCTGTACGGGCATCCTGCCAATATGGATGCTATTTCGGCAATTGCGGAGCGGCATGGGTTGTTTGTGCTGGAAGACGCTGCGGAAGCGCCCGGTGCAGAATACAAGGGCAAGCGGACCGGCTCGCTTGGCCATACGGGAACGTTCAGCCTATTCGGCAACAAAATCATTACAACCGGCGAAGGCGGCATGATTACGACCAATGACGAGCAGCTTGCCCGCAAAATGCAGCTTTTGCGCGGACAGGGCATCGATCCCGCCCGCAAATATTGGTTTCCTGTCATCGGCTACAACTACCGCCTGACGAACTTGCAAGCGGCGGTCGGCTGCGCGCAAATGGAAAACATCGACTGGCATGTCGGCGAGCGCATACGCGTCGCCTCGCTTTACCGCAAGCAGCTCGAAGGAAACAGCGCCTTCACGCTGCCTACCGAGCAGCCATGGGCGAAAAACGTTTATTGGATGTTCAGCATCCTGCTGAACGGCTATAACGAAGAGCAGCGTGGCGCTTTCATGGAACGCCTGAAAGAACGCGGCATTGAAACGCGGCCGTTCTTTTATCCGATGCATGTGCTTCCGCCGTATCAAGGCATGCAGCGCAACGAGGAATTCCCCGTCGCAAACCGCATTGCTGCGCAAGGACTGAATGTGCCGACCTACGGCGGCTTGAATGAACAGGACATCGCCTACATTTGCGATTGCCTGCGGGAAAGCCTGTTATAAAGCGGCTGATTAGCTCCAAAACAATAAGCTTCCGGCTCCACGCTATTGGTGGGGACGGAAGCTTATTCGGGCTGATGGGTGTGTGGCTACCCTTTTCTTTAAGTTTAGATGCTATATTTCGAGGAGATTTATTTTTATCGGGTGCAAAACAATCAAAAATTTTATTTTCGATAAGAAAATCAGGATTTTTAACCGTATTAGGTATATTAGGACTTAGTTCAATGTCATAACCATTTTTCGCTAATATTTCAGCAGCTTCATTCTCTCTAGTTCGCCCCCGTTTAATTGCTTGATCGTCTTGAGGTCTTATCTTTGCCGGATTCCCTCTTGGAACAGTGTTTGGATCAGGCACTCTACTCGGGAGAGTATTCCCCGTCCCCTAAGTTGTATTTTAAATCGGCAAATAAAAAGAAAATCACAGCACGAGCGGATAGCTCGCATTGTGGTGCTAATGCTTGTATTGTACGATATATACTGTTCATACAGGATAATTTATATAAAATTATTGTATAAATTATTCTACTCCATCAATTTCATCTAGTCTCTCCATGTTCAATTCATTAAACTCTGTTCTTGGAAAAGGATAAACATTCTGAGGCCATCCATATTTTCCACAAACAAGCTCATTATGATGGTAACTAACTCTCCCCCCCCTCTCAAACAACAATATTATAGGTTCATAAAGATCTTCAAAACGTACATCTATCTTTTCTCCAACGCTAATTGCCCACTCCCATTCTAAAAAATATTTGCACAAGAACTCTACCGTCCAACCTTGTTTTAATAAATCTAATTCCTCAACTTTTTTTTGAATATCAATTAGTATTTTTTCTTCAACACCTATGATCTGAGCTGCACTGTATATGGGTTTACGCATTTTATTTTCAAGACAATAAACATCCCTAAAAACGTTTCCCCTATTAATAAATTCAGTTACAAGTAATGCATGTGAAGGTAGGTCTTGCTTCCTGACGCTCCAATCAATATTTATAATTCTTTGTACTGCTTTTTCAAACCTTTCCAACGTTTCCCCTTCTTTCTTTATTGCATATTTAAAATCCGTTTTATTTTGGATCACGCATATCAGGTCTAAAATTAGGATAGTTATCAGGTTGAGGTGGTGCCAGTTCATGAGCACCCGGAGGATCCCCTGTAAATCTTTGATTTTCAATTCCGCCTACATCTCTATAAGGTACACTTTGTTGCATTAATCGTGACTCCGCTAATTCATGATCAGCTAATTGTTTAAAGTACGCTTTTTCGTCTGCTGGTAGTTCTCCCTTTAAAGCACGCTCCCAACCGTACGCAACATCCCAAACAGGATGGAAATAGTCAGAATAATACGTTCCCTCATACTGATTAACAAGGTTTTCATGTTTTGTTAGAATCATATGTTCCTTTAAAGCTTTTGCTTTTTCGAGACTTAATCCTGTATTTTTAGCAAATGTCTGAATTTCTTGCATATCTAAACCTGTCGATCTCAACTTCTCATATGTTTGAAGAGCAATTTGGTCTTGTCGTACCTCTATTGGAACATTGATCGGGTTACCTCTTGGCTCAAGTTTGATAACAACTTTACCCGTCCCCTATGTTGTAATCTTAAACTCTACTAAAGGGAAGGCGGCAATTTTTTTACCAATTACCACCATTATATCATCCTGCTTTGAGTTCCGTTATGGGACTCTCCACCCTGTATTCGGTTTTGTTCTTCATCATGCTATAGATAATGTTCACAAGCCTTCTCATGACGCTTATAAGGGCTTGTTTCTTGGTCTTGCCCTCCGCTAGCTTCCGTTGGTAGAACTCGTAGAATAGGGGATTACGCTGTCTCTTGTTCTTCCCTTTAGCTACTTGGATTTGATGTACGTACAACCGAAGTCGAGAAATCTTCATACGAGTATTACATGGGTTAAATATGTTATCGGTTGAATGATGAGTTCATTCGGCACTGGGTGGGGTATTTTGAACAGCCGCCGCTTGTAAGATTGAATCGTTTGGATAATGAAGGCGGATAAAAAAGAAACCACAACACGGCTGCTAGCTCGCATTGTGGCGTTATTGGGTATATGGTTTTATGGCTGACTACATAGAATTATTGACAGTTCAGAATTATCATCCAACTCTTGACAATTCCGATATATTCTCAATAGTTCATAGTATGCCTTTCAAATTATTTGAATTTTTCGTTATTCAAAGACTAAAGGTCTTTAATGTCAATCGGTTCTTTTTCCAAAAACCTAGTATACCATTCATTCAAAGGGAAATGAGCAACATTTGTTATATCTAATGCAAGCGGTTTAATAGAAAATGAGCCACCTCTTTCAAAAACTTTTATTAAGAGTTCATAAATATTTAAGTATTTATGGACAACTGGTGATTTGTCTGCATACTTAGCTAGCTGTAAATAATACTCAAATATTCTTTGTATATATAAATTTTTATTTAAAAACTCTACTGCTTCTGAACTACAATACATTGAAATCTCTATTTCATCCTCAACGTCACCAAGCAATTTCGCTATATTTGTAAAAGCTGGTGGTAGGGGCTTTAGCTGTTCCTCTTTAAAAAAAAGAGCTAATCTTCTTAAAAACTCATAACCTAATTTAGAATCTTCATCAGTCGAAGTTGTTCCTATATTATCCCAATGTATATTATTTATTTTTAATTTCGCACTCTCAAGATACACTTCGTTCACCTCATTAGTATTCGATATCTTTATCAAAATGTTTATTGAAATCCTTAGAAGCATCATAATCAGGAAACGGTGGGGGATTGGGATCTGTTACATCTGCTTTATCATGTGCATTTTTCTCTGGAACAACATCAAATGTATCTTTTTCTGCATTCCATGTTGAACTATCCCTTAATGGCATACCTCCATCCATATATTCTTTTTCTTTAATCTCATGATTTGCTAGTTTCCTAAACCATTCTTTTTCTGCATCATTAAGTTCTCCCTTTTGTGCCTTTTGCCATGCATGTGCAATATCAGGATCAGCTTGAAAATATAATTCTTCGTAGGGTTTACCACGAACAGATAACTGTTTAGTATCTAAGAATAAGTGCCTTTTCATTTTTAATATCTGTTCTTCTGTTAATCCTGTATTTTTAGCAACAGTTGCGATGTCATCAAGCCCTGATTTTCTAATCTCAATGTACTTCCGCTCAAGGAATGCTTGAAATCCATCTTCAGGCACTGTGATATGCTTTTTCATTTCAACAGGATCTGTTATAAAATCAGGTTTACCCATCCCCTCAGCCTCATTCTTCAAACGATCCGCTAATTCCTTCTTACCCGCTTCAGATTCGCTAAAGAAATCCTTATGATGCTGTGACGGACTTGAAGGTATCGAATCAGGACTATCATGAAGTTTAACATTTCCTCCAGGACCTGCGGGAACAAGATCATCCCCCACCTTCTTAATCGTCAAGGCATTCTGAAGCTTCTTCCAACCAGTAGCTGCTGCATCCTTGATATCCAATGCATCACGTATCAATTTCGCTTTAACCACATCTGCGGCCTTTCCAATCCAGCCCGTCATTTTATTCAGCGAATCACCAAATGCGTTGCCTAAGGTCTTCACGATTTTCGCACCAGCGATCTTGTTACCGATTGCCTTCGTGAGACGTGAATCCATTATACCACCGGTTAATCCGCCGATTCCCATATCCAGCGCCAGTGCACCAAAATTAAAGCCCTTGCCTTCCATTGTCTGACGAATGACGCTTTCAAACCCATTCTGCACCGCACCAAATGCCATACGTCCACCTAGATTCGCCATCGGACCGAACGGGCCAAACACCGCCCCAGATATCGCCCCAATGACCGTCTCTCGGAAGGCCGTTGAAACATACGTGCCCATATCGCTGACCTCACCACGGGCAATATCGGACACGGCTTGGCTCACGACTGCGGCGGTTCCTGCAATCGCCGCTCCAGCCAACACCGCACCTACAACGACTGCTCCCGCTCCCAGCGTCGCTACCGTAAACGCTGCCGCTACAGCAACTACCGCAACAACAGCCAATCCCGCCAGTACATTCCTCGCTAGTTTGCCCCAACTGAATGGCGGCTTTTCCGGCGGTGGCGGTGGCGGAGGTGGCTCGCCTTCTACTGGCGCATCGTCATACGGCGCATAGCTCGTCCGATCCTTTCCTTCCGTTCGGATCTGCGCCCCCATGAGATTGTACTCGCCTTCCAGCGTGATCCCGCTTGGCGCACTTGTCTTCTTTGCGACCAGTAACGCTTGTGCACCAATAACTACACGCTTCGGTGTGAACAGCGAAATCTCTTCCTTCGCCGTCAGCGTCAGCTTGCGCGGACTACTCAAGATAATGCCTACGGCATCGTCCAGCTTCAAAAACAGCGGCTCCTTGCTTCCGCCTGTAAACTCAACTCCTGTTGGGGACAGCTTCATTTCACTGCCATGCTCCGTCCCAAAATAACGGTTATTCGGATCTGCCGTCTTCTCCGCACTCGCTCCGTTTGTTCGCACGCCGCCAGTGACGATGGCTTCTTGACCGCCTGCATCTGCCAGATACAGATTCGCTTTCGTCCCTACCTGCGGCATACTGTACATCGCGCTTCCCGTCTCTGGGGCATAACGGTACCAGTGCGCTGTTCCCTTGTCCTGCTTATCGTCGATCGCCAGATGCACCTGCACCTGTTCTCCCTTCACCGCCAGAATTTCTCCTTGCAGTGTCAGACCCGACAGTCTTGTATTCAAGATCCGCTGCTCTCGTATCCCCGCTTCCCGCGACAGACGGTAGTGATAGATGAGCTGACCCTTCTCTAAACGCGCCGTCATCGACGATACGATTAGCTCAATATATCCTCGAATCTTAAAGCGGTCGCCTAAGCGATAGAACGTCTTGGATTGTATTTCATAGCCGAAAAAATCCGTATCATGCAGGCCTGCTGCCTCTCCGCCTGCTTTTTGAAAAGCCGCCAAATCCTTGCTCACCGTATACGATGCGCCATCAGGCAGCTTATGCTCTTTTCCCTCCGGCATCCCAATAAACAGCTTCGGCGTTTCTTCCAATATATCACAGACGACAACCGACTGGAACTGGCTCGCTAGACGTTTCATCAGCTCCCAATCCGTTTCCTCATATTGAAGGACAGGCTCGGATGGCTTTTCCTTCTCTCCCTGTTGAAGCAGCACATCCCCACCTGAATATGCACGAAGCACGGTGGTCATAATGGCCCCATATGTCTGGCTCGTATCCTGAAAAGATCGCTTCCGCTTCTTCAGATCGCTATAGATACTTCCCGATACCGCCTCGATCTCGACCGTGTACACCCCATTGCGATGCACCGTCTGCACGGATGTGACGACTCCCTTAAACAGAGGCTTCCGCGCGCCTTCTTCTTCGTCGTACAACGCGATTGTATCCTGCCACACCGCTTCCAGCGTGGCATTCGTCCGCAGCTCTTCCTCGACCATTCCGCTAATTCGCAGCGTCCCATGCTCGCCCGGTTTCCAGCTCATCGCCACATCCGTGATATGCTTCAGCTTGCAGGGGCCTTCTACCCGCAAGCGATCATATCCAATCACATGTATGCCTCCTCCCAGGTTGGTTTCTTTTTTGTACACTTTCAAGTTGCCATTTTATTAACCAATTTGTATTTCAACCCCATACATCAGTAGTCGATCTACTACCAGTACCACTTGGAAACATGTGTTATTTCGTTGATATAAATGGATATTCGACAAAATAAAACATTTTCCTCCAAATCCTAATATTTCTATGTTTTTGACTGAATCATTCCTCAACTCTAACGGTTCCAGCTTTTAAAATCGCTTCAGCCCATACAAAACAAGCGGACAGGCGACCTTTCCGCCCATCCGCTTGCTTTTTGCTTTTTGCTTTTTTCTTTATGCTTTTATTCCATATCCAAACTCACATCATAACCCAGCTTGCGCAAATCTGCTACGCGCTGCGTCTCCTCCAAGTCGGCGGCGACCATATCCTTGACGAGATCAGCAAGGCTGCTCGCTGGCGTCCAGCCGAGCTTCGCCTGCGCTTTTCCCGGGTCGCCAAGCAATAGCTCCACCTCGGTCGGGCGGTAATATCGCGGGTTAACCTGGACGACCAATTGGCCAACTGGAAGCTGGTATTCAGGATGCTTGCAGCTGACCACATGGCCCAACTCATCCGCTCCCTCGCCCGTAAAAGCAACCTCGATGCCTGCCTCGGCAAAAGCAAGCCGCACAAACTCACGCACTTCTGTTGTCTGCCCCGTGGCAATGACATAATCCTCCGGCTCGTTTTGCTGGAGAATGCGCCACATCGCTTCTACATAATCCCTCGCATGGCCCCAGTCACGCTGGGCCGACAAGTTGCCGAGCTCCAGCGTCTGCTGGAGGCCAGAGGCGATGCGGGCAACAGCGCGGGTTATTTTTCGCGTGACGAACGTTTCTCCGCGCACCGGGCTTTCATGGTTGAACAAGATGCCGTTACAGGCATACATGCCGTATGCTTCCCGGTAATTGACCGTAATCCAATAGCCATACAGCTTGGCGACCGCGTAAGGGCTGCGGGGGTAAAATGGTGTCGTCTCGCTTTGTGGAACCGCCTGCACAAGTCCGTACAGCTCTGACGTGGACGCCTGATAAATTTTCGTTTTATGGGTCAGACCAAGCAGCCTTATGGCTTCGAGCAGGCGCAAAGTACCGATGCCATCGGCATTTGCTGTATATTCCGGCATATCAAAGCTGACATGCACATGGCTCATCGCCGCCAAATTATAAATTTCATCCGGCTGAATGTCCTGTACCAGCCGTACCAAGTTTGTCGAATCCGTCAAATCGCCATAATGCAAATGCAATCGCTGCTCTACGCGATTCGCTTGCTCCACAATACGGTCGATCCGCCCTGTATTCGCCAGCGAGCTGCGCCGTCTCAAACCGTGAACAATGTAACCTTTAGCTAGCAGCAGTTCGGTTAAATACATGCCGTCTTGTCCTGTCACACCTGTAATGAAGGCGACCTTATTCATGGCTCCCTCCGCATTCTCTCATATTTGGATAATGGCTATCCTATTCCACTATCTTATGAATAAGGGTGGAAGGTCGGCATCAGGCAAAACACCATTTTTCACAAAAAAGTATATTAACCAACAAAGGCGCGACGCCTTCGCAAAATGCGAAGGCGTCGCGCCTTGTTTACTTCTCTATATTTCGAGTTATCCTGCTTTAATTATTTGCACGCCCCACGGTGCAAGCGTAAGCTGCTCGCCACTGCCGACCGGACGGCCCTCCAGCAATTCATGTCCCGCTGCATGCGGATAAACGAAGGATACCGGCTCAGCAGAGTAGTTGAAATAGTAGCGCAGCTGCGCTCCCTGCCCATTAACCCCATGCTTCACGATGATCGGGAAGCTGACCTGCTGATCTTCACCCCATAGTCCCGCCTCTTGAACGGTGCCCTTCAGCACCTCATGGGCAGAAGCTCCATCCGTCAGGCAGCCAATGTATGTCGCCGTACCTTTGCCGTAGCGGTTGCGGGTAATGGCCGCATATTCGCCCCACTGCGGATGGTCATAATGCGCCAGCACCTCAACTTCGCCGGTAAGCGGCGTCAGCAGCTCCATCCAGCTCGTAACCGTGCCTGGCGCTGCATCCAGCCCTGCACCTTTCAGCCCGACATTTTTCGGATCGATAAACAGGCTGTAGCCGACGCCGCACGCTTTTCCAATAATGCCCGGCTGCTGCGAGGTCCGTACTTTTATCCGCTCGTCGGCAAAGCCGCTTTTGAACGAATATACGGCATGCCCGCCCTGCTCGACAAAAGCATTTAGCCGCTCAAGCGCCAGATCCGGTACGGCATACAAAGCCGGAACAATGACGACCTTGTAATCATCCAGCTTCTCGCAAGCTGGCGTAATAAAATCGCAGCCGATGTTCATTTTGTACAGCTCGTCATACAACCAGCGCACAACATCATTGTACAATTTGCCATCCGGCAGCTTGAACCACTCCATCGCTGTCAGCGCTTCGTTGCTCACCATAACGGCAACGTTGTTTTGCTTGCGCAAATGCACCAGTTCATCGCTCAGGCGGGCAAAATCCCGTCCGATCGTCCCTGCTTCGTTATAAACCGGATTAGGCAGAAAATCGTGGCTGAGCAGCCCTTTCCAATACGTCTCGAACGAATTATGGATCGAGTGCCAGTGCCAATAAGCAACCATATCAGCGCCAGATGCCACATGGCTGAACGCCTGCAGCCGCAGCTGCCCCGGATATGGCGTCCAG
Source organism: Paenibacillus sp. JT22N15 (assembly GCF_059383755.1). Lineage (NCBI taxonomy): Bacteria > Bacillati > Bacillota > Bacilli > Caryophanales > Paenibacillaceae > Paenibacillus > Paenibacillus sp. JT22N15. The sequence goes on along the minus strand of NZ_JBXENV010000010.1, from coordinate 98,988 downwards.
TGCGGGAATGCCTGCGCCTGGGTTTCCAGCACCAAATAGTTGCTGCCCTTCAGTGAACGTGTCATGTCGCCGCCAAATGAAATTTCAATGCCCGTCAGCTCATCCTGTGACGGATGATAGATGTCTACACCAGCAATATCGAATGGCACCGCCGCTTCGAAATGGTTGACCGACGGCTGAACGCCAAAGGAATAACCGCGCCATTCAAAATCGAAGTTTTGCGTCACGAACTGCCCTGGCTGCTTGTATTCATTGACAAGGCCTACCTGCCATGCAAGAAACTCATTAACCAGCCCGCGTTGGAATTTGGCAAATTCTGCGCCTAAGCTGCCATTGATGGTTCCGACAACGGACGGAAAGTCCTCCCAGCTGTTAATGCGGTTGCTCCAATAATCGAGGCCGAATAGCTCATTGACCTGGTCCAGCGTCTCGTAAGTATCGCGCATATATTTGACGAAGCGCAGCTGTACATTCGGCCCAGCCGTGCCGTAGTGTTTTGTCTCATTGTCCGTCTGATAGCCGATTACCGCCGGATGCTTGCTGACGCGCTCGATCAGCTTGCGAATGATCCGCTCAGCATGGAACAAATACACCGGATGCGTAATATCCATAATTTGGCGCGCGCCATATTTGCCAGGTCCGGCTGCTGTTATAGCAAGCACATCCGGGTGCTCCTTGACCATCCAGGTCGGTATCGCATAAGTTGGCGTTCCCACGATAACATGGATACCTGCTTCATGCATCGCATCCAGCACGCGGTCTACCGAGCTGAAATCAAATACGCCATTTTGCGGCTCATGCGTGCTCCAAGTAGATTCGGCAATACGGACTACGTTAATGCCCGCTTCCTTCATCATGCGGATATCTTCACTCAGCCTCTCATAAGGCATATATTCATCGTAATAAGCAACGCCGTATAATAATTTATCCATTAGCCCTTCACTGCTCCTTCTGTAATGCCCTCCATAATAAAGCGCTGGAAGAAGGCGTAAATAATAATAACCGGAATCGCCGTCAGTACAAGCGAAGCGAGGATGAGTGTCCACTCTTTGTTGTATTCGCCAAACAATGTGTTCGTGGACAAAATAAGCGTATAATGATCCGAATCCGTCAGCATCAGCATCGGCAGCAGGAAGTCATTCCAGATCCATAGGAAATCGAGAATGGCAATCGTCACCGTAATCGGCAGCAGCAGCGGAAAAATAATCCGGAAAAACGTCTGGAACTCGCCGCAGCCGTCCATATGAGCCGCTTCCTCCAGCTCGCGCGGAATCGATTTTACGAAACCATGATAGAGAAATACGGCCATATTGACGCCTAGTCCAATGTAAATAAGTGCCAAGCCATAAGTACTGCCCTGTACGGACAAGCCGTTCGCCATGCGGGTAAGCGGAATCATAATCGAGTGAAAGGGCACGAGCATCGAAGCGACGAATAGGAAAAAGATGGCCGCGCTCGCCTTGCCTGGTGTCCTAGACAGCTTATAGCCCGCTAGAGCGGCGCAGAACACGATGCCGCCAATGCCCAGCACCGATACGATTACCGAATTTATCGTGCTGTTAAGCATATTGATTTTGTGAAAAGCCTGCACGTAGTTGTCAAAGGTTGGCGCAGACGGCAAAGCCACGAACGATTGAAACATTTCTCCTTGCGTTTTAAACGAGTTGGCAATGGCCATATAAATAGGGAAGAAGGAAATGGCGGCGCCGATCGAAAGAAACAGCGTAATAAATAACGAGCTCGCGCTTCTGTTTCTCATGCCTCCACCTCTTTTCTTTTCATGACTGCAATCTGAATGAGTGTGAAAATCAAGACGATAATGAATAAAATGACCGATTTCGCGCTGGCATAGCCGTAGCGGAAGTTGTTCGAGAAGGCCTCTTCATAAATATTCATCGTAATAACCTGCGTCGACCGGCCCGGACCTCCGCCCGTAAATCCATATACGACCTCGAACACTTTAAAAGCGCCGTTCAGCGTCAAGAAGAAGCAAATCGTAATGGCATGTGTAATCATCGGCAGCGTAACCTTCATAAAGCGCTGCAGCGGATTCGCACCATCGATAATAGCCGCTTCCATCAAGCTTTGCGGCACCCCTTGCAAGCCGGCCAAATAAATAATCATCATGTAGCCGACGCCATTCCAGAGCGAGATAACCAAAATCGCATAGAAGGAAAACTTCGGATCGCCAACCCAGGATTGATCCAGGAAGGTGAACATTGTTTTTTCCGCCAGCTGCGGCAGCACTTGTGTAAACACGAATGTCCACATAAAAGCGCTAATAATAATACTGATCATGTTTGGCATGAAAAATATCGTGCGGAAAAATCCTTTGCTTTTGCTCCGCGATTCAATGAGAACGGCAAGCAGCAGTGCGATTACATTTTGCAGCACAAGCATATACAGCACATATTTTAATGTGAACAGCAGCGAGTGGACAAAATCCGGGTCGTCCTTCAGCGCCTCCACAAAATTGTCGAGACCAATAAATTGATAGTTGGTGTTCAGTCCATTCCAGTCTGTAAAGCTGTAATACATACCGCCAATAGTCGGAATCAGCAGAAAAATGGCGTACAAAATAAATGCAGGCGCGACGAAGGCCAGCAGCGATACATATCTTTTTAAAACACCCTTCATTGGCACGGTTGCTCACCTCTCCTAAGATGATGATGGGAAGGCTCTGCAGGGTGGGAAGCCTCTCGCTCTATCCCGCCCTGCTCGCCATTCCTTCTTTATTTATTTACTTTGTTAAACGATTTCCATGCCTTGTCGAGTGCCGCTATAACACCATCCTGCGACAGTTGTCCAGCGTAATACGATTGCAGCGCTTTGCCTGACTCATCCTTAACCGCTTGCGGGATGGAAGGATCCAAATACGATTTGCCTTCTTTAACGTAAGTCATTGCATCTTCTACCCAAGGATAAGTGGTGAACGAATGATTTTTGGCAACCGGATTAAATTTGAGCTCTTCGTAAAAAGCATTAGAGTCTTTGTCATCCAGCACGTAGTTGACGAAGTCCAGTGCCACTTCCTTGTTCGCACTGTTTTTTGATACAACGAGTGAAGTAGATGTACTCAGGTTGATCATCGTTGCATTAGGATCATCATTAATCGGCAGCGGAGCTACGCCAAAATCCATATCGGCATTTGCTTTTAGAATCGATTCTGCAAACCATGGTCCTTGGATCCACATAGCCGCTTTGCCTGTAGCGAAAGCTGCTGATCCATCGTCGCCGCCTACCTCCATCGCTTTATCCGTACCATTCTGGTTGACCAGATCGATCACTTCGAACATCGCTTTCATTTCGTTGAAGGAGCCTTCGTCCTTGTTCATTCTTTCCACAAAATCTTTATCTGTCGTATTTGAGATAGCTCCTACTGCCAGCGGCAGGAACAGCTGCGGAATCCATGATTCCTTGTAGGACAGCAGGAATGGCGTTATTTTATTTTCCTTCAGCTTCGCGATAACCGCTTTCATTTCTGTCAAAGTAGTTGGCGGCGTCAAGCCGAGGTCTTTGAAAATCTTTTTGTTATAAACGTATCCCCATGACAGCGTTTCCATAGGTACGGCAACGATTTTACCGTCTGTTGTCGTAACGGAAGGCTTCACGCTGTCCAGTAGCTTGTCGACAAATGGCTGTCCGGACAAATCCTCCAAATAGCCTGCTTTGTAAAACGAAGGAATTTCATTGATCGCATGAACGGCGAACACGTCCGGGGCATCATTGGAAGCCAGTCTTGTTTTCAAAATTTGCGGAGCCGTGTCTGCTGTCGGCATTTCAAGTTGAACTTGAACATCAATGTTTTTCTCTGCTTTTTCCTTCGCTACAAATTGAGCAATGTATTTATCGTAGCTTTCTTTGAGCCTTGGCTGAGCGATAAACATTTTGAGCTTGACCGTTTTCGCGCCGCCTTCGCCTGTCTCTGTGCCATTATTGGTTGCCGTACCGCTGTTCGAGCCGCAGCCTGCCAGCAGTGTTGTAATTAATGCTGCGCTTAGCGCTGATTTCCAAAGCTTCTTTTTCATCTGTAATGACCTCCCGTAAGCTTGTTTGTTTACGCTTTCATTGTATCTGATTTATGAAAGCGTTTAATTGGACAGAATTAGACTGTTCACTTGGACATTTTTAAACCAAGTTAAAGATTGTCCAATCTGTCCAACCTGTCCACTTAATCGCATTAATTCTCGCTGCCACGACGCATTTCTCCTGGGGCAATGCCGAAATGCTTTTTAAACACGCGATAAAAATACGTTACATCTTCATAGCCTGCCATTTCCGCGACTGTTTTAATCGGCAATTTTTCATCAAGCAGCCACTCCCGCGCCTTATCCATGCGAAGCTGCAAAATATAATCGGTCATATTGCAGCCATATTCCTGCTTAAACGTTTTACTCAAGTACTCCTTGCTAACGAAAAAAGCGCGAGCTACCTGCTCCAAGGAAATCGGCTCGGCAAACCGCGCCTCCATATACTGCCTAACCTCGTCCAAATTAAGCCGTTTCTTGAATTTCCGCTGCTGAATCAGCTGCTCCAGCGCCTCCTCATAGCGGGCAGTCAGAAAAGCGGCTGCATTCGCGCTTGAGGCGAGCTCCGCCCCGTCTCTTGCGCCATCCATCGCATTTGCCTCCAATGAATTAGCCAGCAGCAGCTCCTTCAGCATGAGCAGCAGCTCTTGGATGACGCGCTCCAGCAGCTGCGGCTTGCCAGCACCACTGCTATCCATCTCTCTCTCCAGCTCCCCGAACAGCTCCTGCATGCCTTCGCGGTCCAGCTCATTGAACCGGGCACGCAGCCGCTGCTTCATCGATGTCAGCGACAGCAGCCATTCGAGATCCAGCGTCAGCATGCGCCGGCTCTCCGCCGCCGCCGCGATCCCCGCTGCACATTTTGAGAGCACTTCGTTCAGCTCTTTCGGATCAATCGGCTTCAGCAAATAATCTACAGCCTGGCAGCGAATCGCATGCTGCATGTATTTGAAGTCATCATAGCCGCTAATGACGACAATTTGAATATGAGGCAGGCGTTCATGCAGCTCATTCAGCAGCTTCACACCATCCATGCCCGGCATCCGCATATCGGTAATGATGAGCTGTGGCATATGCTTCTCAGCGAGCCGCAGCGCCTCTTCGCCATCCTCCGCCTCGGCGACAATTTCCATCTCATATTCCGGCCAGCGGCCGAATGTGCGAACGATGTCTCGTCCCCAGCTTTCATCATCGACCAGCATTACTTTAATCATGCAGTTCTCCCCCTTGCCTCTCACCAGGAATATGAATGGTTATGCGCGTGCCAACCCCGACTTCACTGTCGATCGCCAGGCCATACGCTTTGCCAAAATGCATTTGCAGCCTTGAGGCCACATTGCCCAGCCCAATCCGCTCCCCGTGTGTCCAAACCTGCCCATCCGCATAGCTGAGCCTTTGGCGAACTTCCCTCAGCCGCTCAGCGCCAATCCCTACTCCATTGTCACTGATTGTAATGGTTACTCCTGCTAATGCTAATGCCCCAACTCCGTCCTCCGCTTCTGCGATGCTGGCTTGAGCTACCTTTACGCTCAGCTCCCAGCCTCCAGCCTGCGAATCGAGTCCGTGCATAAATGCATTTTCCACGATGGGCTGCAGCGTCAGCTTCGGAATGCGGCTTTGCAGCAGCCGCTCATCCACCTCTAGGCTGTATTGCAGCCGCGACTGAAACCGCTGCTGCTGGATGACCATGTAATTGTTCATATGCTCCAGCTCCTGCTTCAGCGTAGCAAGGTCATCTGGCTCGCGAATGACATAACGGAACATTTCGCTTAGCGAGCGAATCGTTTCATAGCTTTCAGCAGGCTTTTTGGAAAAGAGCATGCTGCCGATCATTTGCAGCGTATTTTGCAAAAAATGCGGATTGATCTGCGCCTGCAGCGCCTTGAGCTCCGCTGTCTTTTTTTCCAAATTCATGCTGTATTCGCTCTTAATATGCTCCCTAATTCGATGAGACATATTGTAAAGCTTCGTCTCCAGCAAGCCAATTTCATCCATGCGTCCACTTAGCGGCTTATCTCCCTGTCTGATAAGGTTCAGCCCTTGCATGGAGCGCGCAAGCAGCACAATCGGCGTTGCTGTACGCCAGGCAAGCAGCACGGCAATTAAAATCGCGGCGGCAACCGTTACCGTGCCAATCAATATCCCATAATGCATCGTCGCTTGCGCGCTTTGGTTAATCGCGCTCAGTGGAATAATTTTAATGAGCTTTAGCTTCATCGGATCAATCGTATTGTAAAATACATATTCATCCCCCTGTCGCTCATAGCCAGGCTCTGTACCGCCCTTCACAATTTTCGCAACCTGCTCGGCCGAAAGGGCGTCGCTGCCCATTTGGTACAAAATTTCTCCATCCGGTCCTGCAATAATCACGGTTTGGTCATTGGCCGGATTAAGCAGCGACAGCGTCTGGTCGAGAATGGCCCAGCGCACCTCCAACGTAATACCGCCAAGAATTTCACGGTTTTCAAACCGGTTAATGCTCCGTATCAGTTGAAAACGGTCGCCTTCCGGACTGTTTTGAATCATAAAATCCTTGCGCTGATTAAACAGTTCATTATAAGGCACAGGTACGCGGTCTAGCGTTTTAATTTGATTTTGAGACGCATTCATCGTGAACAGCTTGCCGCTTCTTTTCAAATAAAGCTCAATGCCCGATATATAATGATTGCCCGAATAAAAAAGCGAGGCCATTGCATCCTCAATGTTGCGCTGTGCCGAAAACTGGCTGGACAGGCCCGATTCCTCCTCGCTGGCAATGTATTCATTCAGGTTCGGGTTAATGAGGACGGAATATAACACGCTGTTCATTTGCGAAAACTGCTCCCCGAGATAAATGCTCGTCCACTTCATATTGGACACATTCGTCCCAATAAGCTCGGTCTCCATCGACTGGCGGTTATTGTCCACAGCAAGCGCAGTTACCGCTATAATCGGCAGCACCGACACAACCACCATAATGAAAATCAGCTTATTGCGAATGCTGCGCCGGAACGGGTGCAAAATCGCCCGATATATTTTAGACAACAGCCTCATTGCTCTTCCCTCCCTGCTTTTTACTTTCAATAACGACAAAACAAACGCCATGCTTAAGCGCAAAGGCGTTTGTTCATTGATTTTATATTATATACTAAGACAGCACAATCGTATGGAAAGATTCCGGCTCCAGCTCGAATACATGCTCCACTTCGCCATCGAACAGCCTAAGCTCTCTTGTATCGGTATACGGATTCGTAATTACTACGACCCGCGAGCCGTCTTCGCGCTTGAAAGCAATGGAATGGCCGCTCCACGGGCCTTCCAGCCCGATACGCTTCGAGCCCGGTGCCACAAAATGGCTGAAATGCTTCATCACGTAATATTCCGGATTGTTCATAGCCCGCTTCGTATCCGGCTCTATTGTAATCATGGCATTTTGCTCCCAGCCCCATGTGCTGCGCCCTTTCGGCTCCAGCGCCATATTCCAATAAATGTAGCTGTTCACGCCGTTGCTGAAATAATGCTGGTACAGATGAAACACATATTTGGCATACGCCCACGTGTTTTTGCCATCCCCGCATTCATTCTCCGTCTGCATATAACGCAGCTCCGGATAGCTCTGCGACGTCCGGGCTATCGCATATTTGCCTGCCCACTGATAGCCGACGCCTTTAATATATTTATAAGCTTCGGGGTCGCTCAGCACAAGACCCGCATAAGCGTCATAATCGTTCGTTGTCCCTTTCATCAGCTCCAGCCATGGATCGGGCGCATTGATCGTTCCAAGCCAAATTTCCGTATCCAGCCCATGCTGTTCAAAAGCAGGTCCTAAATAATCGCGGATGAACTCCTTAAGCTGCTCGCCCGTCCATACGCAGGAAGGAAACTTCTGATCGGCTACGACTTCATTTTGCACATGGACCTGATGAATCGTAATGCCTTCCTCTTGGTAGGCCTGAACGAATTTGACGAAATACAGCGCATAGGCTTCGAGAATTTCCTTCTCCCAGCGCAGCGTTCCGTAGTTATAAGCCTTCGGCGTCTTCATCCACGTCGGCGGGCTCCATGGCGAAGCGAACAGCTTCAGCTCCGGATTAAGCGCCAATGCTTCTTTTATATAAGGAATCAAATACTTGCGGTCGCGTTCAATGGAAAAATGCGCCATCGCCACGTCGCCGTCCGTTTCGTTCAAGCTGTACCACTCCAGCGCATAGTCGCTGGCGCCGATAGGCAGGCGGCAAATGCTGAAGCGCTGCTCGCCTTCCGGGTGGAACAGCTCGTGCATGACTGCCGCGCGTTCTTCCTCCGATAAGTGGCTCAGTGCAGTAAAGCCCAGCTCATTGAAGCAGCCGCCAAAGCCCTCTACTGTTTGGTATGCGCTTTCAGTTATTGCCAAGTTAGATAGAGCAGGTGAAAAGGTGCGTGTTTGTGTGCTTTTCTCCGTCCAGCTCGCTGTTTGTGTGCTTGAAAACCATTTTGCCGTTTGTCCCATATCGACACACCCCTATCGTTTCATCACTTTTGCTTATTGCTTTAGCTTGCCCTCTTAGTATAAATTAAATAGAATAAATCGCCGATTGTCCAAACAACGTGAAATTTACCCAAATCAAAGGTGGTTCTGCCTAATGGATCATGAAGTGACACTTTCGCCGTGGATTCAAAATGTGCGTTTTCTGCCCGCTATCGACTGGAACATTAAGTTTTTTGGCGCGCATGAACAGCGTGTAGACAAGCATTGGCAGATGCCGCTGGAATCCCATATCGGCTTTGAAATGATTTTTATTCAGGAGGGCGCGCAGGAGACGGTCATTGGCGAAAGCAAATATCAGCTGGGCGCCGGCGACTTTCTGCTTATTCCGCCCGGCTTTAAGCATAAGAGCCGCTGCATTTCGGAGGAAGGCATGGCTTATTTTTGCGCCCACTTTAATGTGGACGATCCGGCTTTTCGCCAAGAAATGATTCGAAATGGCCGCCTGCTGTTCCCTGCCGGAAGCGCCGATCATGAGCGGCTGCTGCCTATTTTGAAGCAATGGATTGCGATGCTTAGGCGGGGAGGCGGCTATACGACGGCGGATCGCTTTCGGCTGCAGGCGGATTTGTTTGAGTTGTTTGGGCTATTAGTGGGCACGATCTGTTTGCCGGAGGAAGAGATGGCAGCTATGCCGCCAGCGTCGGTGCAATATGCCAAAGCGATTGCCGAGGCGATCAAGGGGAATTTTGACCCGCATAAGCTTCCAGGCGAGCCTGCGGCGGAGAGCGCTTTTTCTATTGAAGAGATTATGCGCTCACTCGGCATCAGCCCGGGCTATGGGCTTGAGGTGTTTCGCAAAGTGTATGGCCTGTCGCCACGTCAGTTTTTATCTGAGCTCAAGCTGCAGGAGGCTAAGGTGCTCATTCGCCAGCCGGAGCTGTCGCTGAAGGAAATCGCTGTGCGTCTGGGCTACTCCCAGCTGTCGCATTTCAGCAGGCAATTCAAACGCTGGACCGGGATGAGCCCGCTCCATTACCGCCAGCAGCATTTTCAGCTGTAAAGGTTCACCCTCGAAAATGCGATTAGCCTACGTGTTTTGCCAGCGCGGATAGGCTCTCTAATAGGACCTCTCCTTTTTGGAGGACTGAGGTTCCGCTATTTTAGCTTTTTTTGTGATTTAAGTATGTAGGCGGACAGGAGATCCTTTATTGGTCTCATTATCTCGGCAAAATAGTGATTGGGGGACCATTAGCGGCTTCTGTGTCCGCGAGGCATCTCCATGACCGTTGGCTAGAGTAAATAGCGGATTTGGTGTCCGCCAAAATAGGGGCCATCGAATCAACGCTCGAAGAGCCTAGAATATGAAATAAGGCGCAAAATTTTCGCTGCTGCGAAAATCCTGCGCCTTATTTATTTTTCTTAATTGATTACAATTGTACAAAGCTCCTTAGATGTATTCTTGCAGCTCTTGCAGTTCTTGCAGCTTTTGCAGTTCTTGCAGCTCTTGCAGCTCTTGCAGCTCTTGCAGCTCTTGCAGCTCTTGCAGCTCTTGCAGCTCTTGCAGCTCTTGCACTTGCAAGCTCTACCCGTTCTACCCTAGCAGTCCTTCCTGAAAGGCAACAACCTGATTATTCTTTGCCGACTCGTACGCGCCATCCAGCAATGAAACCGTATGCAAATTGTCAAACGCGCTATTTTCGGCTTCTACTCCCGTTTCCAGCCAGACGAGCAGCTGATTGAGGCCGTCAAATATCGCCTCCTCTATCGGCAGCGCATGCTCCCATGTCTGCACAGGCTGCGGGTTCCAGTTCGGCTCCCCGCTCGGTTCGCGGCGATACAGCCCGATCGTATTGGACGTCGTGCTGAGCACGCCTTCACTGCCAAGCACAACGAGATCATTTTTATGAAACGGACTGGAGAAGCTTTGGGTAAAATGGGCGCGCACGCCGTTCTCAAACGTCATCAGCACGGTCGCATCCGTCTCCCCTAAACAATCGACCGCCTCCGAGGAGTAGGCGCTGCAGTAAATGGAAGCCGCCTTGGCACCCGCGATTCGGCGCATACCGTCAAACCAATGAATCGCCATGACGGACAAGGCATGACGCTCCGTGTGTACTCGCCAGCCTGCATCCTGCCGATAAAACAAGGAATCAAATTGAATCGACTCCAGCTTGCCGATTGCGCCTGACTTGACCAAATCGCGAATAAAATCAAATTGATGATGCTTGCGAAAATTTTGATTAATGCATACCGGAACGTTCAGCTGCTTTGCAAGCTCCGCTATTTGCTGGGCCTCGGCAAACGTGTCGGCGAAAGGCTTTTCCAGAAATACCGGAATGCCTGCTTCCAGCAGCGGACGCATAATGCTTCCGCGTATCGTCGAAGGTGTACAGACTACTGCGGCATCTAGCCCGCTATGCGCCAGCATTTCCGCAAGGTCCGTGTATCTCCCCGCAATGCCGAACTCATCCGCCCGCTCCTGAGCGGCCGCTTCGCTTGGGTCGCAAATCGCAACGACTTCCACGCTATCCTGATGGTTGGCATAGCCTCTCAAATGCAGCCGTGTGACAGCCCCCGCGCCGACAAATCCAATTTTATATTTTTTCATTCCGCCACTCTCCCAACACCTGATTTCATGAACGGCAAGCATTGCTGCATGCCCGTCACTATGTCACCGCCGCTTTCCTCATCCGCCGACATCCAGCCCGCATAGCCTATCCGCTTCACTTCCGCCATAATCGGCTGAAAATCAATCGAGCCCTCTCCTAATATCCGATATTCGCCAGCCGCAAAATCCTTCATATGAAAATTATTGATAAATGGCGCAAAGCTGCGAATGACCTCCGCCACATCGGAAATGCCTGACTTCACCAGATGCGCCGTATCAACCGTCAGTCCAACCCCGTCCTCCGGCCGCAGCTCGCTGAAAAATATATCAAAATCCGCCCGGTGCATCACCGGCTGATCATAGTGATGATGCAGCGACAGCTTGAGTCCGCTGTCTTGCGCCTCCTTGCCCAGCTCCGCGAACAGACGCGCAAAGCCAGCGATAGCTTCCTTTTCCAGCCCCGTCCTTGGGACGCTGTGGCAGTAGACAATTAGCTCCGTGCCCACCTGCTTCCCAAAGCGGAAAATACGGCGCAGCTCCTCCTTGCTATCGTCGCTAAGCAGCGTACCTCCCGTAATAAGCGCGGATGCGAGGCCCGGCGGCTGTCCCCAGCGTTCCATAAACCGCTCCGGTTCCTGCACGTGAGGCATATATTGATTCCATTTGAGCTGCAAACCCTCGTAGCCTGCCGCCTGATAGCCATGAATTAATGCCTTCTCTTCCTCTGCCCCTGCCGTTGGCCGGGAAAAAGCATACCGGATTCCCACTTATCGTCCTCCCTGCTTATACTAGGTCGCCCAACGCTCGAATGGCCGCCCTATTCGCCCACCGTCTGCCGATCGACTGCGGAATACGCAATGATCATCCGGCACGGCTCCCAGCCGGTTACCTTGGCATGATGCAGCACATTTTGCGGAATGCGCAGTGCCATGCCTGGCTTCAGATGATACGTTTCATCCCCCAGCGAATGCTCGCATTCGCCCGACAGCACAAAAATAATTTCCTCGCAGTTCGGGTGCCGATGGCGTCCATTTTCCTGGCCTGCATTAATGTAAACCTGCCCAAATGTCATTTGGCCCGCAGGATCAATTTCTTGGCCATACAACCACGATATTTTGCCCCAGCCCATATCCAGCACATGCTGCTCCTCATTCAAATCCGCCGCCTTGACCATTTTGTCCCTCCCTGTTTCGTCTATCCTTCAATGCTTCAAGCACTTAGCTTAAGATGATTGCAGGTTTATTTTAATTCAACTAAGTTGAATTATCAACAACTTTATTGAATCGTTTTCAACTCGGTCCTTTTATGATACGATAGAAAACAAGTATGACAAATAAAGGTGTGTGACTGATGAGCCTCGGCAAAAGAATCCGGCTGATCCGCATGGAACAGAAGCGGACGCAGGAAGAAATCGCAAAACAGTGCGGCTTTACGAAGAGTCTCCTGTCCAAAATTGAAAACGATCTATCCGCTCCTCCGGTTGCGACACTGATGAAAATTGCCGGAGCTTTAGGCGTCCGCGTGTCCGACCTGATTGAAGAGCAGAGCGCCAATGCGACCGTGTTCAATTCTAGCCTGCAGTACAGCGATAAAGACAGCTGGCTCCGGACAGACAGAGGGTATTCCTTCTACGCGTTTGCCAGCGAGCGCAGAGACAAGCTGGTCCAGCCTTATTTGATTACGGCCCGCAAAGGCGAGGTCAAGCCGCACGGCTTCTCCCATGAGGGCGAGGAATTTATTTATATGATCAGCGGCGAGATGACGTATAAGGTTGGTGCGACTGAATATTCGCTGCATCCGGGGGATACGCTTTATTTCAATTCGCTGGAGGAGCATCTCCTCTGCCCCGTATCGGACGAAGTGACGTACATGGCTATCTTTACGCAAAAATCACTGGAGCAATAACGGCTGCGGCCAGAGATGAGCATTTATTTTTTCAACGAAAGCGGAGGAATCAGGGTATGAAATACAGACGCATCGGTTCAAGCGGCATTAAAGTAAGCGAAATCGGTCTTGGAAGCTGGCTCACTTATGGAACAGCTACCGAGCAGCAAGCGGCTGACGCTTGCATTCAGCAGGCCTTTGAAAGCGGCATCAATTTCTTCGACACTTCCAATGCCTATAATCGCGGCGAAGGCGAGCGGGCGCTTGGTTCTGCCCTGCGGCCATTCGAGCGCTCCAGCTATGTGCTTTCGACGAAGGTCTTTTTCAATATGGGTGACGGCCCCAATGACGGCGGCTTATCGCGCAAGCATATTATGGAGCAGTGCGATGCCAGCTTGAAACGTCTGGGCACAGACTATATTGATATTTATTTTTGCCATCGCTATGATCAAAATGCTCCGCTGGAAGAGACGCTGCGGGCGCTGGACGATTTGACCGCGCAGGGCAAAATTTTGTATTCCGCTGTCTCCGAATGGAGCGCCGCTCAAATCGCCGATGCGACTGGCATTGCGAAGCGGCTGAATTTGCGCCCGCTTATTTCCAACCAGCCGATCTACAATATGTTTGAGCGATATATTGAGCAAGAGGTCATCCCTGTCAGCGAGCGGGAAGGCATCGGCCAGATCGTCTTTTCGCCGCTGGCGCAAGGCATCCTGACCGGAAAATATAGAAAAGGCCAGCAACTGCCTACAGATAGCCGCGCTGCCAATGATTCGATCAACCATGTGCTGAAAAGCTATTTGCGCGACGATGTGCTTGACTGCGTAGAACAGCTTGATGGGCTGGCTAGCCAGCTTGGCGTCTCCATTTCCCAGCTGGCGCTGGCTTGGGTACTGCGCTTGCCGGGCATCAGCTCCGCGCTGATTGGCGCGAGCCGTCCGCAGCAAATCGTCGAAAACGTCAAAGCTGTCGAGCTTGAGCTTTCCGCAGATGTGATTCAGGAAATCGAAGGCATTTTGGAGCAAGTGAAGCATTTCGCGCCGCTTAGGTAATAGCTGCGGGCGCTAAATTCTGCATCTTGCTGTCTATTTTCAATGAAAGAACCCCTCTCCTTGATCGAGCAGCGTTCGGCTTGCCGGAACTGCTATAGATCAGGAGAGGGGCTTTTTTTCGCCTAAAAGCTAGAAAATATCGTGTTTGATCCTCATTCTAGCCCCGCCGCAAGCTTCGGCGCTTAACGGTCAGGATCGATTCCTTTTGTTTCTTTACCTAGGAAAGCAACCGCCAGCGCACCGCATACGATCGCCACAAAGAAAATGATGAACACCGTTTGAATCGATGTGCCGCCCGCCACGAGCATCCCTACCATGTAAGGGCCGATGATGCCGCCGATCCGGCCGAAGGAGGCAGCAAAACCTGCTCCCGTTGCCCGAACCGCCGTCGGATATTGCTCCGGCGTGTAAGCGTACATCGCTCCCCAAGCGCCAAGGTTGAAGAAGGACAGGCAAGCTCCGGCAGCAAGCAGCATGCCTTCTGTCGTCGCGCTGCCGAACCAGATGGCACTTACCGCCGTCAGCAGCAAATAGGTGACCAGCACAAATTTGCGTCCCAGCTTCTCGATGAAATAGGCCGCCGTAAAATAGCCCGGAAGCTGCGCAAGTGTAATGAGCAGCACATATTGAAAGCTTTTGACCAGTCCGAAGCCTTTCAGCACCATGACGGTCGGCAGCCACAGAAACATGCCGTAATATGAGAAGACGACCGTCAGCCATAGCAGCCACAGCATAATGGTCGAGCGGCGATGCTTCGGTGACCAAATCGCCGCAAGCCGCTGGCGCAGCGGCAAAACGTTCCCCTTTTGCGCCACATAACGCGGTGAATCCTCAATGGCTCTGCGCAAATACAGCGCGTACAGCGCCGGAACTGCTCCAATAATAAACGCCGCTCGCCAGCCATAGGCCGGTATAACAAAATACGAGACGAGCGCAGCGACAATCCAGCCGCCTGCCCAGAAGCTTTCCAGCAGCACGATCGCTCTGCCTCTATCCTTCACGGGAACCGACTCGGATACGAGCGTCGAAGCGACGGGCAGCTCGCCGCCAAGTCCAAAGCCGCCAGCGAAACGCAGCAGGCACAGCACGGTAAAGGTGCCCGCCAGCGCCGACAAGCCGCTTGCTGCCGAGAAAATGAGCAGCGTCCATAGCAAAATCGTCCGGCGTCCGTAGCGGTCCGCAAGCGCACCCGCCGCTGCCGCGCCCACCGCCATGCCAATGGAATTAATTGCAGTCAGCTGTCCGATCTGCTCGGTGCCAAGCCCCCATTCTACGCTTAGCGCAGCCACGATAAAGGACAGCATGCCGACGTCCATCGCGTCAAACATCCAGCTGAGCCCAGCGCTGAACAGCAATTTGCGTTGTTTTTTGTCTTGCAGCAGTGATGCCTGTTTCATTTTGTTCTAACTCCTTATGTAAGCATGTGATTTATTTATCATCGCATCTTCTGACCTTTTGGACAAGCTTCATTATTATAACCGCCCCCGCAAAACGCTAGCCCCCTGCCACTTCCCGAAGCAAAGCCCAAGCTGGTCGAAATTACCTGCCCAAGAAACCTTGCATAGAGAACATACATTCGGTATATAATACAGAATACGAATAAACGTTCGCGTCATGGTGGTGTAGCTATGAGTGTCCATTCAATCATCGAAACGGAAGAGGATCTGCAAATTATTAAAAAGTTTACCTTGCTGCCGATTCTTCTCGATATGCTAGCTAGAGACATCAACGAATTAAAAATGCATCGAAATAAAATCATTTATAACCATATCCTTTTTTATCTCAATGAAATGGAGCAAAGCATCTATCTTGAACTGCAAAGCATTAAGAAAAAGATGAGACAGCGGAACATTAAAGCGTTAAACACCGAGATGAATGCGCAGGGGGTCCATGTTGAATATAAAGTTCGCGGTTATATCCACCATTTCACCATGCTGAGAAGCTTAGTGAAAGCCGAGCTAATGACCATGCTGATGAATATGCGGAGGCGGTTGGAATGAGGGAAACAGCTGAAAGAGTTATATTGCTCGCAGATTGTCAAAGTTTTTACGCAAGTATTGAAAAAGCCAATCATCCGGAGTGTAAAAATAAACCCGTTGTTGTAGCCGGCTCTGTTGAGCGCCGCTCAGGCATTATTTTAGCGGCTTGCCCCATTGCCAAGCAATACGGCATCACGACAGCCGAACGGCTTGGAATCGCGTTAAATAAATGCCCGGAGCTCGTCGTCCTGCGTCCCCGCATGCAGCATTATATCGATGCCTCCCTGATGATTACGGGCATTTATGAGGAGTTTACGAATCTGGTTGAAATCTTTAGCATTGATGAGCAGTTTCTGGACATTACGGCAAGCCTCCCTCTTTTCGGAGACCCTGTTACGATAGCTAAAGCCCTTCAACAGAAGGTTCTCCTGCAAACAGGCGTATGGATAAGGGTAGGCATAAGCTCCAATAAAATGCTCGCTAAAATGGCGACTGACATCTGGGCAAAAAAGAATGAGGACGGCATCTTTACGCTGCCTAAAGCAGAACTCGAAGCTTTGCTGTGGCCGCAGCCGGTCCATAAAATGTTTGGGGTCGGCTCACGCATGACCACCCATTTCACCCGTCTTGGCATGCATACAATAGGCGATATTGCCAAAACGCCTCTGCCGCGTCTTAAGGACCAGTTTCGCTTTCGCTTTGGCAAGCAATCCGATATTCATGCCGAGGTGCTGTGGCGAACGGCCAACGGCATCGATGATAGCCCGGTTACGCCTGGAACATTCAACAACCCGCCAAAATCGGTTGGCCATATGATGACTTTGCCAAGAGATTATATGGAGCCATGGGAGGTAGATACCGTTTTATTAGAGCTGACCGAGGAAGTTTGCCGCGATTGCCGCCGCAAAAAATATATGGGCCATGTCGTTACGGTCAACTGCATGTGCAGCCCCTACGAAGCGCCCACCGGATTTTCGCGCCAAATGAAGCTGCTGGACCCCACTAACCATACCAAAACGGTTTTTGAAGCGGTGAAGCAGCTGTTTTATAAATTTTGGGATGGCATGCCTGTGCGCCGGGTCGGTGTGACCATCAGCCAGCTCATGGACGATCAAAACTATCAGCTCACCCTCTTTGAGGATCAGATTAAGCTTAGAGCGCTGGAGAAAGTGACAGACGGCATCAAAAATCGATACGGAAGCACC
This sequence comes from Paenibacillus sp. JT22N15, assembly GCF_059383755.1. Classification (NCBI taxonomy): domain Bacteria; kingdom Bacillati; phylum Bacillota; class Bacilli; order Caryophanales; family Paenibacillaceae; genus Paenibacillus; species Paenibacillus sp. JT22N15. The sequence goes on along the minus strand of NZ_JBXENV010000010.1, from coordinate 81,785 downwards.
GCAATTGTAAGAGCTTCATCCCTTACTGCCGCAGGGCAAGCAGCAGATAGGTCTATAAAAATCGGGGGGCACTACAAATGAGTAAAAAACTTGAAAAGAACGGGCTCTGGGAATCTAGCCGAATGATGCTTCCGCAGCATAAGGAGGCTTTTCAGAACAGGTTCCAAAAGCAAGCACTTCAGCCTGTTCGTCCAACAGCGGAAGAAATCCATATGATGAAGGATTATGTGCTGCTGCCGATCATGCATGCGATCATCGTCAAAAAAGCCCGCGAGGCAGAGCAATCCTCAGAAACGCTAAGACTGCTCTATTCTAAAGCGGCCCAATTGCTGGCTAGAAATGTTCATGATGACTTAAACCGATTAAAGAAAGGATTGACGGAGAAAAGCATCCGCGTTTTTGAAGAGGAGATAAATCATCAAGAGGCCCGTTACCGCTATATTTGCCGGGAATATGAAGATCATTTCACCATCACCAGAGACTACATGCGTGCCGAGATAAGCATTCGAATAGGACGTTATGTGGACGGTCTTGTGGCAACCGTGACCGGTGTTGAAAGGACGAATTGATTTATCACACTTCAATACACGAAGTGAAATAAAAGGAAGAATCCAAAATCAAAGTGGATTCTTCTTGGATTCCATATAAATATCTCACATTACAAAGATGAAAAAGACCGCAGCAAGCGCAAAACGATAAAACGCAAACCACTCCAATCTCAGACGTTTGATCAGGTTCAGGAATGTGACCACGGCAATCATCGCTACTACAAAGGCGGTAATGAAACCAATAAGGAATAATAGAAGGGTATCCCCGTTTAATAGCTCACGACTATCGTACATGTCCAATATCGTTGCACCAAGCATAACCGGGACGGCGATGATGAAAGTAAAGTCTGCAGCGGCTTTCTGGCTAGTTCCAAGCAGCAGCCCGCCGGATATTGTCGATCCTGATCTCGAGAACCCAGGCCATAGGGCTAGACATTGGAATAATCCAATACCAAATGCTTGCTTGTAAGTAATGTCGTCCGTATTCTCGGCGGTTACCTTTCGTTTGACCCTTGCGGCTATAATCATCAGGATGCCGCCGATGATCAAACCGATCAGGACGGGGGCCGGTCCGAACAAATGCGATTTGATATCATCTTTAAAAATCAAATAAACTATTAAAGCGGGAATCATGGCAATCACCATGTGAATGGCATTCAATTTGTTTTTAGCCGAAAAATTAAAAGTTAGCAAATCCTTTAGAATATCCATATACCTTTTCCAATAAAGCATAAGTACAGCCATCACGGCTCCCAACTGAATCACGATCTTGAACGTTGTCGCCTTATCCCCTTCAAAGCCTAATAAATTACCGGCCAAGATCAAGTGACCTGTAGATGAGACAGGCAGAAATTCCGTCAATCCTTCAAGAATGCCGAGTATTATGGCGCAAATGATTTCATACATTAGTGAATATCCGCCTTCCTAAAGTAAACTAGAGTAGCGATGAATCCAACAATCGAGGTAGCCCCAATAGCAATATAAGAATATTCCGGTGGATAAGCTGGCAAAAGCGTGCCGTTGGCAATGTCAAATGCGGCTGTCCAGGGCACCAGCCCTTTATATTCGGAATTGGAGCTCATGACATTGACCAGTGTGATGACGATCGTCAAAACGATGGTCGGTACAAAGTTTTTCAGCACGATGGTGATCAGGATGATGGGGGTTGATAAAATAAATAGAAACGCTCCGGCGATTATAAATTTCCGCAAGGATTCTACGAGCAGCAAAATGCTCAGCCCTTCGAACTGGCCAAGTACGCCGAGCAGCAGCGTTAGCCCCCATGCAAGTATGGTCAGCAGCATAATCCATAAGAATAAGAGGAGCATCTTGCTCAACATAAGGCTAGTTCGGGATACTGGGATCGTTAACAGGTTTTTGAGAGTATCTTCCGCATATTCCCGGTTAAAAAGATACGACGTAACTACACCATACAAAGGAACTCCAACTAATAAAACCGTATACAAATTGGAATCGAAAAATAACTCCTCAAAAGGAACAAACAACGTTGGGTCCTTCGTCTTGATATGGATGTAAGTGGAGACCACTACCAAAAAAGGTGCTACCGCAGCGCCAATCATGCTTAATAGAAACATTTTGGAGCGTTTAAGCTTCAAAATTTCCGTATACAGCAAATCAACCAATTGTGCCGCCTCCTACCAAATTCGTAAAATAATCTTCCAGCCTATCCTCGCTAAGCATGATCTTTGATACTTCAATTTCATGCTGCACAAATACTTTATTGATCTGTCCCTGCTGCCCCAAATGAGAATATACGCGGATGAGGCCATTATCATGTACTTCATAATCATAAATATGGAAGTGCCTCTCCAGCAGCATAGCTGCTTTTTTGTCATTCGATACCTGTAATTCCATGTATTTTCGATTGATTTTCCGCAGCTGATCAAGCGAAATCTCTTCCAGAAGCTTCCCCTCATGAATAATCCCGATATGATCCGCCACCTGCTCAATTTCCGATAAAATGTGGCTAGAGACCAGGATGGTGATCTTCCTCTCTTCGGCCAGCGCTTTAATAAGCTTTCGCATTTCTTTAATGCCGATCGGGTCCAGCCCATTCATAGGCTCATCCAGAATCAGCAGCTCAGGATAATGGAGAAGCGCTCTGGCAATACCAAGACGCTGCTTCATACCCAAGGAATATTTCCCCACCAGCTTCCTTGTTTCATCCTGCAGCCCTACTATTTCAAGCGTTTCCTCGATAACATTTTTCTTATGAATACCCATGATTTTGGCGTTAATCAGCAGATTTTCCTTGCCCGTAAGGTTTTCGTAAAAACCCGGAACCTCAACGATAGATCCGATCCGACGTAAAATTTCCTTTTGATTGTTCAACAAATTTTCGCCAAAAATTTCGATTAGTCCATGGGTAGGTTTAATTAACCCGACCAGCATGCGGATTGTGGTTGTCTTGCCTGCGCCATTACGACCAAGAAAACCATAAATCTCGCCTTGCTTCACTGTCATATTCATATGATCCACCGATTTCTGATTACCATAAATCTTCGTCAAATCAGTGGTTTTAATAACAACACTCAAAATGCGGCCCTCCTTCTATAAGCTATAAACCATTATAAAAAGAAAGATTTAACTGCTTCTTACCTATTCTTTAACTGTTTCTTAAATGATGTCCCGAAAACCGTCTTTTGCCACGGTTCACTCTCCACCCATATTGCACCGCCGTTTTTCTCTATAAGAGCTTTGGCAATGGCAAGGCCCAAGCCGCTGCCTCCTTTAATCAGTGTTCTGGCTTGATCGGCCCGGTACATTCTCTCGAACACATTAGCAATATCCCCTTTTGAGATACCAGGTCCCTGATCCCAAATGCGCAGCTGGTGTTCTTGAGCGGTTTGAGAAAGCTCAACCCCTATCACTTTCCCTTCTCCCCCATAGTAAATAGCGTTCTTGATGATATTGCCTATGATTCGCATAACGCTTAGACGATCTGCGTGGATAAGACATTTTTCATCCGGAATACTGACATGCAGCTCTATTTCATTTTTGTTCAATTCAGGCAAAAATGCGATTAGCGACTCTCTAATCATTTCTGCCAAATCAAGAGAAATCGGCTTATGAGGCATTTCGTCCGCATCCAGCTTCGCCATCATAAATATTTCATCGATTAATTCCTTCAGTCCGTTAGATTTTGTGGATATAATCTCAAGGAATTCCTGTCTCTCCTCTTCCGAAATTGCGATATCATCTTTAAGGGCATTCACATAGCCAATAATAGACGTAAGAGGAGTCCTGATATCATGCGAAATATTGGAGAGCAGGCTTCTTCTTGCTGCTTGGGATTTGATCGTCTCGATCTGAATGTTTTCCAATTGCTCCAATAATTCATTAATCGAAAAAATCATTTCATTCCACACGTCATCATCTTTTGCAAATAATCTCATCTTCAAATTCCCGCTCGTTGCTCGTCTTAGCTCCGCCGTCATTTGCTTTAGTCTGGTGCGAGTACGGAATCTAGTGAAGAATAGAAATGCGCTTGTCAAGCAAAGTGCTGTGAATAAAATCCATCTGAGTACCCCGAACGCATCGTCATTGAATTCCAGAATCAAAAGCCCGGCGATGATGACTGATTGAATGATAAGAACAAAGAAAAACTGATTATGATTCATCTTTTTCACCTGTAAATTTGTATCCAATTCCCCAAATCGTTTGAATAAATTGCGGATTAGAAGGATCCGCTTCTATTTTTTTACGAAGCTTTCTGATATGCACCATCACTGTATTATCGTCTTCTATGTAGTTGCTGTCCCACACATTGCGAAAAAGCTGCGTCTTCGTAAAAACCTGTTCAGGATGGGAAATGAAAAACTTTAACAATTCAAACTCTTTCGCAGTTAGAGATATCTCTTCACCGGCAATATTGACCGTATATTTTTTAAGGTCGATCGAGATGCCCTTAAATCGGATCATTGTTTTCTCATAGCTGTGTCCATCACTGCCCAGAATTAAAAATCTCCTTATGAGCGCCTTCACTCTAGCGACAACCTCGTTAATACTGAACGGCTTAGTGATATAATCATCCGCACCTATACTAAGGCCCAAAATCTTTTCAACCTCATTGTCCTTGGCAGTGAGCATCAGAATGGGGACATTGGTTTTGTTACGGAGTCTTCTGCATACTTCTATACCGTCCACCTTAGGCATCATGAGATCCAGTATGACAAGGTTATAACTGTTTTTATCGAACATGCAAAGAGCCTCTTCTCCATTTTCAGCAACATCCACCTTGTATAATTCTCGATCTAAATATTTTTTTAATAAATCACTAATTTCCCGTTCATCCTCAGCGATGAGCACTCGAACGTCTTCCATACTTCACCTTCCTTTAGTCCAGATCTTTAGCAAAATGCGGGCATTCAAAAGAGACCGGAGAATGGCGTCTTTATGCAGCGCCAAATACGATCCTCAAAGAGCTATACGAATTGTTCGAGGGACAGCATCTTACCTTACTAATTGGTCAAAAGTCCACAAATTCCTTTTTAAAATTCAAATTATTTTGCAAACGACTGCGAAGCCAGCAATGCTAGCTCGCTTTTATTCAGCAGCAAGCTATATAGAATCGTTCCATTAGAAAGGACCACCGGGCAGCAGCCTGCCGCAGTGGTCCCCCATTTTACCCTTTAATCGAACCGATCATAACACCCTTCTCAAAATACTTCTGCAAAAACGGATACAGCACTAAAATCGGCAGCGTAGACACGATAATGACGCCATATTTAATCTGATCTGCATATTTCTGCGCGTAGCCGCCGGAGTCGCCGCCTGTCCCCGCCCCGCTGGAAAACACCTGGTTCGACAATAAAATGTCGCGGAGAATAATTTGCAGCGGCTTAAGCTCGTTGTCGCGAATGTAAATAAGCGCAGTGAAAAAATCATTCCAGTGCCCGACCAAATAATACAGGCCGATGACGGAGATCAAGGCTTTGGACAGCGGCAGCGCCACCTTGACGAAATAGACAAAATGCGAGCAGCCGTCAATTGCAGCCGCCTCATAAAGCTCCGAAGGAAGCGTCGATTCAAAAAAAGTACGGGCGATAATTAAATAAAATACGTTAACGCTAAACGGTACGATAAATACCCACGGCGTATTCGTTAGATGCAGATCCTTTATCAGCAAATAAGTCGGAATGAGCCCGCCATTGAAAAACATCGTAAACACAAACGCAAACATAATGTATTTTCTCGCCTTAAACTCCTTGCGTGACAGCACGTAGGCAGCAGGCAGCGTGAACAGCAAATTGACTAATGTGCCCACGGATGTGTAAAAAAGCGTATTGCGGTAGCCGGTCCATATGCGTTCATCCTTAAAGATCTCTCCGTAGCCGAAGAAGCTCGTTCCTTTGGGGAACAGCAGCACTTTACCGGTTGATACGAGTGTCGAGTCGCTTACCGACGCGATAATAATAAAATAAAGCGGGTAAGCAATCGTCAGGAAAATAACGGCACAGACGATGACTAGCACGATTCTAAACAAAATTTCACCGCCGCCAAGGCGCGGGCGTATTCTTTCCATTGCAGTGCCTCCTTCCGCTGTAGGCTAGAACAGACTCGTGTCGGACACCCGTCTAGAGATAGCGTTCATCGTATACAGGAATATAAAATTAATGAGCGTATTAAACAAGCCTATAGCTGAAGCATAGCTGAATTGGTTGGACACGATCCCCATTTTGTAGACATAGGTCGCAATCACTTCGGATACGGGCAAGTTCAATGCATTTTGCATCAAAAATATTTTTTCGAAGCCCGTACTCAAAATGCCTCCCATGCTTAAAATGAACAAAATGACGATCGTTGGCATCAGCGCCGGAAAATCGATATAACGTATCGTCTGCCAGCGGTTTGCTCCGTCTATTTTGGACGAATCATAGAGCTGGGGATCGACACTTGACAGCGCTGCCAAATAAATAATGCTGTTCCAGCCGCAATGCTGCCAAATATCCGAAATCACATAGGTAGGTATAAAGGTATTGCTTGAGGCCAGCAAATTGATATGTCCCAGCCCAATCGCCTTCATCAAATGACCGACGATGCCAGTCTCAGGGGAAAGCAGCACGTTCAACATGCCAACCAGCACGATGACCGAAATAAAATGCGGCAAATAGACGGTCGTCTGCATCATATTTTTGAACGATTTCCGGCGAATCTGGTTCAGCACCAGCGCGAGAATAATTGGAGCGGGAAACCCGATAATAATGGTCGCCAGACTGATCAAAAACGTATTTCGCATCAGATCGCTGAACAGATAGCTTTCGATAAACTGCTGAAAGTAGAATAATCCCTTCCACTCTCCGCCAGTCAGCCCTTTGCTGAAATCGTAATCGCGAAAGGCCAGTTGTACGCCATACATCGGAATATAGTTGAAGATAAAAATAGTGGCAAGCGCCGGCAAAATCATCAGCCATAGCTGATAGTCACGCTTAACGGTGCCGAGCTTCGCTGCTGTACGCATCGCCGCGCCTCCTTTCATGAGTAAACCTGCACTACAGCCTCCGCTACAGCTTGCTTACAAATTCATCGTAGTACTTCTGCATAATTTCAACATTTTTATCAAGGCCGGCTTTCTGGCTTTCCTTCACATAAGCATCCCATTCCGCCTCGATTCCGCCTTTCGTAACCCATTTGGCGAACGTCGTATTGGCCAGATTCATAATGTTCGTATTGTTTAAGCTCATCGCATTGTTGTCTTCATTCGTATATTTAACAAAGGTGCCCGGATAAATATCGATCTGGGAATCTACTTGCGCAAGTGCCTCTTTAAGCGGCTCCGACTGGGTCAGCACCTCCTGCATATCCTTGCCGAGTGTCAAGTCGATCGAATCCGAAATGTAGAAAGCGCCATTATCTGCCCAAGTGGACGTCCATTTCCAGGTGCCGGGGTCCATCTTCGCATCCTTTGGTGGAAGCACCGCATAGGAGCCATTGCCCTTGTCCTCAATGTTAGGGCCAATCGAGCCGAACAGCACTTGAATGCCAATTTCCGGCTTATACAGCTCATTAATGAAGCGCATAGCTGCTTCCTTGTTTTTCGTTTTGGCGGACATCACAATATTATTGGCGCCATAATTTAGCGTGTAGCTGTCATAGCTCCAGGATACTGGGCCCGAATAGCTGGAAGAGGATTTAAGCGGCGACATCGACGCATACTGCGGAGCAAGCTGCTCCCCAAACCGATCCGATGCTACCCAGCCCCACGTAAAGCCAACTTTGGCTATATCCCCTTCCCCGCGGGCAACAGCCTGCAGCTTCGTATAATCGTGAGTAAACACCTCAGGGTTAATGAGCCCTGCCTTGTATAGCTTGTTCAGGAACATAACGAGCTCCTTGTAGCGAGCATCAGTCAGGAAATTTTTCACCTTGCCGTCCTCAACAAAGTAGCCTTGCCCGCTTACATCGGAGGACAGCTTAATGCCCATGCCGCCTAGAAGCACAGCTGGATTGAAGAAGCCGCCGATTCCGCCCGACCAGTCCATTGGAATTTCATCATTAGGATCTCCGTTGCCGTTCGCATCCTTCTCCTTAAAGGCTAACAGCACATCATACAGCTCATCCCATGTAGTAGGCATCTCTAGGCCAAGATTGTCCAGCCAAGTCTGATTAATATATTGTCTGTTAACCGTATCCGGCCAAAATCGCTGATACTTCGCAAGTCCATAAATTTGACCATCGCGCTGCGTGGAAATTTGTTTGGTTTCCGGCTTCTCTTCGAACATTTTCTGAACGTTGGGAGCGCCTTCAATTAACTCGCTCATGTCCTGAAATAATCCCTTGAATTGGGCAAAATCAGCGTCTGTAATCACATTCGGGCCAACGAATAAATCTGGAACATCACCGCTGGCGAGCATCGTTCCTTTCTTTTGCCCCCAATCCGCGGTTATTTCTTGCCACTGGATGTCTACGCCAGCCGCTTCCTCAATCTGCTGAAGCCATTCCATCTCGGCAAGCGGCTTCGTTAATGGATGCTTGACGATAACGCCAGTCAGCTTAACCTTCGAGCCGCTTTGCCCGGCACTTCCGCTCGGGTCGCTTGCGCTGCCTTCATTAGAGCCGGAACATGCCGCCAAGAGTGTCGTCCCGACCACCAACAACGACAACATCGTAATGATCTGCTTCTTCATGTGCATTCTCCCCCGATATACATTTAGTCTGCCGATCTGTTGTTTCTGCTTGCTCGCTGCTAAAGGGAGCAAGCCTGCTGCCTGTATCTGCTCGGCTCCCTTACTCTAACCGTTCTGACACAAAGCTGTATACAAACAGTTTTTGACTGATCAGCACTTTTTGAAAACGCTTTATATTTGGTTTTGCAAGCGATTTCATTCAAGGAATAGCCTCTCTTTGAAATATTGCATATGCTCAAAAAGTGTACGTTCTGCATAAAACAAGCGACTGCTCCAGGCTGCTTGACCCGGAATTGCAGTTTAAAAAAAGCTGCCACCATGCCCGAACGGCATAGCAGCAGCTTGATCACGCTTACTTGCAAGAGTCCCGGTATTGGCCGGGAGTTGTTCCAACCATTTTCTTAAAGGATCGAATAAAGCTCGATGTGTTGGAATAGCCTGTCTGCTGCGCGATAGAGTCCAGCGTCCCTCCTGTGCTCCGCAGCAATTGGATCGACTTCTGAATGCGCAGCCTGTCGATATACTCTTTAAAATTATGTCCGATTGTTTTTTTAAAATGATAGCTGAAGCCTGACTGCGACATGCTGAAATGGTCGGCGAACATTTGCAATGAAAAATTAGAGTCAAAGCCCTTTTGCTCAATGACCGCCAAAATTTCCTCTTGGGTTGCGGTACGGGCGGCAGGCAGCGTCTCGCGAATAATATCGCATAGCTTGCTGCAGCTTTCTCGCATAATGCCCACCATCTGCTCAATCGTATAACGGTGCGAAAAGGCAGCATCCGTAAGCCTGAGCAAATTGCCATCATCCTGATGGAACCTTTGCAGCCCGCTCAAAATAACGCTGATCGTATTCGAATAGACCGTTCTGATCATATGTGGCGGCATGCCGCTGCTTGCCAGATAGTCAATGATTTTCTCAAGCACGGATTGTACGATGTTAGGCTCGTTTTTGAGAATCGCCATTTCCAGAGATTGCAGCAGCTCGGCAAAATAAGATACCATCCCATTTGGCGAAATTTCGATTTCGCCAAACTCCAGCAGCTCATCATGCTGGCGAATACGCAAATATTCAGCAGCACGCACCGCCTGCAAATAGGACAAATGCACGCCTTCCGGCGACAACCCGCTCTTAGCCAAGCCGATGCCGACTAGCACCTCCCGCCCCAGCTGCTCCTTCAGCTTGCTCTGCACGCTGGACAAATACGTCTTGACGTCGATGCCCTCATGATGCGAGCAGACAAATATCCATTCCTGGTTGTAAATGCTTGCGAAGAAATGACCATCTAACGTTTCAGGCAGCTGCTGCTCCTCCTGCCGCAAAAAATCGGATACTTCCTCCCTATCCTCCTTGCTCGCTTCGAAAGAGAGAACAGCAGCCGTTACCGCATCGCGGTTTTTAAATACGCCGTAATCCGCCCCTTGCGAATGAAAAGCCTCCCAAGTCGCATAATGGCCGCTGACGAGCTCAAACAACATATTGTCGCGCAAAATCGGCAGCGATCTCTGAACCCGTTCATCCAGCTTCGTATTCGTTAAGGAAAGCCCATCCAAGGCGTAACGAATCGTATCGATTTCATTCATCCGGCCTGGGCCGCTATCCTTATGCTTGAACACCTCTGTGGCAAAGCCCACAAGCCGCTTGATCGGATGATAGTTTTTGCGAATGGAAATATAAATAACGATGCCCTCTACCAGCAGGATCAGCAGAAGAATAAGTATCGTATTCCACTGGATGGTGCGTATATCCTGCAAAGATTCGGTAACGGGCAGCATGCTGACATATTGCCAGCCGTTTTTGTCCGATACATTATGCGAGACAATATAGGCTTTGCCGTCAATCGTCTGAACGGTTGATCCTGCTTCGCTTGCGCCGAGCTGCTTAACCATCTGGCGGAAATCATCCGTCTCGCTATATGCCGCTTCTTTAGACGCAACAAGCCTGTTGCCCTTCTGGTCAAAAATATAAAACTCGCCATTATACGATTCGGATACCGAATTCATCATGCGAATAATCGTTTCTTCTTTCACAAGAATGAGCACCGATGCCGGGGAATGCTCCCCTCCTAGCGGCATTGGCAGTATAAAGGTCAGCATCCTGATGCCATTATTGCCCGGAACAATGACATTTTCGGCTGGCCTTACGGAAGGCAGGGTGAGCTTGTTCAGCTCCTGAAACATTTCATCATGAGGCCATGCTTCATAATAATAGCCTACGCCACGATCCGCAAAATCCTGCACGCTGTAGACACTGCCCGTCTTGGCGAACAAGTAGCCGATGTTTTTGACATACAGCAGCGTATTGTAGATAAAAGCATCGGTTGCATTATATTTGCGCATTTCATTGGCAATGATGATACGCCGATAATCGTCCTCCATCGCCATGTACATCCTCATGTCCCCATTGAGCATTAATTCCGAGGGCAAGTCATAAACATAGCGGGTAAAAATATCGAGAGAGGTCATGAACTGCTCCGTCACATGGGCATTCCATTCCATTTCCTTCTCCTTGGCCGCTTTGGTCGAGTGAGGATAATAGTAGAGCAAAATGCTGATAATCGGCAGCAGCAGCACCAGCACATATGAAATTAGAAATTTGGCCAATAAGTTCACTTTTATTTTTTTCAAGCAGACCCGCCCTTCCTTACCTTTCCTATGAACTGTGCCTCGTCGGCTTTTTGAGCGTATGGATAACTTTAGAAAACGCTTACATTTCAATGCAGCAAACTAGTCGCTTCTTGCTATGGGCTTGCCCTTGCCTGTATGTTCCCGTTGTCCCATAGTCCATTGTCCCGTTATAGCATTCACGGCCCCTCTTTCCCATTTTATAGGATCAGCCTAGCCCTTTCAACCATTTGCTCACACATCCAAGCCGCAAATCTATTTATTTAGCCAAATCATGGCTTCCACTGCTGTGAAGCCAGCACAGCCAGTTCAATTTTATTCAGCAGCAGGCTGTATTCATTGGTCATTTCAAAGGAATGCGGCAGCGGCAGTTTTTGAAAATAAGGAAGCACCTGCGCTGCCCCCCGGAACCAATCGCCAGGCTCAGGCGCCTCAACCGCTCGATCCGGCCAGACGCTGCTCAGCTCCGGACTGAATAATGGAGCCGCACCCGGCGCCAGCCGTCTCCCCGATAGCCGCTCCCTGTAAGGCTTCTTTGGCGGATCACGCCTAACTACTGCAAACAAATGAGGGGCATAATCCGCACGTGAACCCGTATGACGAATGGCCCGCGCGAAAGCAATGGCGCCGCCATGCACCTCCGGCACACTGAACAGCAGCGCATACAGCCGTTTGCCGAACTCAATTCGTTCTTTCAGATTGTCGAAGTTTTCCAAAATGAGCCCCGCCAGCTTCATTTCTTCACCTCCGGAGCGATAACAAAACACAACCGCATTAAGCTGCAATAACGACTGCAAGCCAAAAAACACCGTATCCAGCACCTCCTTGCGGAAAAAGGGATGCTGTACAATTCGCTTTTCAATGTAGTTTTGCTCATTCACGATCAGCGCAACTGTCAAAATAGCGGAATCGCCGCTCTCCCAAAACGTTTGCCAGACCGGTATCATAAAGCGGGAAACACCAAGCTGCGGCAGCAAATGAAACAACGGACGCCCAGCTCTGCAGCTCGCCTCATACAGCAGCAGCTGCGGAAAAGCATCCTGAAAAATCAACGCATTCGCGCGCTCTAAAAAGCGGAATACGGCCTCGCGGGCGGAACGGCCGAGCAAATACGGCAGCCACTCTCCTTGTAAATCGGTCATATTCCAGCCGCCATTACGCGATACCAAATGCGCCAGCAGCGCCCAGTGCAGCTCGGGCCTGCGTTCATAGATCGCCAAATAAGCTTCCGTTCTCGTCACATTGTTGCGATTCAAATGAACGGCGTCTGCTCGAATTGCTGCAAGCAGCTCATGCTCAGCTTGGCTGGCAGCGGCAGTGCTGTTCACAGGAAGGTTGGCATTAGAGTTAGCATTGGGACTGGCATTTGGGCTGGCATTTGGGCTGGCATTGGAGCCGCCAGCTTCCTGCTCCCGCTCAAGCAGCGTCCATGAGGCCGCAAGCTTAGCAACGATTGCGGGCTGCATCACAAGCGGGCGCGCCGCAGCAGCCATTTTTTGCGACTCGCCAAAGCTATGCCATTTGCCAACCGCATACAGAAAGGCGTCTGCCGGCAGCTGGATACAACGCCGCAGCCATGCCCTAAAACCGCTCCCAAGCTTTTCAACTGCGCCTCCCATGAGCTCTCCTCCATCCTTTTTCACAAACGCCATATCCCAAAAGCCACAATGCTGCTAAAAAGATAGTATAGCCGGAAAAGAAGCGCACTAGCAGCGCAGCTGCAAGAAAATCAATATATCCGCTTATATTAAAAAAAGCTGACCGCAGACGGTCAGCGAAACATGCCCCAAAGCTTGAGCAAGTGAAACGTATTGTTGGGGTCGATCTTCTGGGCGAGAACGAACGCGACGATCTGCTCCTCCTGCGTATCCGTAAGCGGCTCCTGCAAGATGCTAGCGGTTGATTTCACCAGCTTTCTAACTTTGACGCGATCCTGCAGGTCGAATTTAGTGACATTAGCGAGCAGCAGGCGCACGCGATCCTTCAAAAGCGGATTTTTCAGCTTTCCTTTAATACGTTCGACCAATTGCGGGCGAATACCGTACTTTTGGTAGCTCAATGTTCCAGACACCTCCATCTTGGCATACCGTTTTCACGTTTAACTATATGCCAGAGCTTCCCGGAAATTGCCTAATCGAGCTGTTCTCCTTGAAAAAGTTGATCCCGATTCAGCTTAGCCTGTATTCTTGCATAAGCCGGATTATCCCAAAAATCATCGCGGGCGCACAGCTCAGCCGCATCATCCCGCGCCATTTCCAGCACCTCAAAGTCCGCCGCCATGTCCGCAACACGAAATTCCGGCAAGCCGCTCTGCTTCGTTCCGAAAAAATCGCCCGGCCCCCGGATTTCCAAATCCCGGCGCGCTACCTCGAAGCCGTCATCCGTTTCCGTCATGACCTTCATGCGCTCGCGCCCTGTCTCCGACTTTGGATCGGCGACCAGCACGCAATAAGATTGATGGGCGCCACGGCCAACCCGGCCCCGCAGCTGATGCAGCTGCGACAAGCCGAACCGCTCGGCATCCATGACGATCATCAGTGTCGCATTCGGAACATCGACGCCAACCTCAACTACAGTCGTAGCCACGAGTACATGCAGCTCGTTCGCACCGAAAGAGCTCATGACCTGTTCTTTCTCAGCCGCGCTTAGGCGCCCATGCAGCAGGCCGATTTTCAGATCGGGAAAAGCTTGCTGAACCTGCATATACTGGTCAATGGCATTTTGCACATCCAGCTTCTCCGACTCCTCAATAAGCGGGCATATCATATAGGCTTGTCTGCCCTCTCCTACCTCGCGGCGGATAAAACCAAGCACGCGGTCCATCATGCTATGCTTGACCCAATATGACTTAATCGGCTTGCGCCCATGCGGACGCTCACGAATCGTCGATACATCCATATCCCCGAAAGCAGTAATCGCCAATGTTCGGGGAATCGGCGTCGCCGTCATCGTCAGCACATCGGGATTCATTCCTTTGCGACGCAAAACGCTGCGCTGATTTACGCCAAAGCGATGCTGCTCGTCCACTACAACCAGACCGAGACTGCGGAAAAAGACCGTCTCCTGAATAAGCGCATGCGTACCGACGACAATATCGATCAGGCCCATCTGAAGGCCAGCGAATACATCGCGGCGGCGGCGCTCCGTCATGCTTCCCGTCAGCAGTCCAACCTCTATATCCATGCCCTCGAACAGCTTCGTCAAGGAACGCATATGCTGCTCCGCCAATATTTCCGTCGGAACCATCAGTGCGCCTTGATGGCCGGACTTCACTGCTCCATACAGCGCAATGGCGGCAACGACCGTTTTACCCGAGCCGACGTCTCCTTGGAGCAGCCGATTCATGCTCGCAGGCTGGCGCATGTCGACCAACAGCTCATTTACAACCTTCTTCTGCCCATCCGTCAACTCGAATGGCAGCGTAGCCGCGAATTGCCTAATCGTCTCCGCTTCAATCGAATGAGCGATGCCATCGCCCCGCTTGCGGCTGAGCATTCGGTACGCCTGCAATTTCAGCTGAAATAGAAACAGCTCCTCATAAACCATCCGCCGCCGCGCTTCGAGACCTTCGCGTATATCACCCGGCTCGTGAATGTGCAGCACCGCATCACGGCGAGGAATGAGCCGGTGCCGCTCCATAAGCTCAAACGGCAGCACCTCTTCGATCATCGCGCCATATTGCTGCAAAGCCTGCTTAATCGTCTTGCGCATCCATGGCTGCGTAATCGCCCCGCCGACGGAATACACCGGCTGCAGCGTCCCTGATTTGGCAGAGCCGGCCCCTTCCGGAAACTCGGACTCCGAGACGGTCATCTGCTGGCGATGCTGCTCCCACTTGCCCGTCAAAATAATCGTACGGCCAGGCGTCAGCTGATCCCTTAGAAAATGGCGGTTAAACCATACCGCCGTAACGAGCAAAAAATCGATCTCAATTTTACAAGTGAGCCGCGATTTATTTTTCCCGTAACGCTGCAGCACGGGCATGCCCCGCACAACTCCTTGCACGGTAGCTTTGTCTCCATCCTTGACATCCGCTAGCGCGCGAACGCGATAATCCTCATAACGAAATGGAAAATAGTCCAGCAAATCGGCAACGGTATGAACGCCAAAGGCGTGAAGCTCTTGCTCCTTCGGAGCGCTCACGCCTTTAATTTGCCGGACGGAATATTGCTCCAGCGTCATCATAATCATTCCTCACACTTTATACATAAATACGGCCGATGTACCAGGTCCCACATGAGTGCCAATCGTCGCACCAATCGTTATAAAATCAATGAATGCCACATTAGGCTTGTCTCTCAGCAGCGCCGCAAGCTCCTGCGCCGTCTGCTCGCCGTGCGTCCAGCCAATCGCAACCCCAACGCGATCACTGCCAAAATCCTTGTCGAGCATTTCCATGATGCGCTGCATCGCTTTTTTCGTACCGCGCACCTTATCGACAGACTGAACCGTACCTTCCTGGTCCAGCGAAAGAATCGGCTTAATATTTAAAATCGAGCCAAACAACGCCGCAGCCTTGCCGATTCGGCCGCCCTTCTGAAGAAATTCCAGCGATCCAACCAGAAAATAAAGGCTGAGCTCTTGTTGAAGACGAGCTACTTCTGCCAAAATCGCCTCTTTAGAGGCGCCTTCGCGAGCCATCCGTGCTGCCGTAACCACCTGAATGCCATAGCCATACGAAGCCGACTTGGAGTCAATGACCGTTACGTCCGCCTGCTCATCCAGCATCGACTTAGCTATGACACCGGACTGATAAGTGCCGCTGAGTACAGAAGCCAAATGAATAGAAATAATAATCGCTTGCGGATCATCGTGCAAAATCCGTTCATATACTTCAAGAAACTCCGCCGGAGACGGCTGTGAGGTTGTCGGAAGAACAGGAGAAGCTATCAGCTTTTCATAAAACTGCTCTTTCCCAATTGTCACGCCATCCAAATAGGTTTCTTCACCGAACAGCACCTTCAGTGGAATAACCTGAATGCCAAGCTCTGCACATCGTTCAGCCGGAATATCGGAAGTGCTGTCGGTAATAATATGAATGTTCCCCATCTTCGCCACCCCTTTCATACCCTATAAACGATTGCTATTTCACTAGTTCTCCATCCTTATTCCACTGCGAACAAATAGGGATAAAGCGGCTGTCCGCCCTCTTGAACTTCAAGCTCTGCATCCGGATAAGCCTCTGCCACCCATGCTTTCAGCGCTTCCGTATCTTCAGCCTTCGCCTCTGCTCCAGTCAGCACCGTAATGAGCTCGCCGCCGTCAGCCATAAGCTCAGCTATGAGCAGACGGCAAGTCTCGGCCAAATCTGCATGTGCCGCAACAATGGCCTTCTCCTTAATGCCGATAAAATCGCCTTCGCGAATGCTCACGCCATCGATCGTCGTGTCGCGAACCGCGTGCGTCACTTGGCCGGAAACAACTTGCCCGGCAGCATTTTTCATCCAATCCGTATTGCGCGAGACGGTCTCATCCTCTTTGAAAGCCAGTACCGCTGCAAGCCCCTGAGGAATCGTTTTTGTCGGGATAACCGTCACGTTGCGCTCACTAAGCTCCGCCGCCTGTTCAGCAGCAAGAATGATATTGCCGTTATTCGGCAGCAAATAAATATGATCCGCGACGAGCGATTCAATCGCCTTGACGAAATCCTCCGTGCTTGGGTTCATCGTCTGCCCGCCGGACAGCACAATATCCACTTCATTATCCAGAAAAATGTTCGAAATGCCTTCGCCCAGCGCTACAGCAATAATGCCGAATGGCGCCAGCTCATGAACTTGTCCAGGCGGCACAACCGCCCCCGACGTTCCCGCCAGCAGCTCTGGCGAGGAAATGCTTCCCGTCAGCGCATAATCAGGCAGTACCGCGTAGGATGGAATCGCTGCTTCCTCCTCTAGAAGCTCGCGGTGCTGATCACGCATATTCAAAATATGCAGGTTCGTCAGCTCGCCATACGGCAGCGCCAAATTCAGCACATCACCCGGCCTGCGGGAATGCACATGAACTTTAATGATATCGTCCTCGGCGATGACGAGAATGGAATCTCCATCTTTGCCAAGCGCTTTCTTGAAAGCGTATTCATCAAAAAACGGCGCAGCTTTGCCCCTAGGCTTGCGATTTATAAAAAACTCCATGTCATAGAAAAATTCAATATCCGCCGTCTCCAGACGGGATTGTGCAGCAAAATTCGTCGTCTTAAGCGGAGCGGGAGCTGGTTGTGCCCTCGGAATGCTTACTTCTTCAGGCGGCGCTGCTTCAGATAACAGCGAATAGCTTTCATACGACCCTTCGCCTTCAACTAAATAGCGCACAAACCCTTCATAAATAAGCACTAGTCCTTGACCGCCAGAATCAACAACGCCAACCTGCTTAAGCACAGGGAGCATATCCGGCGTACGCTGAAGCGTTTCATTCGCTTTATCGTAAACCTCTTTCATCAGCTCAGTGACATCATTCGTACGGCGTGCAAAAGCAACGGCATGCTTTGCAGCTTCCTTCGCTACCGTCAATATCGTTCCTTCCACAGGCTTTACAACAGCTTTATAAGCAAGATCAACACCGTGCTGCAAAGCCGCTGCAATCTGCTGGGGGCCTGCTTGCTCAGCGTTTACAAGCCCCTTGGAAAAACCACGGAACAGCTGTGACAAAATAACGCCGGAATTGCCTCTAGCTCCCATCAGAAGCCCTTTAGACAATACTTCCGTCGCTTTGCCCAAGTGGTCGGACGGCTTGCTGCGCAGCTCACGAATGCCCGAGGCAATCGTCAAATTCATATTCGTTCCCGTATCGCCATCAGGCACAGGGAAAACATTCAACGCATTTACCTTGTCGACATTTTGATTTAACAACTCAGCGCCCAGCACGGCCATGGCGGTAAAATCGGAACCGTTAATGAAGCCCTTACTCAATGAAAATTCCCCTTCCTGCTATGTAGATACCCTAACATCCTGCACAAATATATGGACCTGGTCCACGTTAAGACCAATAACATCGCTCATCACATATTTTACTTTCGTCTGAATATTATGCGCTACTTCTGAAATTTTCGTGCCGTAGCTCACAATAATATACAAGTCAATATAAAGTTTATCCTGTTCTCTGCGAACTTCAACGCCGCGGGCCAGATTGTCTCTGCCCAAAAGCTCAGCAATGCCGTCCTTTAATTGTTTGCGAGAAGCCATCCCGACAAGGCCATAACAATCCAGCGCAGCGGAACCTGCCATGACGGCAATGCATTCCTCTGTTATGAAAATTTGGCCAAGTTCAGTGCTGAGCGCAAGTGGCATGGAAATTCACTCCTTTATCGTGTAGATCTCACAGCTATTTCCCGTCTAGCATGAATTACCCCGTTTAAAGTCAAATGCTACTGAAGAAGCAAGCTAATTCCTTGACTATTTATTATTGTACTATAAACTGTTACGTTATAGAAGGGCAGACGGTGCCAACCTTGGGCAAAGCGCCATAAAAAACAACAGTTTTAGTTGCTCAGACATCACAACTATGATACGATATCAAAGTATGTTTTTGTGCAGGCTTCTTCGACGCTTTTTCAAGCCAATGAAGCGGTTTTGCTCACGCAGAACCGGGAGCTTATGCTACGATGCGGTTTTGCTTATGCAATAACTGACAGCTTATGCTAACAATGCGCTTTTAGCTCAGCACTACTTGAAGGAGGTGTACTCATGTCCCGCAAATGTTTTCTAACAGGCAAAAGCCCTGGTACAGGCAATAACGTTTCCCACGCTAACAACAAAAACCGTCGTTCTTGGGGAGTAAACGTTCAGAAAGTTCGCATTCTAGTTGACGGTAAACCGAAACGTGTTTATGTCAGCGCGCGCGCTCTGAAATCCGGCAAAGTAACTCGCGTATAATTCATCTCCTGCAGCTTTATGCTGTATGGTAGACAAAAAGCACCTGGGCTCAGGTGCTTTTTATTGTTCACATAAACCACGATCATTCGAAGGCGGCTGCAAAGGAACTAACTTTTTTGGAAGGTATTCAAAATCGCCTTTACGAACCCGCCCAAAAATTTCGGCAGCTTGATCGTGTAAAATTTCATGCCCATCCCTCCTCAGACACGCTCATCGAAATGGTGACTTACATGCTTTTTCTTCCCGCATACACATGCTATGTTTCACGCAAAAAAATGGCTACACGAACCTTCGTTCATGTAACCATCCTATGCGCTTAACCTTAGTCCTATTCCATTTCAACGAGTGTGGAAAACCCCTCTACGCAATGCTTACGCCATTGGTGGCGGATTTTCACTGACGAATTGGATTGCCGTATAAACCAATACGGCCAAGAAATAAAACAGCAGCCCCAGCACAATAACCGTTATACGTGCCCATAGCTTCTCAACCCTTTTGAAAAACTGAAAAATCAAATACAAAGCAAGCAAAGAAAAAACGTATTTGATTACCCCAGTCAAAATAGAGAAGGCTGCCAGCAGCAGGCCTATCCCGAGCGCAAATAGCAGCACCCACAGCCATGTCTTCCCTCGAGATGTCTCGTATTCTTCCATTACAGCCTCCCAAGTGCAACCAGCTGTGCCACTAGAGCCAGAGACATCAGCGTTCCACATCGAAATACAAGCCTATTCACTCGCAACCCTAGCAGCCATTATGTAACATCATAATAAGATATGCCACCTAGCGTAAAACGGATATAGCTGCCGCGCGATCGGCTTGAGCAAATACTGCATTGCCGGCAACGAGTACATTCGCGCCCGCCTCCGTCACAAGCTTAGCCGTTTCTTCATTGATGCCGCCATCCACCTGCACATGCACATGCTGCAGCTCGCGCTCCATAAGCATGCTGCGAATTTGACGCAGCTTGTTAAGAGAATAAGGGATAAACTTTTGTCCGCCAAAGCCCGGATTTACCGTCATGACCAATATGAGATCCAAATCGCCCAGCACAGATTCCAGCACAGATACAGGAGTCCCTGGATTAATAGCTACCCCTGCCGGAAGGCCAAGCTCCTTAATTTGATAAATCGTACGGTGCAAATGCACACATGCTTCTGCATGTATGGTAATCCGATCAGCACCAGCAGCTGCGTAATTCGCGATTGACAGCTCCGGACGCTCGATCATCAGATGCACATCAAAAGGCAGCTTCGTTGCCGACCTTACAGCCGCAATGACAGGAGGACCGAAGGTTAAGTTCGGGACGAACTGTCCATCCATGACATCTACATGAATCCAGTCCGCTCCTGCCTGCTCAATACCTGAAATTTCTGCTCCGAGGCGGCTGAAATCAGCCGATAAAATAGAGGGTGCTATTATAGTCATGGGTTTGTCAGTACCTCCGTTTTTTATCTTTCATTTCATTTAAAAACTGCAAGTAATTTTCATGGCGGCTTGGTTCGACTTTCCCTTCTGCCAAAGCAGCAAGGACGGCGCACCCTGGCTCCTGCACATGCGTGCAGCCACGAAATTTGCAATCCGGAGACAACGCGCGAATTTCCCGAAAACAGTAGCCTAAATCTTCAATGCCAAGCTCGGTGAAATCTAGCTGGCTAAAGCCAGGCGTATCGGCTACATAACCTCCGCCAATTTCAATCAGCTCCACATGTCTCGTTGTATGCTTCCCCCGTCCAAGACGGTTGCTGATCGCATTCGTCTCAAGCTGCAGCCCCGGAACAATCGCATTAAGCAGCGAAGATTTCCCTACGCCCGATTGACCGGCAAAAACCGCCAAATGCCCTTGCAGCCGCTGCGCAAGCTCCTCAATGCCCTTGCCTTGTCTGGAACTTGTCCCATATATCTCGTAGCCAATGGCCGAATAAATGCGGTTGACAGAAGCAGCGGCTTCAGCAGCCGCTTCTGTCTCCTCGCCATCATGCTCCAAATCCTGCTTGCTGAGGCAAAGCACCGCTTCTATTTCCGCATGCTCGATATGTACAAGAAACTTATCGAGCAGCGTTAAATTGAGCGCTGGCTCCGTTACGGAAAACACCAGCATCGCCACATCAATATTGGCTACCGGAGGGCGTATAAGCTCGGATGAGCGGGGCAAAACCCGCTCTACCGTCCCCTCGCCGTTCTCCGTCAAGCTATACACAACTTCGTCGCCGACTAATGGCGTAATTCCTTTGTTTTTCAAAACGCCGCGCCCGCGGCATTGTACCGTTGCATCCTGAGATTCAGCATCATCAGGCAGTACATAATAATATCCACTGAGCGCCTTCACAATGCGTCCGCGAAGCTCAAGAGATGCGTGATTATGGCTGCTGCTCATCTTTTCCCTTGTCTTTTCCTTTCGCTTTTCCCTGGTCGCTTCCTTGGTCATTGCCGTTGTTAACCTCCGATTGGTCCGGCTCCACTGTCGGTTCAGGAGCTGGCGATTCCGATACGACCGGCTCTTCAGTAACAGGCGTTGTCACCTGTTCGTCTTCGCCCGGCACCGTGACTGTAGATGAACTGCTGCTTTGCGCCAGTTGATCATAAGTGACGGATTTCGTATCTACAAACTGGCTGTCCCGATAAATCGTAATCATGGCCTCGGTATTCGGTGCTAGGACAACAGTTACGGGAAACGTCTGGGTATCTTGAATTTGGTTTCTGCCCCATTCAATGTTTTGCCCTCTGGAGTCGGTGTAGACGATGCGGATTTCGCTCGTTTTTCCAGCCTTCGCAGGCGAAATGACAACATTGAACTGATGCTCTTTCGCTTCTGCAGAAGGACCTGAGCTGACTCGAATGGTGATTTTTGTGCCTTTCGGAACAAGGTCATTTGGCTTGTATTGATCTTGATTAAGCACAAGGCCCTTGGCCTGTACATAGCTCGGCTCATACAAAATATCATCGTCTGATAGCGTCAGCCCATTCGCCTTCACCATATCTTTAGCCTCAGCTACTGTCTTGCCAATTAAATTCGGCATTTTTATCGTTTCCATGCCTTTGCTGACCATAAACTGGAATTTCACCGTATTCGGATCAAAATCCTTTCCCGGCTCCGGCTGTTGTGTAACAACCGTATCCACTTCCTGCTCGCTGAATACTTCTTCAACATCGATTTGCGTATCCGGATCAATGCCCAGCGCAGAAAGCTCATCCTTAACCGCCTGCAGCGTCTTGCCCCGGTAATCGCCAAGCTTCTTCAGCATCGGCCCATCACTTACAGATAACTGGATGAACGAGCCCTGCTTGACGCGCATATTTCTCTTCGTCTGCTCAAATACCTGATTGACCGGTATATCATCGCGGTACTCCCGTATCGTCGGCTCCTGCACCTTCAGCCCGAGCTCCTTAAGCTCTGCCGTCGCCTGCTCCAAATCGAGGCCGACAACGTACGGCACATCCACTTCCTCAACGTCCAGCCGGTCGAGCAATGTTACGAATCCCCATATAATGAATGCCAGGACAACCAGCGTGCTAGCCACGATTATCGTCGGTCGCTTCCAGCCTTTTGCTTTCTTGTTCAGAACTTCTTTATCTCCCTGCCGGCCCGTCTGTCCCGAAGAAACCTCCGCCTTGTCATAGCTTGACTCGCTCTGGCGAATAGGGCGGATATCACTGCCGCGAATGGCTGGCATGACACGAGTCTCATCCAAATCATTCACATGGGCAAATGAAACCTTCTCCTCATTCCTGCGATTAGGCGCAAGGCAAGTTTCCAGATCGTTCAGCATTTCCTGGGCCGAATGGTATCGTTCCCCCGGATTTTTGCGCATCGCCCGTAAAATGACATTTTCCACACTTTGGGGAATATGAGGATTCACAACACGCGGCTCCTCAAATGTGTCCTGCAAATGCTTCAAAGCTACGCTGATCGGGCTTTCTCCCAGAAAAGGCAAATTGCCAGTCAGCATCTGATAGAGTACTATGCCAAGGGAGTACAGGTCGGATTTCTCACCTGTGCTTACCCCTTTCGCATGCTCAGGAGAAAAATAATGGACCGACCCTAGCACGGAGCCTGTCTGAGTAATTGTAGAAGAAGTAACCGCACGGGCAATACCGAAATCGGTTACTTTGACCCTGCCATTTTTACCAATCAAAATATTATGTGGTTTAATATCGCGATGAATAATATGATTCTGATGGGCATGACCGAGCGCATCGCAGATTTGAATGGCAATACGAACCGATTCATCCGCCTGCAGCGGGGCACGCTCCACAATAATCTCATTAAGATTGCTGCCTTCGATATATTCCATAACGATATAATGCGTATCTTCCTCTTGTCCTACATCATAGATGCTAACGACATTCGGATGGGATAACGCAGCTGCCGATTGCGCCTCACGGCGAAATCTGCGAATAAATTCTTCATCATGCACAAACTGCTGGCGCAGCACTTTAACCGCTACATTGCGGTTCAACAGGACGTCATGGGCTTTATAGACAAGCGCCATGCCGCCTCCGCCGATGCGAGTCAGAATTTCATAGCGACCGCCTAAATTATGCCCTATCATCAGCTGTACACTCCTCTCGATCTGCGCTGGAATTTACTTGCAGCAGCACGACGGTCACATTATCGTCCCCGCCGGCGCGCAGCGCCAAATGGATGAGATGCTCCGCTTTATCTTTCAGGCTCGCTCCACCCTTCGTTACTGTATGCATAATTTGATCATCGCTGACCATGTTCGTCAGCCCATCGCTGCAAAGCAGAATGAAATCATCGGCCGAGTAGGAAATCGTCTGTATATCAACCTCAACAGATGCATCGGTGCCTACCGCACGGGTGAGCACATTGCGCCGTGGATGAACGGCCGCCTCCTTCTCGCTGATCTGCCCTGATTTCAGCAGTTCATTGACAAGCGTATGATCCTCCGTCAGCTGCACAATGCAGCTTTTGGATATGACATAAGCGCGGCTGTCCCCGATATGCCCGATGACGGCTTCCCGCCCTTGAAACATGGCAGCAACTATTGTAGTGCCCATATTATAATATTGCTCATTGCGCGATGCCATATCATAAACGACATCATTCGCACCTACAATGGCTTTGCGCAAAAATGCTTTGCCTTCCTCAATAGAAAAGTCAGGTCTCGCCGTAATAGGCTCCAGCATTTCACGGAATGTATTCACTGCCAGCTGGCTCGCTACATCGCCCGCCTGATGGCCGCCCATCCCGTCAGCGACTATAGCAAACGTGATGCCATTATCCAGCTGTCCTACCCATGAATGATCTTCATTGACTTGACGAACTTTTCCGATATCGCTCAGGTTTGCCGTAATCAAACGTTATCACCTCGTCGTAGACTCCATGTGCTTCGCACGAAGCTGCCCGCAAGCGGCGGCAATGTCATGCCCTTGCTCCCTGCGAATCGTTGCATTTATTTTGTTTTTCTCCAGTATACGCTGGAACTCAAAAATATCCTCCCGCGGCGTACGCACATAATTTCGCTCCGGCACATGGTTGACCGGAATCAAATTGACGTGGCACAGCAGCCCTTTAAGGACATCCGCCAACTCCTGCGCATGCTCGGGACGGTCATTGACCCCGCCGATCAATGCGTATTCAAACGAAATCCGGCGGCCTGTCTTAGCCAAATAATAACGGCAAGCCTCCATCACATCGTCAAAAGGAAAACGGCGGTTAACCGGCATCAGCTTGGAGCGCAGCGTATCATTCGGCGCATGAATGGAGAGCGCCAGATTGATTTGCGTATTTTCGTCGGCAAATTTGTACATGCTCGGCACGATTCCGCTCGTCGAAACGGTAATGTGGCGCTGGCCGATGTTCAGACCTTTCTCGTGAATCATCGTGCGCAAAAACATCATCGTCGCATCATAGTTCTCGAACGGCTCTCCGGAACCCATAATAACGATGCTTGATACGCGCTCATTCGTTACGTCCAGCATTTGCTGTGCTACAACGACTTGGGCAATAATTTCTCCAGCCGTTAAGTTCCGCTTCAAACCGCCGAGCGTCGACGCACAAAAAGTACAGCCAATCCGGCAGCCGACCTGCGTAGTCACGCAAAT
The DNA here is from genome assembly GCF_059383755.1 of Paenibacillus sp. JT22N15. Classification (NCBI taxonomy): domain Bacteria; kingdom Bacillati; phylum Bacillota; class Bacilli; order Caryophanales; family Paenibacillaceae; genus Paenibacillus; species Paenibacillus sp. JT22N15. Next base: position 56,533 of record NZ_JBXENV010000010.1, on the reverse strand, counting down.
GCTGTTGCCATAGTTATGGCGCATAATAACGGTCTCGATCGCATGGTTGTCATGCAGCCCGAACAGAAACTTGACAGTTCCGTCCTTGGATTCGAATTTCGTTATTTCGGAGAGCGTTACAAATTGAAATTGGTCAAACAGCTTCGATCTGAGCGATTTGGACAAATTGCTCATTTCTTCAAAGCTGGTTACACGCTTAACGTACAGCCAATCGTACAGCTGGCCGGCGCGAAACGCTGGCTCGCCATTCTCTTTCATCCAATCTTGCAGCTGTTCGAGCGTATAGTCGTAAATAAAAGGTTTCATTAAATTATCACACCTGACTGTATAATAGCGCGGCAAAAGCTCTCTACCTGCGCCGCTGATGATTTATTTTACCACAAACGTCCATCATGAACCACAGGCAACGATTAGGCGCGCCTCAACAGGCGGGCAATGAAGAAACCATCGCTGCCGTAATGCTGCGGAAGCAGCTGCGCATAACCTTTAAACGCCTCATCGATCGCTCCCGCCTCCTGCAAAGCATGGACAATAGCTTCCGGCCAGTTGCGGTCCAGTTCAAATTCAGGATGCGCCTGCAGAAAACGCTCCACCTGCTCCTCATTTTCGGACCGTTCAATGGTACATGTGCTGTAGACAAGCACACCACCAGGCTTAACAAGATCGCTCACCGCTTCAAGCAGCTCGCGCTGAATGTCCGCAATAGCTGCTACATCAGCTGCCGTCTTCGTCCACTTGATTTCTGGCTTTCTCCGGATGACGCCAAAGCCTGAGCAAGGCGCATCCAGCAGCACAGCATCCATTGAACCGCTGGCAAAACGCTCAGACAGCTGCGCTGCATCACTTGTTATGGCCTCCACGTTCGTCAAACCGAGCCGCGAAGACTGGTCAATAATAAGCTGCCGTTTATGCGGGTGCAAATCGTTCGCCCACACTTTGCCTTTATTACCCATGAGCTCAGCCAAATGCGTCGTTTTGCCTCCCGGGGCGGCACAGCAATCCAGCACCTGCATGCCGGCTGCTGGTGCGACGACCTCGGCTACGAGCATGGAGCTTTCATCCTGCATCGTCCACAGCCCTTCGCGGAAACCGGCCGTCTCCACCAAGTTGCCGCCGCGGCGAATCGTAATGCCTGCGGAAGCAAGCGGCGATGCTTCGGCGTCAAGTCCAAGCTCAGCAAGCTGCTCAATCGCTTCTGCCCTTGTTCCTCGGACGGGATTGACCCGTACGCTTCCATGCGGAGAATCATTGCCCGCTGCGCAAATGGCTTCAGTTGTTTGCTCGCCGTAAGCGAGCACCCAGCGCTTAACGAGCCAGTCGGGATAGGAATGAAGGATCGCGAGTTTTTCCGCCGGTGATCCAGCTTTAATTGCAGACGGTACAAGCTCTGCACGGCTGCGATCCATACTGCGCAGCACCCCATTGACCATGCCGGAAATACCTTGATGTCCCCGCTTCTTGGCAATGGCAACCGCTTCGTTAACTGCGGCATGCACCGGAATCCGGTCCAAATACAGCAGCTGGTAAGCACTCATCCGCAGCAGCTGATGAACCCATGGCTGCAGCTTATTAAAGCCCTTCGCCACGAATCGCGCCAGCCAATAATCGAGTGTGCGCTGATGCTGAATCGTCCCGTATACGAGCTCTGTAGCAAGACCCGCATCCGCACGAGATAAATTAGCATCCTGCAGCGACTGGTTGAGCTTGAGATTGCTGTAGGCACCGGCCCCAGCAACACTTACCAAAATATCCAGCGCCAGCTCCCTTGGCGTACGAGGTACACGCGTCGAGCTGCTTTTGCGCGCTCCCGCCTGACCTGCCGCTTGGTTGCTCCGGCTGGACGCTTGTCCTTTAGCAGCCCCAGCAGTGCGGGACTTGCTGCCTGTTTTGCCCCCGGCCTGCGGGCGGCGTCCTTGCGCAGGCTTAGCCTGCTTCTGCTCACTCATTGCTCTGCACCGTTTGCCATGCTTGCTTCGCCGAAGACAGTCCCTTCAGCCAGCCGTGAGCCTTTCAGCCAGTCAGCCGCCGACATTGCTTTTTTGCCTGCTGGCTGAATTTGCGCAAGCACGAGCACGCCATCACCCGTCTGTACGGTGATGCCCGCTCCACTTGCTTCGCGCACCGTTCCCGGCAGCGCTGCAGCAGCACTACCCGCGCCAGACGTCTCCGCTGGCTTGGCGCAAGCCCATACTTTGAACAGCTCGCCGTTCAAATAAGTGAATGCACCGGCCATAGGCGACAGGCCGCGCACTTGATTATAGATTTGGCGGGCGGACTTCGCCCAATCGATCCGTTCGTCCTCACGCGTCAAGTTAGGCGCGTAAGTAGCAAGCTCGTGCTGCTGCTCCGTAGCCGTCGCTTCGCCTGAAATAATGCCCGGCAGCGTCTGCTCCAGCAGCTCCGCTCCAGCCGCGCTCAGCTTCTCAAACAGCGAGCCCGATGTATCCTCATCCGTAATCGCAACTTCGACCTTGCTGATCATATCGCCAGTGTCCAGCCCTTCAGCCATATACATAATTGTAACGCCAGTTACCTTCTCGCCGTTAATAATCGCGCGTTGAATCGGCGCCCCCCCGCGATAGCGTGGCAGCAGCGAGCCATGAACGTTAATGCAGCCAAGACGCGGCAGCTCCAGCACACCTTTGGGCAAAATCTGCCCATAGGCTGCGGTCACAATTAAATCAGGGCGATACTGCGCCAGCGCCTCTACCGCTTCGCTGCTGCGCATACGCTCAGGCTGCAATACCGGCAAGCCTAAGGCTAGTGCCGCTTCTTTCACAGGCGGAGGCGTAAGCGTCCGCTTACGCCCCTTTGGACGGTCCGGCTGCGTGACAACTGCCACGACCTCATAGCCGTTATTAATTAACAACTGCAAAGAAGGGACGGCGAACTCCGGCGTCCCCATAAATACAATACGCATGGCCTTATTCGCCGCCTTTTTTCTGTCTTTCGGAAATATCGTACACGCTCTCTGCGAGATCCGTGAACAAGATGCCGTTCAAATGGTCAACCTCATGCTGGAACGCACGCGAGAGGAAGCCTTGTGCTTCAACCGTAAACGTCTCTCCATCGGAGTTTTGACCTTTTACGACAATGCGGTCTGAACGCATCACATCTCCGTTTAAGTTCGGAATACTTAGGCAGCCCTCAGGTCCGAGCTGCTCGCCTTCTTCTTCTACGATGACCGGATTGACCATTTCGATCAGTCCGTTCTCATCGCCGATATCAACCACGATGACACGCTTGGAAATGCCGACCTGCGGAGCCGCTAAACCGACGCCATCAGCGTCATACATCGTTTCCGCCATATCTTTAAGCAGCTTTTTCAAGTTGGAATTAAATTTAGTAACTTCCATAGCTGGCTCCCTCAAAACGGGATCAGGATCTTTTACAATAATACGAATGGCCATTGCCGTTCCCTTCCTTTACGACGAAATCTATAATATGACTTGCGGATCTACATCAATGCTGAACTGCACAAGCTTCTGAGGCGAGCCTGCAACGAATGGCGCAAGCGCACCGCGCAGAAGCGCCGGCACATCAATGTTCCCCCGATATTTTATCACACATTGAAAACGGTAGCGATCTTTCATTCTCGATATAGGCGATGCGACTGGCCCAAGCACCTCAAGCGCACGCGGCAAACCCGCTCCAAGCGGTCCTAATACGCCTTCGCCAGCTGCCAGCTCGCGCAGCCGCTCCGCAAACTGCTCTGACACCGAGGACAGCAGCGCAAGCTGCTCATGCGACATCGTGACCAGCACAAGCCGGCAATAAGGCGGATAGCCCATGACGCCGCGATGCTTGAGCTCCTCTTCGACAAACCGAATGTAATCATGCTTTTGCGCGGTTGTAACCGCATAATGCTCGGGTGCATAAGTCTGGACAACGACCTCCCCTGGCAGCTGATGGCGGCCAGCACGGCCTGCCACCTGTGTAAGCAGCTGAAACGTCCGTTCCGCTGAGCGAAAATCCGGCAAATTCAGCGATGTATCTGCTGCAATAACACCCACTAGCGTTACGTATGGAAAATCAAGCCCCTTCGCTACCATCTGCGTGCCAAGCAGCACATCCGCTTCACGGTCGCCGAAGCGCTTCAGCAGCTTCTCATGCGCGTTTTTCTCCGTCGTTGTGTCCACATCCATCCGAATAACCCGAATGCCGGGAAACAGCTTGGCAAGCTCCTCTTCTACGCGCTGCGTCCCCGTACCAAAAAAACGGATATGCTCGCTTTCGCAGGACGGGCAGGTTTGCGGCGCCTGCTCCGCATGACCGCAATAATGGCAGCGCAGCAGCCGCGACTTCTGATGATACGTCAGCGAAATATCGCAGTGCGGACAAAGCGCCGTGTAGCCGCAGGAACGGCACATGACGAAGGTGGAATAACCGCGCCGATTGAGCAGCAGCACAGTCTGCTCGCCGCGCTCCAGCCGCTGTACAAGCCCTTCATGCAGCTTGCGGCTGAACATCGAGCGGTTGCCTGCCGCAAGCTCCGCACGCATGTCAATGACCGTTACGGGCGGCAGCGGCCTGCCACCAACGCGATCCGGCATCGGCAGCAGCGATGATTCGCGCCCTTCTGCAGGACGCCGGCTCGCCGCCGCATACGATTCAAGCGATGGCGTCGCCGAGCCTAATACAACAGCCGCGCCATGCTGCCTTGCGCGCTGCACAGATACATCTCTGGCATGATACTTCGGGCTCTCCTCCTGCTTGTAGGAAGACTCATGCTCCTCATCAATAATGACGAGGCCAATGCGCTCAAAGGGGGCAAAAATCGCCGAACGGGCGCCAATGGCTACCTGTACTTTGCGGCTTCTAATTTTGCGCCATTCATCGTAGCGCTCCCCAATTGACAAGCGGCTGTGCAGCACCGCTACCGCATCGCCAAAACGCCCTTTAAACCGCTCGACCATCTGCGGGGTAAGCGCAATTTCCGGGACAAGCACTATCGCCTGCTTGCCTTGCTTTAGACAATGCTGGATCGCTTGCAAATAGACCTCGGTTTTGCCGCTGCCCGTCACGCCATGCAGCAGCAATACTTGCGGCTCGCCGCGCGTGACCGCATCTGCTATGCGGGTGTATACGCTTTGCTGCCCCTCGGTGAGCGGCAGCGGAACCGTCCGCTCGAACTCGCGGCTCGCATAGGGATCGCGCTGCTGCTCTATTTCCCGCAGCTCCAGCAAGCCTTTGCCTGCAATCGCGCGCACGCTTGCTGGTGATCCGCCTGCTTCTGCAAGCAGCGCTTGCAGCGCAATGGGCTCGCCTCGCTCCAGCATGAAGGCGAGCAGGTCGCGCTGCTTGCCCGCCTTTGCCGGCCATGCTGCCAATGCTTCCGCAGCCGCTTCCTTATCTGCTGGCGGAAACACCGTCAGCACCTTGCGAATGGCCAGACGGTCGCGAATCGCTGTCTGCTCAAGCAGTACACCTTCCTCCAGCGCCGCTTTAATATCCGGTGCATATTGCGGAAACCGTTCCTTCAGTGCTTCCAGCTTCGTCTGCCGCTGCCGCGAGAGCATATCCAGCAGCTCCTGCGGCAAGCGGCTTGCAAGCTGCTCCTGCTCCTCGTCTGGCGATTCGTTCAACGACACATAGCGCTCGGCCTTGCCTTTAAGCGCAGCGGGAATCATCGCTTGCAGCGCGCTTGTCCAGGAGCAGCAATATTTGTCGCTCATCCATTTGGCCAGCCCAATCAAGTCAGGAAGCAGCGGCGGCAACGGATCAAGCAGCTCGGCAACCGCCTTGAGACGGCGACTGTCAACTTCAGCCTCTTCTGCCAGCTCCACAACGAAGCCTTGCAGCACACGGCCACCGAAGGGCACGCCAACCCGGCTTCCCACCTCAATCCAGCTGGACATTTCCGCCGAAACCTCGTAATCGAATGGCCGATCCGTCTGGCGGCTCGGCACATCTACTATCACTCTGGCAATCATTCGCCAAAGCTCCTTTGAATAGGAAGCTGTGAAAGCAGCTGCACCGCAACTTCCAAAATGCGCCTTGCCGTCTCGCGCTTGGACAATAAAGGAAGCGCCTCTATCAAGCCTTCCTTGCCAAACAGCTGCACAACGTTCGTATCGCCGTTGAAGCCTGCCCCTTCCGCGCTCACATCGTTGGCTACGATGAGATCGCAGTTTTTGCGCGTCAGCTTATCCATCGCATAATGCGCGATCTGCTGGGTTTCGGCGGCGAAGCCAACGAGCAGCTGATGCGTCTTGCGCTCCCCAAGCAGCTGCAAAATATCCATCGTGCGCTCCAGCTCAAGCGTGAGCGTCTCGCCCGTCTTTTTCAGCTTCTGCTCCTGCTGCTGGGTCGGGCGGTAATCGGCAACAGCCGCCGCTTTAACGACGATGTCAGCCGTTTCAAAATGCGCGGTGACCGCATCCAGCATTTGCTGAGCGGATTCAACCCGCACCAGCTTTACGCCTGCAGGCGGTTCTACAGTCGTCCGCCCCGCGACAACGGTAACCTCAGCGCCCATCAGCCGCGCAGCCTCCGCGATGGCAAAGCCCATTTTGCCCGATGAATCATTAGTCAAATATCGTACTGGATCAAGCCGCTCCACCGTGCCGCCAGCGGTAACGAGCACCTGCTTGCCTGCAAGCTTGCGGCTGCGGCTGAACCACTCTTCAATCGCATGTACGATTTCCTCTGGCTCGGCAAGCCTTCCTTTGGCCACATAACCACAGGCAAGCTGTCCCTCGCCTGGGTCCACGAACATGACGCCACGATCCGCTAATGTCTGTAAATTTTGCGCCACGGCCGGATGCTCATACATATGCACATTCATAGCTGGAGCCACAAGCACCGGGCTCGTTGCTGCAAGCAGCGTCGTGCTGAGCATATCATCGGCAAGCCCATTTGCCATTTTGCCAATGACATTTGCAGTGGCGGGAGCAACAACGATGAGATCGGCATGATCCGCCAAATGAATATGCGACACGACCGCCGGATCCCTCTCGTCAAAGGTGTCGATATGCACCGGGTTGCGCGACAGCGTCTGGAGCGTCAGCGGCGTAATGAAACGGGCGGCGGATTCGGTCATTATGACATGCACCTTAGCCCCTGCCTGCACCAGCCGGCTGCAAAGCGTAGCCGCTTTATAGGCGGCGATCCCGCCAGTAATTCCTAATATAATTGTTTTATTAGTAAGCAAGGTCCATCCCCCATTACAACAATGCTCTTAATCTATGGTATTGACTGATTTGTGCCAGCCCATCCCTGTCTATTAGCTTAAAGCGCAAGGCAGCAGCACGTTTTTTCTCATTTGAGAGCGCTTTGATGCACCCATGGCGCTAGTTTTGAAGCTAGCTTTTTCCTATCATACCATATGATCACTGAATCCGCAGTCTGTTCGATGCCCGGTCCATCTCGCCCAGCTCACACGCACGAATCTGCGGACAACCGCGAAAATTGGCATTTGTCCGCTTAAATCCGTATACTAGAGGGTAGGATTTATACTGATATTTTTAAATAATAGCCGAGGTGACCCCATGGAAGATGTAAAACAAGCCTACGCAAAGCTGGGCCTTCCCGAAAACGCTTCAAAAGAAGAGGTCGAGAAGCGCTATACCCTGTTGCTCCGCCAATCCCGCTCCCGCGCACAAACCGCAGACAATGAGGAGACAACGGCAAATGAATTCAGCCAAGTGACCGCCGCTTATAAACGGATACTTGAAGCGGAGGACCAGAAGTTCAAGCAAGCGTTCAATGAGAAGGAATATGGAAAGTTTAAAAATATGGCGTCTGCCGCAGAAAAAACCGACCATTTCTGGCGCTACTATAAATACCATGTTTTCGGTGGCATTGTGGCGATTGCTCTCATTATTTATGGCGTTATAGCTTATATGGACCATCGCGAGGAGCAGCGCTACCTGGCAAGCCTGCCGCCGGTGGATTTATCGGTCATGTATTTTGGCGAGTATTTTACAGAGGACAATAAGCAGGATATGGCTGTTCTTGAGCAATCGCTGCTGGACAAGTTTCCCGAATGGAAACGGTTTAAAGTTAACCTGACCTATGTGCCGCTTGATGCTAAAGATGCCGTCGATATGGCTTCCCAGCAAAAAGCGATGGTTGTCCTGGCGACGGAAAAGCCCGATATCTACATTCTCGATACAGCCAGCTTCGACTGGATTAGCCCGCAGGGCGTTCTGCAAAACCTCGATGATGCAGTGAGCGGTGAGCTGAAGTCCTCCGTTACTGAGAGCGAGCTGGTCAAAAAAACGACGAAGGATGAACCAGACGAGCATGTCTACGGCATCGATATCAGCAGCAGCCCGCTGGTGAAAAATCTTTCCGTGCTCACACCGAAAAATTATATCGTCGGCGTCCGAGTGAACAGCGAGAATACAGATAAAGCGATTCAATTTATCGATAAGTTTTTGCAAGCGAAGTAACTGCCCGTCCTTAAATAAACTTTAAACAAATTTTTGAAAAATAATCCTATAAATAAAACGAGCCCATAGAATCTTAAACTGTACCCTATAGAATAGACACTTTGAAAAAAGTCTATCCTGTAGGGTATTCTTGTTTATAAACCAGAAAAAACATGATGGAGCGAACGAATATGACGAAGCGAGTATTTACAGAAAAAGAACAAGCGCAATTAAAATGTAATCCCCATGTTCAAGCGGTTAGTGACAAAGCCATCACCTATTCTGATGAGTTTAAACGGCTATTCCTTACTGAAAATGAAAAAGGGAAAGTACCCAGAACTATTTTTGAAGAAGCTGGCTTAGATATTGAAATAATCGGCTTAAAACGCATCCAATCTGCGGGTAAGCGCTGGCGTGCAGCTTATCGCGAACATGGAGTTGAAGGTCTCCAAGATACAAGAAAGACAAGCTCAGGTCGCCCCTTAGAACGAGAATTAAGTTTAGAAGAAAAGATGGCACGACTAGAAGCACAAAATCAGTTATTACAGGCGGAAAATGAACTTTTAAAAAAGCTCGATCTACTCGAAAGGCGGATGTGGAAGAAGAAACCAAACTTGTAGCGAAACAAAAGTTCCAACTCATTCAACAGATGATTGAAAAATATCAGTTAAAGCGTCTGGTACGCTATTTGTGTGAAATGATCGGTGTATCTCGTTCTGGTTACTATCATTATGCCCATGAAAAATCATCCCAAAAGCGTACAGCGCATGAGGCGGCAGATGCAAAGGTAAGAGACATTATTTTAAAAGCCTATCATTTCCGTCGAAGAAAGAAAGGTGCGCGTCAAATTAAAATGACGTTAGAAAATCAATATGGGATCACTTACAACTTAAAACGAATTCGTCGTATTATGAAGAAATTTAATATCTTCTGCCCCATCCGAAAAGCAAATCCCTATCGTCGGATGGCAAAAGCGACACACGAACACCGTACTTGTCCAAACCTCCTGAAGCGCCAATTTAAGCAAGGTGTCGCAGGCAAGGTATTATTAACGGACATCACTTACTTAACCTACGCACACGGTAAACGTGCTTACTTATCGACGATTAAAGATGCTGAAACGAATGAGATTTTAGCCTATGAAGTATCTGATAAGATCACCATACCAATCCCCAGTTTCAAAAGTTGGTAAAGAAAATGAAATTAGGACAATCGATGTCACGCCGAGGAAACTGTTGGGATCATGCACCACAAGAATCTTTCTTTGGTCATTTAAAAGATGAGATGGATTTGAAAAGCTGTGAGACCTTCAACGATGTGAAACGCGAAGTGAAAAGTTATATGATTTATTACAATCATTATCGAGGACAATGGAACCTAAAAAAGATGCCGCCTGCGCAATACAGACAGCATCTTCTTCAATTTGCCTAGCTTTTTTTGAAATGTCCTTTACATAGGGTACAGTTTATCTCTTCTATGGCTCGTTTTTTGTATATGATTCTGAATGATTCGCTCATTCCACTTCTTTTAGTAATATGATTTTGGTTTTGGCGCTACAGTTGGCGCTGGTGTTGTCGGCGCCGGAACTGTAGTTGGCGCTGGCGTTACAATTGGAGCAGGGTTAGTAGTAGGAGCTTGTCCTCCGCCTTGGCCAGCTCCGCCGCCGATACCTTGACCGCCGCCTTGACCGGCTCCGCCGCCATTTCCTTGGCCTCCACCTTGACCAGCTCCGCCACCGATGCCTTGTCCTCCGCCTTGGCCAGCTCCGCCACCAATGCCTTTGCCTCCGCCTTGGCCAGCTCCGCCGCCGATACCTTGGCCTCCGCCTTGGCCAGCTCCGCCACCAATGCCTTTGCCTCCGCCTTGGCCAGCTCCGCCACCAATGCCTTTGCCTCCGCCTTGGCCTGCTCCGCCACCAATGCCTTTGCCTCCGCCTTGGCCTGCTCCGCCGCCGATACCTTGGCCTCCGCCTTGGCCAGCTCCGCCACCAATGCCTTTGCCTCCGCCTTGGCCAGCTCCGCCACCGATGCCTTTGCCTCCGCCTTGGCCAGCTCCGCCACCAATGCCTTTGCCTCCGCCTTGGCCTGCTCCGCCACCAATGCCTTGGCCTCCGCCTTGACCGGCTCCGCCACCGATGCCTTGGCCTCCGCCTTGGCCAGCTCCGCCGCCGATACCTTGGCCTCCGCCTTGACCTGCTCCGCCGCCGATGCCTTGGCCTCCGCCTTGGCCAGCTCCGCCGCCGATACCTTGGCCTCCGCCTTCTCCTTTAATGCGGAGGTTGCCCTTCGCTCCGCTTTTAGCCTTTGCTCCCGAAGGAAACTTTACTTGGCTGTAAGCATAAGTAATGGATTGGAACGTCCGGCTGTCGACTGCACCGGTTACTGGAAGCCCATGCATTTTCTGAAAATACTTAACCCCCTTAACGGTCAAACTGTCGAATTTTCCGTTGATTGGGCCAGCATAGCTTCCCATTGATTTCAGCATCCCTTGAACGACATATACATCCGGCCCATGATCACCTTTTCCAAAAGCCATGCTCGTGCTCGGCATGCTCATCATCAAGGCGAGAGCCAGAAATAAGGCCCCAATCGTTTTCCCCAATTTCCTGCGAGAGGAAATGCTCCAGTCCCATTTCATGCAGTAGACACCATCCTTATTTATTTTTGATATTGTTTTGCTACACGCCTTACTATTCCCAACTTTTAAAATTCATTCCGCGATTTGCGAAAATCGGTCATGTAAGGAGGCAACGAGGCTCTATCTTCAATCATTAATTGCATGTTAAACACAAGAAAACCGCTTACTAAATAAGCGGCTAATCCAAACTATCGTTTATCGTTACATTTCATTTCAAACAAACCTCTGCCTATAAAATGGGATGATATTGGCTCAATCCCATGCCCATCAAGCTAAGAACCTTCAGTTTGGATTCAAGTGAGGCATTCTCCTATTTTTATAAGTAGTCGTATTGTTTCCTTAAAAATAAACATGCCAAATTAAGCCTAAACGACGAGGCTGTTTTTAAAACGTTAACTATGCAACCTTCTTGGTAGACGTGGCATACTCGTAAACAACACCTAAGATATCAAAGACTGTTTTTTTCTCATAGCGGTGGGACTTTCGCCCGTTTTTTTCTAACAGAAGAAACAGACGAGACAGGATTTTCGATATGGCTTGGGCATTCTTTTGTATGGCTTGATGCAGGATGGCATGTAATCCTTGATCATATAAAAGGCTTTGTATTCACTGAGCTCTCTTTTCTTCCGCCATAGAAGTTGCCGCATCTGAAACATCGTTGAGGAACAAAGCAAGATACCGATCAACTGACCATAAAGATGACATTGCAAGCGTTCAAGTTTGATCTCTTTACAGTGGTGGATCTGGAAGAATGATTTCCATGTTTTAAAGAGAATCTCAATTTGCCAGCGTAAGGAATACAGGTCATGCAGGTGTATCTCAGGTACCCATTCCATTGGAATATTTGTTATATAAAAGTTCAACGCACTGAGTTTCTTGCTGCGTTCGGAGTACGTAATCCCTTTCTTTTTCTCCCGAATTTCCTGGTCTTTGTCTCTTTTTTTGATCTGGGTTTCCGTTAAGCGATAGACGACAAGCCGCGCAGGTAATTTTTCATACATGCCGATGTAGACAGGAATTTCTAACGTTTCCCCTGCTTGTAGACCTTCCATGATGTCTTCCATCGACAAGGGGAGGTATTCCGATTTCTTCTTGAGCGTGCCGTCCCGAAAATACTCTGGATTCTCGTTCTTTTGATATACCCGTGTGTTGAGTTTTAAGCGTGATATGTAATAGGCCTCTTTCTCATGGATGGTATGTAAATCTTCTAAGCAGAAATATCCTAAGTCCCGAATGAATACATCCTTCTGTTGAATGTCCTGTAAACATGCGGAACCGTAGGTTTTGTCATTTTCCTTTCCGTGACTCGTATGCAGATGAATGAACTGCCCACTCTGCAGATCATATTCCAGTTGGATTTTAACACCAGCGGTATGACTACATCCGCCTGTACCCTTATAAGACGCAGCGAAGCTGTCCGGGAGCTGAAAGGTCGTAGAATCGAGAATTCGAATGCGGGAAAAATAGCCAGAATACTCGCTTGGTATCGTTCCGGACGTATAGCGTGTTTGCTTGAGTAAAAGCGAAACGATCCGCTGCAGTAAACGCACAGCAGCTGCGTTAAAACGCTGATTCAGTCCTTCGGGACTCATGAGAATCCCTGTTGTTGCTTCTAACGTACTGCAAAGCTGATTGAGAGAAGTCGTAGCTATTCGTTGACTTACCCATACACACAAGGCGACTAAATCTTATGCACGATATTTACTGGTTCGTGTGACGAATCCTGCTTCTTTGACTAGTTGGGTGAGTGCAAGAGGAGATAAATGTCGTTCCAGTTCCTGTGAAAACAAATGAAGATCATCTGAAATACCAAGATGTATCATAAATGCTATCCTTTCATTAGTTGGTCTACTGAAAGAATAACGTTTTTTGTTTCGGGGAGGTAGTATTTTCCTCCACTTGATAGGCATGGGGCACGGCCACATGCCCATCAAGTGGAGGATTTTCATGTTGGAATCAAGTGAGGAATTCTTCTATTTTCATGGCTTTGTTAAATTCTAATATTGATATTTTACCATAAGAAAACCGCCTTAACTGAACAGGCGGTTTATTGAACTCCCGTCTTAAAACACCTTTCTATTCATCAACTTCAAATATTGAGTCAATTATGATTGGAAGATTGTCTCTAACGGAAACAGCTCCAAACACTGAACGTGCATGAATGCCCTTATCTCCGAACACGTCCAGCATAAGATCAGTACAACCATTTAACACTTTATGATGTTCTTCAAACTTAGCGTCGGCATTAACAAAACCCTGAATTTTAACCACCCTTTTCACATGCTCCAGCGAGTTTAAAGCTGATTTCAGTACAGCTAAAATTTCAATCCCAGTTTGTCGTGCAAACTGATAACCTTCTTCTGTAGTATAGTCCTGACCTAACTTACCTTTCGGGTTTCCAGTGGGCCCTTTACCTGATACGAACAATAACCCGTTTACTTTTACGAAGTTTGCATACTTAGCCGCTGGTTCGCTTGCACTTGGTAAAACGATTCCTAACACTTCTAATCTGCTTGCTATTGTTTGTTCAGTCATTCAAATACCTCCCCTCTTCGGAATGGAAAAATTATACTATAACGTGAGCGGCGGGACTAAGAATAGGCTGCATGCCGGTTTTAACCATGATTGTCTCACTTTATATTCAATCTACAACTTAATTTTCTTCGAACAGGAGCAGCTGCCACGAAGTCTGCTCTCTGGTTATTCAACTCGCTTTATCCTTCCTATTCATGCGAATGCTTTTTGCCGAATGCAGTCCAGTTCACAAGAAATATTCCGATGCCAATGCAAAATCCCCCTAAATAAACATACGTATGTATAGTCTCGTTATGGATGATGAACCCCGAGAGTACACCAAAGAACGGGGCTAAGAACAGATAGGCGCTTGTTTTCCCAGGATCGCCATGACTTAGCAAGTAATACCATGCTGCAAATTGCACAATGGAACCCATAATGGCCAAGTACAATACAACCGACACAGAAGTTAGATTGATCGTAAGCTGCGGCGTTTCCATAACGGCACTCAGCAATAACAGAAGGAGACCGCCGAATAACATTTGATAAGCCGACATCACCCATGTATTGAATTGCGTCCCCCATTTTTTCACCAAAATAGTGGCTACAGCCCACGAAAGCGCAGCTCCCAGCCCCAACCAGGTACCCGTTGTTAATTGCAAATGGGATCCTAGGGATAAGAATACCCCTGCAAATCCTATACATACCCCAAGCCACTGGGATATTCGGTATTTCAAGCCGAGGAACCATGTCCCCAAAATTACGACCAGGAGCGGATTAACAAAGGTCAGTATAGAGGTCTCCCCCGACGGAAGGGTACGCATGCTCAGGAAGATACATCCCATAACTCCCGTCGTCTGAAATAGTCCTATTACGAACAATTTAGATCCATCCTGATAGGATATAGGCAGCCGTTTCATCCTGACAAATAAGGCCATGATCAATCCCGCAAACGTAAATCGGATCCCCACAAGCAGCAAGGGCGAGATATAGGATAAACCGATCTTTCCAACCGCAAATGAAGTGCCCATGAGCGAGGTGGCAAGCACAACTAGCAGTCCAAATACATAACGGTTCATGATATTCTCCTCTTTCTACATTTTGTAAGGTTATGGTAGCATGAGAATACTTCGGTGGTCATCGAACCATACATGTAAGGAGATGACTGACATGAGTACAAAATTGAGGCCGAATATCGTACAGGCAGCTAATCTAATTGGTGATCCGTCACGTCTTGCGATGCTAATTGCTTTGTTTGGATGAAAGGCTATCCCCGCTTCTGATTTAGCGCATGCTGCCCGAATTTCTCCACAGACTGCCTCTTCACATCTATCCAAAATGGTAGAAGGAGGCCTGCTGATTCATGATTCTTACGGTCGGCATAAGTACTTTCGGCTTGTCAGCCCTGAGGTAGCACATGCCCTCGAATCCCTTCTGGCTATTTCACCACCCAAATCCGTAAGTTCACTCCGCGAATCCGATGAACTTAAAACTTTGCGTCATGCTCGGACTTGCTATGATCACTTGGCTGGTAGGATTGGTGTAGACCTAACGGATCGGTTACTTGATATGAACTATTTAGAGGAACAAGGAAAAGATTATGTGTTAAGCGTGGAAGGTAAGGCGACGCTGCAGAATTGGGGTGTGAAAGTTCATGCCGATCAACTAGGACTCCACAACTACGCTCGGATTAGCAGGGGAGTACTGTACGGTTCTCCAGCTTAGAGACATCGCATGACTCGTAATAATTCCCCGTTCCAGATGAAATCGGATGATCCGCTGGGCATCCTGGAACCAGTGGGCGAATGGAGTCACATCCCATAGAATCTCGACCGTTCCCGTCAATTGAATAAGGCTGCCCGAGTCAAAATCCATGAATAACAGCCCTGCCTGCGGGTAACAGACTGCATTCCCAAGCGTATTAAACATCGCATTGCCGCTGTAATCCGGAAACACCAACGTCCGGTCATCCTCGGCTCTTACGAATCCCGGCATACCCCCGCGGTGGGATACATCCGTACCATACTGAAGATGTTGAGTTGCAATGAAGAAGGTATCCGCTTTATTCACCAGGGTCACCACTTCTTCAGAGAGCGTCTCCAGTGCCTGAGCTACCGGTTCAACGCTCGGTCCTTCTCTTAGGGTCCATTCACGCGCTTGGATGTACTTCGGACAGTTGGAGTAGACTTGCTCTGCCCTAACTTGAAACCCGTTCGGTTGGATCTCCCCAATTCGGCCATTCAAGCGCATGCGGCGCCGGGTGGCGAAGTCGACTGCAATGGCTGCGATCGGATTGGAGGGGTACAGGCAGAGTGAGATGGGGTCCTGGGAATCAGGAAGACCGTTAATAATGGCATGCTGAGAGTCTTCTACCTTGATGAATCCGGGGGTTCCGAACCATACGGAAGCCCAAACTGCCCCATCGTCATCTGCTGCGCCAAGTATCAGAAAAGGCTGGCTTTCGAGGAACGTCTTCGCCGCTAGCGGAATCTCACTGTAAATGTTATTTTTGCGTGCTGCGATGTCCCTTACACCCGCCCGTTCCTGAACCTGAATTTCGCCCGGATGATAGTGCATCAGAAGAAACCACAAGCTTTCCCTTCCGTCGCCGTGTGCGCGTGGCAGCCCACACCCAGCAGCGCATAAATCTCCAACCGGATCCCGTCCGGATCTTCGAAGAAGATCCCGCCGGAGTCTCCGCCCTCCGTATGAGCAACCATCCCATCATAGATGAAGGGAACTCCGTTCGCTCTCAATTTTTCCTCATATCCTTTAATGGAATCAACCGAATCCACTTCAAAGGCCAGATGATGCAGACCCGGCAGCCGTGGGGAGAAGCTTCCTTCACTTTGCTGCCATAAGGTGACCAGATTCTTCTGATCATCGCCAAGCAGTGCGAATTTTCTTCCGGGTTCCTCCGATAGATTCCGCAGTGTAAAGCCCAATACCTCCGTATAGAATCGAACCGATCTTTCTATTTCCGATACATTCAAACCAATGTGTCCCAATCTCATTTTCCATATCCCCTAACCACCAAAAATATCTTACAGGCATTACAATACACAATATTATATAACTTGTAAATAGCTAATTTAGCGGTTAGAATTAAAACAGGAGCACAGAGAAGGAGTTGGATCAACCATAGATAAGCCCGCATTTGTTTTTGTAGGCAATCACTTTACAACTGATTTTGTGAACACCCGCAAGAATGTCAAAGGAATCCGGACAGAGCTCATCGAGTCTTGGGGTCATCTGATGAGCTGGCTGGAGCAGGCCGACAGACGGAAATGGGTGATAAGTGATCGAGAGGAGCTTACCCCTGACGAGCAGGACACCATCATTCAAAAGATCCTGATCATTCGCAGCCGGATTGAACAGGCATTTACCCAAATCATTCAGGAACAATCCATTCCGGCCTCGATCGTCACTTTTCTCAATCAAGAGTTGGCGCGTTACCGCAGTTATTATCAAATCGAGGCAGGCGATCAGGAACGTCCATTCACCACTGTCAGAAACTACGAGATCACGCAGCTGCCCGCCTTGTTCCTGGAAGAGGCCTGCCTCTTCTTCACGACATTCAAACTGGCTAATCTCAAGAAGTGTGAGAATCATGCCTGCATCCTGTTCTTCTACGATAGCAGCCGCAATCAGCAGCGCCGCTGGTGCAGCATGGACAAGTGCGGGAATCGCGTCAAAGTAAATCAGCACTACCACCGCAAGAAAAACCAGGAATAAAAAAAGAGGGGATGACTTAAAAGTAGAAGAACCTACTTCCAAGACATCCCCTCTTCACCGTTACAATCCGTAAATCCCCTCCGCAGCTTCTGGACCGAAGATTCGCCGTCTTTACCGGGCTTGATACAAATAGAATGGTATTCCTTTTTGCATGTCGGAGTCTCAAGGAACGTTAGCCAATCTTCTAATGTGATGGGGACTACCCCCATCCATTCAGATAGGAGTACCGCCACATGCCCATCAAGCTAAAATCTTCGACTACCCCAAAACGAAAAAAGCTATCCTTTATTTAAGAAAAATAGCTTTTTTCGTTTTGGGGGTGTATTAATTTCTTAGCTTGATGGCTATGTGGCTCAATCCCTATCTCTCTTGTCCATATGGATAGTTGCCATCTTCATCTAGCCCTTTAAAAGGGAATACATAATAATTAAAACATATGTAAAAATATTTTTTGAAATGGGGAAATTTATCTTTCCACAAAACGAAGATGAATTATTTTAAAATATAGGAAAGTATAGCATTACGCGATACCTTCTCTATATTTCTCGGAATGAAACGTGCCGCGCCGCCAAAGGAAGGCGAGAGCCGTTTCACCTTATATGTTTCCGTCGGCCGCCTACCCTTTAACACCTGAGCAAATTTTGAAAAATCTTCCTAACCGGCTGGAGCCAACCGTCATTACACATGGTGAGAGTGTTGTCTGCTACGCCAACTTTTACAAGGATGACAGCAACGACTGCTGGCTGGGAAATGTCATTGTCTCCCCTGATTATCGAGGCAAGGGAGCGGCGGGATTTTTGATCGAAACGATAGAAATGCTCGCCAAGGAAAAATTAAACATAAAGAAGCTGCATCTCCTATGCCATAACACGAATACGAGAGGCAAGCTTTTTTACAAAAAGCTTGGCTATAAGCCTTTCAATATCTCATTAAAATTCCGTTCATCCGGGGAGCATGTGGCGTGTGTGCATATGGAAAAGCTGCTTTAAATGGCAAAGCGGCAGCCCTGAACGATTGTCTCGTCAGAACTGCCGCTGCTGCTCAAACATATTTCATCAAAATGCTTTCGACGTGATGCAGATGCTGCCGCATCGACAGCGACGCCGCCTCGGCGTCCTGCGCTTCAACCGCCTTATAAATGGCCAAATGCTCCTCGTAAAGCTGCTCCGCAACCGAGCGGTTCGCATACAGCTCCACCCTGCGAATTTCGCGAATGGCGGTTTCCACCTGGTTCATGACCGTCTCGAAAAGCTGTACCAAAATCGTATTATGCGTCGCCTTAACAAGCGTCAAATGGAATAGCAGGTCGGTGCGTTCCCCTTCCAGATCATTGCCCGCAGCTGCCTTCATTTGGACGACAAGCTCCTTCAGCACGGCCAGATCGTCCGCCGTCCGTTTCGAAGAAGCGATAGCAGCATTCGATACCTCGAACGATTGGCGCGCCTCCAGCAGCTCCAATAAGGTTTGGCGGTTCATACGCAGCGATTGGAGCTCGGGCAGCTCAAACTCCGCGGGCAGCGTGCTTATGACTGTACAGCCGCCGCCTTGGCGAATGTCAATAAGGCCCATCGCTTTAAGCGCACTGAGCGCCTCTCTGGTCGTAGACCGCCCTACCCCAAAGCGCTCGGACATCTCCTTAGTGGAAGGCAGCTTGTCTCCGACCTTAAGCTCCCCATCTACGATCAAACGCTTAATTTGCACCGTTATTTCCTCGTAATGGTTCCGCTTTGTCAGCTTCGTTACTTGCAAGCCAGCCGCCTCCTTTTCCTAAATCCGCTTAAAAAATAAATCTAAAACCTATCCGACCAGCAGCGCATAAACGACGCCGGGACCATGAACACCAATTGTCAGGTCGTTTTCAATATCGGACGAGCGGCTTGGCCCCGAAATAAAATGAATGCCTGCCGGCAAGCTTTCGCGGCCCGCTTCATCCAGAGGAATTAAAATCTCTCCAAGCTTCGTCTTCAACCGCTCAAGCGGAATAATGACGATTAGGACGGTTGGGAGCAGGCTTACTGAACGCCCCTTGTCTTTTCCGGACAAAACCGCAATAGATGACGTATAGGCAGCCGCATAATCAGCCACAACAACCCCAAAATCCGCTTCTGCCGCGCGCGCTTTCCAGTTTTCATTTTCATCGCTATTCCATACGCTTAGGCTTACGTTAGGAAGTGCTTCCTCCAGCTTCATTCCGGCAAGCTCCGGCTGGTTTTGCCTAATGATATACCGCGCACCAAGCTCCGTCGCCTTATCCTTAATGAATTGCTTGGCCTCGTCCATTGTAGAAAAATGGCTGACATGACCGCCATTGCTATGAAAATTCGCTGTAAACCGTTCAATCCGCTCTTCCAGCGTCCATTCATATTCCTGCCAGAAGTCCGGGGCACCGCGGAACGGGTGCACCGGCTTCTCTAGTACACGCGGACGTCGCAGCTTATTTGCGATATCATTCATAAAAGCATCCTGCTTGCGGCGGGAATCTGCTGCAAGCTCTTCCAGCCATTGCTCATGCGTCTGTTCAGCCATGCCCATGCCCTCCTCCATTTTGCTCTCTGTTGCGAACGAGCTGCTCCATCCGGCTGCGTGCATCTGGACTCAGCTCATTCAGACCATGGCGAAGCTCCTCCTCGAGCGTGCCCCATTTATCGCGGAACGACTGCTTCGGCAGGCTTGGCGTGACGCGATAGCTGTTCCAGCCCTTCAGCGGCCCCAGCTTAAGCCGAATTTCACCATTGCGTGCAACGAGCCGCTGTCCCAGCTTGCCCAGCTTGACTACGCCCTTGAAGCGGCCCGAATTGCCCATAATGGCCGAAAATCCTTTCATGCCGCCCGCTTCTGCCAAATCGCGATGTCCGCCCTCTTGCTTGCGTCTGCGCAAATAAATGAGCATTTCATGCAGCGGAATTTTGACCGGGCATGCTTCATAGCAGGCGCCGCATAGGCTGGAGGCGTTGGCGATATCGTCCCAGTCGCCGACATTTTTTTGGAGCGCGGGCGTGAGCACCGCGCCAATAGGTCCGCTGTACGTCCCGCCATAGGCATGACCGCCGATGTGGCGGTATACCGGACAAGCATTGAGGCAGGCGCCGCAGCGAATGCAATTGAGCAGCTCCTGAAACTCAGGGTCGCCAAGCTGGTTGGAACGCCCATTATCTACAATAATAATGTGCATTTCATCAGGCCCATCAGCATCCACATCACGGCGAGGTCCAGTAATGCCGGACATATACATCGTCAGCTTCTGCCCGGTCGCTGAACGCGGCAGCAGCGTCGCCATCACTTCAAGATCCGACCAGGAAGGAATAATCCGTTCCATGCCCATCAGCGTAATTTGTGTTTTCGGCACCGTCGTCACCATACGCGCATTGCCTTCATTTTCAAACAATACCATCGACCCGGTTTCCGCAATTGCAAAATTACAGCCCGTCATGCCGATGTCGGCTTCAAGAAACTTCTCCCGCAGTTTTTTGCGGACGAAGCCCGCCAATATCGTCGTATCCGCTTCAAGCGTCTCGCCCGCTTCCTTAGACAGCAGCTCCGCGATCTGAAAGCGGTTTTTGTGAATGGCTGGAATAATAATATGCGAAGGCGTCTCGCCAGCAAGCTGAATAATATACTCGCCCAAATCGGTTTCGATCGCTTCGATTCCGAGCTCTTCCAGCGCATGATTGAGATGCAGCTCTTCCGTTACCATCGACTTGGATTTTACGACTGATTTGGCCTTTACTTGCTTGGCGATCGCCAGAGATACTTTCACCGCCTCGGCCGCTGTCGAAGCAAAATGCACATGAACGCCATTCGCCCGCGCATTGTCAGCGAACAAGTTCAAATAATAGTCCAGATGGGCGATCGTATGCAGACGAATTTGCCGTCCGCGCTCGCGCCAATCTTCCCAGTTGCCATGCTCGGCTGTAGCCGCATGCTTGCCGTTGCGCAGACGCTCTGTCGTAAATTTAACGGCCTTGCGCAAAAACTCGTCATTTAACGCCAGATCTGCCCGGCCTTTAACCGTAGGCGGCACTTTCGTTCCTGCTGGTGCACTCATGCCTGCTTCACCCCTTCATACAATAGCTCAGCCAAATGCATCACTTTCACGGGTTCATTGCGGTAGCGCAAATTTCCCGCGATATTCATCAGGCAGGCGAGATCAAGACCGACGAGCACCTCTGCTTCCGTCTCCAGCACATGGTCCGCCTTCTCAGTCACCATTGCGCCCGATATGTCCGCCATCTTGACGGCGAACGTTCCACCGAACCCGCAGCAGTCCTCTGCGAACGGCAGCGGTACAAGCTCCATCCCTTTGACATGCCGCATCAGCTCCATCGGCTCTTCCTTGATGCCAAGCAATCGGCTCCCGTGGCACGATGGATGATAGGTCACCTTGTGCGGGTACACCGCGCCTACATCCTTCACCCCTAGCACCTGAACGAGAAACTGGGTGAATTCATAAGACTTCTGCTGAAGCTTATTCGCTCGCGCAAGCATAATGGGGTCATTTTCAAACAGCTTCGGATAATGATGAATCATCCCTGTGCAGGAGCCCGAAGGCGAAATGACAAAATCGCTGTCCTCAAAAGCATCCAAAATCGTCTTCGCTGATTCCCGCGCTTCCTTCCAATAGCCGCTGTTGAAGGCTGGCTGGCCGCAGCAGGTTTGCACCGTTGGAAAATCAAGCCGTACGCCGTATTTCGCAAGCAGCCGAACCATCGCTTCGCCGACTCTGGGATACATCGCGTCACTTAAACATGTTATAAATAAGGATACTTTCACCTTTAGCACCTCTTTTGCTCTGATGAATAACAAATGTATAATATCAGGTTGTCAGACAAGTTGGACAAAGCAGGCGGGACTGCAAAACGTCTGGAAAGAACCTGCATACTCCCAACACTTTCCATTACCTTTTGACAAATCCCGCTTGCTAGAACGCCGCCTTACACAATCGTCAAATCCATTGACCTTGCTTTCAGCTCGGCAACGGTATCCGCACCAATCCGTTTGTCTGTAATAATAGAATGGACATCACTCAGCTCTGCTACCTGCGTAAAAGCTTGTACGCCGAACTTGCTGGAATCAGCCAGCAATACGACCTGATCGGCAATGCCGATCATTTTCAGCTTAATGCGCGCCTGCAGCTCGCTCGATTCGCTGATCCCCCGCTCCAAATGCACGCCCTTGCACGATAAAAACAGTTTATCGACGTAATACGCATCAAGCGAGCGTTCCGCAAGCGGACCAACGTAGGACAGCGAGCGTGAAGCGAGCAGCCCGCCGGTGGAGATAACCTCAATCTTCTCCTTCGTGCTCAGCTCCAGCGCGACCTTAATGGAATTGGTCAATACCGTTAGCGGTATATCGGGCAAATGCGAGGCCATGTACCAAGCCGTTGTACTGGCATCGAGTACGATTCGGTCCTTCGGCTTAATAAGCTTAATCGCTTCCTGTGCAATTTGCCGTTTCTCCTCCGCATGGGTAATTTCCCGTTCGGTAAAGGGCGTCTCCGGCTGCTGATCCTTCACGTTCACCGCGCCGCCGTGCGAACGCCGCAGCTTGCCTGCCTGCTCCAAGCGATCCAAATCGCGCCGTATCGTTTCCTCCGTTACGCCGCATAGCTCGCTGAGCTCGGACACTCTTATACTGCCTCTGTCATTCACCAGCTGTACGATTTTTTCATAACGCTCCGCAACCAGCATAAGCCGCCCTCCTTTCTTTCACAAAACTACAGCCCCGTCACCTGTGTAAACCGGCCGTAAGCTTCCTGCCATGCTTGCTGCTCCGTCGGCTCGTAATGCTCTACCTCGAAGGAATCCCGAATCACTTTGCGCGCTTCCCATATATCGGCCAGCTCGCCGCGGGCAATCCATTGCACAATCATATTGCCGATTGCGCTGCCTTCAACCGGACCTGCCCATACCGGCTTGCCGATGGCATTAGCCGTCCACTGGCATAGCAGCTTATTCTGAATGCCGCCGCCAACCATATGCAGACCGTTAAACTGCTGCTCGGAAAGCTGCTCGGTTAATTCCAGCACATAACGATATTTTAACGCGAGGCTCTCCAATACACAACGCACAATTGCGCCCGGATTGCGATCAAGCTGCTGCCCCGTCAACTCGCAATAGGCGCGAATGCGCGCTTCCATGCCGCCTGGCGGCAAAAATACCGCAGCGTCGGGATCGATGAAAGCAGTGAAAGGCTTCGCTTCTCCCGCCAGCTTGACAAGCTCTGCAAAGGATTGGACGTTCCCCGCTTGATCCCATTCGCGCTTCAGTTCCTGCACGATCCAGAGGCCCATAATGTTTTTGAGCAGGCGGAACGTACCGTCTACGCCACCTTCATTCGTAAAGTTCAGGCGGTAGGCTGTCTCGTTAATGACTGGACGCTCTACTTCTGTCCCCATCAGCGACCAGGTTCCGCAGCTCAAATACGCGAATGGCCTCTGAAGCGCTGGCACCGCTGCAACTGCAGATCCTGTATCATGCTCGGCAACGGCGATAACCGGAATATTGCCAACGCCAAGCTCGGCGCTTACGGAAGGACGAATACGGCCAGCGTCTGCTCCTGGTTGAACGACCTGGCCAAACATGCTGCGATTCAATCCAAGACGTTCAATCAGTTCGCCGTCCCAATCTCCGGTTAGCGGATTAAACAGCTGGGTCGTTGTCGCATTGGAAAACTCATTAAGCATATCGCCCGTCAAATAATACCGCAGCAAATCTGGAATCATTAGAAAATGCTGGGCTTCACGCAGCAGCGGCGATCCATTTTGCTGCATTGCAGCGAGCTGATATATCGTATTAAAGCTTAAAAACTGAATGCCCGTCCGCTCGAAAATATCCGTCTGCGGAATCGCCGTAAAAACCTTCTCCATCATGCCATCCGTATGACGGTCGCGGTAATGATAAGGATTTCCGAGCAGTTCGCCGCTGCTTCCAATAAGGCCAAAATCTACAGCCCACGTATCAATGCCGATGCTTTGCGGCTCTACCTTCAACTGCTTGGCTTTAACCAAGCCTTGTTTGATCTCATAATACAAGCGAAGAACGTCCCAATGCAGACGCTCTCCCACTTGTACCGGATCGTTCGAGAACCGATGTATTTCTTCCACTTCGATTTTGTTGTTAACGAGGCGGCCAAGCAGCGCTCTTCCGCTGCTCGCCCCTAAATCGTAAGCAAGAATGGTCACCAGCTGGCACCGCCCTTGCCTCTCGCTAGAATATCCTTGCCATAGCTGCTGTCCAAATACGCTCGCATTGGATCAAGCGGCAAGCCTTGCTCCTGACGAACGGCATGCAGGAGCGGCGTTACGTCGAATTCAAACGCTTTACGAACAGCATCTTCAGCGCCAAGCACATCATCTCTGTTTTGCGCATCTGTTACTTCATCATGATTGATCAGCAATGCTTTCGCGAATTGAGTCTGTACGTTCAGTACCGAACGCAGCATCGCTGGAATTTTCTGTTCAATGCTGTGCGATTGGTCAATCATATAAGCAATATTGCTGACGTTGTTGCGAATCGCTTCATCATTATCTTTGCTAGCTAGCAAAATTTGATAGAAAATCAGGAACAGCTCATAAGGATTCGTCGTTCCTACGATGAGATCATCATCGGCATATTTACGGCTGTTAAAGTGGAAGCCGCCCAGACGCTTCTCGTCAATCAGGTAAGCGACGATATGTTCAATGTTCGCGCCTTGCAGATGATGCCCCGTATCAACAAGCACTTCTGCCTGCGGTCCAAGCTTCATCGCCAAATTATACGACATGCCCCAATCTGCCAGATCGGTATGATAGAAAGCCGGCTCAAAGCATTTATATTCAATCAGCATCCGCATATGAGGATCAAGCGCACGGTACATTTCGGAAAGCGATTCCTGCATCCATGCTTTACGCTTGCGAATATCGCCTTGCCCCGGATAGTTCGTGCCATCTGCGAACCATAGGCTAATATCGCGCGAGCCTGTTTCTTTCGCAATCTGCACACATTCCAGCAAATGATCCGTCGCTTTGCGGCGAATTTTTTCATTCGCATTCGTCACGCTTCCGAGCATGTATTCATCTTCTTGGAATAAATTCGGATTAACCGCACCAATCTTGAGGCCAAGATTTTCCGCATGGCTTCTCAGCTTGCCGTAATCGTCCACTTTGTCCCAAGGAATATGAATCGCAACCGATGGCGCTAGGCCTGAATAACGGTGAACCTGCGCTGCATCTTCGATTTTCTCAAATGGCGTGCGTGGAACGCCTTCCTTCTGATATACCTTGAAGCGCGTACCTGAATCGCCATAGCCCCATGAAGGCGTTTCAATTTTAAGCGTTTTCAATTGCTCTTTGACGGCATCCAAATTAATACCTCTGGCCTTCTGCTGTTCTTCCAATAGCTGATACGCGCGATCGGACATGTTCAAACACCCTTTCCATTATAAAATATGATTTTATTTAATAGGATAGCCCATCGTTGACATTAATGCATTTTCCGCTTGCGTAGAATCCAGCCTGCTGTATTGTACAATGACCGGAATGTCGCTTTGCAGCTCGATGGCATATGGAACGCCGATTGGAATCGGCGTCCCGTTTTTGCCTAAGGAGCTGGTGCGGACATGCTTCGTACGTCTGGCAGGAATCACCACAAGAATATCGGTCATGGGGTCGCGGTCTTCGAAAAAGATCGTAATCCGCAGCAGCGCTTCTTCCGACGATGTATTCAGCACACAAATGGACTCATGGCTGGGCAGCGAGCCGGAGCTCGTCTCTGGAATGTAACCGTCCGGTATAAACCAATGCTTTTCTCCCTGAGCTTTATACATATCCGCATCTCTCCTAATAAAATTAGCGGGTAAACGCTGCTGGTACGCCGCCGTCAATCGTCAGCATGCAGCCAGTCGTCTTCTCCGATTTCGATGAAGCAAAGAAAGCAATGCCTTCGGCAATATCACGCGGATAAATATTAACCAGCAGCGTCGTACGCTTGCGGTAATACTCTTCCAGCTGATCCGGCTCAATACCGTAAGCTGCTGCGCGCTCATTGCGCCAGCTCCCGTTCCAAATCGCCGAGCCTTGCAAAATAGCATCCGGCAGCACCGTGTTGACACGAATGCCGAATTCGCCGCCCTCAGCTGCAATACAGCGGGCCAAATGAGCTTCTAGCGCTTTAGCGGAGCTGTAAGCCGATGCATTTTTACCTGCATATACCGAGTTTTTCGAGCCGATAAATACCATGTTGCCGCCGATGCCCTGTGTTTTCATTTGCTTGAACGCTTCACGAGCGACAAGGAAATAGCCTGTGCCCAGCACGTTCATGTTCAGGTTCCATTCCTTGAGCGAAGTTTCGTCAAATGGGCTCGATGTAGCAAGGCCTGCATTGTTGACAATAATATCAACGCCGCCATAAGCAAGCGCCGTATCGGCGTAAGCAGCAGCAACCTGCTCTTCGCTCGTTACATCCATTTTAACGGCAATCGCCCGGTTTTCGCCATACTTCTCATTAATTTCCGCCGCTACTTTCTCAGCTCCTTCAAGATTCAAGTCTGCTAGCACCACATGCGCGCCTTCAGAAACGAGGCGGCGAGCTGTTTCGCTGCCGATTCCGCCAGCACCGCCGGTAATGAACGCCACTTTACGGGAAAATTCGGTTTCAGCTGGAGCAAGCGACAATTTGTACAGCTCAAGCGGCCAATATTCAACGTTGTAGGACTCATTTTCGCTAAGCGAGACGAACTCGCCCAGAGCTGTCGCTCCTCTAATAACCGCAATCGCACGGTGGTAAAGCGCGCCGCTGACTTTGGAGTTAGCCCAGCTTTTGCCCGTATTGATCATGCCTACGCCTGGTATTAAAATAACGCGTGGAGCCGCTTCGAACATAACATCGCCTTCATGCTTGTTGCGTTCAAAATACGCTTTGTATTGCTCTTTATAGGCAGCAATGCTTTCTTTCAGCTTCGCTTTAAGGCCTTCTACATCGTCCACGTTCGGTGTCCAATCCACATACAGTGGAACAACCTTCGTATGAACGAGGTGATCCGGGCAAGCAGCGCCTACTTGGGAAACGACTCCGGAGCTCTGTCCGCCTACAAATTGCAGCACATCGGCTTCGTCATCGAATGTCAAAATCATTTTCTTCTCGTCGCTTACTGCACCGCGAATCGTCGGCATTACTTGTGCCGCAATGCTTCTGCGAACATCAGCCGCAAGCGCCTCATGCTTTACGCCGCCAAACAGCTTCGCTTCATCAACGCGAGCTTCAATGTAAGCCTCTGCCTCGCTGATGATTTGAATTGTTTTTGCGTAGCACTCCTCTGAAGTCTCGCCCCAAGTAACCAGACCGTGCTTCTCCATAAGCACAAGCTCAGCTTTCGGATTGGCAAGCACGCCCTCCGCGATCATTTTGGAAAGGGTAAAGCCCGGACGCACGTAAGGAACCCAGACGAAACGGTCGCCGAAAATTTCTTTCGCAACCGCTTTGCCGTTGTCTGCGCAGCACAGGCTAATAATCGCATCCGGATGCGTGTGATCGACATGCTTGAACGGCAGGAACGCATGCAGCAGCGTTTCAATAGAAGCGCGCGGATGCTTGGAATCGATCATACAGTTAACAAGATACGCTACCATATCCTCATCAGACATTTCCGAGCGTTCGAACAATGGACGAATGTCTTCCATGCGAAGGCCAGTAAAATTGCCTGCTTTCATGGACGCAAGGTCGGAGCCGCTGCCTTTAACGAACATTACTTCCACATCACGGCCGCGGAAGTCCTTTACGATTGTTTTGGAGGAAGTGTTGCCGCCTCCCCAGTTACATACACGGCGATCAGCGCCAATAATATTAGAACGGTATACAAGTTCACCCAAACCTGCTTCAACTTCTGCTGCAAGAGAGGCATTCCATAAAGATTGTACCATTTTGCAAACCTCCGAAATCATATTTGTTTTTGCTTGTTTTTATACTATCATATTTGTTTGTCTTTGAATATACATATTTCAAACAAAAACAAAGATTTCGGACTTGAAAATACGCAAAGTAAAAATAACATGTTTAATCCCACCTTGTAGACCCACCAATACCCTCACATAGAAAAAAGACCATCCTGCACGAAGGATGGTCCATTACTCCCTTTATGGCGTGTATGCAAACGCAAATAAACCAAATGCAGATCCTGATTGAATTCAGCTTCAAACATGAATAGGAGCTGCGTCTGGAGAGGCAGCCTTGTGCATGGACTTTTGGCGGACACAGCGGCCGCTAATTCAACCGAATCACTCGTTATGGCAGTGGCCGCGGACTCAGAAGACGCTAATGCGCTGCCAAACGGTATTTTGATAGGATGACGAAGGCTATAACCGCATTCCTGTCCGCTTACGGCCTCAAATCGGCTAAAAAGCCAGAATAGCGGAAGCTCAGTCCTAAAAAAATGGAGGTCGCGTATCCCGAGCTGTATGGTCCCTGCAACACTCGCTTGCTGAGCTACCTTAAGCCTTGAACCATCAGATAAGATTGGATTCAAATAAGCGCTGAGTAAGGAGTAATGGCCCAAATTTGGTTTGCATGCATACCCTAGTTTCCAAAACAAAAAACAACCGCCATAAATGACGGTTGCTCTCCTGAATGCCATATAAGCTGACTAAAGGGCCAGCAGCCTAGTCTTCGATCGGTTCTTTCGATTCTACGACAACGATATCGCCGTAAATCTCTTCAAGCGCTACACCGACAAATTTCGCCGATCTTGGCGATTTAAGCTCGGATTTTTCCCCATTGCGCAGCATGCGCGCGCGTCTGGATGCTGCAACGACTAGCGAGTATTTGCTGTCGACTTTCTTAACCATTTCATCAATAGAAGGGTATAACATGTTCCATCTCCTCGCTTAGGCTTTCTCGATTGCAGCTGGCAGCTCGCCCAGCTCCGCTAAATATTTGCTTGCCTTGCAATGCTCGGCGGTAAGGATGCTCTCAATCCGGTAACAAGCCGCCTCAATCTCATCGTTCACGACCGCATAATCATAATGGCTGAGCAGATTCATCTCTTCTTCCGCCACCGTCATCCGGTGATTAATCGTGTCCTGCGTCTCCGTGCCACGCCCTGTAATGCGCTGCTTCAGCTCATCCAAAGATGGCGGCACGAGGAAAATAAACACACCTTCCGGAAACTTCTCCTTAACCTTCAATGCGCCTTGAACTTCAATTTCCAAAATGACGTCCTGACCGCCTGCCAGTGTCCGTTCAACGAAATCGCGCGGCGTGCCGTAGCAATTGCCGACATACTCCGCATGCTCCAGCAAGGCATCACGAGCCATCATTTCCTGAAACTGCTCTCGGGTCTTAAAAAAATAGTTTACGCCATCAATTTCCCCTTGCCGCGGCAAACGAGTTGTCGCCGAAACAGAGTATACGAGATTAGGCATCTTTTTCCGCAGAACGGAGCAAACCGTCCCTTTACCTACGCCGGATGGACCGGACAATACAATTAACAATCCCTTATTCATAAGACTCCCCGTACTATTCGTCGTTATCGTCATCCTTAGTGGAAAGACGGTGTGCTACCGTCTCCGGCTGTACTGCTGATAGAATAACGTGGTCGCTGTCCGTAATAATTACCGCTCGCGTACGTCTTCCATATGTGGCGTCAATAAGCATATGACGGTCGCGCGCTTCCTGGATAATCCGCTTAATCGGCGCCGATTCGGGGCTCACGATTGAAATAATGCGGTTGGCTGACACAATGTTGCCAAAGCCAATATTAATTAGTTTAATAGCCAAGTAAGCTCCCCCTCCGGTCTCCCTCGTGCAACTGCCCGAATAAACAAGATATTAAGTATAAGTATTTGGACGATGAATGCACTCCACCTGCCAAATAACGGCAGAACTATTGCATTATTGTTGACGAAAAAAGTCCGGGGCATACGTTTTCCGCTAGGCGGACGTATAGACAACATCCGAACTGTACGACAGCCTGTCCTCGCCTTGCTATTCCAACCAGTCAGGGAGGCAGTATTCATTAGTATACATCTTAAATGATTTTGGCGCAACGAACAAGGGCAAAGCGCAAATTCTACCAAGGTGAAACGGCTGTCGCCTTCCTCTGGCGGCGCGGCGCGTTTCAGTCCGAGAAATATAAGCGGAGTATAAGGGTGAAACTTATAAACTCTTATATTTCAAGCGTAAACGACTATCGCCTTCCTCTGGCGGCAAAGCTAACGTTTCGCGGTGAAATATAAGCCCATTTATAAATGTGAAACTTATAAATGCTTATATTTATGAAAATGGCACTTTCCCCTTATTCATTTCGATGCGATTAGCGATGAACGCCTGTTTTCTCCCAAACATATTCCGTAAGCTGGACCGCCATATCATAAAACATAAACGGTGTAATTAGATAAATGCCTTTGAAATGGAGCACCGCCTCATCCAGAAGCTCCTTGGCTATACGAACGCCTTCAGCACGCCCCGCTTCCCCTTCAAGGCCAGCCATCCGCTGGCGAACTTCATCCGACAGCTGGATGCCCGGCACCTCATTGTGCAGGTACTCGGCATTGCGCCCGCTCGCAAGCGGCATAATACCGATAAAAACAGGAATCGGAAGATGTTTTGTCGCCTCTGCCACCTGTTTAATCAAAGCCGGATCGTAGACCGGCTGTGTCATAATGTAATCGGCGCCGGATTTGATTTTGCGCTCCAAACGCTGCACTGCTTTGTCCAAATGCTTCACATTCGGGTTGAAGGCAGCGCCGACGATGAAATTCGCTTTTTGCTTCAGCGGCTTGCCGGAGAAGGCAATACCTTCATTAAGCTGCTTCGTCATGCGGATCATCTCAAAGGAGGTGAAGTCATAGACGGAGCTGGAATCCGGCAAATCGCCAAAACGGGCCGGGTCTCCTGTTACCGCAAGCACATGGTCAATGCCAAGCGCGTCAAGGCCCATCAAGTGGGATTGCGTACCGATCAAATTGCGGTCCCGACAGGCAATGTGCACGAGCGGCCGCAAGCCGACCTTCTCTTGCACGAGCGCTGCGAGCGCCAAATTGCTCATGCGCGTAACGGCCAGCGAATTATCCGCCATCGTAACAGCGTCCGTTCCACATGCCTTAAGCGCTGCTGCTCCCGCCATAAACTTGCTAATATCCAGATCGCGCGGCGGGTCCAGCTCGACAATAACGGTATGACGCTCATGCACCGTATCCACAATGTTCGGCCCGCTTGGCATACGTACATCCGGAATTTCCAGCTTCACCGGAGGTTGTTCATTAATAACAATGGTCTCAACTTCCGCTATAGCTGTTCCTCCAGCTGCCTGCAAACCGTTTTGCGGTGAATATTGGTTCAGCGCGGCTGCCATAGCAGCAACATGCTCAGGAGTCGTACCGCAGCAGCCACCAACAATGCGCGCTCCGTAATCCGCAAATTCGCGTGCAGATGCCGCAAAATATTCCGGCGTAGCCGCATACGTATATTTGCCGTCCACATAATCAGGAATACCGGCGTTCGGAAAAATGGACAGCGGCCATGTCGCTTCCCCTTCAATCGCTTTCATCGCCCGCATAATCCCGTTCGGGCCGCTTCGGCAGTTGAAGCCAACGACATCTGCGCCTTCATCGGTAAGCTGGTCGAACGCCTGTCTCAGGCTGACGCCATCTTGCGTACGGCCAACGTCCTCAACTGCGAATTGGCAGATGACCGGGATATCCGTAAGCTTGCGGGCAATTCGCAAGGCAAGCAGCATTTCGTCAAGATCATAAAACGTTTCAAGCATAAAACCGTCAACGCCCTCTGTCAGCAGCGCAGCCATTTGGCGCTCATATGCATCGCTGACGCGGACGGTTCTTGTGTTTTTGAGCTTTCCGGCGCGAATCGAGCCGACCGCCCCTACTACGTAAGCATCCGGGCCGGATGCAGCGCGGGCAATGCGGACCCCCGCACGATTAATCGCTTCCATTTCCGCTTCCAAGCCGTAAATCGACAGCTTTTCCAAGTTTGCCGAGAAGGTGTTCGTTTCAATGACCTGTGCTCCCGCTTCATAATAGCGGCGATGAACATTTTCAATAACATCAGGACGCAAAATGTTAAATTCCTCATACGAAACGCCGACAGGGAACCCCATCTGATACAGAAAGGTTCCCATTGCGCCGTCCCCAGTTAAGATGCGCTCAGCGATCGCTGAGCGCAAATTCGGTTTGCTGATCATCTCTCCCATAGCCGTATCCGCCTTATAATGAGCCGCGGAAAACTTCTGCCGCTGGCCCTGTCATATATACGTGATTGTCCGCTTCATTCCATTCAATGAGCAGATCCCCGCCCTTCAGCGACACCGTTGCCGTCCGGTCTGTGTAGCCGTTCAGCACCGAAGCAACGACCGTCGCGCAGGCGCCTGTACCGCAAGCAAGCGTCGGGCCCGCACCGCGTTCCCAAACGCGCATTTCCGTATGCTCGCGGGAATTGACCGTTACGAACTCTACGTTGATTTTGCGCGGGAACATCGGATGGGTCTCCAGCTTGGGACCCCATGCAGCCAAGTCGAAATTAGCCGCATCATCTACGTAAATAACGCAATGCGGATTGCCCATCGATACAGCAGTAAAGCGGAACTCATGGCCGTCAACCTCAATCGGATGCTCCACAACCTGCTCCTGGTCTACCGTAGTCGGCACCGCCAGGCCATTCAAAATCGGCTCGCCCATATCAACGCGAACGCTTTGAACTTTGCCGCCTTCTACTCTCAATTGCACCGCCTGTGCACCTGCGCCAAGCGTTTCAATCGTAATGAGCTCCTTATTGGTTAAGCCGTTGTCATACACGTATTTTGCAACGCAGCGAATCGCATTGCCGCATTGTTCGGCTTCAGAGCCGTCAGAATTGATGATGCGCATGCGGAAATCCGCATTTTCCGAAGGCAAAATGTATACGAGACCGTCTGCGCCAATACCGAAAAATCGGTTGCACAATTCGATCGCAAGCTGAGCTGCGTTATCAGGCAGCTGCTGCTCGCCCGCAATAACGATAAAATCATTTCCTAATCCGTGCATTTTCGTGAAATTCATATGTGTACGCTCCTTTGCCGCGGCTATCATTGATAAATAAAAGATTCTGATTAATGATAGCATACTGCAAAGCTTGGATAAACACTATTCACTAAATACATCAACATTTGTACTTTTATGTTATCTGGTCGACATTTTGGAGCCAAATGTCAGCTTGCCCGATTTGTTTTTAGGCTTGGATGTGCCCAGCACGCTGCCAATTCCCATAAGGAACGTCGGAATTCCCGCTGCAACAAAGACGAGACACCATTCGCGCAGGCCAAGCGGCACCGTTTTGAAAATAGGCTGCAGCGGCTCAATGTAAAGCACGCCAAGCATCATAATGAGCGACGATAGCACAGCGAGCACCAAATAACG
This sequence comes from Paenibacillus sp. JT22N15, assembly GCF_059383755.1. Classification (NCBI taxonomy): domain Bacteria; kingdom Bacillati; phylum Bacillota; class Bacilli; order Caryophanales; family Paenibacillaceae; genus Paenibacillus; species Paenibacillus sp. JT22N15. The sequence continues at coordinate 22,891 of NZ_JBXENV010000010.1, read as the reverse complement.
GTTTTGCAGCGGATTGCGGTGAAAAATCGAGCGCGAGCTGCGGCAGTCAAACACATGAATGAGCTGCGCCATTACGAGTGTTGCAAACGCGACGGTTTGCGCTTTAACCAAATGCTCCGTGCTTCCCGGCGCCTCAATCAGCGTAATCCAGAATGCCCCAAGCGTACATAAGCCGATGAGCAAGCCGCGGCTAATGATTTTCCAACCAAGTCGGCGGGCAAAAATATTTTCCTTCGCCGAGCGCGGCTTCTGGCTCATTAAATCCTTCTCCGCCTGATCGACGCCAAGCGCCATCGCCGGCAGCCCGTCGGTCACCAAATTGACCCATAAAATTTGGATTGGCACGAGCGGCAGCGGCAAGCCAACCATCATAGCAAGCAGCATCGTCATAATTTCGCCGACATTCGATGCCAGCAAGTAGCGGATGAATTTGCGGATATTTTCATAAATATTCCGACCCTCTTCAATGGCTGAAACAATGGAAGCGAAATTGTCATCGCTCAAAATAAGGGCAGACGCTTCCTTGGAGACATCCGTTCCGGTAATGCCCATAGATATGCCGATATCAGCCGCTTTGATCGCTGGCGCATCATTTACCCCGTCGCCCGTCATTGCAACGACATGCCCTTGGCGCTGGAGCGATTTGACGATGCGCAGCTTATGCTCCGGAGATACGCGGGCATAAACGTATACATTGTCAACGAGTCGATCGAGCTGCTCATCGCTCATGCTTTCCAGCTGCTTGCCGCTCATCGCAATGCCTCCGCGGGGCATAATGCCCAGCTGCCCAGCGATGGCTTCCGCAGTCAACTGGTGATCGCCTGTAATCATCACCGTCTTGATGCCAGCGCGGCGGCATACGGCGATCGCTTCCCTCGCTTCGCGGCGCGGCGGGTCAATCATGCCCGTAAGCCCAACGAATACGAGCTGGCTTTCCGCCTCCGCTTCGCTATTGCATTTATCCGTCGCCCGCAGGTCGCGATAGGCGAGACCGAGCACGCGCAGCGCTGATTGGGCCATCTCTTCGCTCGCCTCGGCATATTTTTGCTTAAGCGTCCCTGTAAACGGCACAACCTTGCCATCCCACAGCACATAGCTGCACTGGTGCATGAGCACATCTGGCGCGCCCTTCGCATAAATGACGCGACCTCCTTGATGGGCTGCCAATACCGACATCAGCTTGCGCTCCGAATCGAACGGGAACTCCCGCTCCCGCTTGTACAGCCCTTCCAGCGATTTGGCCGTCAAGCCGAGCTTCGCTGCCAGCACGACGAGCGCTCCTTCGGTCGGATCGCCATTGAGCACCCACTCCTGCTTGGCTTCCCCTGCATTTTTGCTGCTGCGCTTGCGGCCATCCTCTGGCTCCACCTGATAAATCGAAGCATTATTGCACAGCGCGGCAATTTGCAGCAGCCGTTTAAGCGAGGCGTCATGCTTCATATCGACGGGCTCCCCGCCCTCCAAAATCGCTCCGACAGGCTCATAGCCCTGCCCGGTCACATCCAGGCGGCGACCGCCCATCCAAATGGTCGTGACGGTCATTTTATTTTGCGTCAGCGTGCCTGTTTTGTCTGAGCAAATAACCGAGGCACAGCCGAGCGTCTCTACCGACGGCAGCTTACGGACGATAGCCTTGCGCTTGATCATCCGCTGCACGCCAAGCGCGAGCGCTATCGTCACAATAGCGGGCAGCCCTTCGGGAATAGCGGCTACAGCAAGGCTGACGCCAGCCAGAAACATGCCATAAGCAGGCTGTCCATGCAAAATTCCTGCTACAACAACGATAATCGTCAGGCCAATGGCGACGGCGATCAATATTTTGCCCAGCTGCTCCAGCCTGTGCTGCAGCGGCGTTTCCATCGACTCCGTCTGCTGGATAAGCTCGGCAATCGTGCCCATCTCCGTCTTCATTCCGGTACGAATGACCATGCCCTTCGCAGTGCCCCGTGTGACCATCGTGCCCATAAACCCAATATTGCGCTGATCACCGAGCGGCAAATCCGCTTCGGAAATTGCCATCGCATGCTTGCCCACTGGCACGGACTCTCCCGTTAAGGCAGACTCCTCCGTATAGCAGCTGTTCGCCTCAAGCAGCCGCACATCGGCAGGAATCCGGTCCCCGCTCTCCAGCACAATGACATCACCAACGACCAGGTCCTTGGCTGGAATGTCCATCATTTGCCCGCCGCGCAGCACCTTGGCCGACGGGGCCGACATTTCTTTTAGCGCATGCAGCGACTTTTCCGCCCGAAACTCCTGTACGAAGCCGAGCACAGAATTAATGACGATAATGGCGATAATCGTTACCGCATCCAAATATTCGCCCAAAAGCCCTGATATAAGAGTAGCGCCCATGAGCACCAATACCATAAAATCCTTGAACTGATTGAGAAACAGCATGATCGGCGATACCCGCTTGCCCTCGGTCAGCTCATTGTGCCCATCCCGCTGCAACCTTTCCGCCGCTTCAGCGGCAGCCAGCCCCTGCTCCGGGATGCTGTTCAGCGCTTGCGTCAGCTCCCCTTTACCCAATTGATGCCATTTCAATTGTTCCATCGCTTCTTTTCCCTCCCGTATATGCCTCAGCGCCCCTCGGACAGCCTCTCAAGCCTAAATGTATTCGGACAACCCGCAAAATATCCCAACAAGGGGTTAAGTTTTTGCCTCAACTATGGCATGATAGAAAGATACGTACCGATTTCAGGAGCCCTTCAGTGACCTGAAACATAAAGGAGCTAGCGAATTATGGCCTTAGACGGCATCGTCATACATGCAATTACCGATGATTTGCAGCGCTGCATTGGCGCCCGCATTCATAAAATCCATCAGCCGACAGCAAACGACCTCATCTTCAGCATTCGTGGAGCCGGAATGAGCGGCAAGCTGCTGCTGTCCGCCAATCCCACCTATCCGCGGCTTCATTGGACGACGGGCACATACGTCAATCCAATGGAAGCCCCGATGTTCTGCATGCTGCTGCGCAAATACTGTGAGGGCGGCGTCATTGAAGCAATCAGCCAAATCGGACGGGAACGAATTATACATATCGATATCCGGCACCGCGACGAGCTCGGCGACTTATCGTTGAAACGCATTGTTATTGAAATTATGGGGCGGCACAGCAACATTATTTTGCTGGATCCGGCTACGGGCATCATCCATGACGGCATCCATCATGTCACGCCTTCCATCAGCAGCTTCCGCATCGTCATGCCGGGCAGCAGCTACGTCTCTCCCCCTGACCAAGGAAAGCTTGATCCATTTGCTATTGCCCGAGAGGACCAGTTCCGCGAAGCGCTTCGCAAGCCGGAGCCGGATCTTACGGAGGCAGCTGGCGATGATGCGGACAGCACGCCAGCAGTAGAGAAGCAAGCTAGTGCAGATGCTCCCGTTTTTCAGCAGCTTGTAGAAGCTTTCAGCGGTTTGAGTCCGCTGCTTGCCAAGGAGATTGCGTACCGCGCTAATGATTCCGAAGCTGCCTTATGGCAAAGCTTTTCAGATTTAATCGACAAAGCAAAGCGGGGAGAATTTGAGCCTGCCATCGTAACGAACGCGAAAGGCAAAGCTTATTTTTCCATCACGGCGCTCACTCATTTGGAAGGGGAAACCGCAAGCTTCCCTAACGTCAGCGAAATGCTCGAAGCGTTCTATGGCGATAAAGCCGAGCGGGATACGGTGAAGCAGCGCGCCTCCGATTTAATCCGTTTTGTGCAAAACGAAAAAGCCAAAAACATTAAAAAAATCGACAAGCTGGAGGAAACGTTGGTTGACGCGCATGATGCCGATAAATACCGCGTCCTTGGCGAACTGCTTACCGCCTACATGCATCAAATCCAGCGCGGGGATAAAGTAGCAACATTGGTTAACTTTTATGATGAAAATCAAGCGACGGTCACGATAGAGCTGGATCCGCAGCTCACACCGTCTGACAATGCGCAGCGCTATTTCCGCCGCTATACGAAGCATAAGAACAGCATCGCTGTCGTTGGCGAGCAGATGGAGCTGGCGAAGGCAGAAATTGATTATTTGTCCTCCCTGCTTCAGCAGCTGGACAATGCGTCGCTTGCCGACACGGAAGAAATTCGCGAGGAGCTCGTTGCGCAGGGCTATCTGCGGGATCGCAGCAGCAAGCGCGGACCTAAACGCAAAAAGGCGGCCCAGCCTTCTCTGCTCTGTTACACCTCTTCGGAAAATATTGCGATTTACGTAGGCAAAAACAATACGCAAAACGAATATTTGACGAACCGTCTCGCCTCTTCCTCCGACACTTGGCTGCATACGAAGGACATCCCGGGCTCGCATGTCGTCATCCGCGGGGGCAGCTTTGGCGATGCTACACTTGAAGAGGCAGCTATGCTGGCGGCGCATTACAGTCAAGCAAGATCATCAAGCATGATTCCGGTGGACTACACGATGATTCGCCATGTGCATAAGCCAAGCGGCGCCAAGCCAGGCTTCGTCATCTATGATCATCAGAAGACGCTTTTCATTACGCCAGACGAACAGCGCATTAAAGCACTGCCTTCAAAAATCACCTAATTAAAGCAGTAGGCTTCAAAAGGCCAGCCTCATCTGTACAACTTGGCCTTGCCTACATGGCCTAAATTGCCTGCACACCATAAAAAAGGACGTTAACCCGCTGCTAAGCACAGCTGGTCACGTCCTTTTCATTTAAAAAGACCTATCTTTACAAACTCACATCGTTCAAGTTCAATCCAGATTTCAATAGCTCCAAGACGCCCGCATCCACTGTCCGGCTGCCAATTGCGCCGTGAAATACTTTGCCTTCCCGTTCACCGTGATAATCAGAGCCACCGGTTACAATCAAGCCGTATTGCTCCGCAAGCTGCAAATATCTCGCTTCCTCCTGGGGGCCATGATCGGAATGATAAACCTCAATGCCTTGAACGCCGCCACTGCGAATTAATTCCTCCACCAGCTCGTCGTTGCTGTATAAGCCAGGATGAGCCAGCACGCTCACGCCACCCGCTTCCTTGATCCAGCTAATCGCTTCATAAGGATTCACGCGAGGCGGATTGACATAGGCTGCGCTTCCCGAAGCCAGATAACGGTCGAACGCCTCCCGCATGGTGGCGACTGCCCCTTTACGAATGAGCAGCTCCGCTATATGCGGACGGCCTACCGTCTTCCCGCCCGCCGCATCGCCAGAGTGCTCCAGCGCGACCGCTGTAACCTCCTCCAGCGTTATGTCGATGCCCAGCTCTACGAGCTTGGCAACGATTAGCTCATTGCGTTTGTCACGAACTGAACGCAGCCCCGTAAGGCGCTGCTGCCATAATTGATCCCGCCAATTCGCATAATAGCCGAGCACATGAATGTCCTGACCATCTGCCACCGTGCTTAGCTCTACTCCTGGCACCACCGTGATGCCTAATCGCTCGCCTTCCGCCAGCGCCTCTTCCACCCCAGCCATCGTATCATGGTCGGTTATCGCAATCGCTGCCAGCCCTGCTGCCTTTGCTAGCTGCACATTGTAGCTTGGGGAGCCTGTACCGTCGGAAGCCGTCGTATGTGTATGCAAATCAGCTTGTCTCATCTCACTGCTCCTCATAGCCATTTTCTCAAATCATTTTCTCTAAGAAACGTTAAAAAAGTGACCGCAGAAATCGGCAGCAGCGCGGATTTCAAATAAATCGAATAAAACTGCCGTTTAAATTTCGTATCTACAATCGGCACGCTATGCAACAAGCCTAGCGCAATTTCATGCTTGGTCGATGAGGAGGACAGAAAAGAAATGCCTAAGCCCGCTTCTACCGCACATTTTACCGCGCCGGTGCTTCCAAGATCCATGACGACCTTAAGATCGGAAGGATCAATATTTTTGCGCTTCAGCTGCTCTTCCATCACAAGCCTCGTTCCAGAGCCTTGCTCACGCAGTACAAAGGGATAGCTTGCCGCCTCTGTCAGCGTCACATCCGTCCGCCCCGCTAGCGGGTGGCCCTGTGGCACTACGAGATGCAGCTCATCGCTCATGACGGCCTCCATCTGCATATCCGGATGATTGACAGGCGCTTCAATAAGCCCAAAATTCAGCTGATGATTAATGATATCCTCCATAATTTGCGCCGTGTTCATCACCTTCATGCTGATGGCAATGTCCGGATAAGCTTGACCGAAAGGGCCGAGCAGCCGTGGAAGTATGTATTCTCCTATCGTCAGACTGCCTCCTAGCAGCAGCCGTCCCTTTAATTGCTTTGTAAACAAGCTCATCGCTTGATCTGTATCTCTAATTAGCTCAATACTGCGTCTCGCGTACGGCATCAGCTCCTGCCCGGCTTCCGTCAGCTCGATTCGCTTTGTCGAACGCAGCAGCAGCTTCGTGCCAAAATAATCCTCCAGCGACTGAACCTGCATGGTCACGGCCGGCTGGGTCATATGGAGCGCTTGCGCCGCAGCCGAAAAGCTGCCCCGTTCCGCGACGGTATAAAAAATATGCAGTTGATGAAAATTAAGCGCCATCTGGCCGACCACCCTTTCCTTTGCCCTATATTATACTATATGGCTAGGCCAAAACGCACGAAAAAGCGCAACTCTCGTTCATCGCACGGCTAGCTGCTGCTTCACCATGCTTGCGAATCGAAGATGCGCTTTCATTTTTAATTCCATATAAGGGCCGGTTTATTTCTTCTTGCGGCTATTTTTAACGAGCGTCATTCGCCGGGAATGGCGCAGCCAGGAATAATAGGATTTCAAATCTCTAAGCTCCATCGTCTCCGACATGCGGCCGAGAAAGGTCACGATAATCATTTTGTGCAGCGGGTTCCCCAAGATGTCCGTATCTGTCAGGGAAGGCGAAAATTCAGCTACGAAAACCAAATCATTGTCAATTAAATAGACATCCTGCTCATTGCGGTAATACGACTCGATTCTGCCCTGCTTCAAGCATTCCCACAAAAATTCTGCGATGTCCTCATAGCCAGTTTTCTCATGTTCAACTCGATCAATCCAGCGGCTAAGGGCATGATTCGTAATGACAATATCAGAAACTTTCATATCGCCCAGATCGACATAGAACGTTTCATAGGTGCTCCATCGTTTCGTCAACTTGTCCTTCATCACGAACCCTCCTCCTAAAGAACCAGGCCTTTATGACTAATATATCAAGTATTTTACCATGATTGACCGATTTTACAACAGAAAAAATGCTGAATCTCAAAAATAACAGTTGACGTGACGCCGCCGCGACCGCGGTTCTGATTATGATCCCGCCACAGGCTTGCTAACTCAGCGTTTCGCTTCCTTTTCCGAAATCGATTTTAGCTTCTCTCTTACGGAGGCTACTTTCATTATATTGCTAGGCATAAAAAAATAGCCCGGGTGGTTGTACCCCACCCGGGCTATTGCGCACAGCCTGTTCGCTGCCAGCAGCTACATGCTGTAAAATCTTGTTTTGTCTTCACTGTCTTTCGTATATTCCGTTCGCAGCTCATTCCGGAAGGAACGTTCAATTCTGCGAACGAATGGCAAACGTCCAATATTGCGCAGCACTTCTTCGGCACGTTCGGCATTTACGTAGATGACGACATAGTGCATTTTGCGCGACATGTAATGAACGGTGCCGTGTTTTTCTAGCGATCTGGCCGCCTTTAGGTCACTGACCCATATAATATAACCCGTCCGTTCCGGTAACAATACGATTCCCTCCACCTGTGTAAAATTCACACCGAGCAGAGCTGCCTAGCCGCAACCGCCGCTTCCACAGCCACATGATCCGCCGCTTCCGCAACCGCCGCCGCTTGCTTCATTGCTCGGCACTTTAATCGTGTCCGATACTGATTCAGCAATGGTCCGTGATACCTCAAACAGCATCGTATCAACAGCCTGCTCCGCTGATTTGAATCGAACGACCGCCTCGATTTGGGCGAGCTCAGCTTCAACCAGCTTAATTTTATCTTTGGCTGCATGAAAATCCGGATGAAAACGCCCAAAACGCTGGCATTCCTCAAACAGCTCTTTCGCCTTTTCAAACTTCCTGGTCAGCGCCTTAACATCAGCATCCTCGCTGACTGCGTCTTTCCAATATAAATATTCGGCAACTTCAGCCGACTGATTAATCCAATCACCCAGCTCGTAAGCACAAAGCAGCAGCGACGCCATATCGAGCGAAGAAACACCGCTTGCACCTTCAGGGTGTATGGGTAGAACAGCCGAGAGCTCCTTAGTAGCAGGCATTTTTCCACCTCATCTCATTCGCTTACTTCCTTATCTATCATAGCATACTAGCTTAAATAGTACATACCATTTTATGTATAAAAATTAATTCCTGGAACAAGCAGCCGCATAGCCTGCCAGCTTTCAGGCGACAACCTCACGCTGGCACCATATTGCGCGCCTGAGAAGCTGCCCGTAACAGACCAACTATTGGATTCGGCATGCAGCTCCCAAGGTACAAAAGCAGCCATTCCATCCTCCAAATGCAGCTCGACAGGTGTTTGCCACTGCAGCGCACGCTCCATCATCTCCCGGCTTGTGGAATGATGGTAGGCGCGGCGCTGGTTCAGCCAGCTTGCGGGAATTTGCTTTAGCCCCGCATAGCTTCCTTGCTTGTCCTCTTCATCATGCTGAATAAGCTCATAATGGCCCAGCCAGTCCTCATGCTCTGCTCTGGGTGTAGCCATTCCATAGTCGGGATACAGCCGGAAACCAGCGACAAGCTGCTGCTGGGAGCTATCCTGAAAGGAAGGATATTCTCTGCCGTCTCCGAAGCTCCCTGCACCCGCCACTGGCTTGTCCAGCTGGCCCAACTTGCTTCCCCAGTCTCGCAGCAGCGGAGCTGCTTCTGCTGCTGCGTCCTTGCTCCCGGAAGCCCATTCGAGAAATGCGAGCATCGCTGCTTCCGTTCGGCCAAAAGCCATTGCCCGTTCGATCGACTTGCGGCTAAGCCGGTACAGCCCTTGCTGCTCCTCGTTCACACGCTCGGCCATAAGCTCCAGCTCCCAGCGAATACGCCCGTCGCATTCCGTTAGGACGATAATTTCCCCATTTGGCTGCACGATGACAGCTTCGCTTTCACTTGAAAGCGGTGCTGATGAACGATCTGTTCCGGGCTGGGGATCTATCATCCAGCGAAACCAGCTGCGCTCCCCGGGCCCTTCGATCCGCTCAAGCCAGCCGAAAGCATGCAGCGTGTCCAACCACCCCAGCAGCTGCTGCTTATCGCTCAAAGGCAATTGTCCAGCCGCAGCCGCAGCCGCAACTGCAACAGCCTCGCCCTGCACCTGATACAGCCACGCTTCAGCCTCATACCAAGGCCCCATGGTTAGCGCAGACAATGCCGATGCGCCATGCGCCAAAAGCGGCTTTCTATATAAATAATGCTCCACAATCAGGCTGTGCAGACAAGCCTCTCGGGCAAAGCTGTTTAAAATCAGCCACTGCTCCAGCTTATCCTTTACCCATATGAGCCGCCCCTCTTCCTCCTCCAGCACGCCTAATCTTATAGCCGTTTCCAAAATAAAGGCAGGTATGCGTCCGTATTGGCGTACCCGATCGTCCGATACATTCAAGCAAGCGATATTTTCCTCCGTAAGCGTAACGGAGATCCCCAGGCGGGCAATTATTTTTTTAGGCAAAATTCCTTTATTCGTCAGCGTAAGCCCGCTTCGCGCGAGCTCCGTCCACGCATCAAGCAATTGAAGTCCCAGCAGTCTACCAGAGGCCCGAAACTGCACCTCGCCTTCCGCCAAAGCATCCATCGCCTTCGCCTCCAAATGGCAGGGAAACACCAGCTGCCGCCATAGCGCAAAGCTGTCGCGAGGCACAAAATAAATGCGCTCGCCCCAATTGCGGCTTACCGAAAATACGAGTCCGCCGCGCTGCAGCTCTGCCAAAGCCCAGCGAAACTCCGCGCCTGACATGCACGCCTGCTTCGGGCCGAGGCGAAAAAGCCTCTCCTCAGGAGCTGGATCAGCGCCAGCAAGCTTTATGACCGCTTTCAGCGCCGCAAGCGTCGTAGAAGAGAGCGATTGTATCGCCTCAAGCATGGAGCGGCGATCTTTAACCGCATCGCTCCACTGCTTATTTTCTTTAGCTGCATACCACCACATCGGCGCTTCCATAAATGTTTGCTGCCGATAATCCGTCAGCTTGTCGGCGAGCTCGTGGACGTACATTTTTTTCTCCCCCTACATCGTTTGCCTCGGCTTGCTGCCTTTATTCAAGCAGAGCTGCTTCCCGCGATTCCAGCGCATAGCGATACCCCTGCTCCACCATGAACAGCTGGCGCCGCAAGGCAAAATCCAGCTCCTTGGTGCCGTCGCTGACAACGGTATAAAACCACGCTTCGTTTCTTCCTTGCTTTGGCCTGAGAATGCGCCCAATGCGCTGAGCCTCCTCTTGCCTTGAGCCATAGCTGCCCGATATTTGAATAGCTACTGCCGCATCCGGCAAATCAACAGCGAAATTGGCAACCCTTGAAACCGCCAGCACCGGAACCTCGCCCGAGCGGAAACGGTCATACAGCAGCTGGCGTTTATCCTGCTCCAGCTCTCCGGTTATAACAGGAATCGCAAGCGCTTCGGCAACCGCATGCAGCTGATCTAAATATTGCCCGATAATGAGCGTAGGCACGCCTTCATGACGCTTCAGCAGTTCCCTAATTACAGATGCCTTTGATGGATTTTCTGCCGCAAGCCGCAATTGGGAACGGGGAGCGGCAGCCGCATAACGCGTGCGGACATCCTCACCAAGCGGTATGCGAATTTCGGTGCAATGAACAGCCGCAATATGCCCCTCTGCTTCAACCGCCTTCCACAGCCATTCATACTGCTTCGGACCAATGAGCGAAAAGACGTCCTCCGCGCAGCCATCCTCGCGGACGAGCGTTGCCGTTAGCCCAAGCCGCCTCGTCGCTTGAATATCTGCCGTCATTCGAAATACAGGTGCAGGCAGCAAATGCACCTCATCATAAATAATGAGCCCCCAGTCGCGCTCTGAAAATAAATTCATATGCTGGTAAGCTGCCGACTTCGCCTTGCGGCTCGTCAATATTTGATAGGTGGCAATGGTTACCGGGCGTACCTGCTTGAGCCCGCCGGCATATTCTCCGATGTGCTCTTCCAGCAGTGTTGTTTTGTCCAGGAGCTCGCGCTTCCACTGCTGGACCGAGGTGGTGCTGGAGGTCAAAATCAGGGTCGCGCTGCTTAGCTTAGCAAGAGCAGCCAGTCCCACAACCGTCTTGCCTGCGCCGCATGGCAGCACGACGACCCCGCTGCCGCCGTAAACGGAGCCTTCAGCGCAGAAAACATCTACCGCCTGCTGCTGATAGGCTCGCAGCTCAAACGGCTTGCCTTGGCGCGTTACCTCACGCAGCTGCACCTTCAGCGCCTCGCCGGCGTGATAGCCCGCCTGATCGATGACGGGATAACCGAGCCGGGCCAGCTCCTGCTTGAGCAGCCCCCGCTCCTCCCCGCGAACTTCTACACCTAGCCCGCTGAGGCATGCTGCCAAATCCGGGCTAGCTAATTTCGGCCCGATTTCCGGATGGAGAGCAAGCTCCGCCAGCAGCTCCGCGCTGCCACTGAGCATGAGCTTGTCTTCTGCCTGCTCAAGGTGCAGCTTGCCATAGCGGCCCATCCATTTGCGTATGCTCATTTCCGTATAGCCCGGGATGCTCGATGAAGCATACTTCATCAGCAGCGCTATGACGTCCTCCGCTGCCATTCCCGACGCGCAGGCTTGCCATAGCGTCATGGCAGTCATCCGGTACGTATGCCAACCGCCTGGGCGCTTGACGAGCTCTGCGAAAGCAAGCAGCCTGCCAGCGGCTTCCTCTGCCCCTGCCTGCTTCATATTGAGCAGCAGCGTCATATCGCTTTGAACAATGAGCGGCTTGCTGCTTGGTTCTAGCATGTTATCCCCTCCTTGATGTGTCAGTGTGCAGCCAGCCATTAGCCAAACGGCGAAGCCAGACCATCGGCCATAATGGCCTCCTATAGGAGCAGTATGCGGAAATAGGCCCTATTTTATGCAAGCATAAAAGTCGTTGTTATCTTTAGCTGGTCATAAAAAAAGAGAGCATGCCACCGTATTCTGTGACATACTCTCCATTTATCGTACTGCTGCTGCCATGCTCGTCCAGCACGCCGTTTAATGCTCTAACCATCTAATGTTCTGACACATAATCCTCAGCCAGCCGTATGAGCAGCTCTGCGGATTTAAGCATGGCGCCTTCTTCGAAATCGAACTTAGGATGATGATGGGAATAGCTGGTGGACGTTTCACCATTGCCCGCGCCTACCATCATAAAGCAGCCGGGAACCTCGTCCAAATAGTAGGAAAAATCTTCTGCTACCATCATTTCATCGCCCCGCACCGCATTGCCTTCTCCGAGCATCGGCTCCGCTACGCGGAAAAAACGCTCCGCTTCATGCTCATTATTAATGACGGCAGGATAGCCGACGCGAAGCTGAAAATCGTATTTGGCGCCATACATTTGGCACGTATGCTCAATAACCTGCTTCAAACGCTCATGAATAAAATAACGGCTTTCCTCATCGAAGGAACGAACCGTGCCTTTCATCAAACACCGCTCGGCAATGACGTTATTCGTCGTTCCCGCTTGAAAAGAACCTATAGAAATAACCGACGGATGCAGCGGATTGATGCTCCGGCTAACAATCGATTGAATCGACTGCACGAGCGACGCCCCAACCACAATCGTATCAATTCCTTTATGCGGCATGCCGCCATGTCCGCCCAGCCCGATAATTTCAATTGTGAATTCATCGGCTGCGGCCATGAATGCGCCTGCTCTTGTCGATACTTGCCCAAATGGGAGCGGTGCCCACAGATGAATGCCATAGATAACATCTACGCCTGCAAGCGCTCCGTCCTTAATCATATGAATGGCACCGCCCGGCGTCACTTCCTCAGCAGGCTGGAACAGCAGTCTCCGCTCGCCTTTAATGTCACTGCGATGCTCCTGATAGAACTTTGCTATGGCCAGCATCGACGACGTATGACCATCGTGCCCGCAGGCATGCATAATTCCGGGTACTGTCGACGCATAATCACACTGCTTCTCATCTTGAATCGGCAACGCATCGATATCGGCGCGCAGAGCCACGACTGGCCCAGGCTGTTCGCCTTTTATCGTCACAACGATTCCATATCCGCCTACACCTTCCTCAAACTCGCAGCCGAATTCCACCAGCTTCCCTGCGATCCATCTTGAGGTTTTCTCCTCTTGGAAGGATAGTTCAGGATGCTGATGGAGGTATCTCCGCCACTGCACCATCTCTGGATAAAGATGTTGCAGCTTTTCTAACGCATAGACACTGGTCAACATAACAGCAAACCTCCTTCACCTTTTACACATTTGACAGACCTATCGTCTTAATCGTATTAACTTACTCTATTTTAACAGAACGAAGCTCACATAAGGAAGCTTAATTGCAGGAATGTTTATTCGGATTGCTTTGTCGCCGTGGGTAAGGCTTGCACTGGCTGGGGAAACATACTATCATGAGAAATGAATGTTCAACAATTGGTTTTTGAATAATGAGGAGGAAACATCATGATTATTGAGAATACCGGTTTGAACGGTGTTCAGAGCGAGCTGTTCCATCTGGATGAATCGGCAGAAAAGCTCGGCTTCGTTCGCTGGCAGTGGGAATACTACCGTGCTACATATGATTTGAAGCTGGAAGATAAGGCTACGAACTCTGAATACTTTTTGCGCATCAACACGCGTGCTGTTGAAGGAAAGCTTGAATCTCCGCATGCTGTACTTGCAATTGAAGCCGTATACATTGGCAGAGCAACGTTCCCGCATGGCATGGAGTATGAATCCCCAGTGCCACAGCCTATTTTGAACACAGCTACGCAGCGATTGCAGCAACTCAAGCAATTGCTTGACTAGTATGAGCAAAACGCAAAACGGCAGCCGTGGCAGGCCAGATTTTCTGCTTTTAATTTTCACGCTTCTGCTCGTCGGTTTTGGGCTCGTGATGGTATTCAGCGCGAGCTCAAGCATTGCTTTATATTCACCAAAATATTTGAATGATCCGCTTTATTTTGTTAAGAAACAGGCGGTTTTTGCAGCAGCAGGCATATTTTTCATGTTTTTACTGATGAATATTCGTTATGAGTTTTACAAAAAATCTTTTCTGCTTTTCTTTTTTCCTGTCGTCATTTTACTTGCTATCGTTCCCTTTGCTAGTGATAACATTAACGGCGCGCACAGTTGGCTGGAAATAGGGCCCCTAACTATACAACCGACGGAGCCCGCAAAGCTCGCGCTTATTTTGTACTTGGGAGCACTTATCTCCAAAAAAGGCGAAAAATTCCGCGACTTCAAAAAAGGTCTCATTCCCGTCATTCTTGTTACAGGTTTTATCTGCTTTCTCATTATGCTGCAGCCGGATTTGGGCTCTTGCATGGTGCTGGCAGGATGCGCTACCGTTATGATTATGGCTGGCGGGGCAAACCTGAAGCAGGTATTCGTAACGGGCGGACTAATGGGACTCGTGCTTACCGTTGGCGTTAGCATATCTATGGCGATCAGCCCGACAAAGTGGTCTTATCGTATTGCCCGCTTTACTGCCTTTTTGGATCCTGTGGCAGACAAGCAGGATACGGGGCTTCAGCTCGTTTCCTCTTTACAGGCTTTAGGGCATGGCGGCTTGACCGGAGCAGGCTTCGGTGAAAGTGTACAAAAGCTGCATTATTTGACCTATGCGTATAATGATTTTATTTTTGCCATTATCGCGGAGGAATTTGGCTTTATTGGCGCCTCGGTTTTTATTTTATTTTTTCTGGCTTTTTTATGGCGCTGCTTGATCGTCGCTTTGCGCTGCTCGGATCAATACGGCACCATTATTGGCGTCGGCATTGTTGGACTGTTCAGCATTCAGGGATTCATTAACATTGGCGGAGTAACAGGCGCTATACCGCTGACTGGGGTAACGCTCCCTTTCATCAGCTACGGCGGTTCATCGCTTATGGCCTGCCTCATGTGCATTGGCGTATTGCTCAGCATTTCCCGAGAAGCGAATCGCAATGCAAAGCCAAAAAACAAACGTCAAAACTAAAACAAGCTTCCCACCTGCTATGAGGCGCGGAAGCTTGTTTATTGTTGTGTCGTTATATCAGAATGAACAGCTTTATCCGCCGGAGCGGAACATGCCATCACCGATTATTTAATACGCGGGGTAGCTGTTTCCTCAAACACTTCTTCTTCCTTAAATACAACGCCTTCTACTTTCACATTGACTTCAACGACTTGAAGACCGGTCATATTCGATACCGACTCCCTTACATTGAGCTGCAGTTGGCGGCATACTTCCTGAATAGGAATGCCATAATGAACGATAATACGCAAATCAATTGCGGCTTCGAGCTGTCCGACTTCCACGGAAACACCCTTCTGCACGTTTTTCCCGCTTAGGCGTTTAGCAAGCCCTTCAGAAATCCCGCCAGACATGGCTGCTATACCTGGAGTCTCAAGTGCGGCGAGTCCCGCGATTGTTGCTACTACGTCATCAGAAATACGAATAATGCCTGTTTTAAGGTCCTCGGTCATCTTCTTCACTCCTCCATTTGCTATATATGTATATTGTACTGGATGGATTAACCGGAAGCAACTTTTGTCGATTAAAATAACGGTTATCTGTCGAATAGAATTGGATATATTATATAACAGGTTTGCAGACTTTAACAAAGGGGTGCCCATGTGAGACAGAAGCTGTTTTTCACCGGATTAATCGTCATGTTCGTCTTTAGTGCAATCGCACATTTCGCCCATCTGGACATGACGCTGCAATTTGCTGTTTCCGCTGTAGCGATTGTTTTCGCAGCAGGCTTTCTCGGGCAAGCAACAGAGAGCGTCGCCCATTATGCCGGACAGCGGCTTGGCGGCTTCCTCAATGCGACCTTCGGCAATGCCGCGGAGCTGATTATCGCGTTTTTCCTCGTCAAGGAAGGCTTGTTCGATATGGTCAAAGCGAGCATTACCGGGTCCATCATCGGCAACTTGCTGCTCGTGCTGGGGCTCAGCCTGCTGGCAGGCGGCCTTAAATTCAAGCAGCAGCATTTCAATCAGCAGCTGGCCCAGCATAACTCGACTCTCATGCTGCTTGCCGTCATCGGCTTGTTCGTGCCGGCCATCTTCGTTGGAGCCGAACATTTCACCATGGAGAAAGATCATTTTCTCAGCCTAGCCGTTGCGGTCATTTTGATTTTGGCTTACGTGCTGTGGCTGCTGTTTTCCATGGTGACACATAAACAAATGCTGGCAGACAGCGAAATGAGCGCTGATCACGGCGAGGCGCCTGCATGGTCTAAGGGCCGCTCCGTCCTTATGCTCGTTGTAGCTACCATTATGGTCGCTTTTATTAGCGAATGGCTTGTGCACACGCTGGATACGTTTACAACGCGTTTTGGGCTGTCTGAGCTGTTTGTAGGGGCATTCATCATTGCCATTGTCGGCAATGCCGCTGAGCACAGCGCTGCGGTTTTGCTGGCACTGCGCAACAAAATCGGGGCAGCTGTGGAAATTGCGGTCGGCAGCAGCCTGCAAATCGCCCTGTTCGTCGCTCCCGTGCTCATTATTGCCAGCGCATTAATGGGCAAAACGATGGACATTATTTTTACACCGATTGAGCTGACCGCTATCGCAGTATCCGTCTTTATCGCGAAATCGGTATCGGGCGATGGACAGACCAATTGGTACGAAGGGGCGCTGCTGCTCATGGTTTATTGTATTTTGGGCATTGCTTTTTATTTGGTCTAAAGGACGGGAGTATGCTGAAACAGGATCTGGACTGCGCAAAAGGCTTGGAGTTCATAGACACAAAGAGAGACAGACAAAAAAAAGGAGCAGGCCGCATGGTACGCCTACTCCTTTCTATTCAACGCTTCGTAAAGCTGAGCCAGATTGCGCTCCAACCGACTTAGCAGCTCCTTGCCGCTATGCTCAGCGATCAATCCTGCGCGTACTGCAAAATCAATTTCCCGCGAGAATCCATACATCTGCGTGTCCAATACTTCCTCGTACAGCGGACATTGACGGGTCGTCAAGTTCTCCATCTGAACCTCAATCAATTTCTCTATTTTAGCCGCATCCTCCATAAGGAGACGAAGAGCTTTCTCATGCAATTGAACCGTGACTTCCGGTGAAGACATCGTTTTCCCCCCTAATGCGTGTACCCGCCGTCGTCTATACCCTTTATATTAGACGAAAAAGAGCCAATACACAAGGACAAAACAGAAAAGCGCCCCTTCGGCTAGCGAAGAGGCGCATGTACTGGTGTAACCTGTTTATTCAGAAACAACCGCAATATTCAGGTTATGCTTAGCGAAAACAGCTGCCATTGCGGCTTTTGCTTCCTCAGCATCTGGTCCGTGGACGTGAAGCTCGTAGGAGTGACCGCCTACCAGCGTAGTAAACAATCCCAAAATACTTTTAACATCAATATATTTGTTATCTGCTTGCAGAACGATTGATGAGCGGAATTGACCTGCTGCTTGGGATATTTCTACAATAGCTGCGTTGTTAGACATGGGGAACCCCTCCAATTAAATTAGTAAAGCTTACCTTCGAAATCATGATAACCTGAAATTAAAGATCGGGCAAGAGGCAAATTGTAAAACGCTTCTTTTTCATTTATTTCAAATTTTCGGAATTTAATGCCTCTAGCTCCGGAATAACGAAGTGCCCATCCTTGCGGATTAGCACATCATCGAAATAAATTTCCCCTCCGCCATACTCTGGACGCTGAATGAGCACAAGGTCCCAGTGAACGGACGATCGATTTCCATTGTCTGTTTCATCATAAGCGCGGCCCGGTGTAAAGTGCAGGCTTCCGGCAATTTTCTCATCAAATAAAGTGTCATTCATCGGGTGCAAAATATGCGGATTAAAGCCAATTGCAAATTCGCCAATATAGCGAGCGCCCTCATCCATGTCCAAAATCTCATTCAAGCGAGCCGTATCGCTGCTGGTCGCTTTGACGATTTTGCCATTTTCAAACGTGAAGCAAATGTCCGAGAAGGTTACGCCTGAATATACGCTGGGTGCATTGTAGGAAATGATGCCTTGTACCGAGTCGCGAACAGGGGCCGAAAATACTTCTCCATCCGGGATGTTGCGGTGGCCGGAGCATTTTTTGGAACCGATATTTTTAATGGAAAAAGTAAGATCTGTGCCTGGCGATACGATTCTGACGCGATCGGTTTTGTTCATCAAAGCCTGAAGCGGGTCCATCGCTTTGTCCATTTTGGCATAATCCAAATTACATACATTAAAATAAAAATCTTCAAACGATTCCGTGCTCATCTTCGCCAGCTGCGCCATGGATTCGTTCGGATAACGCATCACAACCCAGCGTGTGCGTTTTACCCGCTGATCCATATGTACAGCATCGCGATAAATTTGCTCATAGAGCCGCATTTTATCTTCTGGAACGTCGCTCATTTCATTGACATTGCCGCCTGCGCGAATGCCGATGTAAGCATCCATTTGCTTCATGCGCTGCAAATCATATTTCGTCCATTCTTCGATTTGCTCTTTGCTTCCGCTTCGCAGCAGCGTGCGCGTCACCGCAGGGTCTGTAATTTCTACAAAAGGTCTGCCGCCAAGCTTCGCTACCTCTTCAATTAAAGCTTTCGTCAGCTCGCGCTCCGAGCCGATCACTTCAATAAGTACATTTTCTCCTGGCTGAACACCGATGGAATAGCCTGCCAAATTGGCAGCTAGCTGCTGAATTCTTGGGTCACGCATGTTAAACTCTCCTCCAAATCATTGCTTCTCTATCGTTGATAAATACTACCAACTCCATCGTAACATGTTTAACAGGTGCGTGCATCCTTCATGGCGAAGTGGTGCCGTCAAAAGCGCTGAGCGAGATGTTCGTCGTCCGCTTCTCCGTAATCCGCTTTCCCTGCTTTTGATAAGCAAATGTTGTTTGCTCCTGCAACTGGAGCGGCACCAGCTTGCTGCGGTCGATCGTCAGCTCGTATTGCCCATCCACCTCTAAGGTGGACAGCATTTGCTTCAGCTCCTGATTGGACTTCTCATATGTGCGCAGCCATTCCTGCCGGAGAGCTCCTTCCTTAGCGGGAGCCTGGCTCGCGAGCGCCGCCATTTCTGCCGTCAAGCGCTTCTCCCACCGTTTCTTCGCTTCCCCCTTGTCTACGGCTGCATGAAGCACGAGATGCCCTTCTGCGGTTGCCGCCGTTTGAATACTTACCTTATTTGTCGCTTGCTGAATCTCCTTAAGCAGCTCAGCTGGCACGGCGTATTCGCTCTGGTCCGCAGCTGTTGCTGCATACGATTTGACCTGCTCATGGTCCACTACCTCTCCCGAGAAGCGCAGCGGCGAATAGCTCCAGCCATCTGCTCCAATAATGGAAGTAGTGCCGCTGAAGCTGTATTTATCCGTTGCCGCAAGTCCTGCTGCTGATAAAGAAAGCCATTGCTCCGGCGTTCGTTTGTCTGCCACATCCATGCAGCCGCTCAGCCATGCCGTGCATGCGAATAAAGCTAATAGAACAGCTAGCTTAATGGTTTTCATTTTTTCTTCCCTCCATAAGGTTGCTTTTGCTTTCTCTAGCTTCCCCGAAGCAGCAGGCTCCTTATTCCTTTCTGGGCTTCTATTATCTAATGAAGCAGGGCTGCAAAAAAAGAAAAAACGCCTGAGCAAAATGCCCAGACGCTTCTCCTATTTTTTTTCAAACAAAAATCTTATGTCTAATTCCTGCTTTTACCCCACGCCGAGACGAATACAGTTTCTTCCATTATTTTTTGCATCATATAAGGCCATATCTGCACGATAAAATAGCGATTCCACGCTGATTTTATCATTTTCAAACGTCCATTCCGACACGCCGCATGACACCGTCACTTTAGGATCCGTCTCCGCTTCCACAAGCAGACGAATACGTTCAGCAATTCGAAAAGCTTGTTCAGAACGAATGCCTGGCAAATATACGGCCAACTCCTCCCCGCCCCATCGTGCAGCGATGTCTCCCTGCCTAATCGTAGTCCGTATAATTTCGCTCACTTGGATTAAAATACGATCCCCAACCTGATGGCCGAATGTGTCATTAATGCGTTTGAAATGGTCGACGTCGACGAGCACGAGTGAGCCTAACGGATCTTTGCGCTGACGGCTCTGGATTTGCTCGTTCAAGTAGTGGCGGGCATGCAGCCCCGTTAAATTGTCTGTAATAACCATGCGGCGAACCTCTGCATGCAGCGAAGCGTTCGTCACCGCCAAGGCAATATGTGTGGACATAATTTGGAGCAGCTTATAATTGTCGTAGGAGAAATAATGAGGGTTTTTATGCGTAACCATGATCACGCCCACTACTTCATCCTCAACCATAATAGGGGCAGCGATCAGCGAGCGGGAGCCAGTGTAATCCATCATTTTAGACGTTACGACACGGGTTTGCCAATAATCTGACAAAATAAGCGGTTCTTTCGTGCGATTAATAATGCCGCTAAAGCCGTAATCCGGCACGAATTGCTCGCGTGCAAGCGTAGGAATGTTGCTGGACATGACATTAAATTGGTTGCGGTCTTTATCCAATTGGAGAATCGAGCAATAATCCGCTTCAAAAATATTAAGCAACTCATTCGTCGCAAACTTGAATATATCCTTAAGCTTCAGCGATTGATTCAGCCGTTTCGCCAGCTCATTAATGACGCGAAGCTCGTTAATGAGCAAATTGGACTGCTCGTACAGCTTGGCATTCTCAAATGCAGATCCCGCTGTATCCGCCAGCAGCACGAAGGCCGGCATATTCGCAATATCCCAGCGCTCAGCGTCAATCGAGATGCAGAGCACGCCGTAAGCCGCCTGCTTGCCGCTCATTGGAACTGCTAGGCGTATCGTGCCATCCCGCTCCTTCTGCGTCATCGGCTTGCCTTCCATGAAAGCTTTCGCAACAATGTCATGCGCTGTATTTTTAAAAATAAGCGGCTTGACGCGCGCGTCGCCATTCAAATGGTCTTGGGACAAATACAGATTGACTTCGGAGCTCGGGTAAAGCTGACCTAAACTGCTTAGCATTTCGGACAGTACGGCTGTAACGTCGAATTGATCATACAATCGCTTAGCTGCCAGAAACAGGGCATCGCGCCTATTGGCATCCTTCTCCGTTCGTTTTTGCTGGAGCAGCAAATCCCGGACATATATATGTTCGAAAGAGCGGTAGAAGCAGCTGCGGAAATGAAGGGCACTAAGCCTTGCCTGCTGCTCAGCTTCGGCGGTACTGCTTGGGGCAATATGTATAAATATGCTGAATGGCTCGCCACTCGAGCGTTTGCGGACAGGAACAGCAGCAGCATGAGCAGGCGGCTCTCCAAACGTCACTGAAGCTGCGCAGCCAGACTCAGCTACTTGTGCAGCAAGCATTCGCAGCTCATCGCGCCACAACTCCGCCTGCCCTTTAACAGCACCCGCGCTATCAATTAAACGCAGCTCCCAGTCAAATAATAATGAGGCGCCCTGCACCGCTTCCGCTTCTTCGCTTGCCTCCCTGAACCATAGCTCGAAGCTGTCCTGAAGCAGCGGCATCATATATGGCCTGTCCGCATCGTTAATATCTTCGTGCATAAACCATATTTCAGGATGCAATTGCTCTACAGGAGCTGCAGCCTGAGCAAAGTGATCGTTATTATTCCCATCTCGGTTTCGATTGTTCATCTGCAACACCCAACCCTTCTGTCGGTCTAAACAAGGAGATGAGCAGTCATCTATGTATGAAGAAGATACCATCATCATACTTTATTTTTAAGAATATTGCACTAATTAACAGTTGGTTTATAGGCCTAAAGACTCTATATCATTCCCGATTAGCATAACAGGCTATTTTTCTTGACTTTCTGCTTGAATTTCATATAATATTAATTGTTGAATACATGGGCGTACGGTTTTGTGTCACCCTCGAGAATAAGTTCACTTACAGGCCTGCGGCTGAGGTGCTTGTTAGGCTCTAAGTTTTGACTTGAGCATTTGAGCTTGTTCCGCGAAACACAACCCCATCTTCAAAAATCCCATTTGTTGAAGGAGTTAACACGACGCATGTCACGTTATACAGGACCTAAATTTAAATTAAGCCGCCGCCTTGGTATTTCCCTGAGCGGAACTGGCAAAGATCTCAAACGTCCATTTCCACCAGGCCAACACGGCCCGAACCAACGCAAGAAATTGAGCGGCTATGGCGTTCAATTGCAAGAAAAACAAAAGCTGCGCCATATGTATGGTTTGAACGAGAAGCAATTCCGCAACTTGTTCGACAAAGCAGCTAAAATGAAAGGTATTTCCGGCGACAACTTCCTCGTGCTTTTGGAAAGCCGTCTGGATAACCTCGTTTACCGTCTTGGCCTGTCCAACTCGCGTGCTGGTGCGCGCCAATTGGTTTCTCACGGTCATATAACAGTTAACGGCAAAAAAGTCGACATCGCTTCTTACACTGTATCGCTTAACGACGTAATCGGCCTGCGCGAGCGCAGCCGTGGTCTGAAAACGATCAAAGAAGCTATGGAAGGCCGTCATCACCTGCCTAACTACCTTGAGTTTAACGACCAAGCGCTTGAAGGCAAGTACGTTCGTTTCCCAGAGCGTGCTGAGTTGACGCAAGAAATCGACGTTAAACAAATCGTCGAGTTCTACAGCCGTTAATAAACTGAAACGCGCCGTCCTTTGGCGGCGCGTTTCATTCCGAGAAATATAGAGATAGGATAGTGTTAGAATATTCTTTCCTATATTTTAAAGGAAATCCCCGGTCATCTTATGATGGCCGGGGATTTTCAGGCTGTCGAGAAAGTCTCGACAGCCATCTTTATAAGTAATTAGTTTAACACGGCACCGCGTTACTATGGTATAATAAGGGTAACTTATACGAACGGAAGGTGTCGCCC
>NZ_JBXENV010000009.1:0-352856 GCF_059383755.1 Paenibacillus sp. JT22N15 | reverse complement strand
ATCGTTGCCGTTGTTCTCCCACTCGCGGACACCTCTTCTTTTTCGTTACGTCTATTATTAGGCGTTCCTTAACGCTGTGTCCACTTTTTATTCTAGTTACATCCTGTCCGCAACCTATGCCTTAACCCGTAATTCTATTAAAATAGCGGCTGCTGTGTCCGCCAAGTCTAACTTTGTTCAGGGATTAAAGCTCTGAAATGAAGAGTATCGAGCTGGCTTGTATACACGCCCTAAGCAAACAGGCTTTGCATCCAAGCAATCAGCTTTTGCAGTATTTCCCAAAGGAAAAACTTTGCTTCCGGCGCTTCGCCTTCCGCTTTGCTAGGAGCAGAATCCTGTTTGGCATGGACAACATCGCCAGCATTTTCTTTTTGTGCAGATGCCTTTTCTACAGAAGCTTTCGCTTCTTTCGATTCTGCCTTGCTTGCTGCATTTGCTGCCTCCACCTCGCCATCGGCGGCTACCGCTTCGCCGGAAGCTGCGTCGATGAAGCACAATGGCGGGAACAGCACGCACCACCAGTTCTGCCCCTTGCCTTCGCCTAGCGTAATGAGCAGCGCTTCGTAGTTGCCAGCAGGATATACTTCACTTCCGTACATTTTAGTAGGGAAAGGAACTTGGCCAAGCTCAATGTGAAACGCATAATCAAAACCCCGGCTGCTCAATACTTTGCCAACCAGAAGCTCCATCTCGCCCATATGCTCGCGCATCGTGGCACGAGCTTCTTCTATCGTCTGCGGTCCAGTTACCCAGCTGTTCATTGCCTCGACCACAGCATCACGAACGACACGTTTAACTGCCTGATCGGCAGGAGCGTCGGAATTAGCCAGTATACGGAGCCTGATCGACTCCTCCGGAATATGACTGCCAGCTACAGCGGCATCTACTTTTTGCAGCTCCCAGCTCATTACAAGTACAGCAAGCACCACCATAATAAGAACGACGGATCTACGATAAGAAATACGGGAATAATTGCGGGACATACACAAGCTCCTCTCGATGGCACCCGTCGGTACCTCTGCTTGCGTTCCGGAACGTATCTATCCGTAAGTATGTCCGCGATTCCCGTTCTATAAACCTCAAACCTATTAAATTTTAATAGACAAGCGTAAACGGCTGTCGCCGCCCTTTGGCGGTGCTACTCAGTCCGAGAAATTGAAGCTCAGTGAGGAAACATATACTTTCTTATATTTCAAAAATAAACAGCCCCTTGGGCTATTCTATTGTTATAGCCTTCTAGCAATTTTCGGAGCTGTTCGCTCCTGCAGGAGCGAACTTGCAGTATGCTGATGCACACTCGCGGCATGCAGAGCACTTGCAGTATACTGATGCACACTCGCGGCATGCAGAGCACTTGCAGTATGCTGATGCACACTCGCGGCATGCAGAAGCAGCATGCCGCAGGTGTGCTTCACAAGGGAGATTATTCATCCTGCCTAGCCGTTGGTACGCACCGCAATAACATGGCGGTCAATGCCGCCATAATCTGTAATCGTCCGTACCTCGTCCCACATATCCGCTTTCCTTAATAGCTCCGCCACCGCTTCCGCTTGGCCCATGCCCAGCTCGAAAGCGACGATGCGCGGCATTTGCCTCAGCAGCGGCAGCTGCTCTACCATGCGGCGGTACGGGTCCAGCCCGTCCGCTCCGCCATCCAGCGCGAGATGCGGCTCGTAATCCCGCACCTCGCGCTGCAAGCCCGGGAGGTCATCCGCCGGTATATACGGCGGATTAGATACCAGCACATCGACGCGGAGGTCTACCGCGCCGGGTGCCTGGGCTGCGGCGGCGCCGCCCGTTCCGATGAACGGCGCCAGCAGGTCGCCCTGCACGAACGCCATGCGGCCCGCCGCTCCATGGCGGGCCGCATTCGTGCGGGCGACAGCCAGCGCGTCCGGCGAAAGATCGGACGCGCATACGCGCCAGAGCGGACGCAGCACAGCCAGCGTCACGCCGATGGCGCCGCTGCCCGTACCGACGTCAAGCACCGTCGGCCGCGCAGCCAAGCCCTTAGCCCGGTCAGCCGCTATCGCTGACCCTTCCTCCTGCTCCGCCTGCTCGCTGGCGCTATTGCTCGCAGCGGCAACCCCCGCCTCGGCCGCGCCTTCCGCTGGCGCACCCTCTGCTTCCGCCTGTGCCGATTCCGGCCACAGGCGATCCGCCGCCTCAAGCACTGCCTCGACGAGCAGCTCCGTCTCGGGCCGCGGAATCAGCACGGCCGGCGTAACCGCAAACGGCCTGCTGTAGAACCACTGCTCGCCGATGATATATTGCACCGGCTCGCCATTCCCTTTTCGCCGAGTGAGCTCGTCCCATGCCGGAGCCAGCTCGCTAGGAAAAGGATCGCCCCCGTCGCGCAGCAGCTCCATGCGCCCAATTCCCAGCAGATGCTGCAGCAGCAGCTCCGCATTATTGCGCGGCTCCTCGACGCCCTGCCCCGCCAAAAACGAAGAAGCCTGCAAGCAGGCTTCTCTAATGGTACAAGGCAGCAAAACCTTCCACTCCTTGCTATTGTCGCCCATGTATCCAACGTCCCTTTCTTTACTTCCCTAAATGCCCGCCAATAAAACGCATAGCCGCATAAAAGGCAGGGTCTCCAAGCACAGATGCTCGAAAATCCTGCCTCTTCACGCAGCATGCCAGATCTGGCAGCTCACTTGGGAAAGCACTTCAGTTAGTTCAGTTCTCTCTCCATAATGTCGGCTTGCTCAGCAATCGTCAGCGATGAAATAATTTCCGCCATGTCGCCGTTCATAACCGAATCCAGCTTATGCAGCGTAAGACCAATACGGTGATCCGTCACACGGCTCTGCGGGAAATTATACGTGCGAATCCGCTCACTGCGGTCGCCCGTTCCGACTTTGCTTTTACGCTCGCCGGCATATTTCGCTTCTTCCTCTTGACGCTGTACATCGACAATACGCGCACGCAATACTTGCAGCGCCTTGGCTTTGTTCTCATTTTGCGATTTGCCATCTTGGCAAGTTGCCATAATGCCCGTCGGTACGTGAAGCACCCGGACAGCGGATTTTGTCGTATTAACCGACTGACCGCCTGCGCCGCTGGAGCAGAATGTATCAACCCGGATATCCTTGTCGAAAATCTCAACTTCCACTTCCTCAACCTCCGGCATAACCGAAACGGTTGAAGTGGACGTATGAATACGGCCGCCTGACTCCGTTACCGGAATACGCTGTACCCGATGAGCGCCGCTCTCGAATTTCAGCTTGCTGTAGGCACCTTTGCCCGTAATCATGAAAATAACCTCTTTAAAGCCGCCCAAGTCATTTTCATTAAAATCCATCAGCTCTACACGCCAGCCTTGCGTATCCGCAAACTTCGTGTACATGCGGTACAGCTCATAAGCGAACAAAGCCGCTTCATCGCCGCCAGCCGCGCCGCGAATTTCCACGATAACGTTTTTGTCATCGTTCGGATCTTTCGGCAGAAGCAAAATTTTAATTTTTTCTTCCAGCTCTTCCTTGCGGTCAGACAGCTCATCAATCTCCATCTTGACCATCTCGCGCATTTCATCATCCAGCTTCTCGCCCTGCATAACCTTCGCATCGTCCAACTGCTCCGACACTTGTTTATATTCAGTATAAGCTTCATAAGATTGTTGCAGATCGGACTGCTCCTTGGAATATTCCCGCAGACGCTTCGGATCACTTGCTACATCTGGATCACACAGCAGCTCACTCAACTTCTCGTAACGATCAGCCAGTGCTTGTAAACGGTCCAACACCATCATTCACCTCTGTTATCACACTTTGATACTCCATTATAACATATGCGCAGCATTCTATCGACAAGCGAATTACTGCCGCCGCGCCCAGTTTTCTACTTTTCCGCTTGTTAAGTTCGCATACCTAGACGAAGGAGCCTCCGAATCCGCTTAAATAGCAGACCGAAAGCTCCCTCTTCCGTGAAAAATCTAAACGTTAAAGCGGAAATGTATAACATCGCCGTCTTTTACGACATAATCTTTGCCTTCCAGGCGAACCTGGCCACGCTCTTTCGCCACGTTCATCGAACCGGCAGCAGACAAATCGTCAAACGATACGATCTCGGCGCGAATAAAGCCACGCTCAAAATCCGTATGAATAACGCCAGCTGCCTGCGGCGCTTTCGTTCCGCTGCGAATCGTCCAAGCGCGAACTTCCTGCACGCCTGCCGTAAAATACGTATAAAGGCCAAGCAGCTTGTACGCCGCACGAATCAGACGGTTAAGTCCCGACTCCGCAAGGCCAAGCTCCTCAAGGAACATCGCCTTGTCTTCGCCTTCCAGCTCGGCAATTTCTTCCTCAACACGCGCGGAAATGGGCACCACTTCTGCATTTTCAGCAGCAGCGAACTCGCGAACTTTATTAACGAATTCGTTATTGTCCGTGTCAGCAACTTCAGCTTCGCTCACATTGGCTGCATAAAGTACAGGCTTCATTGTCAGTAAATGAAGATCGCGAATGAGCAGCTTCTCATCCTCGGACAGCTCCAGGCTGCGCGCTGGCATATCATTGTAGAGCGCCTCTTTTACACGCTCAAGCACTTCAACCTCTTGCACAACTTTTTTGTCGCCGCCCTTGAGATTTTTGCGGGAGCGCTCGATTTTTTTATCAACGGAATCAATATCCGCCAAAATCAGCTCTAGATTAATCGTCTGAATATCGTCGATCGGGTCGATTTTGCCCGCTACATGCGTAATATTCTCGTCTTGGAAGCAGCGAACGACATGAACAATCGCATCGACTTCACGAATATGTGCCAAAAACTTGTTGCCAAGTCCTTCGCCCTTGCTCGCGCCTGCTACCAGACCGGCAATATCAACAAACTCAAATGCTGTAGGCACGATGCTTTTCGGCACCACAAGCTCAACGAGCCTGTTCAGACGCGGATCCGGCACCTCTACAACACCAACGTTAGGATCAATTGTACAAAAAGGATAGTTAGCGGATTCAGCACCCGCTTGCGTAATTGCATTAAACAAAGTCGATTTGCCGACATTCGGCAAGCCTACGATACCAGCTTTTAAAGCCATGCGTAAAGACACCCCATTTTCCGAAGTAACAAGCTCTCGTCATTATACCCGATGCGTATAAACAATAAAAGGGCGAGTTCGCTTACCCGCTTAGCAAAAGGCTCCTGCTGTGGTGTTCATACACCCCGTTCCAGCCAGCGTTCGTGCAAGAGCTTTAAATTAGAATCCGTATTCAAATTCATATTTGCTGTTTATTTCTTCCCATAGCTTTTGTCTGATTTCCGCTGGTTGATCCCCATCTGTTTGCAGACCAGGATGCTTCGAGCCCTCTACTTCAAATTTCCCATTGTTCATATTAAGGATGGCATACTGCCCCATGCTGTTTTTCTTTAGAAAAATAATGTACTTCTGCTGGGATGCCATCTCATTGTAGCCTGCTGCCTTCACTTTAGTTTTTATGCCATCGGGTTCTGTAATGATGCTAACAGGTTCAACGATTTCCATCTGCTTCGCATCTGCCCATTCAGCAGGCTGTTTAATGATTTTAAAAATCCCCACTTGTGACAGGGTATAAAAATCCTGCAACGTTCCATCACTGTAGTAGGCGGAATTCTGGTCACGCTCATCAAAAGAATGTATAGGCGCTCCAATAATAATCAGATCTGCTGCTTGCTCCAAAGCCTTTAATGAGTCATATACCTCATATCGTACAGACATCTCCATTTCCCGCATTTGGTAGATAGAGATATCCGCGGAAAGCATGAGCTTTTCCAGCGGCTCCAATTCATTAATATTCGTTATTTGGTAGGAGCTTAGCTTATTTTTGGTTTTATTGGCATTATAGATCGTGACAAAATACCCTCTATAAATCGTAACGCCAAAAGCGCGGTTGCCATCTAATTCAATAATCATCGAATACTGGTCCTTTTTGGCTCTGCTCAGATCAAGCTCATTGGATTTTTTAAATTTCATTTTCGCAAAAACAGCCATGATTTTATCGATTTCTTGCGGGTTCGTTATCCTTTTTTCTTCCCGCTCCGCTGTCGTAGCTGATGATCTGACTAGCTCAATGGCTGTAATATCTGCTTCACCGACTGAATCTAATACGGCTTTTTGAAACGTCGTATATTGCGACGCCATATAGAGCGCAGCTGCAATTACAACAACGATAACCGCAGCTACAAGCCTGATAAGCGTGTTCTTTTTCAAAATAGAAAGCTCCTTCCCTTAAAAATTTATTATGCTTGTACAATTCCGTTTCACAGCCTCCTCATGTCCTTTTTTCACGCATGCTTCAGAACGCTTCGGTCATACTATAGCTGGGGTTACCCGCAGTCAGGAGGTGAAGCGCCGTGGAAAACAACACTCACAAAGGCAATTACAAAGGCACAACGAAAATGCATGCGAAAAATCAGGACATGGCATTCGTAAACGATAACATTAAGGATACGAAATCCGTCTCCAACTTCACAGACAAGAAGAAAAAAACCGACTAACCACCCCTAAACCCATCTATTCTTCCCGTAAAAAAGCATACGGAAGAGCCTCCAGCCACTTAACTGCCTGGCCGAAGGCTCTTCCGTTGTTCATTGCTGCCCTTAGGCTATGCCTCGAATTGCTGAGCAAGGGATAGCCTTTCAGCTCTTAGTTGCGAATCGGTGCTTCCTTCAAATCGGCCCGCGTTTGCAGGTAACGGAAAAATGCCGTCGCCGCCTCGGCCCGCGTCACTTTACGTTCCGGAAGGAAGCTCCCGTCCGACAGAGACATAATGTTGAGGCCGACCACGATTGCCGCTTGGCCTTTTTTCTCTGTTTTGTCCGCATCTTTAAAATTAATATTGAACAGCTGGTCATAATCCGCCAGCGTATTGTAGCCCAATGCCCGCACGATCAGCTCGGCCATTTCCTCACGGTCAACCTCGCCCGCCGGATTAAAGGTGCCGTCGCCAATATCAATCAGATTTTGCTCAAGCGCGCTTTGGACATATACATAATAGCCTGAGCCCGCCGCTACATCGCTAAAAGCCGCACTACCCGATTCAGCATTCGCCATCACAATCGGCCCTCGGCCGCTGTTCATAGCAAGCACTAGCATTTTAATCAATTCGCCGCGTGTCACAATCGCATTTGGACGCACCTTGCCATCCTTCACATCCAGCGCCTTGTAGGCAACCATCAGTTCCAACTGCCGCTGCGCCCAGTGGCCTTCGACATCGAGCGCCTTAGGCTTCTCGAGCGCTGTAACCTCACCACTTTCGCGATTCCGCCATTGCCCGCTTTGGGCATCCAGGAATACGGATTCATCAATCGCAGCCGGCACAAGACGGTAAACAAGCTTCACATCCGTCTTGCTTTCCACCTGCTCGGAATCCAGCTCGCCGGCCGCCAGCATCAGGTTGTATTTATCAATAGGGATCGGCTGGCCTTGCAGGGAATATTCCCGCTCTACATAATAAGTCAGCTCTGTACGATAGTAGGTGAGCCATTTTTCAATCGCTTCCGTTTTTTCAATAACCTTTGGCGCTTGCGCCGGGTAGTTGAAGGAAGCGAGCTGGGCGTCATACATCGTCACTTCATTCGTCCGGGCATCCACATTGACGTTGACCCGATCATAGGACACCGTAGCTCCCTGAATTTTGCGGACAAAGGAAATATAATAGGAATTAATCGTGCCTGCTGGCGCCTCACTGTACTGCTTTGGATCAGGCTTTACAACGTATAGCTGGTCAGCCGCCCAAGAAAGCTGCTTTTTCACCGTATCGGTTGCAATCTTCTCCGCCTGCTCGTAAGTTAATGAAGGCTTTACCGAAGTATCCCCGCCATCGTAAGAATAGGCATAATAACTGCGAATAATCCCCGTCTTGCTGTCCACAGTGGCCGATACAGAGCCGGTCTCTCTAGATCCGCTCTTCGTCGTCCAATTGAGGTTCCAATACGATTCGTTATGGCCTGTTGTATCGTCGTTGTACTCATTGTAGCTCGAATTAGACAGTACAGCGCCTGTTGGCAGCTTGAAAGACGACTCTACAAGCGCAATCGCCTGTTTGTCCGTCATATTGCCTGCTTTGGGCGCTTCGCCAAGCGCTGCTGGAGCAATTGGAGTAGCGGATACGCTGCTTGTCTGATCGTATAGCTTCTTAATCAGCGAGCCATCTAGTGCATCAATCGCCAGACTGCCCATCTCGTAGCTAAGCATTGGGGAACGCTGGCCTTGCGGGCT
Organism: Paenibacillus sp. JT22N15; assembly: GCF_059383755.1. Lineage (NCBI taxonomy): Bacteria > Bacillati > Bacillota > Bacilli > Caryophanales > Paenibacillaceae > Paenibacillus > Paenibacillus sp. JT22N15. The sequence goes on along the minus strand of NZ_JBXENV010000009.1, from coordinate 344,662 downwards.
ATAGGGCACAATGTATTGCAGCTCGGGCTGAGCAAGCTCACGAAGCTTGGCATTAGCCTCAGCTAGCGTAATGCGCGAGTCTGCTTTTGGAAACTGCAGCGTGTCGTCCCATTGCAATTTATAATTAGTAATATGGCCTTCGCTGTCCACATCAAGTTCAATATAGTTGTCTACATAAGGAATATCATTAATGATTCGGTCATAGCGAATTTTATGAACAACCTCGCCTGTCAGTGGGGGAAGCACCTGAGCCCCGTATTCGGGGTTGTAGCGCACCTGGTCTGCGTACGAAGCAGCAATTTGCTTCATGAAGGAAGCAGCAATATCCTGAGCAGCCGAACGCTCTACCTTGAGCGGATACGTCGGCTTGGAGCTGGCATTTTCTAAATAGGAGCTAAAAGCAAGCAACTGGCCGCCGTCAGCATCAATTTGCACATAAATGCTGCCCTTATGCTTGCCATTTACTTTCTTGACGAAATCAAGCCCCCACACATTGCGTTTGCCCTGCGCCAGCACAGTGACCGCCAAAGACGCGCCCTGCAGCGTATATTCCTTCGGAATGCTCACAAGCTCGCGCGCAAGCTTCTCAGCCTTATCCTTTGAAACCGATACATTCTCAGCAGCTTCCATGGAGCCCTCCCCGGAAATACGGTCTGCCAGATTAGTCTGGCGATCAATCGTCACGTTCGCTCCGTTTGCAAAAGCGGCGGTAGGCACACTGCTTGTTATCGCGACCAGCGCAACAAATGCAATCAATCTTTTTTTGCTTCCCATCTCCTGCTTCCCCCTCCAATACATTCCTGAATATCCTATAGACGCCCAAGCTTTGAGGGAAGTTGCGTCTTTTGAAAGAATTTTTGCACAATAAAAAAGAAGCCGCACACCGATGAACCATCGGCGATGCAGCTTCCCTTCATTGAATCAATGTGCGACCAAAGGTCTTACAGTTGATTGCTGATTTTTGCTTTCAAAGCATCTTTGCTTTGCAGACCTACCATTTTGTCAACGGGCTGTCCGTCTTTGAACAAAATAAGGGTTGGAATGCTCATTACGCCGAATTGCGAAGCCAGTTCAGGCTCTTCATCGACATTGATTTTTGCAATTGTAGCTTGGCCTGCAAGCTCAGTTGCCAATTCTTCAACGATTGGAAGCTGCATTTTGCAAGGTCCGCACCATGGCGCCCAGAAATCCACCAGAGATACGCCGCTCTCTACGTTAGATGAAAAGTTGTCTTTCGTTAATGCTACTGCCATTTCAATCATCCTCTCCAGTTGTGTATGCTAAGGGAATACCCCTCACACCGTCTTTATAATCAGCTGCCTATTCACACGCATGAATCTGGCCAAGCACATCCTGAATGGTCGTGTGACTGAAATGCGATTCCAGTTGCTTCTCTGCCTCACAAAAAATCCGGAACATCACCTGGTTCATATTGGAGCCGACGACGCACTCCATGCCCGGATCGCCCGAGCACCAGCTTGGAATAAGCGAACCTTGCGCCATCACTCGGTAAACATCGGCAAGTGTTACTACACTCGGATCAATCGTCAGCCGATAGCCGCCTCCCGATCCTTCGCGCGTATCCACATAACCGCTGCGGCGCAAGCCGCTCATCACCTTGCGAACGCGGGCTGAATGAGTGCCTACGTTGACGGCAATCATCTCGCTGCTTGCCATATTTTCCGGCAAATGAGCTAAATATACAAGACTGTGTACGGCAATTGTAAATTCGCTGTTCAATGTGAACGGCCTCCCTGTTTAGTACTGTAATTTTATCAATTACAGTTCAAACTGTCAATAGTCCGTTCCCTCTAATATTCAACATTAGGATGCGATGACTCTTCATCTATTATGCACAAGCCATCCAAGCTACCTTTAAAAATTGAAATTCATCGGGTTGGAGCCATAGCGACGGCCTTCATTTAACCCATCAATCGCCGCAACCTCCGCTTCCGTCAATTCAAAATCAAACACATCGCCATTTTCGATAATACGCTCTTTTCGAACGGATTTCGGAATTGTAATGACGCCTTTTTGCAGATCCCAGCGGATGACGACTTGCGCCGGGCTTTTGCCGTATTTGCCAGCCAGTTCCTGAAGCAGCGGCGCGTCTAAATTCCCTTGCATGAGCGGGCTCCAAGCCTCAAGCTGGATACCCTGCTCGCGGCAGAAGCTTTGCAGCTCCGGCTGTGTCAGCAGCGGATGGAACTCCACCTGATTGACCATCGGCTTAATTTCGCAGCCCGGCAGCAGCTCGTCGAAATGCGGTAGTAGAAAATTGCTCACGCCGATGGCCCGAACGTAGCCATCCTTATAGAGCTTTTCCAGCGCGCGATACGTTTCCGTAAATTTGCCGGCTACTGGCCAATGGACTAAATACAAATCTATCACATCCAGGCCTAGACGCTTGCGGCTTGCTTCGAATGCTTGCAATGTCGTCTCATAGCCTTGGTCCCGGTTCCATACCTTCGTCGTAATGAACAGCTCGTCCCTCGCAATACCGCTATCGGCAATTGCACGCCCCACACCGGTTTCGTTGTTGTAAGCGCTTGCTGTATCGATGCTGCGATACCCCGCCTCTATTGCGTAACGTACAGCGTGCTCAACCTCATCGCCTTCTTTCGACAAGTATACGCCAAGCCCCAGCCGCGGCATTTGCACCCCATTATGCAGCGTCGTTACTTCTGTGCTAATTGCAGCTTTAGTCATTTTTGTTCCTCCTGTTCTTTTTTAAAATATAAGCTTGTATAAGTTTCACACTTATCATTAGGCTTATATTTCTCGGAATGAAACGCGCCGCGCCGCCAAAGGACGGCGACAGCCGTTTCACCTTGAGAAAAGTGATGAACGATAGCAGTAAAACTATTTTCCACAAAATAGTAACAACAAATGACGGGTGGGTCAACCTATTCCTGTGATTGAAGGGACGATAATGTCTCTAGCCTGTCGCAACGTGATATAATAGATATTAACGTATCGAACGGAGTTGATTATTGATGGCGGAATTGCTTAATCCTCGAAATGACTTCTTGTTTAAACGCATTTTTGGTAGCGAAGAGAACCGGGATGTATTGCTTGCCTTCCTCAACCGGACCTTTACAGAAGCAGGAAAGCCACCATTAACGGAAATTACTCTTCTCAATCCCTATACAGAAAAAGATGCTCCACGAGACAAACAATCGATCTTAGATATTCGGGGCAAAACTGCCGAAGGTGAACTTATTAATGTTGAAATGCAACTGTTCAATAAATATGACACTGAGAAGCGCACTCTTTTTTATTGGAGTAAGCTCTACAATGGACAATTGCAAGAAGGTCAATCTTATAAGTTGCTCAAAAAATGTGTCACAATCAATATTCTTAATTACTCATTTTTGCCTAACGAACAGTATCATAACGTGTTTCATCTTCGAGAAGATCGCAGTGGCATTTCCCTAATCGATGATATAGAACTGCATTTTTTAGAATTGCCTAAGCTAGATGACCTCGCAGTACCTGTTGAAAATGGAGGATTGGTCAATTGGCTGCTGTTTCTAAAGAGTACGAATAAATCCAATTGGGAGGTGCTCACCATGAACGATCCTGTATTAAAGAAAGCTATGAATACACTTGAGTTTCTTAGTCAGGATACAGAAGCGCGTCGCTTGTATGAGGATAGGCAAAAGTATTTGCACGATGAGGCTTCCATGATTGAAGGTGCTTTAGCAGAAGGGGAAGCCCGTGGCGAACGAAAAAAAGCAATCGAAATCGCTTCCGAGCTTATAGCTCTTGGAGTTGAAGCGCATATTATTGCTAAAGCATCCGGTCTTACTGAGTCCGAAATCTTAAACATGAAACAAAAACGCCACGAACGCTAATGTTACGATTACCAAAAAAAGCGGCAAGCCCATCCAAATAAATGGTGGGGCTTGCCGCTTTTTCATTTAAAACTATTACTCCGTAAAATTAACCCTTATTCGCCCCGCCAAAGCTAAAGCCTTGGGACATAAAGCGTTGGCCGAACACATAAAGCGCGACCGCAGGGATCGTGTAAATGATTGAGAAGGCAGCCAGCTTGCCATATTGCACAATGCCATTTTGCCCAAAATACTGGTAAATGGTAACGGCAGCAGGAAGCTTCTGCGGGCTTTGCAGCAAAATGAATGGCACGAGGAAGTTCCCCCAGCTGCCGGCAAAGGCGAAAATACCGACTGTGAAAATACCTGGCAGCATCAGTGGCGCAACAACTAGGCGAAGCGTCGTCCAAATGGACGCGCCATCCACCCAAGCAGCCTCCTCCAGCTCCAAAGGCACGGAATCCATGAAGTTTTTCATCATCCAGATGGAATATGGCAGCGCGGATGCGGCCAAGAACAAAATGGTGAAAAACAAGGAATCCTGAATTTGCATGTACAGGAAAAATTGATAAACCGGAACCATAACTGCCGTAATCGGCAAGCCTGTTGCGAACAGGATCACATACATGAACGGACGTTTATACCGCAGCTGATAACGTGACAGCGGATAAGAAGCTAGCCCTGCCGCCGCTACAACAAGCAGTGCTTGTCCAAGAGCCAGCAGCAAGCCATTGCCGAAAGAGCGCTGATTGTCAGAGCTCGCTAGTGTAGACGTATAATTGCTTAGCGTTACCTCATCCGGCACCTTCAAAGCAAGGGTAGCTGCTCCATCGAACGAAGCCAATACGAGCCACAGCATTGGAAGCAGGAACAATAAAGCGATAAAACTCAAAATAATATAAGGAAGCACCCGGCCGACCATAAACCGATTCATTCTGGGGCGCTTGCGTACGTTGCTGCTCATTTTCGCGTCCTCCTTTTAATAAACCATTATCCAAGCTTTGCGCATGGCTTACAGCTTCACTTTAAGAAGCTTCATATACAACAGACTGGCAACAATACCGATCAACAGCAGAACAAGCGAAATAGCTGTGCCGTAGCCAAGCTGATAGTTGACGAAGGCCTGATGATACATATAGATTGGCAGCGTCTCCGTTGCATTTCCCGGACCGCCACCTGTCAACGCATAAATAAGCGTGAAGGAGCCTAATGTTTGAAGCGTTACGAGTACCATATTCGTTACAACAGAACCGCTAATCATTGGAATGGTAATACGGATAAGTCTCTGCCAAGCCGAAGCGCCATCAATCATGGCTGCTTCCTCAACCTCTTTAGGCACGTCGCCTAGTGCAGCCTGGAATACCATCATCGAGAAGGCTGTTCCATGCCATACGTTTGCAATAATAACGGATACCATCGGGAATGTGTACAGCCAAGCAATAGGCTCAAAGCCTATGCCTTGAATGAATGCATTAGCCGTTCCCGTATCATTCAGAAAAGCAAACCATACAAATGCGCATACCACTTCTGGCGCGACCCAGCCCGAGATGACGATGGAGCCGACTACGCTGCGGAATACGCGGTTTCTACCATTCATTAGAAAGGCAATAAGAAAGCCCATAACTTGCTGGCCAATAACGGCCGAGAAAATGAGGAAGAGGATGGTGTTGCCTACAGAAGTGCGGAATGTCGCATCCTGAAACATATTCGTGAAGTTTTGGAACCCGACAAACTGCGTATTCGCTGCTGCGGCCCCTGTCAAAGCCATATTCGTAAACGCGAAATAAAAAGTTAATACTGCCGGCACGAAGAAAAAGAGTAAAAGCAGCAGCCAGCTAGGCGATAAGAATAGCGCTGCTCTCCACTGTTCACTGCCGTTCCCTTTCCTTTTCGCTTTGGGAAATCGCGAGTTTATCGCTTCCATCTGGTATCCTCCTGACTGAATTTGAAAAAGACAAGCCGATTGTCATTAAGCAACAATCGGCTTCCCAGCTGTGTGCTACTTCGTCGCTACTTTATCAGCGCCGACTGTTCTTTCTACGCTTTTTGCATATTCTTTCATGGCAGCTTCAGGCGCAAGAGATCCCGATGCCACTTTTTCAACCATTTCTTGAATGGAAGTCGATACTGCCGGGTAATTCGCATTAGTAGGACGAACATGTGTGTACGTAATAAATTCAGCAGCTACGCCATACAGCGTACCAGGCTGGCCCGTGTATTCAGTATCAGCCGCAACGTCGGTACGAGGCGTTAGAGCGCCGTCCAGCATAGCGAACTCTTTGTTGTGCTGTTCATTAGTTGCCATTTTAATAAATTCAAAGCCTAGCTCTTTTTCAGTGGATTTCGCACCAACGCTAAGCGTCCAGCCGCCAGACATCGAAGTGAAGCCAGGCTCTTGACCTTTCTCTGTCGGCATTTTCACGTAGCCATATACATCAAGCGCTTCCGGCCACGGCTTGCTGCCGCTTGCCGACCAGTTGCCTGTCAACCAGTTGCCATTCAAGACAATTGCGACCTTCTGATTCGGCATCAGATCGGTCTCCAGTACTTGACCTGCTTGTGCAGTCAGTACTTGCGACATTTTCGGCCCCATGCCCTCGGAGTAGATGGTGTGAATGAAATTCAGCGAGCTCAAAATGCCCGGGCTTTGCGTAACCCACTTGCCATCTTCATAAAGCGTGTCGTCTGTTCCATAAAGCAGCATTTCGAACGTTTGCATCGTCGTTGCTTCTTGGCCTGCTTTACCAGAGTTCATCCAGAAAGGAATAATGTCTGGCAGCTTGGATTTAATCGTGCGGGAAGCGCTCAGCACTTCGTCCCAGCTCTTAGGCTCCCAAGGCACAGGCAGTCCTGCTTTCTTGAACAGCTCTTTGTTGTAATACAAGCCGCGAACGTCAGTGGAGAAAGGTACGCCATACACTTTGCTGTCCGTGGCTGTTACAGCCGCTTTAATACCTTCGTTGAATTTGCCCCAATCTTCCCATGAATCCACAGCAAGCGGCTCAAGGTAGCCGGCCTCGCTGTCGGCATTAATCATGAAGGAATCTTCAGCAAGCACCTCAGGCGCCGTTTTCCCATCCATCATGAGCAGTGGAATTTTAGTTGCATATTGCGAGCCTTCAATTGGCTGCAGCTCAACGGTAACGCCAGGATTGGCTTTTTCAAAATCCGCCTTCACGCTAGTCAGCCACTTGCCCCAGTTGTCCGTCTCATTCCATTTGCCATAAGCGACTTTAACTGTCTTTGTCGCTCCTGCTGCGGAAGTTGCTTCTGCACCCTCCGAGCCATTTGTGCCTGCATTTCCCGAACATGCTGCTGTGAATACAGTTAAAGCTGCAACCGTACCTGCCAGAATTGTTTTTTTACCTGCCATCTTGATCGCTCCCCTTATTGTCCGTCTGTTACGCTTATTATTTGTTCCTATATTGAACGAGCATTCATGCTCGATGGAACCTTAAAGCCGCAATACGTCAAAATCAATTCGCTAAACAAGGCATTGGCCCAAGAAAACCATTCGCGCGTATACTCGCTAGGATCATCTTTATGAAAGCCTTCATGCAGAAAATCAGTTCCGGCATCCGTGCTCTCCAGCACGTTCAGCAGCCGCTCAACCTCTGCCTCATCTTGTGAAGTCAGCGCTTGCATAGCCAGTGAAATGTGCCAAATATAGTTTTCCGGAGTATGAGGGCTGCCAATTCCTTGCGCCGCCGTACCTACGAAGTAATAAGGATTATCCTCGCTAAGAACGAAGCGTCTCGTATTCAAATAGATCGGATCATCCAGCTTGCAGCAGCCGAGATAAGGCAACGACAGCAAGCTTGGCACATTCGCATCATCCATCAGGTTGTAGCTGCCAAGGCCATCTGTTTCGTAAGCGAAAATTTTGCCGAACTGCTCATGCTCGACTGTCGCATACTGCTCAATGCCGGATTGAATTTCATGGCGGAGAGCAGCCGCTTGCTTCGCCAGCTCTTGATGGCCAAGCACTTCCACCGCAATTTCAGCCATATAATCCAGCACAACAACAGCAAACATGTTCGATGGAATAAGATAGCCGTAGTCGCAAGCATCGTCACTTGGGCGGAAGCCTGACCAGGTCATGCCAGTGACTGCGCTTGGCGTGCCTTTGCCTTCATTCAGCAGCGTATCCGACTGCGGACAATCCGTTCTTTGGAAACGGTAGCTCGACTGCCCATCGTGATTCTGCTCCGTCCTCCACACCCGCAAAATGCTGAAGCATGCTTCACTGAATGCCTCATCCAAATGCGCCGTAGTTCCCGTTGTCTTCCACAGCAGATAAGCAAGCTGGATCGGATAGCAGAGCGAGTCAATTTCATATTTGCGCTCCCATAGCCAAGGACTCATTTCCGTTAAATCGTTTTGATGCCCCTTGCTATTGGCATGCTCATTAAACGCATTAGCATAAGGGTCCTGCAATATATGTTGAATTTGCCGTTTGACAACGCCTTCAATTAAACGTGCCATCTCTGCATCTTCATTCGCTAAAATTAAGTACGGACGAACCTGAGCTGCTGAATCTCGCAGCCACATCGCTGGAATATCGCCCGTAATGACGAAAATAGCACCGTCAGGCTGAGGCTTCAACGTCGTCGTTAACGTATTGGAGAAACAGTTTGCAAACATCCGGGCCAGCTTCGTACGCGAACCGAGCTTCCCTTCTACTTCCTGGATCAACGACTGCACCGATGTCGGTAGCGTTTCCATTACTTCAGTCATTTCAAGCATCCCTTTCTATATAAGCGCTTTCAAGTTGTTTATGTACCGATATTAATCTATATTTCATGGTATGTCAATATACTATGTTATATTATTTAAAAACAAATAGCATGTTAATTGTTTGCTAGGCAAACCCCCTATTCATGTCCTTAAATTATAATAAAAGATAAGCACAAAGCCCTTGCTGTCTCAATTGACAGAAGGGCTTTATCTCTATACTTGCATTCAGTTTCTCACGCGAGCTTAAAAAATATGCAAAGCACGCTTAAACCGCCCAGCAGCACGCTTGCTTATTGTGGGGCGGGCCCTGTCGATTTGCCTTGGACAAGCTTTACTTGCAGCGATATTTTGCTAGGGAGCGTAGCGCCCTGGATCAGTTCCAGCACATTATTGACAGCGAGGCGGCCAATTTCTTTCTCATTCTGCTCCAAATGCGTAAATGGATACAGCGCCGACGTGCTCTGCGGGCTGTCAAAGCAAATAATCGAAATTTGCTGCGGAATTTGCAGACCCATCTTCTCTACCGCTTCCTTCGCTATGAGCGCCAGCTCATATTCCATTGCAAACAATGCGGTAATCCGCGGATGCTCGCGCAGCATCTGCTGAATGATTTTCACATATTTATCGATAAGGTGGCTGCTGGAATTGTCATTGGACGTCCAGTTCATATCGGTCAGCCAAGACGAGCGATCCAGCAAAATGCCGCCTTCAGCATGCGCCTGCACAAACCCTTCAATCCGTTCCTCAATGGCCACATTGTCCGTCACCCGCGAAGCAAGCAGTCCAATATGGCGATGGCCGTAGTTAAACAAATGCTGGACACCCATTCGCGCCGCTTCTACGTTGTCTGAGCTGATGGCCGTTGTATCCGTCCATTTCAAATAACGGTCTACCAGCACATGCGGGAATTTGTCGATGACCAGCTTTAAAATTTCCGGGCTGAAGTTTTGACCGCGCGTCGGATATATGATCAGGCCATCTACGCCGTATTGGCGCAGCATCTGAATCGCCTTCTCTTCTACATCTGGCTGGGAAAAAGAGATGCGCAGCATCAAATAAACGCCGAGCGCCTGCGCCGTCCGCTCCATCTCCGACAGCATTTCCTTGCCGTAGCTATCGCTGAAATCCTCCATGATGAGCCCTAATACAATCTGCTGTGTGCGCACAGAAGCAATTGCCTGAGCTGCCTGATCTTGCGCAGGCGGAGCTTCGCCCTGCTCCTGAATTGCATGCTCGATGACGAACGAGCCGCGGCCCGGCTGACGCATAATATAGCCGTCTTGAACGAGCATATCCAGTGCTTTCTTGGAGGTAATTCGGCTGACTGAAAATTCCTCCATCAGCTCCTTCTCCGAAGGGATGCGGTCACCGACCGTATAATCTCCGATTTGGATCTTTTCGCGCAGCATAAGATACATTTGTTCATATCTAGGCTTTAAAGCGTTCATGCCTTCCATTATACATTCACCTTCAGCATCTATTTGGTCGTACCGGGACGATGTCATGATTATACATATCCACCTAGTATACTATGTCATGTCATTTCTGGAAAGCTTATAATGCCGCTTCCGGCAAATGCGAGCTTATCCTCCAGCCCTTTGAATAAATCTGTCATGGCAGCGGGAGGACCCGGAATATATATAGCTTGAACGGATAATCTGTGCAGAACTCGGAGGTGCATAAGATGGGGCTGCTGTGGCGGCGGTGGGTTGCCATCAGAACCGAAAGCGGTTCTAGGGCGGATATCATTGACCGATTGGAGGCTCATTTGAAGGCAAGCGGCATCAAGGCAAAAATTACACTGGAAGGCAATTTGAAACGGCTTCATGTACTTAAGAAGGACGTTGAAGCCGCTCAGCAACAGCTGGACGCTTTCGACTCCGAACCTTAAGCACAGGCGCGGGCCGGGCACGCATTATCTATGCGGCTGCCCGGCCGCGCACAGCTATCTGGAGGAAGCACGCACCCAGCGATAGCCTTTGCGCACACCATTCATGACCCACTCAGGCACGGGCATAGAATGCTTGGATAGAAACGGCATATAAATCCGGTTGTACGCTTTTTTCAAATCATCCCACATCATGCAAGGCTCTTCTTTAAGAAAATCGGATACGTCTACGACAAGGCCGCGGTCATCGCTGGATACCATGACATTTTTGCCATGAACATCATGCGGAAACAGTCCCTGCTCCCGAGCGTAATCCAAAGCGGCATCAATTTCCGCAATAATGCGGTCCTCAATGATCACACCCTCAAGCACACACTTATACAGCGTCTTCCCTTCAAGCCTGCGCAGCATCAAATATTCCAGCCCATTGCTTGTGGAAGCATGGTAGCAGGTCGAATATGCAGGGTGATCGCCCAAACGGCGATAAACTTCCCGCTCCGCTTCCCAGCCTTCTCTGCCCGGCGCATACACCTTCACCGCTATATCCTGCGCATCCTGATGGACGAATACGCCAGCGTAATTGCCCGCTCCAAGCAGCTCCCAGCCTTCCGGCAATACATCCACTTGAATGGGCTCGCCATGGTTAATGCTTTGGAGCCTCACTCCTTCAAGCAGCGTTCGTTCTGTCATCTCAATCCATTTCTTCAGCCGTTTCTCTTCCATGCACTATGCCTGCCTCTCTCGCCATGTCTATACTCTATTCTATTATTTTAAATCGGAAACGGCGAAAAGAAAAGAAGAGCGACACAGGTTCGCCCTCCTTCTTTAGGTTTATTGTCTACTATTATCCATATCGCAACTATTAACCTACCAGCTTGAGACCAATGACGCTTCCAATAATCATGAGGACGAAGAAGATTTTACGCCAGTCGCGCGATTCTTTGAAAAAAATCATCCCCAGAATAACGCTGCCGACTGAGCCGATTCCCGTCCAAATGCCGTAAGCGGTACTGATTGGAATGTCCTGAAGCGACCGCGACAGGAAGTAGAAGCTGATGAAGCCGAAAATAATGGCTCCAACCGTTCCTCTCCATCGTTTAAAGCCGTCCGACAGCTTCATGAATGTTACGCCGCCGACCTCGCCAAGGCCGGAAATAATTAAAAAGATCCATGCCATCTTATTTTCCGCCCCTTCCCTGCACGACCGGTGCTGCCTGTGCCGCTTGCGCACTCTGCTCGACCTCTGCATTCGCCGCCTGCTCTTCCTTAGGCTTCTCACTGGATACGAGCTTAAGCCCGATAATGCCGATGATCAGCGTACCGACCAGCAGCAGGCGTTTAATATCCGCAGACTCGCCTAATACCAAAATGCCGAATACGACCGTACCAGCCGTACCAATTCCGGTAAATACCGCATAAGCTGTGCCTATTTCCAGCAATTGCATCGAACGGGCGAACAGCACAAAGCTAATAACAATTAAAATAACAGTAATGACGCTTACTAGCGGGTCTGTAAATCCTTTCGAATATTTAAGACCGAAGGTCCAAAATACCTCAAATATGCCCCCGAATATGACATAAAGCCAAGCCTTCATCATAAAAACCCCTCTCTGTACCCTCCGTTAAATCCACCTTGCTTAATCTGTCGTCCAGCTCTTCATTAGCATTTCCCAAACGACTTGCTTGCGTGAAACAAACACCGACTGCTCATATATCTGGTTGGCGACCAGCAAGCCATCAAGCAGCGTATAAAAAACCGCAATCATATGATCCACTTCCTGCTTAGAAAAAATGCCCGATTGCTGCCCCTCCACGAGCAGCGCACCAACTACAGCATCCACCCGCTGCTCGTGCGCCAAAAAATCAACGCGGAACTGCTGCTGCAAATGTTTAGGCGGCACCATCATCATTCGTTTCAAAAACCACTGCCCGACCGTCAAATGCGGGAAATCCGTGAAAAAATCATACACCTCGCGCAGCCGCTCGATAACTGGCTTGCCTTGCGACTGCCCGATAAGCGCATCAAACTTCATGCCCTCTTCCGCCATCACGTCAGCGCAAAGCTCTAAAAACAGCTGCTCCTTTGACGCAAAATGAGCATATATAGAAGGTGTCTTAATCTGGACCGCCTTGGCGATATCAGACATGCACGTTCCTTCATAGCCATATTCCGTGAAAACCGTCAGAGCCGCCTGCTTCAGACGCTCTGCCGTAGCTCGCGGCACACGCTCTTGTTTTTCCGCCATCGCAATCTCCCCTTTTCAATCGGCAATGATTTTGCCTAACGAACGTTAGTTAGAATCATGTTATTGTAAAATGCCCCAGCTAAAAAGTCAAGACTCCTTCGGAAAGCCGAATTCCCGGGGGCCAATAAAAATAAACCACCTCTGCCGCATGGAAGCGACAAAGGTGGTTTATTTTTATTTGTAGGTGACACGGGATAATTACGTCTTAGGTTAAGTTTACAGCTTCGCTACGCTAACTGCGATTTTCTCCATTTGCGCTTCAGTCAACGCTTTATCTGGGGAGCTAATCGTAATCGTGCGGTCATCGAGCTGGAAGCTCAGCATTGGCAGGTCGCTCGGCGTATACCATTTCGCTTTTACCCCGTTCGACAGCACGACCTCCTTGCTTTCATAACCATCCGAGTAGTCTCTTGGAGATACATTGACGTTCATATGCTTGAAAATCACACTAACGCCGTCGCCCCCGGCAAACGATTTGACAAAAGCATCTCCGGCTGCCATCTGCTTAGGCGCATATGCCGTTTCAAAGCCATCAAATGCAGCAAAATCCTTCTTAATGAGTTTGATTTGCGCATCGCTGTATTTGACCTCTACATATTGCTCGGATGCTTGCTGCCCTTTGCCAATTAGCACCTGATTATTTTTCGAATCATATTGAATCGGTGTATCAAGTGCTCCCGCTAGCGAGCGGACAGGCAAATACATTTTATTCTGATACATAATTGGCGAAAGCTTATGGCCGTTCTCGTCTTTGAGGGTATAAGCAGCTCCATCGACTTTAATACTAATATTGCCGTTCAAATATGCTGAGATTTTTTGGAGGCTCGCTCCAGCATATACGCCCGCTGCGCCCGTCAACGTCATTCCGACAACTACCAGCGATACGATTCCTTTTTTCATGTTGTTTTTCATTTTTATAATCTCCTTTTGAATACTCCGTTTTTTTGTTTTATCTCTATTTTTTATAATTTCAATAACTGGACGCTCTAGCTGGACGTTGCTGCTGTCCCTCCTTGTTTGCCGCTGCTGCGTCCTACCTGATGAATACAGTATATAAAGCGAATATCTCAAGACTATGTCCAGCTTGTATCTAACTTGTAAATAATATTCCCCAATTCCAACACGAATGAAAGCCTTAGCAGGCAGCAAAAAAACAGCATCGATTCATTACGACATTTTGGCGCCGTGAATCTCTGCTGTTTTCCATTTTTCATTATTCATTTAAAAAATCAACCGGTCACCCGGGCTCAGCGAATACACGCCCTTATAGCCCTCTTCCTCCAACACTTCAAGCAATTGATCGGTTCTTGGCTTAACGGCATGCGCCAGCACGACAGAGCGGCTAGGCACCCGCTTCATCATCTGCCTGACATCCGGCAAGCCTTGGTGCACCTTATAGCGGATATGCTGCACCTGAATTGGGAAGTCAGAGGCATGGCACCCGCTGCTGTCGCTGCTGCCAACACTGCTTCGCAGCGCCATTTCGCCATAAGAACCTGCGGCAAGATGTCCGGTCAGCAATACGGCATGGCGGGCGGCGCCCGAAAGCTGCTCATAATACCACCGTGCAACTTCGGACTGCATCATGCCATCATTCGTAAAAATCAGGGCGCTGCCCTTGCGAGCAAGCGTCTTTAGCCGCTCCTCTTCATTGGCGACAATCGTAAGCCTGCCATTCGCCAGCAGCGCCTCCATACGGGCCAGCGCTCCGTCGCCCAGCCATTCCGGCAGCGCAGCCAGCTGGTGGAGCGGCTCCATCAGCGCCCGCTCCACAATAAGCTGCGCCTCGGGGAAACGCTCGCTCGCCCATACCAACAGCTCCTGCCCTCTCCCGCTTGTCGGCACCGGATACAGCACCGAGCCCTGCGCCCGCAGCACTTCCTCGGTCGCCCGCTCCAGCTCCGCCAGCCGAACCGCCTGCGAATCCGGGTTCGCCCCGTAAGCCGCATCGATGATCGCAAGATCGGCGATGCGGCTTGTCTCAGAAATCGAGCGGCGGGCGGCATCCGCTCCTTCGCCGCCCTCGCCAATCGCTGACAGCAGCGGCTCGTCTGCCGCAAGCAGGCCCGATTCAGCCGTATAATCGCCTGAAAAATAAACCAGCTTGCCATGCCAATCGAGCGCCAGCCAAACGGCGCCTGGCAAATGCCCGCTGCGGCCCCATTTTATGCGCAGCCCGGGGAACACGCTGCTCCATTCATCTGCGATGGATCGCTCCTCCAAATAGGCATAGCGGATAGCCGCAATATGCTCATCCCCATAAGGGAGCTCGGCGGCCTGCGAGCGGGCATAACGGCTCCACGCCTGATAATAACCCGGAAGCTGCTGCGCCGTCACGCGGCTCGTCCATACTTCACCTTCATAGCCGTGCTTATACAGCAGCGGCAGCGCCATGGAATGATCCTCATGCGCATGCGATAAAAATACCGCTTTAAGCTGCGGAATCACCTCTGGACTAATAAGCGGATATTGTCCTCCGCTTTCTTTTTTCCCGCCGCAATCCAGCAAAACCGCTTCGTCTTTATATTGCAGCAAATAGCTGGAGCGGCCGTGCTCGCCCGCTCCACCCCAAATGGTCAGTTGCATCATCAGCTATTCCACTTTCTGTTGTGAGCTAAAAACATTCATCGCCAGCAGCAGCACCGTCGTGACGCCAACCGAGATAACAGCCATCGTCATCCCCATCGACACCTCTCCCTGCTCAAACTGGGCAAAAATATACGTCGCCGACGTTTTCATCGACGGCGGCAGGACGAGCAGCGACGCCACCAGCTCCCGATTGGATATCGTGAACGTCATCATCCAGCCCGCCAGCATGCCGGGCAGCAGCAGCGGCAGCAAAATCCGCCGCAGCACATAAAGCCTGCGTCCGCCAAACACTTGTCCCGCCTGCAGCAGCATCGGGTCGATTTGCCCGTAGCTCGCTTTCACATATTGCACGGTATAAGGCAGGAACAAAATAACATATGTCAGCACGACCATGCCGTACGTATTGTAAAGCGGAATCGGCATCCACTTCGCATTCCATAACAATATCAATCCTACAACGATGACGATGCCAGGTACCGTATTCGGCAGCAAGCTGAACAGATCGACCAGCTTCTGCCCCGGCGTACGCGAGCGCTGCACCGTCAAGGCAAACCACGTGCCCAGCACGACAGCAATCGTGGAGGCGACAATCGACAGGCCGAAGCTGTTAAGCAGCGCATCCAGACTGGAAGAGCCTGGCGTAAGCAGCTCCACATAATGCTGGAGCGTCAAATTGTCCCATGCGAGGCCTACGCCGCGCAGCTTCAAGAGCGATGCCGTAATAATCGAAAAATACGGAATACCGATAGAGGCAAGGAGCAGTACCCCAATGTACAGCGAGCACAATATCCGGCCCCAGCGGCTCATCTTCGCTGTCTGCTTGATAGCGCCCTTGCCGCCGACTAAACGATACGAGTAGCGGCTGCTAATCGTGCTTTGGATATACCACATCACAAGACAAGCCGCGAGCAGCACCGAAGCAAGTGAAGTCGCCTTGCCAAAATCAATCGGCCAGCTGGAAATATATTTATGGATTTCCGAGGTCATAACGTAAAAGCCGATTTTGCGCCCGAAGGTGGCGGGCGTGCCAAATTCGGCAATCGTTTTTACAAAAATGAGCAGGCTGCCCATGACGTAGCTTGACAGCAGCAGTGGCAGAACGATGCGCCGCAAGCGGTACAGAAAGCCGCCGCCATGCACCGCCGCCGCTTCCTCCATGCTGCCGCCGATTTGCAGCAGTGCATTGCGCAGCAGCAAATACAGAAACGGAAATAAATGCAGGCTCATAATTGCCACCATGCCGCCAAAACTGAAGAAGGCAGGCGTGATTGCTGAGGATGCCGGGATGAACTGCTCCATATAGCCATTCGTCTGCATGAACAGCATCCAGCCCATCGACCCGATGTAGGGCGGCGTCATGAAGGGGATCAGCAGCACAATATCCAGCCACTTGTGGCGGCGCAGCGGCGTCTTCGCCATGATCCAAGCCAGCGGGAAAGCTAGCACCGTCGTAGCCGCGATGACGCATAGTCCGAGCCAAATCGAATTGAACAGCACCTCGCTAAGCTCGCTTTGCCTAATGATTTGCAGCGGAGCAAGCAAATCCAGCTTCTGGTCCGTATATAAGCTCGTGCCGAATACGATCAGCAGCGGCGCGAGCACCAGCATGCCGAGAAGCGCCAGCGCCAGTCCCATGCCGAGCCAAACATAGTTTTTGAATAAAGAGGATTGCATCGTCAGACCACCCGTCTATTACCTGTTTATTGCTTGTATTGCTTGTGTATTGCCTGTCTATTGGCCTTTCCTATAGCTTGCCTATTGCCAGCACCGCCCGATACCTAATGCCTTAAGGCAGCAGATATCAGGCGGCTGGTGTTCGCTTTATTTAAACAATTGGGTAAACTTCGTCGTTACGCTGTCGCTATTTTCGTTCATCCACTGCCAGTTCACGTTGAAGGTAGGAATTTCGTCCACACTTGCGCGATCCTTCGCTTCCACATCCGAGCGGCCTGGGAGCAAATACGCGCCAGTAACCATTTGCTGAGCATCATCGGAAAGCAGATAATCGATAAAAGCTTTGGCATTGTCGGCGTTTTTGGTCGTGCCGACAATAGCAGCCGGACGCGGGCTAATGACGCTGCCCTCTTTTGGATAAACAATATCCACCGGCTCGCCAGCCGCTTTCGCTTTGTACGCCATGTAATCGACGCCGGCAGCTACAACGGATTTCGCTCCTGTAATGACTGGATCAAGCGCCTCTTGATTCGCTCCTGCCATCGCTACGCCGTTTTGCTTGTAGCTTTCGAAAAGCGACCAGCCGCTATCGCCCGATGCGCTCAAATAGCCGGAAATAAAATCAAGTGCGGAGCCAGACAAGGATGGATCTGGAATGTTGACCTTGCCATTCCACTCCGGCTTAGCCAGATCCGCCCATGAAGCTGGAGGCGTCTGTACAAGCTTAGTATTATACACAATGCCAAGGGCAGAGGCGCTGTAGCTGAAATATTGTCCGTCTTTATCCGACCAGTCGGCAATTAGCTTGTCCGCATTAGCCGCTTCCGGGTAGCTCATCAGCATGCCTTCCTCTTTCAGTCCTTGCATCGCTGGAAGCGACGCCAGTACAAGCACATCAACCGCTGGATTCGATTTTTCCGCTTCCATGCGGGCCAGAATTTTGCCCGTTGTGCCTTGGAACATTTCAACCTTCACGCCGGTCTTCGCTTCAAAGCCTTCCTTAATTTTGTTCGCAAGCCCTTCTGGTCCTGCGCTGTATACAACTACGCTGCCGCTCAGTTTAACCTCTGTTTGCTGCTGCTGCTCTGCTGCTGCAGATGCGGCTGGTGCCGAAGGTGACGCAGACGCCTCACTGCTTGCTTGTCCATTGCTTGCTGCTGCTCCACAGCCTGCCAAGCTGACTCCCATAAATGCGGTTAAAACAAGCATCATGCCTTTTTTAGCTAAATTCATTGGTAGGGCCTCCCGATTGTTCTCATTTTTTTATTTGTCAAAACATGTAACCCACTCGTTTAGGACACCACTTCATGCACATGCTCCGGCGAGGCGTAAACCTGCACCTTATCGCCAACGAGCAGCCTCGACGGAGAGTAGGCCGTCCAAATGCCCAGATTCTCCTGCATCTCAAGCTCTACCTCATAGCGGTCGCCCATGTAGCTGGCATGCCGCACCTCCGCCTCAAAGCGGTGGTCCTCCGCATCCGCCTCCCGAAAGCGCACATGCTCCGGCCGCAGCATCCACTTGTCCTTCATCAGCCAATTCGACTTGCCGATGAATCGGGCGACGAACGGATGCTCCGGGGCGCTGTATATTTGCTCCGGCGTCCCCTGCTGCAAAATTTCGCCGCCTTGCAGCACGACAACCTCATCCGACATGCTCATCGCCTCCGTTTGGTCATGGGTGACGTAAAGCGCCGTCACGCCAGCTTCCTTCACCAGATGGAGCAGCTCCGCCCGCATCTCATCGCGCAGCAGCGCATCCAGTGCGCTGAGCGGCTCGTCGAACAGCACGAGCTGCGGCTTCATAACGATCGCTCTCGCAAATGCGACGCGCTGCTGCTGTCCGCCCGACAGTTGATGCGGATAACGCTTCTCCATGCCCCCAAGACGGACGGTCTGGAGCGCGCCCAGCACCGCTTCCTGTAGTCCAGCCTTCATGCCGGCAGCACGGAGGCCGAAGGCGACATTTTCAAACACCGTCATATGCGGCCAAAGCGCAAAGTCTTGAAAAACCATTCCGAATTGCCTTTGATGAGCCGGCCTATTAATCCGCTTCACTTTGGAATAGTAGCACTCTCCATTCACATGAATCTCGCCGCCATCCGGCGTTTCAAGTCCTGCGAGCATTCGCAGCAGCGTCGTTTTGCCACAGCCTGACGGGCCGAGCAGCGTCGTAAAGCTGCCTTTGGCAATCGATAAGCTGGAAGGCCGCAGCGCGTGAACAGCGCCGAAAGACTTTTCCAAATGATTCATTACGATATGTCCCATATGCATTAACCTGCCTGTCTATTAAATGACTGGCGGAGCAGGCAGCCGAGGCTTCCTTGTCCGCTAGGCTTTAAGCTTGACCTCAGTATAGCCTCCGACTATTCGTTGTTTATTTGAGCTGTGTAAATGAAAGATTAACTTTTTAGTGGATTTGTTTTAACATTCATCGAATTTTTCTATGCTACTTTTATAAGTATCCGATAGTAGGAGGCAACCGCCTGTGAATTTATTGAAGCTGAAAATTATTGAGCTGCTCGACAAGCATAAGAAAATTACCCCTGTTGCCCACGAGCTGGATCTCAAGCAGCCGACCATTACCTATCATATGAAAAGCCTGGAGCAGGAAATGGGCGTCAAGCTGTTCGAGGCGCGGGCGGATAAAATGCTGCTGACCGCACCCGGCAAGGCGCTGCTTCATTATGCGGTGCGCATCAATAAGCTGGCGCAGGAAGCCGAGCGCGTCGTTATGGAATATGGCAGCCTGGCCCGCGGAAAGCTGACCATTGGAGCGAGCTACGTCCCGGCTACCTATGTGCTGCCGGAGGTGCTGAGCAATTTTTCCAAACACCATCCGGGCATTGAAATTTCCGTGCTGGTGAAGCCAGCGCCTATTATTAAGGAAAAGCTGTGGAGCCATGACATCCATCTTGGCCTCATCTCCTCCGAGCCGTTCGAGCAGCCCTCCTTGTCCACCCATAGCATTTGCGAAGATGAGCTGGTCGTTATTTTTGCTCCTAATCATCATCTCGCAGCTTATGAGACGCTTAATCCGGGTCTTATTGCTACGGCCAATTTTGTGCTTCATGGCGAGCAGTCCAGTACGCGGGAAATGACGACGAGATGGCTGAACAATCACCGCATTGACCTCATTGGGCCGATTGAGCTTGATTCGATTGAAGCCATCAAGCAGACGGTGCAGCAGGGCGGACATATTGCTTTTATTTCGGAGCTTTCCGTACAGGAGGAGGTTCGAAAGGGACAGCTGCTTATGCGGAAAATCCCCAATACCCGTTTTCAGCGCTCGATTTATTGCTGCTATAACAAGGATCGCTATGACTCCCGGCTGACCGAACAATTTATTGATACCCTCCATAGAAGCTTTAAAAATTCTCCGACACCATCCATTAATTATTGGAAAAATTAACATAATCCGTTTCCATGCTTGATTCCTCGCGAACAATGGCTCCCTAAAGTAAAGGTTGTAGGTCCATTATGAAGAGGAGATGAGATAATGAAACATTGGTTAACGAAAGCAGGAACGATGGTTTTGAGTGCGACGCTGCTGCTGTCGGCATTCCAGGCACCGGACACCGTACAGGCAAAAAAGCAGGAAGCGAATATGGTCCCATCCTATGAGGTCAAGCTGCTGCTGGATTCTACGCAGGTATTGAACAGCAATTTGACGCTGAGTTCCGCTGTTGCCTCCCAGTTCAATCTGACTACTTCGAGACAAACCAATGTGGAATATTTCGATACCAACAGTCTTGGTCTGGATGATGCAGGCTGGAACGCACGTTTTCGCAAAAAAGAGGATAAAAACAACTACGAGCTCACATACAAAAAACGCTATGCTGTGCAAAATGGCAATATTGACGCGGCGCTGACGCTTGCAAACACAGAAGGCTTTGACATTTCGGATGACAATTACAAAGCGGAGATTGATTGGGGCTACAGCAAGCAGACGCTCAGCATGTCCGTCGATAAAAAGGTAAGCCAATCGCTAAACGGCGCGCTCGGACTTCCATCCGAGTCAGCCGCCCGCCAAATGCTGCTCGACGAGCTGCCAGGCAAGCTGAAAAACTGGGGGACAAGCAATTGGGGCAAGACGCAGCTGCAAAACTCGCGTGCATACGGCCCTATCCTCACAACGAAGCACACAGGCACTTGGAATGGCCTTGAGGTAGACGTTGAAATTTGGCCAATCCGCAATGCTGCCGGTACAGGCATTGAGCCAATCGTGGAAATTTCCTTCAAAACAGATGAATACAGCGTCGCTAATACGAACCGTACCGCACTCATTAACAGCTTGAACAACCTCGGCTGGCTCGTGCCGGCAGATGGACTGAAAACGCAGCTTGTATTGGAACGTTATTAAGACCGCAGCTCTAAAATGAACGCAAAGAAGACCGTATAGCCGCCTGATGAAACAGGCCGGTTATACGGTCTTCTTGTTCATGAATCTATTCAATGATCGGCTCACTAAGCAAAGTGAAGTGGACTGGTTAGGCGCCGATTATACTTCCATGATGATCGGAAGAATCATCGGCTTTCTTTTCGTTTGCTCATATAAGAATCGTCCGAGCGCGTCTTTTACATTAGATTTTAGCGTCGTCCATTGGTTGACATTATCGCTAATTGATTTAGTAATGGTGCGGGATACGATGCGGCCTGCTTCGTCGAGCAGACCTTCCGATTCACGTACATAGACGAAACCGCGCGAAATAATATCCGGACCTGATTTAATCGTTTTGTCCTGCTTGCTGATCGTTACTACGACAACGAGAATGCCGTCCTGCGACAAATGCTTGCGATCGCGCAATACAATATTGCCGACATCGCCAATACCTAGGCCATCGATATACGTATTGCCTGACGAAACTTTGCCCGCTTTGCGTGCTTGGCCATTCGCAATCTCGACCACCTCGCCGTTATCGACAAGGAAAATATTTTCCTTCGCAACGCCTACTGCTTCAGCAAGCTTCTTGTGGTGAAGCTGCATCCTGTATTCGCCGTGAATCGGAATAAAATATTTCGGAGCCATCAGGTGAAGCATCAGCTTCAGCTCTTCTTGGCTGGCATGGCCAGATACGTGCATGCCTGTAGCAGCGCCCTGACCGTAGATCACGTTCGCTCCAAGGCGGAACAGCTCGTCTACAGTACGGCCAATGCTCCGCTCGTTGCCTGGAATCGGCGTTGCGGAAATGATGACCGTATCTCCCTCCAGAATTTCAATCTGGCGGTGATTGGAACGCGCCATGCGCGTAAGCGCCGACATCGGCTCGCCTTGGCTGCCCGTGCACAAAATGACGACCTGATTGTCAGCATAACGGTTCACTTCATTCGTTTCAATAAGCATTCCGTCTGGAATATTCAAATAGCCTAGCTCAGAAGCAATCGTAATCATATTGACCATGCTGCGGCCAATAATCGCCAGCTTGCGGTTCGTTGCGACACCCGCGTCGATAACTTGCTGCAAACGGTATACGTTCGATGCGAACGTCGATACGATAACACGGCGCTCTGCTTTGCGGAAAGCGTCTATGAAGTTCGCTCCGACGTTTCTTTCCGAAGGCGTAAAGCCCGGACGCTCTGCATTTGTACTCTCCGATAGAAGCGCCAGCACGCCCTTGCGGCCAATTTCAGCCATGCGGTGAAGATCAGCATGGTGATCATTAACCGGCGTCTGATCAAACTTGAAGTCGCCTGTGTGTACAACGACACCTTCAGGCGTATCCAGTACAACACCGAGGGAATCTGGAATACTGTGGTTCGTACGGAAAAAGCTTGCAGTTAGCGTCCCGAATTTCAGCTCGGATTCCGCATGAATCAGATGTCTTTCCGTTGCGCCAAGCAGGCCAGCTTCCTTCAGCTTGCCTTCGATCAGTCCCATTGTCAGACGACTTGCGTAGACAGGCAGGCTAAGCTGCTTCAAAATATAAGGTAATCCACCGATGTGGTCTTCATGGCCGTGCGTAATAAGCAGCGCTCTGACCTTGTCCTTGTTCTCGATTAAATAAGAAATGTCCGGCACGATAATATCGATGCCCAGCAGCTCTTCATCGGGAAACTTGGAACCGCAATCAATGACAATAATATCGTTAGCGTATTGTACTGCGTACATATTTTTCCCAATTTCACCTACGCCGCCCAAGGCAAAAATGGATAGTTTGTTTTCTGTTCTGTTATTCAAAATAATCCTCCTATTTTATAAGACTGACGACGATTAATATACATCAAACTAAAAAGATCCGAACCAGTCACTTGTCACCATTATAGCACGAAAATTTAATAAAAAGGAAATAGGCTTATTCGCCTTTTATTCCTTGTTCATTCGACCCAAAATGTAAAGCAAGCCTTTAACAAACATTCCCATAAAAGCCGATGCGGCCACCGTGCATAAATTCAGCCCGTGAATATAAATAACGAGCAAACCTCTGGATGTCACTTCATCGGATAAAGGGAACAATAGCCCGAGCCCATACGTTAAAATGACCGTAACGGGTACCCAAAGCACCGGAATAAATAGCGGAAAATACCAATAGCGTCCGCTAAAGCTTCGAACGATGGCTATCGTATAAAGTACGCCAATCAGGACCAGCAAAGTAATTACGCCATTCAAAACCGTCATGCTGTACGCTGTCGCATAATACAAAGTATTGCCGATTAACGAGAAAATTAAGCTAAGAAGTATTACCCTCCGCATAGCAGGGCCGAACGACGAGCGATTTTCCTCGGTCATTACGACTTTACAATATCAGCGATTACGTTAAGAAAAACATCCATTTCCTCATCCGTACCAATACTTACCCGCAAATATTGATCAATGCGAGGCTGCTTGAAATACCGAACGAGTACGCCCTGCTCGCGCAGCTTTTGAAAAAGGTGTTCCGCCGCTTGGTCAGGGTGGGAAATGAATAGAAAATTGGCTGTGGAATCGGTCACGACAAAGCCGAGTTCCCGCAGACGCACAGCCGTCTGATCTCTAGTCTGATTCACTTTGGCCGTAATCTCCTGGAAATAATCATCATCTTCTATAGCGGCAACAGCACCTGCAATCGCTAAGCGGTCGATTGTATAGGAGTTGAATGAATTTTTCACACGATTAAGGCCGTCGATAAGCTCCTCGCTTCCGATTGCCCAGCCTACCCGCAAGCCGGCAAGCGAACGCGACTTCGATAACGTCTGAATGACGAGCACATTCGGATAATCGGCAACTAGCTTAACGGCCGATTCGCCGCCGAAATCAATATAAGCTTCGTCAATGATGACGACTTGGTCGCGGTTATGCTCAAGTATCGAGCGGAACTCGTCAACTGGAACAAGCATCGCTGTCGGAGCATTCGGGTTCGGAATGACAATGCCGCCATTTTCACGCATATTAAATTGCTCCAGCGGCATACGGAACTGCTCATCCAGTTGAATTAAATCCGCCTGCAGCCCGTAAAACTCGGCATACACTTTATAGAAGCTGTATGTAATATCGGCAAACAGCACCGGCTTTGCAGGATCGAAGAATGCTGCGAAAGCAAACGCCAGCACCTCATCGGAGCCATTGCCTACAAAAACCTGGCTCGGGGAAACTTTAAAATAAGCAGCCAGCGACTGCACCAGCGCTCCGCTCGTCGGATCAGGGTATAAGCGCAAATCCTCATTAGCCGCCGCTTGGATCGCCTCGATCACCTTCGGTGAAGGCGGATATGGGTTTTCATTCGTGTTGAGTTTAATGTATTGCTTATCCTTTGGCTGTTCGCCCGGCACATAAGGTACTAGCGATGCCGCAAGTGGGCTCCAGAACTTACTCATGAGTCAAGCTCCCTTCTTTTCGATTAACGGCCCCTGCCGTTTGTCCGCTTTATTCATCCTCATTCAGCATAAAACATTTTGATGCCGAATGCATCCACTAATTTGCGATTATGCCAATGACTAAAAAAGGCAATACAAGAATCATTACAAGTACGATTATAGCTACCGTAATAATTAATGAAACGCCAAGTGCGCGCCAAGCCGAAAACTGATGGGCCTCGCCGACCGCATGCAGCATAATAATGAACACCCATATGCTCAAGACAATTTTGATAATAGCGAACAGCAGGCTAAGAGTCATCAGCACGCCGCCTGGAAGGTCAAGCCCTGAGGCCAGTCCACCCGAATATACAAGCGTATCGGTAAAGCTCCCTCTTCCTAATAGCACAAACTGCGGAATCCAAAGCAGTCCGATTAATACGGAAGGCGCCAAAACGCCACGGGCAAATGCAATGTACATCTGATGCCTGGTGGCAGTGCCGCCGAACCATGAGCCCACCCATTTATACAAAACGCCGGATAAAAATAATCCCCCGATTCCAAGCGGTGCGCCAACTAAAACCGCCAGCAGCAATATCAAGCCCAAATAAATATGATTACCCCACGAATTATCCGCGCCGGTATCCAAAAACTGAAAGATGCCGCTGAATAAAGCAATTACAACAAGCGGCCAGAATGGTCCCGGATGTTTGAGAAAATGCCTAACCGTCTGACGGGGATGAATCCATACGCGAAACCAATATTTCCAATTTCCTTGCTGCATCATTTTTCCCCTTTCGTCCTTTCTCCAACGCGGAGCCCCATAATAACCAAATCGCGCTCCACCCCATCCAGCTCCGCCACTTTCGGCATGTACGCCCATTGCTCAAAGCCGAACTTGCCGAGCAAGCCAAGGCTAGGAGCATTGTGGGCAAAAATAAAGCCGAGCAGCGTCCGAATATGCAGCGCCGGACATGCCTCAAGTGCATGCTTCAGCAGCATGCTTCCCAATCCGCGCGCACGATGCTGCTCCGCTATGTAGATGCTGATTTCGGCTGTCGCCTGATAAGCAGGACGGCCATAAAACGACTGAAAGCTGAACCAAGCCAGCAGCTCTCCGTCCTCTTCCACCACCCAAAGCGGCCGAGTATCCGGCGCATGCTCGTCAAACCAAGCCTGCTTCGCTTCTACCGTTGAAGGCTCCAAATCCGCTGTCACCTGGCGCGACACAACCGTTGAATTATATATAGCTACAATGCCGGGCAAATCCTCTTGCACAGCATCGCGAATTCGATACGTTTCCTCTGCCATAAACCGCTCTCCTTTGGAGCTGCGAGGAAATTAGCGGTACTTTATTTCGTCGCAGTCTCTTAGCGTCATAATATCACCAGTTTAACACAATACGCGCAGCACATCGTCGATTTTTCGATGGTGGGACAGCACGCCATAATTCATCCACGACAAAAAATCGACCTCATGCACGCTGCCGTTGCGCACAGCGGGCAGCGACCGCCAGAGAGGCGAATGCAGCAGCTCGATCTGCCTGCCCGCAGTCGGATCAATTGTAATAAACAAATGGTCAGCGTCAAGCAGCGCCAGCTCCTCCATCGTCAGCTCAACGAACCGCAGCCCTTTAGCCAGTTTTTCTACGAGCGAATGCGGGCTCAGTCCTAAATCGCGGTAAAGCACCGGGCCGGTGTAGCCATGGTCAGGACCGCCATATAACTGCACTCTATCGGCTGACAAACGCAAACAGGCGACCGTCTGCCGCTTCACCACCCGCAGCAGCTTCGCCTTTGCGGCTGCTGCTTTATTTTCATAATCAGCAATAACAGGGCTTACTTCCTCAGCCTTCCCGAGCAAATCCGCAATGCTGTGCAGCGTTGTACGCCACTCCTCGCCTTTATAGGAAAGCTGAATGCTCGGAGCAAGGCTGGTGAGCTTGTCCATGCCCCAACGTTCAATGCCCGTATCCATCAAAATAAATTCCGGCGCAAAGCCAGATAATGTCGCTTCGTTATCGGTGACCACATTAAATTCTGGCACATCATCGAGACCAAGATATTCCTGCCGCCCCCAATGATCGTGGGTGAATTGCATAATGGGCCTAACGCCAAGCGCCAGCAAATAATCCTCGATGAAAGGGGCAAAGACCCGAATATTTTCCCGCTGATGGCGGCGATATTGGCCCGGTGTAAGGCCAACCGACTGCTTGAAGCGGCGGCTAAAATAATATTCATTGCTGTAGCCGACGCTTTGCGCGATGCTGAACAGCCGTTCATCCGTGCTTGCCAGCAGCTTTTTCGCCTGCTCCACACGTACGACATTCAAATAATGCAGCGGAATTTCGCCTGTCAGCTTCTTGAATAGACGGGAATAGCGCCAGCGCACGATGCCTGCATGGTCAGCAAGCTTGTCTACCGTCAGCTCTTCCCGGAAGTTTTGCCGAATATGGGCAATGGACTGTTCCATCGCTCGCCTTTCGCCGCTTTCTGTGCGCAGAGGCAAGTTTTGCTGCATGATGAACAATAAAAGCTGTTGAAACCGGATATCATGACGGAATGCCTCCAGCTCGTCCTCCACGTCCCGCTTATCATGGAGCGCCTGCAGCTCACTCAGGCAGTAGGAGAAGGGCTTGCAGGAAACCTCGCCCAGACATGGAAAGGAGGCTTCCCCCGGTTCCGCTCCAATTCCATCAAAGGCAATATAGTAGAACGACACCCCCTCTTCTCCGCCCTCAAAACCACCAGCTGCAAACTCCATCCTCGTACCCGGGCCAAAAATAAAACAGGCTCCATGGCCCAGAGCATGCTGCTCTCTATTCACGTACAGCGTTCCCGATCCACCCGTCACTATCATGATGATATGTTCATCAGCGGTGGGCAGCACCTGCTCCTGCCCATTTTTTACGTTCCTATATTGTATCGCAGCCAGCCTATAGAAAATTGCATGGCGCAGCTGCGGCTTATTCTCCTCGTTGCTCACTTCATATCCCCCTTAGGATGTTTTGGCAAACAGCACGCGTTATGCCCGCACATGCCGAAGTAAATGAGAATGATTTTCACAACTAGTATAAATGAAAAAAGAAAGCCCATCAATGCACCGATGGGCCTTCCCTCTTTATTTCTTGAATAGCGCACTTGCTAGGGCGCTGCTTATTTCACGAACATTTTCAAAATATCATCAATTTTCATCGAATTTGCTGTTATCGCACCAGATTGCCAATACGATCTCTCCACCCGGTGTACATGCCCTGCCTTCACTGCGGGAATAGCCTTCCACATACTGCTGTCCAGAAGCTTCAGCGCTTCCTGATTTTCAGGTGAATCCCAAGTTCCGTTGGACAGTAAAATAATAATGTGGTCGGCATCCAGATCCGGTAAGCTTTCTTCTGTTAAAATCTTTTGAAATTCCTCCATATCCTTCGACCATGTATTTGGTGTAAGACCCAACTGGGAGTATAGAGAGCCGATAAAACGGTTGTTCACACCGAACAGCGCGAAGGTACTATCATCGACATTCAAACGTATGACCGCTACGGACTCATCGCCAAGCGCTGTATTGAGCTTGTCCTTGGCATCGGCTATTTTCTGCTCGTAAGCATTAATCACCGTTTCTCCCTGTTCCTTCATATTCATTACATCTGCAATGGTGGTCAAAATCGCTTTAGAATCAAACAAAATATTTTCTGGCAGCCGGTAGGTAGGCGCTATTTTAGAAAATAAATCGTATTTGGCCTTGTCTGCCCAGCCGTCCAATATAATCAAGTCCGGCTCCATATCAAGCAGCACTTCAATATCGCCCGTAATATCAAACGTCGGCAAATCCAGCTTCAAATATTCCTGCGTTCCCCAAAGCGGGTGATACCACTGGACAACTGGCGTTACGCCAAGCGCCGTCAAATAGTCCTCCAAATAAAGTGCCGCTACGCGCTTCGGATGCGCCGGAACTGTTACCTCGCCAAACTCGTCCTGGAGCACTCGCGTTTCCGCTTCCTGCTCCGCAGCTGCCGGCTCATCCGCTGCCGCAGGAGATGGGCTAACAGTGGCCGCTGCATCGCTAGCCCCCTTATTAACAGCTGTCTCGCCTTGCGAACCGCAACCCGCGAGCGCTATGATAACGGCTAACGCCACTAACATGAGCGCCGTCATTTTACTTTTAAACCTCTTTTTCCCCCATCGCAACATCTCTGTTCGACTCCCCTCTAAATCAGTGATTATCATTATCAAACAACTTGATCAAGTGTAGCCCATCGCCCGTCCTGCCTACAATGCACATACGCTACAATTTTCTTATACAAACGCTATCGCCACGGCCTATTCGCCTTGCTCCCATCCATCCAATAGCCCTCTATCCATTCCATTCCCTGCAAAATTTTTGTTAAAAACATGCATTTATGGGCATGCAGCCGCGCTTTCATATGACATATGTCATATAGCTGAACTGACGTTTATGACTTATGGCGCATGACGTTTCTCTTTACAATATAAATATAGCTAGCAGGATGCAGGCACCTTGAACAAAGGACGTACATCCCGTTATTGAAGGAGGAGCTTCATTATGGATCAGAAAGCCAAGCAAGCGAGCTTGAAAAAGAGCCTTGCCCCTTACGAAAAAGTGAATATGAAAACCAGCATACAACAATTAATCAATACTTTACTCCCACTCGGCTTTTTCTGGTACGCGGCGTATGCCGTCATGCCGATCTCCTATTTGCTCACGATCGTTTTTTCCTTAATTACTGCAGGCTTTGTCATTAGGACCTTTATTATTTGCCATGATTGCTGCCACGGTTCTTTCTTTAAGAGCAAACGGGCAAATGCTATCGTCGGCACGATTACAGGGATCATTACCCTCGTCCCTTTCCAACAGTGGAAATACAGCCACTCCATCCATCATGCAACGAGCAGCAATCTCGACAAGCGTGGTATTGGCGACATTTGGATTATGACCGTAGATGAATATATTGCAGCAACGCCTTTGCGCCGCCTTTTCTATCGGATTTACCGCCATCCGGTCGTCATGTTCGGCCTTGGTCCGATTGCCGTGTTTCTGATCCAATACCGTTTCAACCGTAAAGGCGCTAGACGTCAGGAACGCCTCAACACGTATTTGATCAATGCTTCAATTGTTGCTTTATATGCAGGTCTTGGCTGGCTGCTGGGCTGGCAGGCCTTCGCAATGGTTCAACTGCCGGTTATGTTTTTATCAGGATTTTTCGGCATTTGGCTGTTCTACGTCCAGCATCAGTTCGAAGATACGTATTTTGAACATGATGATGAGTGGAGCTACGTGAAAGCAGCCGTTGAAGGCAGCTCTTATTACAAGCTTCCCCGCATCCTGCAATGGATGAGCGGAAATATTGGCTTCCACCATGTGCATCACTTGAGCCCGAAGGTTCCCAACTATTATTTAGAGGATGCGCATAACTCCTCCGTTCCGCTTCAGCAGGCAACGACAATTACTCTTAAAACAAGCTTGACTGCCTTGCGTTTCCGTCTGTGGGACGAAGAGAATAAAATGTTCGTCAGCTTTAAAGGCTTGAAGCACCGTCTGCGCAAGCCGCGTGCGGCAAGCACCAAGCTCGATACTCGGCGCGTAGGCTAGCAGGTACGAAGATACAAGCACGAAAGAGGCTGCGCGGAACCAAATGCGCGAGCCTCTTTTATGTTAAAATAGCTTCAAAGCAGCTCTTATTGCTGCAACAGCGATTTAAAAAGGCGGGATGCATATGCAAAAATGGCATCATATTTTTCATAAAAATACGGGAATCAGCCCGTATGTTTGGGTCGTTTTCTACATCCTGCCCTTCTACTTTATTTTCCGCAACTCATCGCCCTACCAAGCGACGTCCGGCATTGTGATGATCGTTTTATTTTTCATCTGTTATATGCTTTCCTTCGTATCCAAGGGCTGGCAGGTTTATTTCTGGACCAGCATCCAAATTATTATTTCCATTGCGATGACGCTCATGTTCGGTTATGTGTATTTCTCGATTTTTCTCGCTTATTTTATCGGCAATATCCAGAACCGCATCGGCTTCTTTACGCTGTATTCCATTCATATCGTCACGACCTTCCTGAGCATCAACTTTGGGCTGGCTGTGCAAAATCCGGTCTTTCTCGCACAGTTCCCCTTCGTGCTCATTAGCTTGATCGGCGTTATTCTGCTTCCGGTCAATACGTACAACCGCAACAAGCGGGACAAGCTCGAAGGGGAGCTTGAGCATGCCAACAAGCGGATTTCAGAGCTCGTCAAGCTGGAGGAGCGGCAGCGGATCGCCCGCGACCTGCATGATACGATTGGACAGAAGCTGTCGCTTATAGGGCTGAAAAGCGATCTGGCGGGCAAGCTGATGCAGAAAAACCCCGCCAAGGCGCAGGAGGAAATCGATGATGTGCGCCAAACGGCGCGCACCGCGCTCAAGGAAGTGCGGGAGCTTGTCACCGAAATGCGTGGAACACGGCTTGAGGATGAGCTTTTTCGGGTAAAGCAAATTTTGAAGGCTGCCGATATTCAGCTTCTTGTAGAAGGCGATCCGGCGCATACCGACACTTCACTGCTTGCCGAAAATGTCGTCAGCATGTGCCTCAAGGAAGCTGTTACTAATATCGTCAAGCACAGCTCCGCCACCAAGTGCCTGGTCGAGATTGAACCGACCCGCACAGAGCTCATTGTCCGCGTTCAGGATAATGGCACGGGCATTGCTACAGGCGGCAAGGAGTCGCGCAGCTATTACCGGGGAAATGGCCTTAGGGGCATGAAGGAAAGACTGGAGTTTATTAATGGCAGCCTGGACATTATTTGCGGAGACG
Source organism: Paenibacillus sp. JT22N15 (assembly GCF_059383755.1). Classification (NCBI taxonomy): domain Bacteria; kingdom Bacillati; phylum Bacillota; class Bacilli; order Caryophanales; family Paenibacillaceae; genus Paenibacillus; species Paenibacillus sp. JT22N15. The sequence continues at coordinate 313,108 of NZ_JBXENV010000009.1, read as the reverse complement.
GCACGATGCTCGTCATTAAAGCGCCCAATGTCGTCCAGAAGCCGGAAAAGGAGCCCACGCTATGATTAGAATTGTTATCGCCGAAGACCAGCGGATGCTGCTGGGGGCACTTGCTTCCCTGCTTGATCTGGAGGATGATATGACCGTGGTTGGCAAAGCTGGCAACGGTGAAGAAGCGATCACGCTCGTCCAGCTTCACAAGCCGGACATTTGCATTATGGACATTGAAATGCCGGTCAAGAGCGGGCTGGAGGCAGCGGAAGAAATGCGCCAGTTAGGCTGCAAGGTCATCATTTTGACCACCTTTGCCAGAAGCGGCTATTTCGACCGTGCGCTAAAGGCCGGCGTGTGCGGCTATTTGCTCAAGGACAGCCCTAGCGAGGAGCTGGCGAGCTCCATACGCAGCGTCATGACAGGCCGCCGCATTTATGCGCCCGAGCTGGTAGACGACGCCTACGGGCAGGAAAACCCGCTCACCGAACGGGAGAAGGAAGTTCTCGGCCTCATCGCCGACGGCAAAAATACGAAGGAAATCGCCGACCAGCTTTATTTGACCAATGGCACCGTGCGCAATTATATTTCGGTCATTTTGGATAAGCTGGGCGTGAGCAATCGAATTGAGGCGATTACCCGTTTTAAGGAGAAGGGCTGGTTTAAATAAAAAAGCATGTTCTTTCCCGCAGCAGCGGTACGGAACATACTTTTCAAGGGTTCGCCGAGCTTAGCTTGCCGTTTGGCCTCTTTTATTTTTAAAAAGCTGGCACAACCGCCACGCCGTATTTGTCCTGAATGAACTTTTTCACCTCGGGCGACACGAGCACCGCATCCAGCTTCTTAATTTCTTCGCGGTTCTCATCCCCGCTGCGGACGACGATAATGTTGGCGTAAGGCGATTCTGCATCCTCGCGGAACAGCGCATTGTTCGGATCAATGCCCGCCTCCAAAACCAGGTTCGTGTTGATAATGGCGCCATCTACGTCAGGCAATACCCTTGGCAAAGTTGCAGAATCCACTTCCTCAAACTTGAGATTTTTAGGATTGTCTACGATGTCCTTCGGCGTTGCCTCGTACGTATTTTCCAAGCCTTCCTTCAGCTTGATCAGCCCTTGCTGCTCGAGCAGCACCAGCGCCCTGTATTCATTCGAAGGGTTGTTCGGAATCGCAATCGTTGCGCCATCCGCAATGTCACCCTTCGCTTTCAGCTTCTCGGAATAAAAGCCAATCGGCTCGACATGCACCTTCGCGGTTACCGCAAAATCATACCCCTTCTCCCCTTTAATCGAGTCCAGATACGGAACGTGCTGGAAGTAGTTCGCATCGATCTGCTTCTCAAACAGCGCCGGATTGAGCTGGCCTTCATCATCGAGCACAACGACTTCCAAATTAACGCCCTGCTCCTTTAGCAGCGGCTTAACGAACTCCAATATCTCAGCATGCGGCACTGGAGCAGCGCCTACTTTAAGCGTTACTGCCTCTTGCGGGGCTGCCGAAGCGGAAGCCTCCGGCGACTGGGTCGACTCGGCAGGGCTTGCGGCTGCACTCGCTTCCGGCGAGCTTGCCGGGGCATTATTGGCTGCGGTACCGCAGCCAGAGACAATAAGGCTGAACATAAGAATAAGGGCGGATATAAAGGTCCATTTCGTTTTTTTCATCGTTTTCATGGTTACTCTCCTGCTTTCTCTATTTAGGTTTGAGGGCCGCTATAGCTACCCTAGATGACGCTTTTTCAAAATCGCTTTAGCTACGCTATCGCCTGACAGCTGAATCGCCTGCACTAACAAAATAATGACGATAACAGTCGCAATTAAAATATCTTCGCGGAACCGCTGATAGCCGAAGCGGATCGCCAGACTGCCAAGTCCCCCTGCGCCAATCGCTCCTGCTACCGCTGTAAATTCCGTAATCGCAATGACAGCGATGGTCATCCCCCGCACAAGCGCCGGAAGCGCTTCGGGAATCAGCACGCGGAATATAATGGTTAGCGGCGTCGCTCCCATCGCTTTGGCCGCTTCTATTTTGCCCGCGCTCACCTCCTTTAAGGAGTTTTCAATAATGCGGCCTAGAAACGGCGAGGCCCCAATCGATAAAGCGACGATGGCTGCTGTCGGGCCAAGCGAGGTGCCTACAATTAGCCGGGACAACGGCAGCAGCAGCACGATTAAAATAATAAAGGGCAGCGAGCGCACGCCATTAATCGCCGTCCCAATGATTTTATTGATGATCGGCGCCTCCAAAATGCCGCCCTTCTCGCTGACGACTAGCGTAATGCCTAGCAAAATGCCAATGATTAAAGCAAATACCGAAGACCAAGCAACCATATACAGCGTCTCCAGCAGTCCCTCCCATAGCAGCTCGAACAGATCATCTCTCATATTCCTGCTCCCAGCCCCTCCATGATCGACCGTTTGTCACGATAATAATCGATGATGCTGACGAAACGCCGGGCGGTGTAGCTGACGGGGTTCATAAACAGCTTGTCGACCGTCCCTGTCTCGACGATAGAGCCATGCTCGATGACCGCCATATGGCGGCAAATATGCTGAAGCACATCCAGCTCGTGTGTAATTAAGACGATAGTCAGCTTCAGCTTGCGGTTAATATCCTGGAGCAGCTCCAAAATGGAGTAGGTCGTCTGCGGATCAAGCGCCGAGGTCGCCTCATCGCTGAGCAGCACATCCGGCTCATTCACAAGCGCCCGGGCAATGCCCACCCGCTGCTTCTGGCCGCCGCTGAGCTGGGACGGATACATATGCTCCTTGTCGGTCAGCCCGACCAGCTCCAGCATCTCCCGCACGCGCTCTCGAATGAACGGCTTTGGATAACCGGCCACTTGAAGCGGAAACGCGACATTTTGAAACACATTTTGTGAATCCAGCAAATTAAACTGTTGAAAAATCATTCCAATCTTCCGCCTAGCCAGCCGCAGCTCCTTGCCAGACAGATCCGTCAGCACCTTGCCGCCAATTTCGATCGAGCCCGAATCAGGCTCCTCGAGCCGGTTCAGACAGCGGATCAATGATGATTTGCCTGCCCCGCTAAAGCCGATAATGCCGAATATATCCCCCTTATCAATCGTCAGATTAATGTCATTCAAGGCGGTAATCGTGCTGCTTCCGCTTGTATAGGTTTTGTGCAAATCCTTTATGACGATCATGCGGAAAAACTCCTCTCCTCCCTGATAAGGTGAAACGGCTGTCACCTGTCACCGTCCTTTGGCGGCGCGGCGCGTTTCAGTCCGAGAAATATAGAGAAATATAGAGAAAGTATGGCGAAATCATATACTTTCCTATATTTAAATAAAAAAAACCAAACTTCAGCACCGTTCAATCTGCTCGGTGGAGAGTTTAGTTTCCAGTGTTCTGGTCAACTAGTTATGGGCTGATCGCCCAAAAACCAACTATTCCTATTTGATTTATAAATTTAAAGCAATTGCCTGGCGGTGTCAACTTCTTTTTTTGGCAATAATCGGGATTGACGCTAGAAAATGAAGGTGATAAATTAAAACAAACTATTCCACCCTGTTCACTTAATATTATACATATTTATCGAGGAGGAGCTTGACATGTCCCAACAAACTGCGGGAAAAAGCCGGCAAATAAAATTATCCGCTTATTTGGTTGGCACTGGCATGCATGTGGCGGGCTGGCGCCATCCCCATGCACAGCCGGATGCCAGCATCGACATCGACTATTACCGGAAGCTCGCCCAAACCGCTGAACGCGGGAAATTCGATATCGCTTTTATCGCGGACAGCCTGGCGATTAATGAGCAGTCTCATCCAAACATACTAAGCCGGTTCGAGCCGATTACACTGATTACGGCTTTAGCATGCGCCACGACGCATATCGGCGTAGTCGCCACCGCCTCAACCTCTTATATTGAGCCGTTCAATTTGGCTCGGCTGCTTCTGTCTGCCGATCAGATCAGCAAGGGGCGGGTTGGCTGGAACATCGTCACTACACGGGATCTGTCAGGGAATACGGCACGCAATTTTGGCCGGGATGAGCATTTCGAGCATAGTCTTCGCTACAGGCGGGCGGAGGAATTTCTCGAGGTCGTGCAAGGGTTATGGGATTCTTGGGAGGACGATGCCTTCATCCGCGACAAGGAATCAGGGCAGTTTTTCCACAAGGAGAAGCTGCATCGTCTTCAGCATCAAGGCGAGTTTTTCTCGGTGGAAGGGCCGCTAAATATTAGCCGCTCGCCGCAGGGGCATCCTGTGCTCGTGCAGGCCGGAAACTCTGAGGCCGGGCAGGACTTCGCCTCGCGAACGGCGGAAGTCATTTTCTCTATCAAGCACAGCAAGGAGGAAGCACAGGCATTCTATCAATCGTTTAAAGGGAAAGCTGCTAAATGGGGGCGCGCACCTGAGGATATATATATTTTGCAAGGCATAGCGCCGATTATTGGCGATACCGAGGAGGAAGCGCGGGCGAAGCTTAAGGAGCTTGAAGCGTTGATTACAGAGGAGCAGGGCATCGGCTTTCTGGCGGATTATTTTCAGGCAATCGATTTCTCTGGCTATACGCTGGAATCACGCGCTCGCGAGGTCGGGCTCGACCGCATTAAGCTGAACAAAACGGACTACCTCAAGCACCAGCCGGTTATTGCAAGGGAAAACCCGACGCTGCGCGAGGTGTATTCCTTTCTCACAGGCTCGTTCAGCGGGGAACATCTCGTCGGCACCGCCGAGAAAATCGCGGACACTTTGGAGGAATGGTTCGCCGAGCAGGCGGCTGACGGCTTTATGCTCATGGCTCCGCTGCTGCCGGATGGGCTGGAGCTGTTTGTCGACCTTGTCGTGCCGATTTTGCAGCAGCGCGGCCTTTTCCGCACTGAATATGAAGGCGTTACCCTGCGGGAGCATTTTAACCTGCCGCTGCCGCGCAATCGCTTTACTAAAGCAACGAGCCATTAATACGCAAAACCGCCGCCCCCTAGGTAGAGCTAAGGAAATCGACGGCGGTTATTTATATTTGGGGCGGGGGAAGCCTAGCCAGCCCCAAATAGCCCTATCGCTTCGGCTCTGCAAGCCCTTCGTTAAAGCTGTCGCATAGCTGAAATAGCTCATCCGCTCGCGCAAGCTGTTCCAGCCAATGCGAGGGAATGGACGACAGACCATAATAGATGCCCGCAAGACCGCCTGTTACCGCACCTGTCGTGTCCGTATCCTCGCCCAAGTTAATAGCGCGAAGTACTGCTGCGGCGTAGCTGTCGGTCGTCAGCAGGCTCCAGATGCTGGCTTCCAGCGTGTGCATGACATACCCTGACGAAGCAATGCTGTCCTCCTTCAGACTTGCCAGCTGCCCGCTAAGCAGACGTTCAAAACGATCCAGATAGCTGTTGCCCGCATAAAACAGCTGGATTGTCCGATTCGTTGCCGCATAACTCTCCTGTGGGCTGTGACCCTTCAACAATTGCACGGCATACTCCGTGTAATAGACGCAGGCCATAATCGATATAGGATGCCTGTGGGTTAGCGACGAAACCCTGCCAATCGCAGCCGATCGTTCCTCTATGTCAGCCTCAAGCATCCAGTAGGCCATCGGCAAAATACGCATCAATGAACCGTTGCCATTGCTGTATTCGCCGATTCCGCCTGCCAACTCAGGCTCTGCCCCACGCGCAAGCCGGTCGATCGCCTCGCTAGTCGCTATGCCAATATCGAACACCTCGCCATGCGGCGTCCAGCGCTCGCCCCGCTTCCATTCCACGAAGCGGCTCGCAATATCATGCACCTCTACGCTTTTGCAATAGGCAAGGCTCTCCACCAGACATAAGGTCAAGGACGCATCATCCGACCAAGTGCCCGGCGGCTGCTGATGCGAGCCATAACCGACCATGTCCGTTAAAGGTGCTTTCTCTAGCGTCTTCCGATTGCAAAACTCCACGGGAACGCCTAATGCATCCCCGATACAAAGCCCTATTAATCCTGCTTGAATAGATAGATTCATTTCTTAAACCTCCTGCTGCCGCCAGCTTGGTCTAGCGGTTTCGTAAATCAGCTTCGCTTACTTCCCAACAAGACCATTATGCACAAGCCCGCGAAAAAAAGGCAAATGCTGCGGATGGCATGCAATGAGGTATGGCTCACTGCTCATGCCCGCGAATGGCCTGCCATCATAGTCGGTAATGACGCCGCCAGCCTCGCGCACCATAAGCATCCCCGAATAAAGATCCTCGCCCTCCGAGTTGTACAAAATAATCGCATCCAAATCGCCCTTCGCCAGCATGCTCCATTGCAAGGTAGGCGCCCACAGCCGCATCATTCGCTTCGTGTTTGCATCAATATGCTGGCGCAGCCTTACTGCCCGCTGCTCCTGCTGTACTTTATGCCCTTGAATCCAGCCGACCGTCGCTCTCTTGAAGGGACGCGGCTCGCCCATTCGAATGATTCGCCCATTACAGCGAAAGCCGCCGCTTGCCACCGCCTCATACAAGCGGTCCGTCAGCGGCTCATAAATGACCGCCATAACCGCTTCGCGCTGATACATGAGCGTAATGGATACGGCAAATAACGGCATCCCGACCGCGAAATTATTCGTCCCATCCAACGGATCAACCAACCACAGCCAGTCACTGGCCAAGCGGTTGTCCCCCGCCTCCTCCGAAATCACTTGATGTCCCGGAAACGCCTGCTTAATTTTGCCCAAAATGATCGCTTCCGCCCTGTGGTCGGCTTCGGTCACCAAGTCGCCAGATTCGTCTTTATGCTGAAAGGCACTGGAATCCAGCTTTTCAAAAAGCTTTTTCAGCAGCGCTCCCGCCTCCCTCGCCGCCAAAGCTGCCACTCGCTGTGCTTCTCTTACGATCGTTGTATCCAAATGTAATCCCCCTATTTCGTTTATTGGTTGAACTGGACACCCAGCATCTAAGAGAACAAAACAAAATCCTTCTTGCAGATCAGAAGGATTTCATGGTTGAAACTATTTCCGGACTCCTATTTCGAATAGAGGCAATGAATCCAAACGGCACCTACGTATTGTTGTTTTGATCAGGGCCTGTAGGCAGATTGGGCAGTGGAGGCGGCGTCATATTGGATTGCGGGTTCGCGCTTCCAGAGTTGAACGGGCTGTTAATTGGGCTGCTGGACGGGCTAAAATTGGACTGCGGCCCCGGCGCATAGCCGTTTCCTGCTGGCCCCTTCGTTAAATCCAGCTCTGTCTTCTCTTCGACGATCAGCTCCAAGCCGCCGAATTTCTTGGCCAATACGCCGTACAGCAAAGCAATAAGCATGCTAATTGCACCGTAGATACCAATTAGAAAAACCGGCATTAATGTATAGGTTATACCGAGGATCAAGACGGTAGGTTCCCCAGTAATCAACCCTACCATTAACAAGCCAATTCCTAATAAAAATAAAAGGGCAGAAGGAATAATCATCATATACGCCGTCGCTTTAAAAGCACTGACCGTACCTATCCCTTTAATTTCCAATTTTTTCATCATTTCAGCTCCTAGTTATGTTTTTGTGCTTTCTTTTTTTCGCAGCAGCCACTAGGTAAAATTCACCAAAAAGTGACAAATTCCTGCTTGCAGCTCAAAAAAAGCAAAAAGCCGCGAACACCACCCATAAGGCAGGCATTCACGGCTTATCCTATTGCTTGACCGCTGTTATTATGCTTTCGCTGGATCGAAAGAGCTTTTCAGCGAAACGATGCGGTTGAAAACAAGCTTCTCCGGCGTCGTATCCTTCGGATCCACATTGAAATAGCCGTGACGGAAAAACTGGAACTTCGCCTGTCCTTCGGCATCCTTCATGTTCGGCTCTACGAAGCCTTGAAGCAGCTCCAGATTGTTCGGGTTGATGCATTCAAGGAATGGCTTGCCATCCTCTTCTGCTTCATTCGTAATCAGAGGCTCGAACAAGCGGAAGTCCGCAGGCACCGCCTGCGACGCTTCAACCCAGTGAATGGTTCCCTTCACCTTGCGGGCGTTAAAGCCCGAGCCGCTTTTCGTTGCCGGATCGTATGTGCAGCGAAGCTCAATAACGTCGCCGGCTTCATTTTTCACAACCTCTTGGCAAGTAATGAAATATGCATGCTTCAAACGCACCTCATTGCCAAGGAACAGGCGGAAATATTTATTTGGCGGATTTTCCATAAAATCGTCCTGCTCAATATAAATCTCGCGGCCAAACGGAATTTGGCGCATGCCCATTTCTTCGTTCTCGGCGTTATTTTCTGCATCCAGCAGCTCGGTTTGGCCTTCTGGATAGTTCGTAATGACGACTTTGAGCGGTCGCAATACAGCCATCGTACGAAGCGCCTTAAGCTTAAGATCCTCGCGGATAAAATGCTCCAGCATCCGCTCATCGACCGTGCTGTTCGCCTTGGCAACCCCGATTTCGCGGCAGAAGGCGCGAATCGCTTCCGCTGTAAAGCCTTTGCGGCGCAGACCGCTAATCGTCGGCATGCGCGGATCATCCCAGCCAGTTACAACTTCCTCATCCACAAGCTGCTTCAGCTTTCTTTTGCTCATCACGGTATTAGTAACGTTCAGACGAGCGAACTCGTATTGACGAGGCACCGCCGGCATCTCGCATTCAGCGACCGCCCAATCATAGAGCGGGCGGTGATCGGCGAACTCCAGCGTACAGATGGAATGGGTAATGCCTTCAATCGCATCGCTGATCGGATGCGCATAATCGTACATCGGATAAATGCACCACGCATCGCCAGTCCGGTGATGGTGGGCATGAGCGATACGGTACAGCACCGGATCACGCAGATTAATATTCGGCGAAGCCATATCGATCTTTGCTCTCAGCACCTTGGAGCCGTCAGGAAATTCTCCGGCACGCATACGGGCAAACAGATCGAGATTTTCTTCTGCGCTGCGCTCACGGTAAGGGCTGTTTTGTCCCGGCTGCGTCAGCGTTCCACGAGTCTCGCGAATTTGCTCGGCGGACAAGTCGCATACGTATGCTTTGCCTTTGTTAATGAGCAGCACCGCCCGATTGTAAAGCTCTTCGAAATAGTCCGAGGCAAAACGAAGCTCGTCCCAATCAAAGCCCAGCCACTTCACGTCCTCTTGAATCGAATCGACGTATTCGGTATCTTCCTTGACCGGGTTCGTATCGTCAAAGCGCAGATTCGTTCTGCCTTTGAAATCGTCAGCCAGCTCAAAATTCAGACAAATCGACTTCGCATGTCCAATATGCAAATAGCCATTCGGCTCCGGCGGAAAGCGCGTCACGATTTCCTGGACATGGCCGGTCTTCAAATCTTCGCTCACAATATTTTTTATAAAGTTAGAGGATGACAGCTTTGTGTCCACGTTGTTTTCCATTGTGACCAACCTTTCCCACGAAAAATAGATATCTTTCTATAATACACAAAATCCCGCAAAATTATAAGATCATCCGACTGGTTAATAAAATAGATGGCATGTGATCAACCTTTGTTTTCATAGGTTCTATTAATCATGTATTTGCTCGCGGCACGGCGTGCGCTGCCAGAGGCTGGGGCAACCTGAACGGATGGTGAAGACATCATGACTGGGAAGCCGATCGTTATTTTTCCCTACAGCCGTTTTGGAGCGTTCCCGGCGGCGGAGCGCGATTGGCTGGCTAAGCTCGGAAAGCAGCGCCAAATCTACATGGTCGCCGAGGATGCGCTCCCTGACTGGGCAATCACCTCAGCAATTGCTCCCCTATCGCTCGCTCGTCTGCCTGAGCTGGATTGGGACAGCACTTGCGCGCTAGTGCTCCATCCTTGCTGGACGCATATTGCAGCACCGCTGGCAACGCGTTGCCTGATTGCCTACTTTCCCGATTCAGAGCCCCAGGAAGAAGAGCGATGGCGCTCCTACCGCAGTTGGCTGTGCGCGCGGGCGACGCTCGTCATTGCCTATACGGAGGCATATTATTTGGAGCAGGCCTTTTGCCGTGACGATGTTTTTCTGCTTGATGGCACCGACGAAACGTCCGATCTGCTGGCGAGACAAGCGATTGAATGGCATTTGGACGGCTATGCCTCGAAGACGCTCATACGGCTGCAGCAGCGCTACCGCGCGATTTGGCATGAGGAGCAAGCCGACAAGACGCGTGCGGCTGGCCCGTCTGCTGCAGGAAAAGAGCGGCTGGCGGATCAGCTTTTTTCCCATGCGTTATACCGTTACTTGATCGGCGAAAGCTTGCGAGCGCAGAGCGAGCTGCTCGCCGCCTTCGAGCAAGCAGTGCTGGATGGGCGCGAGCAGGCGCTGCAGCATATTTATCGGTTTCGTTCCGCCATGCAGCTCGAGCTGGGATTGACGGATGATGCGGTGCGCACCTATCTGTATACTGCGCTCACCGAAGAGGAGCAGCGGCAGGGCGAGCGGCTGCTCCGATGGCTGGATGGTGGCAAGCGCCTATTAGCCGAGGCGCTGCTGTACCGGCTCAACGATGATTATCGCTCCGCGATTGCCCTGCTTGAGCCACAGCAAGCCGAGCCGGAAGCCCGCAGGCTGCTTGCGGAGCTTTATTTGCAAAGCGGCAGACTGGAATGTGCCTACCTGCTGCTGGCGAAGGAACCGCTCGGCAGCATAGCTGAACGCGAGCAGTTTCAACTGATGACCAGCACGGTGCTGCTGCTGCAGGGCAAGCGCCATGAAGCGATTCACAGCTGCCTTATCGCGGCGGAGACTAACAACAAAGCACTTAGCAGCATCATTGAACTCGCCAAGCTCGATAGCATCGTAATGGAGCAGGCGCACCATCACGGCAGGGAGGTTCAGCCATGAGCGGCTTGGAGCCATTTCGTATTCCGCGCAAAATATCAGGCAATAAGCTCACCGCTATCATGCAGGTACGCAATGAGGAAGGCCGTTATTTGGAGACGCTGCTTGCCGACCTGTCCAGCTTCGTCGATGAAATTGTCATTGTGGACGATGCCAGCACCGATGCAACCGTCGCGATATGCAGCGCCAGCCGCAAAGTCGTGAAGCTGGTAGAAAACGAGGAGCGGTTGTTCGGCTGCGAATGGTGGCTGCGCCAAATGCTCTGGCGCGCAGCCGAAGAAACCGAGCCGGATTAGCTGCTTGCGGTCGATGCGGACGAATTTTATGAGGATGCTGCCAAGGCTGAGATGCGGAGCCTGATTAATCAGGGCGAGTACGACTGGTTTGCTTTTCGAAAGTATGATTTCTGGGGCTCAGCAACGCATTACCGGGAGGATGCCTTGTGGAATTTGCATCAACGTCCGACGGTGGCGCTCGCTCGCTACTTGCCAGGCTACCATTATGCCTACCCGCAATGGGCGCAGCATGCGCCTCGTCTTCCGCTTACCTGCTGCGCGCTTCCCGGAGCGCAGACCGAACTGCGCATCAAGCATTTCGGCTGGGCAGGATGCGCGGAGGAGCGCCTTCGCAAATATGAGCGGCATATGCAGCTTGACCCGGATGGCAAATGGCGCAGCCTTGCCCACTATGCCTCGATTCTTGATGCGAACCCCCGGCTTGTTCGCTGGGAGGAGCGAGGGATATCAAAGGGAGAATGACACGGGCAGCCTAGCTCCAAATCATTGACGCTATGAAACCTTTTCAGAGGTCTTTCCCTGGCTTTAATAAGGAAGCGACCTCCGTCCGATGAAACTTAGGACGAAGGCCGCTTCCTTTTTTTATTGCAGCATTTTTATAGCAGCTTCTCAATATCTTCCTTCATGCTGAGCGGCTCCTCGGTCGATTCGAAACGCTTGACGACACGGCCTTCACGGTCAATGAGGAACTTGGTGAAGTTCCATTTGATCGAGTCTCCATCCATAAAATGCGGCAGCTTTTCGGTCAAAAATGCGCTTAGCATTTTGCCGCTTGCTTCCGTTGTATCAAACCCGTTAAACGGCGCCTCTGCCGTCAAATAGTTGAATAGCGGGTGTGCTGTTTCATCCCGCACATCCGTCTTCGCGAACAGCGGGAAGGTTACGCCGTAGTTCAGCTGGCAAAAGCTTTGTACATCCGAGTTTTCGCCCGGCTCCTGCTCGCCAAATTGATTGCTCGGGAATCCGAGTATTTCCAGACCTTGATCCTTGTACTGCTCATAAAGCTTTTGCAAATCAGCATATTGTGGCGTAAAGCCGCATTTGCTTGCCGTATTAGCAATAATAACAACCTTGCCTTTATAATCCTCCAGGCTAACCGTCTTTCCTGTTATCGTATCCGCTTGATAAGTGTAAATAGACATGAATGCACACTCCTATTAGTAGGTTTATTTTTCTGTCTTCCAACCTGTTTTCCCGTCTGCCTCCACGCTTGGCAGCTGTTGCGGAGCACACTATCCGCTAGTCCGCATTGGACTTATTGCCCAGCCAATCTACAAACAGCCCATAATCCTGCTCCACTTGATCCGCATAGGACATCGCCCACTCTGCAATGAAGCGGCTAAAGGCCTCTTCGTCACTGCCCATCGCTTTAACGATTGCCTGCTCGCTGTGATAATCCAGAACGCCGCTTTGCACATCCCGATCTGCACGGGCATGCAGCTTCGCGGTCAGCTTGCCCATCGTCTCTGTCACGATTCGCATATCCTCAGCGGTCTCCAGCGATTCGAGCTTGAGCCGCTTCTTATAAGGGGAGCGCTCACGCACATAAAACTGCCTGTTGCCAATCGTCAGGTGACCGAGATACGGATCAGCCTCATGGTGCATCGCCTGCTGGGTCATCGTCACGCGTTTGCCCTGATGCTCAAACGCTGTCCAGAACGAATCATCATAGGGCAGAAAATAAGCCGGAACCGCAACGCGCACCTCTTTCACTTCCAGCACAATATCATCCTCGTGCCCTTGCTCGCTGCTGCCCGCTTCAATCAGTACATAAAAACGGTCCAGCCCGATCGAGGCTGTTCCAGAGCCATGCTTAACCGCTATATCTTTAATGTGATAATGGGCAGCCTCCTGCGCATCATCAGCATGCAGGCTTTCCACATATTGCGGCCAAGCCTCAAGAAGCGCAGCACGCTCTTTTTCCGTTGGAGCGACGATTTCTTCCGTATGGGCGAACTTGCGATGCTCCTGAACGAGCGCCGTAACCTTTTCCAAAAAATGCTGCTCCTGGCGCTTCTGCAGCTTGCGAAGCAGCTTCCTGACCTTGCCGCTTGCCCGCCCTTCATCCATCGTGAACGAAGCCGGATCATCCTTGCCCTTAACGAATTTCCACATTTGTTTTACATAGGCGCGCAGATAAGCTTCCATTTGCTCCTTCTGGGCTTCCTCCGACTCGCCTTTCATGCGGCCCACAAGTGCGATGCTGACCGACATGCGCAGCAAATCATATAAATACGAGCCCAAATAGCCCTCGTCAAAATCATTCACATCATAGACAAGCGTCCCCTGCTCGTTGCGGAAAGCCCCGAAATTTTCGAAATGCAAATCGCCCTGAATCCAGGTCGGTCGCTCTGCCGGCGTGTGATAGGGAAACCATTCCCTTGTGACATCCATATAAAATAAATAGGCGCTGCCGCGAAAAAAGGAAAACGGGCTTAGCGACATCTTGCGGTACTTTTCCTCGCGCTTCTCGCTGCCCAGTCTCATGATTTTATGATCAAATTCATTAAGAACGGCTGTAATCGTCCGTTTCCGAAGCCTCTTTTGCGTAAGCTTTACACGTTCTGTCAATGATCCGTCCATTTCGATTCCCCCTTAGGCAGCTCTACCCTTTATCCGACTCCATCTATGAAGAAAGCTTGTACAATCTGAGATAATCATTGACCATCGCCAGCCGCCACGGAATAATCATGCCGAAGGCCACGAGATAGAACATCGCCCCCGTCTGCGGAATCGACATATATTGCTCCACAACGCTGTGCAGTGCCATTCGAATAATGAATAAGGTCAGCATGATGAAAATAAAAGCTTTGGAACGCCTGACATAAATATCGGCATCAATACGCTCCAGCCGGGTCGATACGACCAGCGGAAAAGAAAATATCAATAGGCCTGTCCCGAATGCCGCGACCCCCCAGCCCCATGGAATATGAGTCATAGGTGCCAGGAACATCATAAAACCGGTCGACATGCCGACTGGCGGGATAATGATTTTACGAAGGGTAGTCGGCTGCTTGCCTGCCCGGATACGCAATAAGATGAGCATAAGCCCTGCGATAGCCGACATTATAATGAAGCCTACCTGAATCGTTTCAGTAGACAGCTGCACCGCCCTTTTCCCCCTTGCTCTTAAAAGAATGCCTTTTCTTTCTTTATCCTACTTCAAAAAACAGGCCGCTGCAAATATTGTCTAATCTCTTAAAACCGCTGGTTCTAGCGCGTTCTGAATGAAGCGGTCAACACCTCGGATGGCGTTCATTTGTGACAAGAGAAATAAGGAACCCAGGGCGGTTGTGAGACAAACGCCCCGCTTTGGCGCCAAAATCGTATTCGCGAACAGGCCAAATTCACAGCATCTATGCGCCTGCCGAGCATCCATACGGCACGGTTCACAAAACAGCAGACGATGCATACCGCGCCGAGCTGACCGAGCTGCTGGAGGAGGATGATTAGATAGGGCCTTTATTTGTAACAACAGCATTGAAACCACAAATAATAGAAAAAGCTATGCAATCAACGCTCACTTATTCAACTGGTGCGCGTTCATTCAATCCGTTAAACCATGGCAATCATTTTTAATCAAAAGATAGAATAATGCGCACAATGTATTCATAATGTACATAATATATAATACACTGTAAATAATATTAATAGAAAGAGGTGTTGAAAATGGCACAAACCAATATCAATATTCGTATGGATGAAGACCTCAAAAAAGAGGCGGAGTCTCTATTTTCGGATTTGGGGCTGAATATGACTACGGCGGTAAATATCTTTGTTCGTCAGTCCATACGCCAAGGTGGAATTCCTTTTGAAATCACAACCCAAACAGATCCTTTCTATAATCCGGCCAACCTGAGAAGGTTGAAGCAATCCATCCAACAAATGGAGCTATGAAGGGATTGGAAAGCCAGAGACGCTTCGCGGGGATCTATCCGGATATTGGAGTCGTCGCATTGATGATACCAATCGATTAGTCTATCGGATTCAAAATGGCATGATTGAATTTTATGCTTTTCGCACACATTATGGGGATAAATAGTACTTCAACAAATAATAGAAAAAGCTATCCCTGAAGCCGTTCAAAAACGGTGTAGGGGATAGCTTTTGTCATGGCCTGCCTTGTATTCAATGCTAGCTCTAGGCAGTATTTATACGAATCTAGTTATAGTAATTAACGGTAGGCGCAGGCTCGATTCCATTAGCATAGTAGAAATTTAAGTCGCTGACAAAATCAATAACCTTGTTTGTATTCAAGTCATAAACTAAAATTTGGGGATTTCCGAGCATGTCCAGCAAGCCAAATCGTCTTGGCGTTGTATACCCTTTCGTATCAACAAAGGTTTGAAAATACTGCGTTGGAGGGCCAGAGGCGAAGGACGAATAGTGATACGTGAATAATGTATCTTCCTTCAATACTATAAGTACGGCATTGTTGGAGCTTGCATAAGTAGAATGATAGTCTACCGCCGTTGTAATATAATTCACTCGTGCATCTGAAATGCTATGAGTGCGTGATTGATAGTTGCCTCCATAAGAAAAATAATACTCTCTCTCCCAATCCAATTGCGGGTTCGTATTCGCAGCATTGGTCGTATTGGCAACCTGCTTATTGTTGAGATATAAATCATTATTCGAATACTTCCATACCACGGATTGCAAAAGATTTGAAACGCTATTATATGATATGGCGCCATTTGGAGCGGAAGCATTGGACTGGATAGTATAGGTGTCTCCTACTGTGCCCGTAGAAGTAACTAATAGCCCAAAGTCGGCAGCCGGCAAATTGTTGGCAGCTGTCAGATTGCCGCTTGTATTGCCGATGCCTGTCGGATAAGCCGTTCCCGTACTCCAATCAATCTGGTACAAATCTACACGGTAGCTGGCATTGGCAGATTGAGTCCGAAAAATGATGCTGCGTGCTGTAGGCAAACTAAAGAAATAAAAATTTTGCGGATTGCTCGCCGTTAATGAGCTGCTATGGAACAGGATATCTCCTTCCACATTATAATTTAAGCGGCTTGCCGCATTCGCTGGATTCGGTTTTTTCAAAAGATCGGACGCACTGAGCGCTACACCGCTTTCCCAATCGGTTTGAATGCTTTCTACTTCCCCGATTAAATCAGGTTCTGCTTGAACAGCGGGCAGCAATTCCGGTTGATTAAAAGTGACGGCTTCGGCTGAAATAGGAAGAGCCATTACGAAAAACAGCATGAGAACTAAAAAAGGCGTAGTCACGTACTTTCTTTTCATTGTCTTTTCCTCCATCTTTTTCGATTTTTCATTTCCGTAAAATTCCCATAAAACTACCATAACTGATTATTCCCCATTAAAAAAATATACCCCTCCCTTATCTGCCTATTAGGTTCCAATCAATTATGTTATAAAATAAGGAAATTATGTTAATCTCAATTCATATTTTAATATAGTTACCAATAACATTCAATACAAATTTATACAAAAATACTTTTTATAATACCACAATGATTACTAGGATTAGGCTGCATGACGCTAAGGATAAAGCTTGACGGCGGTTCCAGCCTCGTTTTAAAATATAGTTAGTCGACAAACTAATTTCTGCATGATGTTCAAAAAGAGAGGGGTGCCGCTATGCCATTTCGCAGAGGGCCTGACCATATTACGCGGATTTTCCGCCATTTAACCCGTCAGCATCAGAAGCAGCTGCATGCCCAGCTCCAGGATTATGATCTTTATCCGGGGCAGCCGCCGCTGATGTTCGCCTTGGAGCGTGGACCGGGACGAAGCCAGAACGAGCTGGCACAGGAGCTTGATATTAAAGCGGCAACGCTGACCGTGATGCTGAACCGGATGGAGAAGAACGGCATTGTCCGCAGGGAAGCCGATCAACGTGATCAGCGCGTGTCGCGCATTTTTATGACCGACAAAGGAAAAGCGATGCTTGGCAAGCTGCGCGAGACGCTTCACCTTCTGGAGGAGCAGTCGCTGCAAGGCTTCAGCGAGGAAGAAAAACAAATCCTCAAAGGGATGCTGCACCGAATTGGCGATAATATAAACGCGATGAACCCTGCCGAGGGAAATCAGGATTAGAGGAAGTGGACGATGTTCAAGCTTGCGCGATATTTAAAACCTCACTGGGTCGCTGTATTGCTTGCCCCATTGCTGATGGTTTTGGAAGTATGCATGGACCTGCTCCAGCCTAAGCTGATGGCGAGCATTGTCGATGAAGGCATCATTAAAGGCGATTTAAGCCATATCAAAATAACAGGCTTATATATGCTTGCAGCCGCATTAGTTGGCCTGATTGGCGGGGTTGGCTGCACCGTATACTCCAGCATTGCCTCGCAAAAATTCGGAGCCGATCTGCGCGGCGATTTGTTCCGCAAGGTACAGACGTTTTCCTTCCGAAACCTGGATGAGCTTAAGACCGGATCGTTGATTACGCGGCTTACGAGTGATATTGTCCAGCTCCAGACGATGGTGCAGATGCTGCTGCGCATTTTTGTCAGGTCGCCAATGCTGGCCATCGGCAGCATTATTATGACGATTACTATTAGCCCGAAGCTGGCACTCATTCTCGCCATTGTCGTTCCGCTGCTGTTCATCGTTATGTTTGCGCTGATTCGCTCTACTCTGCCGCTGTTTGCGAGCATGCAGTCGAAGCTGGATGCGGTAAATACGGTGCTGCAAGAAAACTTTACCGGCATCCGGGTCGCCAAAGCATTTGTCCGCTCCACCTATGAAAACGAGCGGTTTGGCCGTGCGAATCGGGATTATACGGGCTCGGCTATTAAGGCGATGCAATTGGTCGCCATTAATATGCCGATTCTCACTTTTATTTTGAATGCGGCGATTGCTGCCGTGCTCTGGTATGGCGGTCTTGATGTGCAAAAAGGTACGCTGCCCGTCGGCGATTTAATTGCTTTTATTAATTATGTGACACAGGTTATGATGTCGCTGTCGATGATTGGGATGATGCTCGTCCGCTTCTCGACGGCGAAGGTTTCTGCACAGCGCGTGCAGGAGGTGCTTGACACGTCATCGGAAATTCGCTCAGCCGAATCGGCTGCCCAACATAACGATACAACGGGAGAAGTCGCGTTCGAGCATGTTTCATTCGCTTATGCGGGCATAGCTGCGGCAGAGAAGGCGTATGAGCTGCGCGACATTAGCTTTACAGCTAAGCCGGGACAGAAGCTCGCTTTGATTGGAGCAACCGGATCAGGCAAGTCTACGCTAGTCAGCCTGATTCCTCGGTTGTACGAAGCCACACAAGGGCGCGTGCTTCTGGACGGTGTTGATGTGCGCGACATTGAGCTTAATAGCCTGCGCAGCCATATTGGCATCGTGCTTCAGGAGTCGATTTTGTTCACGGGCACCATTCGTGAAAATATTTGCTTCGGCAAGCCAGAGGCCACCGAAGCCGAAATGCTTGCCGCCGCCAAGGCAGCGGCGGCGCATGATTTTATTACCCGCCTTCCCGAAGGGTACGACACGCAGCTTGGCCAGCGCGGCGTCAATTTGTCCGGCGGGCAGAAGCAGCGGCTGTCGATCGCTCGTGCGCTGCTGCTCCAGCCATCGGTGCTCATTCTCGATGACAGCACGAGCGCCATCGATATGGGAACGGAGGCGAAGATCCAAGCGGCACTGAGGCAGCTGATGCACGGACGCACCAGCATTATGATCGCGCAGCGCATTTCCTCCGTCATCGACGCCGATCATATTATCGTGCTCGATGACGGGCAAATTGCCGCAGAGGGCACCCATAACGAGCTGCTGCGCACCTCTGAGCTTTATCAAGAAATTTACCAGTCGCAGGCTGGCAAGGAGGCGACCGTTCATGGCTGATTCTAAGCATTTCTCTCCTAGTGAGCGCCCGCCAGCGTCAGCGCCGGCTCTGCCGAACCTTGGGATGCGCGGCGGTCCTCCGGGCATTCCAACCGCAAAAGCCAAGCCCAAAAATACGCTCCAGACGCTGCGCCGTATTTGGAACTACTTGAGCCGCTACCGCACAACGTTAATAAGCGTGCTGCTTGCAACAATAGGCGCAACGCTACTGTCGCTCGCCGCGCCGTATCTCATTGGCCACGCCATCGACCAATACATCATTCCGCGCAGCTATGACGGACTGCTGTCGCTATGCTTCCTGCTGCTTGCTGTATATGCAGGCAGCTCTGTGCTGACCTGGCTTCAGCAGAAGCTGGTTGTGAGCGCATCCCAAAATACGGTGCTGGACATGCGCCGCGACCTGTTCGGCCGACTGCAGCTGCTGCCGCTTCGCTTCTTCGACGGCAAGACGAACGGCGAGCTGATGAGCCGAACAACGAACGATATTGAAAATGTGTCCAGTACGCTCAGCCAAAGCGTCACGCAGCTGTTGTCCAGCGTCATCATGCTTGCCGGATCACTCGCCATTATGCTGTCGCTCAATCTATGGCTGACCCTGCTTAGCATGGTAACGATACCGTTCGTGCTGTTGTTCACTAAGAAGGTGGCGGGCTTCACCCGCCGTTTCTTCTCCAAGCAGCAGCAGCATTTGGGCGAGCTGAATGGCTTTATTGAGGAAACGGTAGCCGGGCAAAAGGTGGTGCAGGTGTACCGCCGCGAGCAGCGGGCTGCGGAGCAATTCGATAAAATGAACGGCGAGCTGACGAATGCGAGCATTCAAGCGCAAATTTATTCAGGAACAATCGGCCCCTTCATGAACGTCATGAACAATCTCAGCTTTGCCCTTATCGCTGCCGTTGGCGGCTGGATGGCGCTGCATCACTGGACGACCGTCGGCATCATTGTCAGCTTCCTGAACTACTCGAAGCAATTCCAGCGCCCTTTGAACGAGCTTGCGAATCAGTTTAACTTGCTGCAATCTGCTGTGGCGAGCGCCGAGCGCGTATTTGAGCTGATCGATACCGATACGGAATACGAAGGCGATGGCACCAAGCAGCTTGCAGCATGCAGCGGCCATGTCCGCTTCGACGACGTATCGTTCAGCTACCGCGAAGGCCATCCGATCTTGAGCCATGTATCGCTCGAGGCCAAGCCTGGACAGATGATCGCTCTCGTTGGTCCGACCGGAGCCGGCAAAACAACGATCATTAATTTGCTAACGCGCTTTTATGATATTGACCATGGCAAAATTACAATCGATGATGCCAATATTCGCGAGCTGGACCGAAACAGCCTGCGCCGCCAGCTTGGCATTGTGCTCCAGGATGCCTATGTGTTCTCCGATACCGTTCGTGAAAATTTGCGTTACGGTCGGCTGGACGCCTCCGACGCGGAGATTGAGCAAGCAGCGCGGCTCGCGAACGCCCACAGCTTTATCAGCAAGCTGCCTCAGGGCTATGATACGCCGCTCACCGCTGGCGGCGGCAACCTCAGCCAAGGGCAGCGGCAGCTGCTGACCATCGCCCGCGCTGTGCTTGCCGATCCGTCCATCCTCATTCTGGATGAGGCGACAAGCTGCATTGATACGCGGACGGAAATGCATATACAGGCCGCCATGCGCAAGCTGATGGAAGGGCGCACCAGCTTTGTGATCGCCCACCGTCTCAGCACGATTCGCCAGGCGGATCAAATTCTCGTCATTGCGGACGGCGGCATTAAAGAGCGCGGCACGCATGACGAGCTATTAGAACAGCAGGGCTTCTACTATGAGCTGTATATGAGCCAGTTCCAGCGCAGCGGCTAGAGCCGCAAGCAAGGGCAAAGAAGGCGAGCGGAGATCACTCCGCTCGCCTTTGGTTTATTTTCAGCATGGTTTGCCTATTTGATAAAATCGTTCTCAGCTGCTTCTACTTTTTTAACCCGCCTGACAAAATGAGCAGCAGCTGCCGTTTGGGAAGGAACATATGCGCGGCCACATACAAGAGCAATGGCGGCAGGGCAATCCAATAGCCGTACAGCCCCCCAATTGTTCTCATGACTGCCTCTCCTGATTGGCTGAGTATCTCCGCGCTTCGTGTCATTTGCATAAACATCATTACAGGCGACCGATGAGTATCTGTAATGTACAGATAGGAAGGCACGAAGTTGCCGTAATTCAGTGCTGTTTGAAGCAGCAGCATGCCGCCTGCAGCGGACAGCAGCGTGAGAATAGACAGCTTGGCCTCCAGCCGCAGCACAGCGGCGACCGCCCAAACTGCCGCTGCCGAGAAGCTGGTGACTGTTACAACGGCAAACAACGTATTCAACATTCCCATCTCTCGAATGGTCATATAACTGGATATTTTAAACGGTTGAATGGTTAACAGGGTAATAATTGAAAGGGCAATAGAAGCTGACCACACGATTATTTTTTGCTTGGATCTAAAGGCCCCAGCCATCGCCATTGCAATCACGGCCGGCGGAATCGCTCCTGCCAGCGAAATGAGGAAATATAATAAAATAGAGGAGCCAAAAGACGGCCATCCCTGCTCTGGCAATGGCTCAAACGAGCCGCCTTCCACCCAGTAAGGCAGAAAATAAATGATTGTAAATAGTGCAAAAACCACAGCTGCTGTAATGGCGCGTCCCGCATAACCAACCTTTTTCTCTAGCTCTCGTTCTCCGAGGAAAGTCGCCTTGTAAAGCAGGCGCAGCGGAATGAACAGGAGCAGCAAAGACACGGCTGACAGCAGCATTTGCAGCACATTGGCGGCGGCGCTGGAACTGAAGTTGGCCTGCATCAGTCCTGATCTTAATATATACATGTCCAACACATCCGTTGAGCCCATAGTCACCGGATTCGACAACAGAAAGGTCATGGAAAACAAACCGCTGCCTATAAAGGCAAGCGATGAGAGGGCAAACAGGCCTGCCCCTTTGACTGGCAGCCAAGCATCCCTGCGGCTCCGGCCCTCACCCGCAGCAAAGATGATAGCGATAGGTATACCCGCATATTTCAAAGCGCTGAGCAGCGGATGCAGAATGCTCATTACCGATTCCTGCAAAAATGGCTCGCTGCCAAGCACATACATCCACCAATGGCTGTAGACGCTAGCAGGCACAAAAACAATCAAGGCTCCCAGCATAACGACTCCCTGCCGCACCTTGGAAGGCAAGGCAAGCAGGGCATACCCCGCTAGAGCCCCAAGCACAAATACGAGGCCCGCAAACTTCAGGTTAAAGGTGACTGTGTTGCCTACGACATGCATAAACTCAGATGATTCCATTAAAGCTCGCAAATGTTGAAGCCCCACCCAAGCCGAGTCCGTCGTGCCAGCAAACGGTTTATAATCCTTCATGCTCATCATGATTTCTTTTCCAAAGCCAACCAATGCCATCAATAAACCGATACCCAAAACAATCAAAGAAACTAGCGTATAAACCTTTGATCCTGTAGTCTCGCTATCATTATTGGTTGGAACTACATGCCCGGCATACGGGTTCTCAGTACTCATCGCTGTTCACATCCCGTTCTTTTATAATCGCCATTTCCGAAACAATATTAACCATAAAACGCATTTATTACAACACCTTTATAAAGTTTGTGAAAATAGGAATTTTGATTTCCGCCCCTTCGCGATGGAAGCATTGCTCCTTAGTGGAGTACTCATCAAAAAACCTGTCCACTCCAATAAATGAGCCTTTTCCCGATATTGATCAGGAGAAGGCTCGTTGATTTTTTGCTATAATCTATTGAGGGAAGCGCCTTTCGGCAGCTTCTGCGTTCAAATTCATCAGTGGGAGTGTTAACTCGGCATGATCATCAAATTCATTCGTTTGCGTTAATGAGAGGTACAGAAGGATGAGCCAAGCTTTTTTCGTGCAAAGGAGCTAGGTTTATTTATCTGTGCCTACTTTCATTTACTCAAATCAAATGAATGAGGTGCTTTTTGCAATGCGTGAAAATAGAAAAAAGCTCGCGGTGGCGTTAAACTCCCCCGCTTATTCCAATTTGCTCCGCTGCCCGATGTGCACAGGCTCCATGCAGCTGCGGGACGGTCGAAGCCTGGTGTGCAGCAGCAAGCATAGCTACGATCTTTCGAAGCATGGCTATGTCCATTTTCTAAGCCGCCCTGTGCGTACAAAATACGAAAAAACGCTATTCGAGGCGCGGAAAAAGGTGATGGACAGCGGCTTCTTCGCTCCCGTCCTCTCCCATATTTCCGAGAGCATAAACGGCTCATGGCAGGATCGGACTGGGCCTATCAGGCTGCTGGACGCTGGATGCGGGGAAGGCTCGCATTTGTCCGTGCTTCAGCAGCAGCTCAGCCGCAATTCAGATACTGCGGTGCTGGCGGCAGGCCTAGATATTTCCAAGGAGGCAATAGCGCTTGCTTCGAAAAATAACGGCGAAGCATTCTGGTGCGTCGCAGACTTGGCTTACAGCCCATTTGCCGACCACTCCTTTGATTTCATCGTCAATATCCTATCACCTTCCAATTATGCCGAGTTCCAGCGGCTGCTTGCTGATACAGGCAATGTCATTAAAGTTTTTCCTGGACCTGATTATTTAAAGGAGCTGCGCTCCTTGCTATACAACAGCACGGATAGCAGTCACAGCACGAATCTTAAGAGGAACGTTTACGATAATCTTGCGACTATAGAGCGTTTTAGCGAATATTTTGAAGTGCTGGGCAGCCGGCGGCTGCACTACCGCTTTCTTTTGCACCAGCCGCTGATTGAGCCTTTCATTGCTATGACGCCATTGTCCTGGAGAATGAAAGAATCGCTTGTAAAGCAAATAAAACAGAGGCCTACGCTTGAAGTAACAGTCGACTTGACGGTCATCATTGGGGGGAGAAAAACGGCTGTTTACTAGCAACTGCAGCATAATTTCCCAACTGCTTGATGCAGGAGGAAAATAAATAAAAGCAAACAGGCGGAGCCCCCATTGATCAGGGTACCCGCCTGTTTTTCTTGCCTTTTTTCTGCCATTTGTCTGCTGCTTCATTCTTCTATTCCATATAAAAGCATCCTTTTCCGCTGTACCCTGAGTCTGCTTAACGCTGCGGCATATGCTTGCGAATATCTACGCCCAGCCCTTCAGACAGTCTCATCCCCAGCTCCACGTTGGCCCGGAAAAAGTTGCAAATGGCACGCAGCTGAATATCCGCGTTCGTCTGCCCCAAATCATTGATCAAATTTTTCACCAAGTTGTCCTGCTGTGGTTCCGCAAGGGAAAGATAACGTTCGCCTGCCTGCGTAAAATCATCGGTTTTATCGATTTTCTGGCGACCGGCAAAGCCGTGAACAGGAACAGCATGGTCGGCGTGGTCCTGCCCAGCTTCCTGCGGGCTTGTGCTCAAGCTGTTCGGCTCATAATTGACGCTGGAGGAATCGGCTTTCATCGTCATCGCTCCGTCACGCTGATGGTTGCGGGCAGGCGCATACGGGCAGTTGACTGGAATATGCAAATAATTCGCGCCCAGACGGTAACGCTGCGTATCCGGATAGGAGAATAAACGGCCTTGCAGCAATTTGTCCTCCGACGGCTCAATGCCCGGCACCAAAGCGCTCGGCGAGAATGCCGACTGCTCTACCTCGGCAAAATAATTTTCCGGGTTGCGATCAAGTGTCATCGTACCGACTTTATGCAGCGGGTACATATCCTCCGGCCACGTCTTGGTCGGATCGAGCGGATCAAAGGAGTAGCGCTCCATATGCTCAGGAGGCAGCAGCTGCACATGCAAATCCCATTCCGGGAAATCTCCTTTTGCAATGGAATCGTGCAAATCCCTTGTCGCATGGTTAAAATCGCGCCCTTGCATCTCCGAAGCCTCCTCAGCGGTGAAATTGCGCACCCCCTGCTTCGATTTCCAGTGGTATTTCACGTAGGTCAGCTTGCCTTCGGCATTAATCCACTTGAACGCATGCACGCCAAAGCCATCCATTTCCCGGTAGGTCGCAGGCGTGCCATCGTCGGAAAACAGCCATGTCAGCATATGCGTCGATTCCGGCGACAGCGTCATAAAATCCCAATAGCGGCCAGGCTCCTGCACATTCGTCTGCGGCGACGGCTTCAGTGAATGCACCATATCCGGAAATTTCATCGCATCGCGAATGAAGAATACCGGAAGATGGTTGCCCACAATGTCCATATTGCCCTCTTGCGTATAAAACTTCACCGCAAAGCCGCGCGGATCACGCGCCGTCTCAGGTGAACCCGTTCCATGAATGACGGTCGAAAACCGGACAAATACCGGCGTCTCCACTCCCGCCTCCTGCAAGAAATGAGCTTTCGTATGAGCAGCCATGCTGTTCTCTACGCGGAATACGCCGTGCGCGCCAGCGCCTCTGGCATGGACAACCCGCTCTGGAATACGCTCGCGGTCAAAATGCGCCAGCTTCTCCAGCAGATGATAGTCCTCCAGCAGCGTAGGGCCGCGCTGTCCGGCCGTGCGCGAATTTTGGTTATCGGCAACAGGCGCGCCTTGATTGGTCGTCATGTAGTTCGCATTAGATTGATGATTCGTATTCGTTACATTCGTCTTATTGGTCATCGTTATTACCTCCGAGTTGGATTTAGACTTGGTCTAAATATTTAACCTTATTATAGCGAGACCAAACGATGCCTGTCATGAATTTTAGATGAACGTATGATGAAGATCGGATGAACACCATTTCATATAAAAAATACCACTGAGGGCTGCTATACCCCCAGTGGTATTTTCATTAAGATGAAGCTGCCTCATCCGCCAGCCGATAGCCCGCGCCGCGCACCGTCACAATATATTTCGGCGCTACTGCGCTGTCCTTCAGCTTCTTGCGGAGCGACTTAATATGCACATCTACTACGTTGCTGCCGCCGAGAAACTGGCTGCCCCATACGGAATCGAACATCGTCTCGCGTGAGAGCACGGAGCCGTCGGACGTAATAAACATGAGCAGCAGATCGTATTCTGTCTTTGTCAGATCAATGCGCTGCTCGCCGCGGAAAACGGCCATTCTTTTCAGATCGACCGTCAGATCTTTATAATGGTAGCCGGATACGACCACTGGGCTCGATTGCGGCTGCTGCTCCATCATGCGGTTGATTTGGTTAACGGCCTCCTGCGGCACTGCCGGCCATTCAATCATAGCTGCGGCATCAGGCAGCAGATGGCGGATCACCCCTGCCGAAGCGCCTGCGAGGAACAAAATCGGCACTCCCTTAAGATGGGCCGTGTGCTGCAAAGCAGCCTGCAGCGCTTCTACCGCATCCGTGTGGCCTTGGACATACGGCGTCGCATCATAGATCAGCAGCTCGGGCTGCAAACTATGCACGAACGCTCTATTCAAATCGTGCAGCGTAAATAGATCAAAGCAATCTGCGGCAAGCAGCTGCAGAAGGCTATGCACCCGCTGCGGGAACGGACTGACAACCATAACCCGCTTCGTCATGGAGCAGACCGCACCTTCCAGCAGCATATCTGCGTCCGCCTGCTCCGTGAAACCCGGCTCAAAGCCGTCCTGATTCAGCCCGGCAAGCTTATTTCCATTTAAAGCTGTCTGTTTGTCCTCATTCGTTACGATTGGCTCGCGCATGACTCGCAAACCCCCTCTAACACAATATGTGAATGGTGAATAATGAACCTCGTTTCCTCCGCAACTCGGCGCGTCCATTCCTGCGGCACCTCAATCATCACTTCTTCAATACGCCCACATTTGCTGCACATGACATGCTGGTGCTCTTCCGTACGCCCATCGTAACGGCTAACCGCCTCACCAAGCTTGAGCTCGCGGATCACCCCTGCATCGGTTAAATAACGAAGCGAATTGTATACCGTTCCGTAAGCAAAGTTAAAGCCTTTGCTCCGCAAACGTTCAATAATATCAGCTGCTGCCGGATGGTCGTGAGATTGCTGGATCACGTCCAAAATCGCCTTGCGCTGAACCGTTAAGTTTAGTTTTGCCATAAGGCCTTCATTCCTTCAATTTTTGATTTAGACTAAGTATAATTATGTTGTCAAAATCAGTCAACCCCACCTCTATGCCCTTATGGCCTATTGCCAAAATCAAGCTGAATCCAAGTGCTCAAGACTTTGGAATCATTTTGCGAAAAATAAGGAATTGTAATATTCTGAATATTTACAAATTTCAAATAATAAGATATGATGTACCTATCCTAATCGAGAGGGGATAGCCCGTTGGAGTAGCGTAAGCGAAGCATGTCACCCATTTAAACGGAGAGGAGATTGCAAGGATCATCCGGACATGCGGGAACTCACCATAATGAGCAAGCGAGAAGGTTGCACCGTCACCCAGTCTAGCAATACCAATAATTCAAGCAATACTTAACTTTGATAGTTTGGTTTTCAATGAGAGTTCATTCGGTTATGGCAAGTGCAATAATGAATGGAAGTTGTACATGGAAATGCGAACTTTGGAATGGAGCGTTTGAATAAATTGAATAGAAGTGAGTCAGAAAGTTAAAGGGATTCCGGTTATCATCGATAAGCGGAATCCCTTTATGCTGCCTACAGAATCGGTGAGAGCAGCCGGCTGATCGACTCCTTGAAGCGTTCAAAGAGCGGACGTTTTGCAAACTCGTCTTTCTGTAGCTTGATACTATTTTCAATATCCACCTCGAAAATCTCCTTTAATTGTCCCGCTGTACTTTCCTCATAAATAAAAGCGTTCATCTCAAAATTCAGCTTAAAGCTGCGAATATCAATATTCGCTGTTCCCACCGAAGCGATCTTGCCATCGATGACAATTGTTTTGGCATGCAGGAAGCCTTTTTCATACAAATAGCATTCAATGCCGCCTGCCAGCAGCTCGGCAATATAAGCGCGGGTCGCCCAATAAACAAAGAAATGATCGCGTTTTTTCGGAATCATAACCTGCACCTTCACACCGGATTGGACGGCAATTTTCAGGGCGGTCATTAAGCTTTCGTCTGGCACAAAATAAGGCGTCTGCAAGCAAATCGACCGTTTTGCCGAATAAATCATTTTAATATAAGCATCTTTAATTTGCTGATCCTCGGAATCTGGGCCGCTGGCTACAACCTGCATCCCAATGCCGCCGCCTTCTTTGATTACCGGAAAATAGCTGCTATTCAGCTCCACCGTGCCTGACGACGCGAGATTCCAATCCATGAGAAACTGTGCCTGCATTTGATGCACCGCATGTCCATTCACCCGCAAATGCGTGTCCCTCCACTCGCCGAAATGCTTGTCCAAGCCCAAATATTCGTCTCCCACATTAAATCCGCCAATATAGCCGGTCATGCCGTCGATAATAGCCAGCTTGCGATGATTGCGATAGTTCAGCTTTAAATTTACATAAGGAATGCGCGAGGGGAAAAAGGCTTGCGCTTTGCCGCCTGCTTCCCGCAGCTTGTTGAAAAACGACCGCGGCAGTCCCGAGCTCCCGATGTGATCATAGAGAAACTTGACCTCTACGCCTTGCTGCGCTTTCGCTACCAACGCTCTGAGCAGCCTGTTGCCCAGCACATCATTACGCACAATGTAATACACCAGATGAATATGATGCTCTGCGGAGGAGATATCCGCAATCAGCGCGTCGAATTTTTCGTTGCCCTCGGTATAAATGCGAATGGCGTTATTTTGCGAGAACAAGGCGTAGCTGCTGACCAAATTCATAAAAATCATATCCCGGTAGTCGTTCGTCTCGGCATCATGAAAAACAGTATTGCGATCCTGAAGCTGAAGCTTCTGCCGATCCACGGTATCTTCTATGATGCGCTGGCTGTCTCCGAGCAGCTTGAACAATTTGCGCTTGCGCAGCTGCTGGCCGAGAATCAAATAAAGAATAAAACCGAATACAGGAATGAAAGATAGTACCATAATCCAAGCCCAAGTAGAGCTGACGTTGCGTCTCTCCAAGAAGACAAGGGCGAAAGCGAGCAATATATTCAGCAAGGTGAAGATGAAATAAAAGTCTTGATACGTAGTCATCGCTAAAGCTCCCCCGTTATGCCATTTACAACATGCACATTTTTTTATAATTAATCAAATCATACTCTATGGGCGGTATATGTTCAAACATGAAAGTATGCTACAATTTTTCAAAAGAACTGCTGGAGCGGCATGGGAGGAACAACAATGGACTTACGCAAGCTACGATTGGACGAACCTGCGCTGGGAACTTTCAGTGAAGAACGAGACGAATATGAACGGGACTATGCCCGCTTGATTCAATCCCCCGCTTTTCGCAGGCTGCAGGGAAAATCACAGGTGTTCGGCGCTGGTTCTGGCGATTATTACCGCACGCGGCTGACGCACTCGCTTGAAGTTTCCCAAATCGCCCGTGAGGTTGCGCGGAGACTGGGCAAGCAATATGCCTTTTTAGCTAAAAAAGAACATCCCGGCCTGATGCTCGATCCCGCCGTCGTCGAAATTGCGGCGCTGGCCCATGATCTGGGCCATCCGCCATTCGGCCACAAAGGCGAAGAGGTGCTCGATCACCTGCTTCATGAAGAGCATGGCATGACCTATGAAGGTAATGCGCAAAACTTCCGCATCCTCATGTTTCTGGAGAAGCGCGCCGGCAGCGGCAGCGGGCTTGATCTGACCGCAGCCGTGCTGCTGGCTACGAATAAATACCCTTATTCGCTGGATGAGCCCGGACGTCTTAAAGGGCTGTACAGCTCCGAATGGGCAGATATTGAGCAGCTGCGCCATTCTTGGAAAATGCCCAAGGGCCGTTCCACCCTCGAAGCACAGCTGATGGATTTATGCGATGATATCGCTTATTCCACCCATGATATTGAGGATGGCATCCGTGCAGGCAAAATCCAGATGAATCGTACGTTTTTTGAAGATCAGCGCCTGATTGACCATCTGGTACAGGAAATTGTTGAGGACCAAGGCAATATGGAGGTTGGCTGGCATCAGGTGGACATTCCCGCGATGGTGAAGAAGGTGCTCGCCGCTTATTTGGAGCAATGGGAAGAGCTGTATGCGCTGTACGATCAGGAAACGTCGCGCACGCGCAGGGAGATGAAAGCGCGCTGGGTCAGCGTTTTTGCCGGAAAGGTCGGCATTATTGACTCCTCTACACCAGGCTGGAAGAAGGTTACCTTCGTCAAGGATGGACAGCAGGATCTGGAGCTGCTGCGGACGATGGAAATTCTCAAGAAGCTGGCATGGGTGACGCTGATTAAAGATTTCCGCGTCCAACGACTGCAAAAACGCAGCGAAATTATGATCCGCAGACTGTGGGAGAGCTTCCGCATCCCCGAGCACGGACGGCTCATCATTCCGCCAGACTGGATTGCCAATTATGAGCAGCATAAGCAAAACTGGACTTGGCCGCGCTTCGTCGCGGATTATATTTCCGGCATGACCGATGCTTATGCGGAGAAGGTCTACGCTGAGCTTTATGCTAGCAAATCGGGCTCGATCTATGAAATGGACTAGCGTTAATTTAAAGCGTCGTTCTAGCATTGGTGAAAAAAGAGGCTGCGCTGCATGAAAAGATTGGCTTCCGATCGTCATTGCCCTTGAATGTCATCGAATGAGCCACCACAGGTGGACATTCAAGGGCAAAAACGAACGCTAACGCTTCTCCAGTCCAATCTTTTCATTCCGCTCCGCCTTTTTCACCATGCTTCTAGAAAAACATTTTAAATATGCCGCTTAAGCATGTTACTTAAGCAAAAAAGAGATGAAGCGCGTCTGCCTCATCTCTTTCTTTTTTCTAAAATGAATTCGGAAGCCTCTTCATATTAATAAACCGCACGACAAGTCTTGAAACGTTTTATTCACAGTCACTCTTACATTGTAAGATGCAGCAAAAACAATGCAGCAAAAGCAAACCAAGTATCCTTCCTGTTTCTAAAATTTCCGCTGGACAGCCTTCTTAAGCCGGATTAATCTCAGCTCTGCAAGCCAGCTCCGTTATATAGT
Source organism: Paenibacillus sp. JT22N15 (assembly GCF_059383755.1). Classification (NCBI taxonomy): domain Bacteria; kingdom Bacillati; phylum Bacillota; class Bacilli; order Caryophanales; family Paenibacillaceae; genus Paenibacillus; species Paenibacillus sp. JT22N15. The sequence goes on along the minus strand of NZ_JBXENV010000009.1, from coordinate 282,330 downwards.
CGAAGAAACGCTCCGGCTCCACATCGTACACGAGGCTGACCGGACGGCCATCCGCCGCTTCTATGGTGCGCCCTTGGCTGGGGCCATGCGCGATCGCCTTGCTGTGGACCGTCTTCATCGAGACGAGGCTTGAATCGCCCACCGTTGCCGTTGTTAGAACATCCCACAGGTAATACGTCGAATTCGTCTCCATATATACAAGCGGCGGACAGGCGGCGTAACATTGCCCGACAAAATCCATACCCTCATGACGGCGCAGCGAAGCCCAGCGATTGCGAATCGGCACCGTCAGCGGCACCTTATTCGTGCTTTCCAAAGCAACGAGGAAGATCGGAATTTCGCTGGCCCATACCCGCTCTACCGCTTCCGGGTCCCAGAACGCATTCCACTCTGCGGTACCATCATGCTCCGGCTCCTGCACATTACCTTTCTCATTGAACGTTCCGCCCATCCAGACGAGCTTCTCGATTTTCGCTTCAATATCCGGGGCCTCATCTAATGCACGGGCTAAATCCGTCAGCGGTCCAGTGAACAGCAGCGTTGTTTTCTCATCCGAGGCGCGAATCGCTTCAATCATATGAAGATGGGCCGGCAGCTCCGCCTCACGCGTCTTAATCTGCTCCGGCTCGTTAAGGATCGGCAGCGCGTCGACGAAAAAGGTATGCATCCGCCATTCCGCAGGAAATGGATTGCGCCCGCGAGAATTGGATCTCGCTACCTCGACGCTTGCCGAGGCATCGCCGCGTCCGAAGCGGTCAATGATTTTGCGGCTGGCTTTCATGCCGGGCTCCAAATAGCCATCAGCCGGGATGACCGATACACCGACTAGCTCTACCTCTTTCATTTGCAAAACTAGAAATAAAGAAACGAGATCATCTACTCCCGCATCATGATTGTAATAAAGCCTGGTCCCCATCATCATCCATTCCCTTCACTTGTATAAATTGATCCTTAATTTGTCCATCCTAAAGCTGAGGAGGTGAGCTGTCAATGGCAAAGGACGTATTGTGCTTTCGTCAATTCCTGCAAGTTCTTGACCGCCGGCAACCACTGCGGAGCTGCTTCGATTTTTGTAGCAAGCAACCGCGGCAAGCGGGCGTCCGAATCTGCGGAAACAGACTGCCGCACATTCGAGGCAAAGATCTAGATATCGTTCTCAAACAGATAGCAAAGCGGCAATATTTTCACAGAAAAAAGCAGCGTCTACCCGCCTGAGCTTATGCCCAGACTCGGTAAACGCTGCATTTCCGCTATTATTTGCTTACTGGAATGGCGTTGTAATATTCCTCGAGCGTCTCGTCGTTATCCGTCAATTCCTTCGCCAACGCCTTGCCTACATAACGAAGATGCCACGGCTCGTATTTGTAGCCGGTAATTTTATCTTTGCCTTCAGGATAACGGATTATAAAGCCATATTCATAGGCATGCTTGCCCAGCCATACCGCTTCATCCGTACCGCCAAAGCAGCTTTCGGCTGCACATTTGCCGTCGCTTCCAGACACGTCAATCGCAAGTCCCGTCTGATGCTCACTCGTCCCCGGGATAGCACTGTACGTTCTGGCTTTCTCCAGGCCATCCTTTTTCACATAACGGTCGAACAGCGCCTTTTGGGTCGCTTGCGAACGGTAGGCCGACACACCCGCTAAATAAATTTTGTCCTTCTTCGCTCCTGCAAACAGCTCTTCCAAAGCGTCCGCCGCTACTTTGCGCATTTTGCGCTTATCGATTTTCTCGCTGAAAATAAATGCCACATCCGGATATACCAGCTCGGAAGGCTCGTAATCATCCGGCAGCTTGTTTTGCTTATTCACTAGCGCCGTGACGCTTTCCGGCTCTGCTACAACGGCTAAGCCTTCATCCAAATCGCCAGAAGAGCTGCCGCTGGAAGGCTTTGCTGTTGCCTTCGGCGTTGCTGTCGGCTCTAGGGTCGGCTTCACAGTCGGAGATGGTGTAGGAGCAGGCGTTGCCTCTTGCGTTTCTTCTGCTGTTGCCGTTTCTGTCGCCTCCGGCGTCGTACTTTCCTCGATCGGCGATACGGATGGCGAAGCGTCCACCTCGGCACTCGCTTCCACTGTTGGCGCAACAACTGCCGCTGTATCACCTGGCGCTTGAGCCGCCGTTTTATCAAACTTCACAATTACTATAACAGCCATCGCAATTAGGCATAAAGATAACAAAATAACGACCGCTCTTCTGCGTTTTCTCTTCATGATGCACTCCTTATATGGTTTAATTTACAGGAAAAAGGGTAATAAACGATTAGTCTGTTCTTTTTATACTATACCTAATAGACTTCAATCTGTCTTAAAAGGTTGCCGAAATTTCCTATGTAATTTTTGTGAGCCTCCTCCGCGAATATGCGGCATAGGGCTAATTTTGCATTTTGACATTCTACTATAGGAAGAGGCATAATAAGTATGAATTTATCGTAAATTTACGAGGGACTCGGCCTTAATTTGTCGAGGGAAGGTAGGCGATACTTTGACTTTATCTGCACCAAAACGTCTGTTCAGCACCAGACCGATTATTGTTTTCTCCATTATTGTTCTTTTCAAAAGCTTTCTTACTTGGATGGTTGTATTCGGAAGCCCGTCGTGGAGCACCTTGTTCAAGGAGGTTCCATTTGCGTTAATCGTCTTTTGCCTCATTGAGTGGTTCGCAACAAAACGCAAGCTGACGTATTATTTAACAGCGAATTTGCTAATAACAGCCATTCTCTTTGCTGTGCTGATGTACTATAAATATTACGGCGTCATCGTCACCACCTCTGCCCTAAAGCAGGTCAATCAGGTAACGGCGGTTAGCAACAGCGTATTTTCACTGATGGACCCGTATTATTTACTCGTCTTTATTGATGTAATCCTTATGTTTTATTTTCTCGTTCGCAAGCAGAAGGCGCAGTATTGGAAAACCGCCAGCCAGACTCGTGTGAGCAAAAGAATGCTAACGACCGTCTTCGCGGTATCGCTCGGCCTGTGCCTATTCAACATTTTGCCGAATAGCGCGAGCATGAATGAAATTGTGAAAGCCGAGCAAATGGGCATCCTGAATTATGAGGCCTATACGATTTTTGGCAAAAAAGAACCCGAGCTTGTTGATTCCTCTACCATTACGCAGGAGAAGATCAACAGCCTCAAGACGCTTGAGCCTGTCGCTGCGCCGCAGCTGCAAGGGGCTGCCAAAGGCAAAAACCTAATTATTATCCAGCTGGAATCATTCCAAAATTTCCTCATCGACCTCACCATTGACGGCAAGGAAATTACGCCGAATATGAATAAGCTGGCGAAGGACAACTATTATTTCAAGCATTTTTACCAAGGCGTGGGTCAGGGCAATACGTCTGATGCTGAATTCATTGTAAACACGTCCTATTATATTCCGCCTAATGGCGCAGCTACCCAAGTGTATGCTGGCAAGGTGCTGCCGAGCCTGCCGCGGGTTTTGACGGAAAACGGCTATGATACGGCGACGTTCCATACGAATGTCGTGGAGTTTTGGAACCGTGGCGAGCTGTATCAGGCGCTTGGCTTCAATCGCTATTATGATAAAGCCTTTTTCGGTGAGGACGATACGGTGTTTTTCGGCGCTTCCGATGAGGTGCTTTATAAGAAAACAGCGGCTGAGCTGGAGAAAATGGATAGCAAGGAACAGCCATTTTATGCTCAAGTCATTTCGATGACCGCTCACCACCCCTTCACCATACCGGATACGAAGTATAAAATGGAGCTGCCTGAGCGTTACGAGGGCACGTTCGTCGGCGACTACATTCGCGCCCAGAACTATGCGGATTACGTGCTTGGCCAATTTATTGACGATCTCAAGCAGCGCGGCCTCTGGGATGACAGCCTAATCGTGTTATACGGCGACCATCTGGGCTTGCCGATTTATTCGCTGGATCGCGATGATAAAGCGCTAATGGAAGAAATTTACGGTTATGAGTACAGCTATACCGATATGATTAATATTCCGCTTATTATTGCTTCTCCGGGCATTACCTCGCCGAAGGAGTTTGACCAGCTTGGCGGGCAGGTTGATTTGCTGCCGACGGTTTCGAACTTGCTTGGTGTTTCGCTGGATAAGCAAATTCATTTCGGCCAAGATCTGCTGAACAGCAGCTCGTATAACCTGCTGCCACAGCGCTATTATTTGCCGACAGGCTCCTTTGTCAGCAGCAAAGAGCTATTCCTGTCCGGCAGCGGCTACGACGATGGCACCCATCACCCGCTCGCAGGCGATGGCATGGAAAGCGCCAAGAAAGCAACCGAGGATGAATACAACCGCGCGCTGGAGCTGCTCCAGCTCTCCGACAGCTACGTTAGCCAGCTGCCAGACCGCGAACCGCAGAAATGACGCAAATAAGCGGCAGGCGGGATCAGAGCATAATGCTCTAATCCTGCCTGCCGCTTTATTTTTCACAAAATCGCTTGTCATCTATCATGCTGTTTGCCTGCCGCGCCTGTTAGGCCTGTTTCGCCGCCTCCAGCACTTCCTGCACATGGCCCTCAACGACGACACTGCGCCATTCTTTCGCCAGCTTGCCCTCCTCGTCGATCAGAAAGGTTGAACGCTCGATGCCCATAAATTCCTCGCCATTACGGCTGCGCAGCTTCCATACGCCAAACTGCTCGGCAACCTGATTATCCGTATCCGAGAGCAGCAGGAAAGGCAGCTCATGAGCAGCAATGAACTGATCATGTGACGCCAGATCGTCAGGGCTGATGCCTATGACTTCGGTATTGAACGTCTTGAATTGTCCATTGTAATCTCTAAAGTCACACGATTCCGTCGTACAGCCCGGTGTCATATCCCGCGGATAAAAATAAATGACCAGCTTCTTGCCCTTATAGTCCTGCAGCGATACGTCCTTGCCATTCGAGGCTGGCAATGTAAAATTCTCAACCTGTTGTCCAATTTGCACTTGCGTCATGTTCAATCAGCTCCTTCGTATTGGATATTTCCACTTGCTTTGCTTACTCAAACAACGATAGCATGTCCATCAGCGAGATGCTACAAACTCATAGAAAAGCGGTGTGTTCATCACAAACTCGCGAATTTGCTGCTTATCGACATAAAGGGAATAAGCAAGCGTCAGCTTCATAAGCGCCGCATCCACCGACATATTTTCGATAAAGGCCACTCCCGCCTGCTGCAAAGCGACCGACGACGCGTATAGCGTCTCCGAGCTGTCCTTGAGCGGACACAAATACAAGTCTACGCTATGCTGGGCACAATACCCGGCGAATGCAAGCAGGGAATGGCGCTCGCTCGCACTCGTATTCGCCGTGCTGGAGTGGAACAGATCGTGAACGACAGCCTTCGGCGCTTTTTGCCCAAAATCAAAATAGTCATAGGTCATGCCCAAAAACGGCTTCACATACAGCAGGCCCGATTGCAGCTTATCCTTGCCAGCGGTGAACGGGCTCGGGGCAGGCTTGCGAGAACGCAGCTCCTGTGCAGATGGGTTGTAAGGATGCTCGTTGACGATCAGCTTGCCCTCGCTCATGATGCCGTAATGCACGTCATACGGGCATTCCAATTGGTCCGTGAACGACACCGCTTGCGTGACGCGTGTACCCAAATACACGATAGCCTCGCCTGCACTATTTTCATAGACGACGTAGACGCCCTTCAGCTTCTCGCCATCTATGAACTCAACGGCCGAGGCGAAGTTGCGCAGTCCATTGCTGCGCGGATCGCCAAGCGGATAGTTGCTGGCCACCAGCACAATCGGGATGGGACTATCACACAAAATATAGCTAAGCATTGCAGCCGAATAAGCAAGCGTATCCGAGCCATGGGTGACGATAATGCCGTCATATTGGGACAAGTCCGCGCTGCGGATCGTTTCAATCAACACATTCCAATCGTCTGGCACCAGATTTTCGCTGAGAATATTCAGCGGCTGCACGCATTCCAGCTTTACAGACTCGCGGTAACGGGGGCCCGATTGATAGCCTTCAATAATCGCATAGGAGCCTGCTTCACGCACGCTAATCGCTCCTGCGCCAGATTTGCTGCCAATCGTCCCACCCGTGAAAATAACTAGAAGATTGCTCACTTGGTTTCCTCCATATCCAGCAGCTTTGAAGGTCGCCCTTCGCACCAGCCGCCTGTTCATACCAGTTCCCATTCATTCTACTATCTTCTCCGCAAGCTGTCTAAACCTATACGATCCTACAGGAAAAACAGGATAAGTTACCCGCTTTTTGCCACGACACCCCGATTTTTCGCAGCGCCTGGCTTTTTCTTGACAGTCGCCCTTCCCAAAAACAAGCCTACAGTAACGATTAACGTCGCACCATACATGAACTGCACAAGGCCAAGCTGTGTATCCGTTCCAGCCAATATGCCGTGAAACAAAGCCAATAAATAGATCGGGTAGGCGAGCATATGGATAGCGAGCCACACTTTCCGCTTCAGCTTCGGACGCAGGTCCGAGGTCAAAATCAGCACGAGCATGCCATAAAGCGCAAGCGTACCTATGCCATATATCACCGGATGATCATGCGCGGTAAAAGGAATCAGCAGCTCGCCCCATGTAAATGGCGTGTACGTATCAATGACGAGCACCGCCATATGCAGCAGCGCCAGCAGCGTTCCCCCATTCGTGAAACGGATATGCCAATTGTACACGCGGGCTTTGCCGGGTCCTTTCACAAACGGATAGCTGTACAGCATGCCCAGCGACATGCCGACGAACAGCATCAAGTAAGAGCCAATGCCGAGCACCCGCGTCATTTGCCATGTCGGCCAGCTCAAAATCCATTCTGTCATGCTGACTCCTCCTTTTCGCATTCGATTTCGCTTCCGCTGCTGGCTCTACCCCTAGCCTCCGCGGTTCCCGCTCTATGCAGCGGCTCACGGATATTCCACTCCAAGCCGGACTTGCGGCTTTTACCATATTTCACAATCTCGCCGCCGCTCATGAAAATAACGGCTTCACAGTCACGCGCATGCTCGTCCATCAGCCGCAAGCCTTGATCGCGGCCGGCGATGCACAGCGTCTTCGCCCATATTTCACAAGCGACGGCATCGGGACCCGCAACCGTCGCCTGAACGACATCGCTGACGCTTGGCTGCATCGTCAGCGGATCGATCAAATGATGCGCGGCCGAGCTGCCCGTTCCCCACTGCCTGCCCAGCTTCCCTGAGGTCGCAACTGCGCCGTTAGCGAGCAGCAGCTCCCCAACCGTTGCTCCAGCTTCCCATGGATGCTGGAGATCAATAATGGCTGGCTGCGCCGCTGCGTCCCCGCTGTTCCACGCATACAGATCGCCTCCGGCATTGACGATGCCTGCCGGAATCCGCCTGCTGCGCCTCAGCCAATCGGCGAGCTTCTGCACGGCCCAGCCTTTGGCGATGCCGCCGGCGTCGATACTCGTTCTCCCGGCGAGCTTCACCGCCTTCATGCCATAGTCCAGCTCCAGCTCGCCAGCAGGGCTCAGCTTCCGCCGCTCAGCCCCGCCAGCTCCCGCCTGGAACTCCGCCGCGTGCTCGAAAGATTCCGTATAGCCGGACGCTTCCAGCCCCGGCAGTATCCGCAGGTCGAACACCCCTGCCGTCAGACGGCGATAGCCTTCCGCCGCTGCAATAACCTCAAACAGCCAGTCCGACACGACGACCCAGTTGCCTGCCGAGCGGCCAAGCCTGCACCACTCGCTATCCGGGCGGAAGCGGCTAAACCGCTGCTCCACTGCCTCAAACCAGTCGCGAGCGCGGTCTGCATAATAGGCCGTTGTGCGGCGCTCATCCGCTGCATAATCCAGTATAATCTCGACATTCGTATTCATCGCCCGAAACCGTATCGTCCCCCGCCCGCTCATCGTTAGGACCTGCCTGACTGCGAGCGCATGCCGCCCGAGCTGCTGGAGCTGCCGCTTCCACTGCTGCTCCGATTGTCCACGCTGCCGCGATTGCCTGAGCTGGAGCTATCCGATCCACTTTCGCTGGAGCTGTCTGACCAGCTGCTTCCGCTGCTGCCGTTATTCCAATCCGAGCTGCCGCTGCCGCTGTCGCTAGATCCCGTGGACATCCACTGGTCCACCGTATCCTGCTGATCGCCCTGCCGCTCCGTTCCGGAGGTTGTGCTGCCTTCGGCCGCCGCTGTTTGCGCCGCCTGAAAAGCCGCTGTATTTTGCACCGTACTGAATAATATAAAAATGCCCGCCGCGCCTGCGGCTCCAAGCTGCCATTTTAACCATTTCGAATTTCCGCTCATCCTTCTCCACCTACCCTACTCGTTGTAGTTTAGCTAAGTATAGGAAGGCAAGATGAAAACAGCGTTAAATGAATCTGAAGAAATGCTAAAAGAAAATACTGCTGCTCTACGACACGAATTAAACCTGTATATAACAAAAAAAAGAATGCGGCCCCAAGACCGCATTCCTCACCTAGAAAGCAAAAACTTCTCCTGCCACTGCCTCGTCAAATCGCCGCGCCCCTACTTCTTCGCCACATACTTGCGAATATCAAATGCAACCGCAGCAACAATAATCATCCCTTTAATAATGAGCTGCCAGTACGGGCTTACGCCGACAAAGGTCAGACCGTAGTTGATGACGCTGAAAATGAGCACTCCGGCGAGTATGCCGCGCACGCGCCCGACACCGCCTGCGGTCGATACGCCGCCGACGACGCAGGCCGCAATCGCATCCAGCTCGTACATATTGCCGTAATTGTTCGTGGCTCCCCCCGTGCGGGCAGCCTCCAGCACGCCTGCCAGCCCATACAGCGCGCCAGCAATCGCATAAATATAAATCAAATTGCGCGATACATTAATGCCCGATACATTAGCCGCTTGGATATTGCCGCCGATGGCGTACATGTTTTTGCCCAGCCGCGTGTTGTTGAAGATGACCCAGACGATAAACGAGACAACAATCGCTATGATGACGATATACGGGATCGAATACGTGCCGTTCGGCCCGATATACCCGGTCCCCAGCTTGCTGAATTCCTTGCTTAAGCCTCCGATTGGCTGCGACTGGTTCGGCTTCATATCGAAGTAAAACGAGTTTACGCCGTATACGATAACCATTGAGCCTAGCGTCGCAATAAACGGTGGTACATGAAATTTTGCGACAATAATGCCATTGATCAAGCCAAAAATCAAACCGACGACAATCGCCAGTATAATCGGTACGATAATCGGCAGCTCCGGCAAATTCGGGAAAAACTTGCGCGGATAATCCGACATTTGCAGCATCGACGCAGAGACGACGGCGCTCAGGCCAACTATCCGCCCAGCAGACAAATCCGTTCCGCCCGTAATCAGCACAAACGCTACGCCTAGAGCGATTATGACCCGCGTCGACGATTGCAGCAAAATATCCCGCAGCGTCGTAATGCCGATAAAATTCGGGTCAGCAACTGCTATGCCAATAATAAGCAGAACCAATATAATATAAATTGCATTTTGGGAGAAAAAATGCTTAACTCCTTTTGCATCCAGTGCATTCATCGTATTCACTCCTCCAAGTTGTCCTGCCCGCTACTACTGTGCGGCAAGCCGCATAATTTCTTCTTCCGTCGCCGCTTTGCCGTCTACGATGCCGGATATGCGCCCCTCGCGCATGACGATGATGCGGTCGGACATGCCGATCAGCTCCGGCATTTCGGAGGAAATCATAATGATGCTTTTGCCCTGCTTGGCAAGCTCGATCATGAACGAATAAATTTCATATTTCGCTCCGATATCGATGCCGCGCGTCGGTTCGTCCAGCAGCAGCACCTCCGGGTCGGTCAGCAGCCATCTGGCGAGCAGCACCTTCTGCTGGTTGCCGCCGGACAAGTTGCGAATGAGCTGCTTGGTCGATGGCGTTTTGACCCGAAACTTCTCTACGCTCTGCTGCGACACTTCGCCTATCCGCGCATTGCTAATTAAACCATAGGGCGTCTTGAACCTGCCCAAGTTCGCAATGACTGTATTTTCCGCAATCGTCAGCACCGGAAAAATCCCCGTCACCCGCCGCTCCTCGGTGAGCAGCGCAATACCCTGGCGAATGGCGTCCGATGGCGCCTTCAGCTTTATTTTTTTGCCATGCAGATGAATGCTGCCCCGCTTAAGCGCCCGCATCCCGAACAGCGCTTCTATCACCTCGGTCCGCTGCGCTCCTACAAGCCCGCCGAGTCCCAAAATCTCGCCCTTGCGCAGCTCGAACGAAACATCCTTAAACGAATGCGGATGCACGGAGGTCAAGCCTTCTGCCCGCAGCAGCACCTCGCCCGGCACGTTCGTCCGCTCTGGATAACGATTCGATAAATCCCTGCCCACCATGCGGGTAATGATTTTATCAATCGTCAGCTCCTTCGCTTCCCATGTGCCGACATGCTTGCCATCTCGCATAATGGTTACATCATCTGAAATACGCAATATCTCTTCCATTTTGTGGGATATATAAATAATTGATACACCGCGCCGCCGCAGCTCATTAATGATGCGGAACAGCTGCTCCACTTCATTTCCGGTGAGCGAGGAGGTCGGTTCGTCCATGACGATGACCTTCGAGTGGAACGATACCGCTTTGGCGATTTCCAGCGATTGAATTTTCGATACGGACAAGTCGCCTACCTTTTGTTTCGGATGAATATCCATCTCCAGATCTTTGAGCAGCTTCACCGTATCCTCCTGCATTTTGCGGTGGTTGATGAATTGCAAAGGCCCTAGACCTCTGGTCGGGAATCGCCCGAGCCAGATATTTTCCATGACGTCGCGCTGCGGCACCGGGTTCAGCTCCTGATGGATCATCGACACCCCGAGAGCCAGCGCGTCCTTCGAGCTGTTGATGTGCACATGCTGCCCGGCAAGCATAATTTCGCCGCCATCGGGCTTGTAGATGCCGAACAGGCATTTCATCAGCGTCGATTTTCCTGCACCATTTTCACCCATCAAGGCATGTACCGTACCGGGGCGCAGCTTCAGCGTCACATCGTCGAGCGCCTTCACGCCGGGAAAAGATTTGGAGATGTTATTCATCTCTAGCACATAAGCCGGATGCTCTGGCATTTGTATAACACCCCTTTACAAACAATTAAGTTAAAGTTATCCAGTAAATAACCGTGTTTAAACGGCACTGCCAGCCTTTGGAGGCAATGCTCGTTTTGCTGCAAGCGTAAACGGCTGTCGCCCTCTGGCGGCAAAGCTACGTTTCGCGATGAAATATAGAGAAAGGATGAAAAACCATATGCTTTCCTATATTTCAAGCGTAAACGGCTGTCGCCGTCCTCTGACGGCAAAGCTACCGTTTAAAAAAAGCAAGGGCAGCGCCAGCCTTATGCTTCCCTTGCTCCTTTCGTACCGCTTTATTCCGCTCGCCCTCTCAGGCGACTATTTCAGCACTTGATCCTTGTTCTCGCTCGTTACCTTCTGGTATGGAATCCACACGTATTTGCCATCGGTAATGTCGAAGCCGGTGTTATCCTTGCTCGGCGTTTCGCCAGCAGCGAGTACGCGGGACAGCTCGACCGTCGCCTTGCCTTGGTTCACCGCATCGTTGAGCACTGTGCCGAGCAGCGTGCCTTCATCCAGCGCCTGAATCGCAGGAGCGGTAGCATCTACGCCGACAACCGGAATATATTTATCGCCTGTAAAATAGCCCGCCGCCTTCAGCGCTTCAATCGCACCGAGCGCCATATCATCGTTGTTGGCGAGGACAGCTTCGATTTTATCGCCATGGGAAGCGATGAACGCAGCCATTTTTTCCTGGCCTTTTACCCGGTCCCACATCGCTGTGTCCTCTGCCAGCTTCTCGACCTTGATGCCTGCATCCTCAATCGCCTGCACGGAAAACTTCGTCCGCAGCTCGGCATCCTGATGGCCCGGCTCGCCCTTGAGCATGACGTATTGCAGTACGCCGTCCCCATTCTTATCCGCTTCCGGATGTGCCTTCCAGTAATCAACGATGAGATCGCCGGACATCGTGCCCGACTCCTCCGCCTTCGCTCCGACAAAATACACCTTATCCCATTTCGCCATATCATCCGCAAGCGGCTCGCGGTTAACGAAGACGACCGGAATGTCCGCTGCTTTGCCTTTATCAATAATGACGCCCGCTGCTGTGCGGTCTACCGGGTTAATGATCATCGATTTGACCTTCTTCGTGATGAATAGGTCAACCTTGTCATTTTGCGTCGGCTGCGAGTTTTGGCTGTCTACGATATCCACCTGCACCTTGCCTGCCGCTGCTTCCGTAATCGCGTTGCGGACGCCTGTCATAAACGTATCGTCAAACTTGTAAATCGCGACCCCAACCTTCGGCTGGTCGCCCTCGCTTCCCCCTGCGTTGCCGTTTGATGCCGAGCAGCCTGCCGCTACCGTCAATGCGCCGATCAGCAGCGCAGCCGTTACCTTTTTCATTTCATCATGACCTCCCCATTTTTAGTTCATGCTGATGAGCGTGTGCAGCTCTGTTTCTCTTTCGTGTCCTCATTATGGCTGAAACGGGGCCGGAAACGAATGTAAAATCCTCATCATTTTTATTAAAATCCTCCTTACTTCTGGATAAAGGGAAACAGCACCCGCTGATTTTCAGGCCAAAACATCGTGTCGCTATTTACCAGCTTGGCTTCCATCGCTACATGCAGCGGCACTTCCTCGCCCCGCAAAGCGAGTACGGCGTTTTTGATGCCAAGATAGCCGATGCTGAACGGATTTTGCACCAGCACCGCTTGCAGCTGATCCTCCTGCAGCAGCTCAAGCAGCTCCATGGAGCTGTCAAAGGCGACAATTTTAATTTTGCCGCCGAGCCCCCGCTGCTTCACCTCAAGGGCAGCTGATACGGCGGCTTGGACATTAAGCGCCAATATGCCATCCACCTGCTGCTCGTCCAGCAAGCTGCTGACGACGCTTCGGCAGTTGCCGTCAGCCTCCAAGCAGGGCTCAATGCCGATAAGCGCCATGCCGCTTTCCTCGGCAAGCGCCTCCTTAATGCCCTCCTCGCGGCGCAGCTGGTTGTTGTCCCCAAGGCCGTCCGTCAGCAGGGCGACGCTGCCTTTGCCTGCCAGCAGCTCGCTCATTTTGAGGGCAACCGCTCGTCCCGCCTGATGATGATTAATCGTGATGCTCGAGCTGATGCCCGCTTCCTCCGTCTCCGTGTCAATCGCAATGAGCGGAATCCGTGCTGCCTTGCTAGCCTCGACAATGCCGGTCGTAACCGCTTCGTCTCCGGAGGCAAATACGACCGCATCAGGATGATGCACCAGCGCAAGCTTTGCCGTCTCCAAAAGCTGCTCCGGGCTGCCCTGCTTATCCGGTCCGGAAATATGCAGCGTCACATTAAACTCCTTCGATGCGGCTTCGGCGCCCATGACGACGGAGTTCCAGTAGTCGCCGTCCAGCCGCTTGAGCAGCAGGCTGATGTCGATATTTTCGCGCTGAATGGCGCTGTCCTCTGCCGGATGCGTCGTGCAGGAGCCCAGCAGCAGCGCAGCCATAGCCACCATGCACAGCATAGTGAGCCGTCCCAACCTGCGTTTTACGCTCATCCTTCCTCACTCCTCTCGTCGGCTTCAGCGCCAGCTGGCTTGAACGGGAAACGTATCGTCACGGTCGTTCCCTCCTCCAGCTCGCTCTCAAACTGCAAGCCATACGGCTCGCCGTAAAACAGCCGAATCCGCTCATGCACATTGCGCACGCCTACGCCGGAGCCCGCGCCGGAAGCCGCACTGGATGCAGAACTCGATGCAAAATTGGCGGAGGTTGACCTTTTAGAAGCCTCTGGAGCAGCCCCTCCAATGGTGCCGTCACGATCAGCCTTACGGTCTCCAGCATATCCAGACGGCTTGGCGGTACTACTGTTGGTCTCTCCCGTGAGCAGCGCCGCCAGCTGCTCGCCGCTCATCCCGAGCCCATTATCGCTCACCTGCAAGTACACTTGCCCAGCCTCGATCCATGCCCGAACGGTAATCAACCCTTTATCGACAGACGGCTCAATGCCGTGCATAATGGCATTTTCCAGCAGCGGCTGCAAAATCAGCTTGAGCGACAAGCTGGGCAGCGCGGCCTCTTCGACGTCAAACACATAATCGAATTTATTTTTGAAACGGATATTTTGAATGATGAGATAGTTCCGCGCATGCTCCAGCTCGCTCGCCAGCGGAATCATCGGCTTGCCTTTGCTAAGGCTGATGCGGAACAGCTTCGACAAGGAGGTAATCGTCGTCACCACCTCCTCGTTGCGGTTCATGCCGACCATGCGCACGACCGTATTGAGCGTGTTGTATAAAAAATGCGGATTAATTTGCGATTGCAGCGCCTCAAACTCATATTTGCGCTTCGCCTCCTGCTCCACAACAATTTGCTGCATCAGCTCGCGGATTCGCGCTACCATCAAATTGAAGCGTCTGGACAGCTGCTCTACTTCCAGCGGCCCGCGAATGGTCGTCATCGTATGGAAATCGCCGCGCTCGACATTTTTCATCGACTTCTCCAGCTGCCGGATCGGACGGGCAATAATGCGCGAAATAAGCCACGACAGCGCAATGACGAATACAAGCAAAAGCAGCAGCAGATTCAGCAAATAATCGTTCAGCTCGCGCTTTGTCGTAATAATCTCATCGGTAAAGGACACTCCGACCACCTTCCAGCCGATGTTGCCGATCGTTTGCACCGTAATCATTTTATCCTCGTCTCCGGATTCGTCATGAAAGCTGCCGAACGTATATTTCAGCGCCTGCTCGACGTTTTCGCTTTTCAGCCCGGCGTAGATGAGCTGCTGCTGCGGATGGTACACCATATTGCCCGCACTTTCGTCCACAATGTAGACGTAGCCCTTCTTCCCGAGCACAACCCGCGAGGACAGCTGATTGATTTTGTTAAAATTGACGTCCAGCAGCAGCACGCCATGCTCCGTTTTCCCGCCCCTTACTACGGTAATGCCTTTGCTCAGCGAGACAACCCATTTGTACTGCATTTTGTACATGTTCTGCACATGCGGCAGCGAGTAGCTGAGATGGTTCGGCGTTTGAAGCGCGCTCTGGAACCAGCGCTGATTGTAAAGACTCAAATTTTCCTTGAGCGCAACGCCGGGAATGCTCATCATCACCTCGCCGTCATGCCCGATGACGGCCAGCGACACAATTTCTCCCCGAATGCCGATGATCGTATTCAGCTGGCTGCGCAGCTCTTCTTCGTTCACATCGCCGCTGCGGCTGATTGTATCGTGGAGAACGCCGTAAATTTCCGACATGCCCTGGATATAATCCTCCAAATTGTAGCTGACCTGATCGACGACCTGCTGGGTATTGCGCAGCGCATTCGTCTCTGCCGTCTGCGAAAACTTGTTGAACAGCAGCACGCTGACCATTATAATCGCCGCAGCCGCAAATACCGACAGCGCCACTGAAATGAGAAACTGGATGCTGCGCTTCCTCATGGCGCATCCATATTCATCGCCTGATTGCGATAATCCTTGGCAGAGACGCCGACATTTTTCTTAAAGCACAGTGAAAAATAATTCGGGTCCGAAAAGCCGACCTTCTCGGCAATTTCGAACGTCTTCAGCTCCGTCGCCCGCAGCAGCTCCTTCGCCGCCTCCATCCGAAGCTGAAGCAAATAACCGCCGAAGGTAAGCTTCACCTCCTTCTTGAACAGGCTGCTGAAATATCCCGCGCTAATATGCAAATGGCTGCACAGCCGGGCAATCGACAGCTCGCTGTCATGGAAGTTTGCTTTCGTGTAACGCACCGCTTCCTCGACCAGCTGCTTGTAGGAGCTTTGCCTGCGGCTGGCGATATGATGGCGAATTTTCTCGCAGAGCGACATGTACCAGCTTCTCGTCTCCGCCAGCCCGCTAAGCTGCTGCAGCTCCGCATAAATTTGCAGCTCGTATCCCACAATATCGTACAGGTTCAGCCCTGCCTCCCTCACCAGCTTCATGACCGCCGTCATCATCTCCAGCATGTAAAGCTGGTATTCCCGGTAAGCGGCATGGACGCCTTCAATCTCGTCAAAAAGCGCAGCCAGCAGCTGCTCCAGCTCCTCATGCGTGCCCACGCGCAGGCAGCGAATGAGCGCCTGCTCCTTGAGCTCGTCAAATTGCAGCTCCTCCACATAGCGCGTCTCTACATCGTCAATGCAGATGATCCGGTTGCTGCCCACCAAATTATGATAATCGAGCGCCTGCTGCGCCTCCTCATAGCCCTGCTTTAACTGCGCGACATCCGCCAGCGTTGAGCTGACCCCAATCGTCACGGGAAAACGCAAGTATTTCTGAATATTTTGCAGCATTTCAGCAAGCCCGCCCAGCGTCCGCTCCATCAGCTCTTGCGCGCTTCCTCCCCGTCCAACTGCGAGCAGCGCCACCCGATCCTGATGCAGAAAAACTTTGCCCAGCCCGAGTCTGCCCCACACCTCTTCCGCCACATTGCGCAGGGCAAACAGCTTGAGGTCGAGATCGCTGGAGGCCGCAAGCGAGCTTTCCGCTGCGCGGAGCGGCAATCCGGGAAGCGCTTCCAATACATGCGTGTGCAGCACGGACACAATGTACGCCTCTCCCGCTAAATCCAGCTCATATTTCTCTAGCTTCTCCTCAATATGCCGCAGCGGAAGCTTGCGGGTGAGCAGCGACGACAGGAATAGCTCCTTTACGACCGGCAGGCTCGTACGGTAATGCTCCTGCAAAAGCTGCATATTTTCCCGCTTCTCGCGCTCATCGTCCAGCCGCTCCTTCACCTTGTCCATCACCTCAAGCAGCTGCTGCGCGGAAAATGGCTTTAAAATATACTCATCCACCTGCAAGCCGATCGCCTGCTTCGCATATTCAAATTCATCATAGCCGGAAAAAATAACGATGCGCGTCAGCGGATACGTCTTCCTCGTCCATTCCGCCAGCTCCAAGCCGTTCATATACGGCATGCTAATATCCGTCGCTACGATGTCCGGTTCCAGACGCTCAATCAGCTCCATCGCTTCCCTGCCGTTCGCCGCCGTATCTACAATTTCAAAGCCATGGCGCTCCCATGCAATTTCGTGCAGCAGCCCGCTGCGCGTCTCTTCTTCATCATCTACCAGCAGCACTTTATACATCGTTCATCCCCCCGCTATTTAAATACGCGGCCGAGCAGCCGCAAACACCTGATTCTGTCAGCATGCTATTTATCATATTCGTTTCCTTGTTTTCTGGAAAGAGGGGGTGCTTTGAGTAAACAAGCGTAAACGGCTGAAGCCGTCCTTTGGCGGCAAAGCTACCGTTTCGCGATGAAATATAGAGAAAGGAAGAAAAAAATCATATGCTTTCCTATATTTTAAAGAAATCGCGAGATAAATCGACCTTGCTAAAGATAAATCTCGTTGTAAGCGTTTAAAATCAAGCTAATCTGCTGCATTCGCTCTCTTTTGCGGCGTAAGCTTCCTTTACAGCAATCGCGGCGGGGGAGTATGATTCATAGCATGCATGAACCTTTTTTTGAAATATAAGCATTTATAAGTTTTGCACTTATAAATAGGCTTATATTTCTCGGACTGAAACGCGCTGCGCCGCCAAAGGAAGGCGATAGCCGTTTCACCTTGAAATATAGGAAAGTATATGTTTTCGTTATCCTTTCTCTATATTTCTAAGGGCAAAGCTCTTCGCTCGTCCCAGAAGGACGACGTAGTCGTTTTTGCTTGATCGCTGAGTCTTCGCATATTAGGCGAAGAGCGGGGGAACCAAACGCACTGCAGCCATCCGATGTGAGAGTCGGAAGCTGGCAGCGCAGGGGTGAATCGTTTGCAGGAGTGTCATGAAACTCCAGGCAAATGTAGGGCGACTCTCACCGCCCGAATCCGACAGCTAACCTCGTAAGCGCAGGTGTAGAGAGGAATGGTGAACGATTGTGACCTTGTAAATCAGGCCACAGAGCGTCATACGCCTCTGTGGTTTTTTGTTGTCTTTTTTTCGAAAATAGCACTCGCAACATCGGCAGGCATTTTGTTTCAAACGCTGAGTTCTGCACTGCCGCAGAAACGGGGGAACCATCGACGGCTCTCTGTCGTTGTCCAATGGACGATGGCAGGGAGCGTCACGGGGTGAATCGCAAGGGCACGATAAGTGCCAAGCGTAGGGCGTCTCTCGCGCCCGAATCCGACAGCTAACCTCGCAAGCGTCAACGGGAGAGGCCACACTTACACTTATCGCAGGCGAATCAGGGGCGTATGATGCCCGGATGAAGGAAGCTGCGGGTGAAGAGTCCTCTTTGCCCAAGGCTTCTTTTTTGTTGCCTTTTTTTCCAAAATGACTAGGGATAAAACGAAATAAGGAGCGATGCAGCTATGCTGGATATCGGAATGGCTTTGACCTTAATCGCAGCTTTCGGGCTGATTGCCGGATTTATACGCTGGTGCGATCGGTCCATTAGCGAAACGGAGGAACGGGGATGATTGTCATATTGCTCGTTACAGGAGCTTTGCTGGTGTATCTCGTCTACGCCTTGCTCCATCCGGAAAAATTTTAGCTCATAACATTTCATCATTTATAGCAAGGGAGGAACAGCTGTGGACGTCTTGCAAATGGCGGTAGTCGTCGGCATGATCATGCTGATCGCAAAGCCACTTGGGCATTATTTATATTCCGTGTTTTCAAACGTTCCGAACCGTACCGACAAGCTGTTCGGACGAATCGAAGCGATCATTTATGCAGTAATCGGGCTCAAAAATCGCCAAGGCATGAGCTGGAAAAGATATGCGCTCAGCTTTATTACACTCAATTTCGTGCTCGTAGCTGTCAGCTATGTACTGCTGAGGGTGCAAAGCGGTCTGCCGCTTAACCCGAATGGAATCGGCGGCATGGAGCCGACACTCGTCCTAAATACGGTCATCAGCTTTATGACCAATACGAATCTCCAGCATTACAGCGGCGAATCAGGGCTGACGTATTTTGCGCAAATGGCCGTCATTACGATGATGATGTTTACGTCCGCCGCTACCGGCTTTTCCGTTGCTGTCGCCTTCGTGCGCGGCATTACGAGCAAAGGCGGAACGCTCGGCAACTTTTTCGAGGATTTCGTCAAAGCACATACGCGGATTTTCTTCCCGCTCGCTATTATCATTACGCTGCTGCTTGTGGCGCTGCAAGTGCCGCAAACGCTTAGCCCTACCTTGACCGTTACGACACTCGAGGGCGCGGTTCAGCATATCGCCATCGGGCCAGTCGCCTCGCTGGAGTCGATTAAGCATCTTGGCACGAATGGCGGCGGTTTTTTCGGAGTCAACTCCGCCCATCCGTTCGAAAATCCCAACCCGCTGACGAATGTCATTGAGATTTTGTCCATGTGGGCACTGCCTGCCGCGCTGCCCTTCATGTATGGCCGGTTTGCGAAAAGCAGCAAGCAGGGCTGGGTTATTTTTTCGGCGATGATGGCGCTGTTTCTGATCTTTCTTACGATTTCCTATACGGCTGAAAAAAGCGGCAACCCGCTGATCGCCACACTCGGCATCGACGCTTCGCAAGGCAGCATGGAGGGCAAGGAGGTTCGCTTCGGCATCGCCCAGTCCGCGCTGTTCACGACGGTGACGACGGCGGCCACGACCGGCTCGGTCAATTCGATGCACGATACGCTCACTCCGCTTGGCGGGCTCGTTCCCCTTGCCCAAATGATGCTGAACGTCGTCTTCGGCGGCAAAGGCGTCGGGCTCGTCAATATGCTGATGTATGCGATGCTGACGGTGTTCATCTGCGGGCTGATGGTCGGACGGACACCAGAATTTCTCGGACGAAAAATAGAGCCGCGCGAAATGAAGCTCATTGCCATTGCCATTCTCGTGCATCCGTTTATTATTCTCGCGCCAACGGCAGCGGCTTTTCTAACCGACCTGGGGCAAGGCGCTATATCCAATTCGGGCTTTCATGGCATTACGCAGGTGCTTTATGAATATACGTCCTCGGCCGCCAACAACGGCTCCGGGTTTGAGGGGCTGGCCGACAATACGCCGTTCTGGAATATAACGACCGGGCTCGTGATGTTTTTCGGCCGATATATGTCGATGATTGCGCTGCTTGCTGTAGCCGGATCACTCAGCCGCAAGCAGTGGGTGCCGGAGACGATTGGCACGTTCCGAACGGACAATTCGCTGTTTGCCGTTATGCTGATGGGCGTCGTTATTTTGATCGGCGCGCTCACGTTTCTGCCCGTCATTGTCACAGGGCCAATTGCCGAGTTTTTAACGATCCGTTAAAGGGAAATGAGGGGTAAGCGTTATGAATGACCAACGTGCTAAAAAACTGTTCACCGGACCGCTCGTGACCGAGGCGCTAAAGATGAGCCTCCTCAAGCTGAATCCGGTCCATATGATGAAAAATCCAGTCATGTTCGTTGTCGAGATTGGAACGCTGATCGTTCTGCTCATGACCCTATTTCCAGGGTACTTCGACTCGCAGGATCGCATCGGCTTCAACTTGACTGTTTTTATTATTTTGCTCTTTACGGTACTGTTCGCGAACTTTGCCGAAGCTTTAGCCGAAGGCCGCGGGAAAGCACAGGCTGGCTCGCTGAAAAAAACGAAGCAGGAAATTATGGCGAATAAGCTGCTGGGCGACAGCATTCAAATCGTCCCTTCTACGGAGCTGCGCAAAGGGGATATCGTTATCGTCTCGCAAGGGGAAATGATTCCCGGCGACGGCGAGGTCATTGAAGGCCTCGCTTCCGTCGATGAATCGGCTATTACCGGCGAATCGGCACCCGTCATCAAGGAGGCGGGCGGCGACTTCAACTCCGTGACGGGCGGAACGCGGGTCATCAGCGACCGCATCAAAATGCGAATCACGAGCGAGCCCGGTGAAACGTTCATCGACCGGATGATCGCGCTCGTCGAAGGCGCGAAGCGGCAGAAAACACCGAATGAAATTGCCCTGAACACGCTGCTGATAAGCCTGACGATTATTTTCCTCATCGTCGTCGTCACGCTTGGCCCGATTGTCGCTTATGTGGACGTCAATTTGGAAATTCCCGTGCTCATCGCGCTGCTCGTCTGCCTCATTCCGACGACAATCGGCGGCCTGCTGTCCGCCATCGGCATCGCCGGCATGGACCGGGTCACCCAGTTCAATGTGCTGGCCATGTCCGGGAAGGCGGTCGAAGCAGCTGGCGACATTAATACGATGATTTTGGATAAAACCGGGACGATCACCTTCGGCAATCGGATGGCTAGCGAAATCAATCCGGTGGGCACTGCTGGGGCAGATGAGGCAGCGGCATGGGCCGCTATTTCCTCCCTGCAGGATGAAACGCCGGAAGGCCGCTCGGTGCTGGAATGGATGAAAAAGCATGATAAAACCTACGATGCCGCGCTTGGCGAAGGCGGTCAATTCGTTCCCTTTCAGGCCGAGACGCGGATGAGCGGCATCGATTTGGCTGATGGACGGCTCGTGCGCAAAGGAGCCGTTGAAGCGATTCGCAGCTGGGTGCTCGCCCAAGGAGGAGACATACCCGCTGATTTGGCTCAGGAGACGGAGCGGATTGCCAAGGAAGGCGGCACGCCGCTCGCTATCGCCGTCGATCAGCACATATTCGGCTTGATTTATTTGAAGGATACGGTCAAGCCGGGCATGAAGGAACGGTTCGACCAGCTGCGAGCGATGGGCATCAAAACGATTATGTGTACGGGCGATAATCCGTTTACGGCGGCAACTATCGCCAGAGAAGCGGGCGTCGACGATTTTATTGCCGAAAGCAAGCCGGAGGATAAAATCGCCGTCATCCGGCGCGAGCAGGCGGAAGGCAAGCTCGTCGCCATGACGGGGGACGGGACGAATGACGCGCCCGCACTCGCGCAGGCCGATGTCGGCCTGGCGATGAACAGCGGCACGACGGCGGCGAAGGAAGCTGCCAATATGGTGGATTTGGACTCCGATCCTTCCAAAATTATAGAGGTCGTTTCGATCGGCAAACAGCTGCTTATGACGCGCGGCGCGCTCACGACCTTCAGCATCGCCAATGACGTAGCCAAATATTTCGCCATCATTCCCGCAATGTTTATGCTGGCGATTCCGCAAATGCAGGCGCTGAATGTGATGCAGCTCGGCTCGCCGCTGTCGGCGATTTTGTCCGCGCTCATCTTTAATGCAATCATTATTCCGCTGCTCATTCCGCTGGCGATGAAAGGCGTCGCCTATCGTCCGCTCAGCGCCGCCCGCCTGCTCAGCCGCAATTTGCTCATTTACGGGCTCGGCGGCATGATCGCGCCGTTCATCGGCATTAAGCTCATCGACATGATGGTTCATATTTGGATTTAACGCCTTCCAGATCGGCTGCGGCCTATTAATGAAACGAACCTTTAATTAGAAAGAAGGGAATTGTGCTATGCATGCTATTTTAAAAGGAAAACGTCCATCGTCACCTATGCCATCCGCTTCGTCTTCATCAGTGCCGCCCTCCCCATCTTCCGTAATCGGGGTGTCTCTGCGCGCCAGCCTGCTGTTTCTGCTCCTTTGCGGTATCGTGTATCCACTTGTGAGCACGGGCGCCGCGCAGCTGCTGTTCCCGGCTCAGGCCAATGGCAGCCTGCTCAAGGACAGCGCAGGCAACGTCGTTGGTTCGTCGCTGATCGGTCAGCCTTTCACCGATCAGCGCTATTTTCAGGGGCGGGTGTCGAGCATTGACTATAAGGCGGAAGCTTCCGGCTCTAACAACTATGCCCCTTCGAACCCGGAGCTGCTGGCTCGCATGAAAGCATCTATCGCCCAGTGGCAGCAGGATAATCCCGAGGTGCCGATTGCTCAGCTGCCGCTTGCATTAATAACGAACTCCGGCTCCGGGCTTGACCCGGATATTACGCCGCAGTCGGCTATCGTACAAATTGCAAGAATTAGCAAGCTGACAGGACTGCCGAAGGCAGAGCTTGAAGAACTTGTACACGCGCATACGAAAGGACGCGAGCTCGGCCTCTTCGGTGACAAGCGCGTCAATGTGCTGGAGCTGAATCTGGCTTTATCCACACGAATCGCCAAATAAAAAAGAAGGCGGGAGCAGAATGCCACCGTATCAACGCAAGACGCCAGAGGAGATATTGGCTTCTATCTCCCGGCTGCATAAGGGACGCCTGAAAATCATCATTGGCTCGGTCGCAGGCTCCGGGAAAACGTATCATCTGCTGCAGGAAGGCCAGCTGCTGAAGCAGCAGGGCATTGATGTCGTCATTTGCGCCTTAACGCCAGCTCCAAGTACAAATAGGAATCAAACCGCGCTTGAGTCTGAGCTGGAGCATGTCCCGAGCATTAAGTGGCAGCGCGATGGCAAGGAGCAGCAGGATTTGCCGCTGGAGACGCTGCTCGCCCGCAACCCGGAGGTCGTGCTCGTCGATGGCCTCGCCCATCGCAACCGTACGTGCGCCCGCTTCCAGACGCGGCTGGAGGACATTCAATATTTGCTGGAGCATGGCATCAGCATCATTACGACGATTAATGTCTACGAGCTGGAGGGCGAGGACGGAGTTATTTTCAAAATGACGGGCATTCGCGCGGAGGAGACGGTTCCGGCGGACACGCTGGAATGGGCCGATGAGGTTCGCCTCATTGATGTCTCTCCTGAGACGATGCTGAGCCGGATGGAAGAGGGACTGCTCGGCAGCTCCCTCCATCCGGCTATGCGGCTGCCCGGCAATCTGGCTGTTCTGCGTGAAGTCGCTCTCTGCCTCATGGCAGAGGGTGTTCACGAAACGCTGGAAAAGCACCGCGAAGCGCTGGGCTTAAGCGGCCCATCAGGAGCAGCCGAGCGGATTGTCGTATCGGCGCAATATCACTTCAACGGCTCCCTATATGTGCGCCGGGGCCAGCAAATTGCCAAGCGGCTGCATGGCGAGCTTGCCGTTGTCACCTTTCTGCTGCCGGGCCGCAGCTTATCGAAGGAGCAGCAAACGATCAAACGCTCGATGCAAAAGCTGGTGGCGAAGGTCGGCGGCGCGTTCGAGGAGCTCCCTCTGGCGCATGCGCGCAAGCTGCCTGCCGCACTTGTGGCATATGCAACGCGGCAGCATGCGACGCGCATTGTGATGGGCCATTCCAAGAAGAAAGCATGGCAGGAGCGTCTGCAAGGCTCTATCGTCAACCGCGTGCTCCGTAAAATACGGAACATCGACGTGTTTGTGATGACGGATCGGGCGGAGCATGAGGGAGAGCGGATTTTGCCCGTTAAAACCCGCTGGGGCGGGCAGGAGGCGCTTTTTCATCGTCTGGACTCCCGCGAGATGGAGGAACAGGCCCAGCGCATGCGACGCGGCACGTTCAAAATTTATATCGGAGCCGCTCCTGGCGTCGGGAAAACGTACAAAATGCTCCAGGAGGGTAACATTCTTAAGCGTAAAGGCGTAGATGTCGTCATTGGCTGGCTGGAAACGCATGGACGCAAGGAAACGGCCGAGCAGGTCGGCGACTTGGCGATTTTGCCCCGGGCAGTTATTCCCTATGGGGCAGCGCGGCTTGAGGAAATGGATACAACGGCTGTTATCGCGCGCCGCCCCGAGGTTGTGCTGATCGATGAGCTTGCCCATACGAATGTGCCCGGCAGCCTGCTCAAGAAAAGGTACGAGGATATTTTGCAGCTTCTGGAGCACGGGATTTCCGTTATTTCCACCGTAAACGTGCAGCATGTGGAAAGCTTAAATGATGCGGTGGAGCAGTTGACCGGTGTGCGGGTGAGAGAAACGGTGCCGGACGCGATTTTACAAATGGCGAATGAAATCGAGCTCATTGACGTTACGCCCCAAATGCTGGCGCAGCGCATGCGCGACGGAAAAATTTACAAGCAGGAAAAGGTGGAGCAGGCGCTGGGCTCTTTTTTCAAAATCGGCAATTTGATTGCCTTGCGAGAGCTGGCGCTGCGCGAAATTGCGGATGATGTCGATGAACGGCTGGAGTCGTGGGAACGCGGCCCTTCGCTTCGGGGGCCTTGGCGCAAGCGCGAGGTGATTTTTGTATGCATCGATTTAGGTGATCAGGCGGAAAGGCTGATTCGCCGCGGCTTTCGCATCGCTCACCGCTTGAAGGCAGAATGGCATGTCCATTATGTGCACAGCCGTAAAATTCAGCAAACCGAGGTGCAGCAAAAGCGGCTTCATGCGCTGCGGCAGCTGTGCGAGCGGCTTGGCGGCCAGCTGGCGGTAAGTGCGGCAGATAGACGCCAGGAAATTAGCGGAATTTTGCTGAAACAGATGGCTGACCTGCAAGCGACCCAGCTCATTATTGGACAATCGCGCCGGCCGCCGTGGCAAATGCTCGTCCGCAAAACGATTGTGCAGGATTTGCTGCGCTCCGCCAGACATTTGGATATGCTCATTGTCGCCAAATGGGAAACAGAGCCCATGCCGCCTAATCTCGGCACAGGCCCTGTTGATGATTTATAAACAGGCTTACTTACGGGGGACGGCTATCCTTCCAAACGCTAGGCTCTGCGGCTCAGGCTCAGGCTCAGGTTCAAGCTAAGGCTTAAGCTAAAGCTTAAGCGGCATTGCCGCGTCTTTTTTTGGAAGGATTGCCTAATAAGCCGTGTTTCCGGATTGACTGGTTTTGCCGGATGCAAAACCTTTGAACAGCGTCGGCACGCCAGAATAGCGCGTGTTTGTTATTTTGCCCGTTGTGGAGCTGCTGTCTGTACGCAAAATGGAATCCTTCACCTTGGAAATATCGCTATTTGAAACATTCATGGATACCGAATAAGAGGTGCCGCCATTTTGACGAACGAGCTTGCCGATGTCATTGGCCTTGAAATTTTTAATATTGATCGTGCCGGATGCATTCATTTGGAACACCTTGTCATAGGCTTTATATGCGCCGCCGCCTGTAATATTAACGGTACCGGAAGATTTTAGAGTCAAAGCGTCCTCGCCTACATCCTGCCATGTCACATTCTCAATATTGCAGCTGCCATAGCAGTGAACGCCGTCGGCAGCAGGAGCGCCGATAATGACATTTTTCAGCGTTGCGCCTGCCTCCAGACGGAATACCGGCTTCTGGTTCTCAGCCTGGCTGCCATCCCCTAACGTACTCGGGTTCGCGACAAAAACTTTGCCTTTGCCGTCATAGGTCGTATTTTTAGGAACAATAATGGTAGCGTTTACAACTTCTGCCGCTGATACAGGGGCAGGCTGCACACCAGCAATTGCAATAATAAGGGCCAAAGATAATAGAGCACCAATCCATTTTTTCATCGAATAAACTCTCCTTTATTCCATTTAATTTGGTTGTGGTGAAGCCTCATTCTTTAATGCCGCTATATTTATGCAAATAGATGTGCACCTCCGTTTGCATCTACAAGAAGACTACCTAATTTTTGCCATTACAGGAATAATCATTAGCTCAGTAGTTGTCCACTCCGCCGGGAATCCCTTATTTCTGTAACAATTTTCGCCTTTACCTGTGAGGAATGTCACAATCGACTGTGTCCCTCCTGTGTTATTCTAACCTCAGTAAGCAGCAAGAGGAGTGAATGCTCATGGAAACTGAACCGCTACGCAAGGTCGAGCAACTCGCACACAAGAAGCATATGATTTTTCAGCAAAGCCGCATCCGGTATATTTCCAGGTCCATGCTCGCCAGCATGTTCATTGGCTTTGGCGTTATAGTCGCCTTTAAGACGGGTAACTTTTTTTACGCCGAGCATTCTCCACTCGCTTATCCGATGGCCGCGCTAACGTTCGGAGCTGCGATTATTCTCATCGCATACGGCGGCGGCGACTTGTTTACCGGCAATACGTTTTATTATTCGTTTACCGCGCTCCGGCGCAAGCTCAAATGGACCGACGCCATCAAAATGTGGCTGACCAGCTACGCTGGCAACCTGCTTGGCGCAGCCGTGTTCGCCCTGCTCATTATGACAACCGGACTGTTCGACAGCGAGAAGGTCAATACGTTCCTGCTCAGTGTCGTCGAAGCGAAAATGCATACGTCGTCGATGGAGCTTTTTTTCCGGGCGATTTTATGTAACTGGCTAGTCTGTCTCGCCTTTTTTATCCCGATGGGCATGAAGCATGACGGGGCAAAAATGTTTTCCATGATGCTGTTCGTCTTCTGCTTCTTTATTTCGGGCTACGAGCATAGCATTGCCAACATGTGCACCTTTGCTATTGCACTAGTCGTCGACCATCCAGACACGATTACTTACGGCGGCGTCATTCACAATCTTGTGCCTGTCACACTGGGCAATCTGATTGGCGGCGGCGTATTAATGGGATATATGTATTATTTCGTGAACAAGCCTTATTTCGACAAAGAGGATCACGCGCAAGAGCAAGAACAGAAGGAATTGCAGAAGTAATTCAGGAGTAATGGCAAAAGCAAAACTAGAAGCAACTACACCATTAGACGGGGAGAGATCGGATATGAAAAAATCAAGAATTGTTGTCATTGGCGCTGGGGCTGTAGGCTCAACAACCGCTTATACACTGCTGCTTCGCAATCGCATGGATGAGCTGGTGCTTATCGATGCCAATGAGAAGAAAGCGATCGGCGATGCGCTCGACATGAACCACGGCATGCCGTTCCTTGGCGGCACGAAGGTATGGGCAGGCACTTACGAGGACTGCAAAGGCGCGGACATCATTATTATTACGGCCGGTGTGGCCCAGCGTCCAGGCGAAGAGCGTATTCAGCTGCTGAAGCGCAACGTAGCGATTTTTGACCAAATTATTGATGAGGTCTTGAAATATAATGACGATGGCATTCTGCTGATCGCCTCGAACCCAGTGGACGTCATGAGCTACTTCTCCTTGCGAAAATCGCGCTGGCCCGTTAACCGCGTCATCGGTTCAGGCACGCTGCTCGACAGCGCACGCTTCCGCTATCTGATTGGCGAAGAGCTGAACATTGATCCGCGCAGCGTCCACGCCCCAATTATCGGGGAGCATGGCGATTCCGAGCTGCCGGTATGGAGCCTGTCGAACGTTGCGGGTACAGAGCTAGGACTGAACGACGAACAGAAAGAACGGATTTTCACCGGCACACGCGATGCCGCTTACCAAATTATCGAAGCAAAAGGCGCGACGTATTACGCCATCGCTCTGGCACTCGACCGCATCTGTACCGCGATTCTGCAAGATGAAGGCGCCGTGCTGAACGTATCGACCCTGCTCGACAACTACCTCGGCGTATCCGATGTATACATCGGCGTTCCATGCGTCGTTGATCGCAGCGGTATCCGCAACGTTCTGGAGCTGACACTGTCGGACGAAGAAACGGCGCTGTTCCAGAAGTCGGCGAACAAGCTGAAAGGCTTGATTGAGTCGATTCGGGATGAGATGGAATAGAACAGAATAAGAAATACAGAACAGTCTGCCGCTTAATATCGGCAGACTGTTCTTAATTACAATAGTTTTAATTAATTCGACATTTATCGATGCACGATCCGATCCAATCGTTCTGAAATCCCCTCTACGTATCGTGTATCGATATCGTCATTCATTTTTTCAATCATTTTCAAATATTGCCGATATTGCTCGTTAAGCTCTCTCATTCGCCGCTTGCTCCGAAGCATACACAAGCCTTGAAAAAACCAGTCGCGTTTCTTCCACTTCACCGGTTCAATCCGAAATAACTGATGTTTGTCCAAATACTCCTGCTGTATGTCGAATTGGGCATACGTCCGCAGCCTGTCTTCCATTTCCAGCTTAATCTCCTCCAGCCTAATTGCGAGCAGCTCGTAATCCGGGTTTGGGCGATACGCTCTGGCACTTAGAAGATGCCGCTTGGCAGATTGCGCTGCCTCCAGTATCTGCTGTCTGTTCGCATATCTGTGTTTCAGCAACACAGCCACCTTTCTTGCAATGAAATAACGCTGCCGTCTATTCCGATTTACATATAGACTAAACTTATCCCATAACCCTAGTTGTGGGTATTGAGCAATAAATGTAATCGCTGCAAACCGTTCGCTGCCCCCTTGACCGGAAAGCTGCTTGTCGTCAAGCTGCTGCTCCACCTCCGTAAAATAGGCATGTAAATGATGGAAATACCGCTCCAGCTCCTGCTCGGCATATACGCCTCTACCCTTCGCCCAACTAAGAAACGTATAAATAATAACATCGACTATTATAAATGTAGCAAAAACACTATTGATCTCGTTCATAATCTTAAATGAAGACTGAATCGTAAAAGCCAAAAAAGCAATTGTGTATACGACTATGCGCAAGTAATTGTAGCTGAAAATGGTGTTTAACCGCAGAAACTTTCGTACAATTCGATGGCCACCAATTTTTAAGAACAGTGGACTGTATACGAACTGTGTCATTATTTTAATGCAATAAGCAAATAAGATAACGAAAAACGTAATCGATTGATAGCCCAAAATATCTGACGCTTTCAGCTTAGCCGAATCCACCAGAAATGCAGAGGCATTAAATTCGAGAGCGAAAAAGGAAAACAGCAACTCCATCGACCGTTGAAACAATATAGAAATTGCTGGAATCACACTGTAAAGCCCTATAACTAAAAGCACGGAGACTAGCAGCAGAATCGTACTGTTCATGCTGATAATCAATATGTAATAAATAAAATGAATCGCGTAAGTCAAAATATTAATAACAATTTTATGTACTGGTGCCCACCAGATAATAAATTTCTTATATGATTCGACGTGGTCTTCGGCCCATTTGGATAGCGTGGCCAGTATATACCAAAAACCAATTAACCAAATGACAAGCCCAGCCATACTTCGGAACATATGCCAAATGCCAAGCAGACGTTTCCCCGTCCCCAATTCTTTATTAAACATCTGCTTTATGAAGTCCGCATACACTTCCTGAATGCCAAACAACTGCTTCATAATTGGAATGCAGGATAATACGAGCAAGATGAACACGAGTATCGGCACTATTTTTTTAATGCTCCCATTCCATTTCATACGCGAGCCCCCTTTATAGAAATATCGCGACGCCGTCGTTCTCTCCTCAATTTCATTGTTAGTCTACGGCAAAAAGCTCCTGCGTTCCTTCACCATCCGAATTTCTAAATAACTGCCGATAAACCAAGCAACAGAGCCTGCGGCAACCCAAACAATAATAGACCAGGCCGAAAACGAGCAAATAACGAGCCAGAAAGCAAATACTATTTCGGATAAGAGAATAGCAAAGGCGTTGCCATGCTCGCGCAGATGCCTGTAAGATTCAATATATTCGCTCAAATGACGACTGCCCTGCCATTCATCGCTGATCTCTTTCTCTTTCCCTTTTCCTGTCACCTTCCTTTCTCTTTCGGAACGCAAACGGCTTAACTCCACATAGAAATAAAAGAGCTTGCTCAAAGCTTTGAATTTTCGCATTCCCGGATAAATAATCAGCCGTACTGCATGCAAAATCAAAATCAACATACTGGCGATATACATGTAGAGAAAGCCAAAAACAGCAATAATAATTGCGGCCAGCACCGTCAAACCATCCGTTTTCAAGCGAATTTCCCCTGATCCCGTTAATGCCTCAGCCTTTTGCAACTCCACTTTATTGCCACCGATGGTCAAATCAAGCTCATTAATGTCTATGTCCCTCGTTGTTTCAAACAAGAGGCTGTAAAAGTAGCTAAGATCGGGTTTGCTATCATCGTTGTGTGCTTTGGGAAAATAAGCCCGATTCATTTCGTTCTGATAATTCATAGCTAGAATAAATAAAATCAGTGCGCCAAATATAGTTCCTGCCAAATACCGAATCAGATAAAACTCCCAAAATCGATTTCCCATCGCCTATTATCCTCTTTCTGCCTGAAGCTGGTTTCTGCAAACAAATTTATTCATGACCGCGCGTTAAATATGGAAATTCTACATTTTATACCATAAACCCTTTTTCTTATAGTTCGAAAGGACGATGTTTCGGCAATATTTTGTCTATTACTGTCGGACTGATTTCCTATAAAAACCCTCTGCAAGCCAAAAAACGATACCTCTTTTTTAGAGATATCGTTTTGTATAGCTATTTTACGCTAAGCTTTATTCGTGATCTTCACCGTCGCAGTAGCCGCATCCCAAGCTGCATCCATATCCAGCCCTTCGGAAATGAATCTCACTGGCACGAGCGTCCGGCCGTTCACCACCGAAGCGGGAACATCCAGCGTCACCGCTGTTCCATTCACGTAAGCCGTCGTGCTGCCAATCGTGAGCGTAACCGTGCGGTCGTCCTTGACCGCTGTAATTTTTTTCGTTGCTGCATCCCATTTCACTTCAGCGCCAAAGGCTTCGAAGATGCCGCGAAGCGGAACGAGCACCCGCCCTGATTGATTAACCGGCTCCTGTTTGTCGAAGCTCACTTTGCTGCCATTTAAAAGGACGGAAATAGCTCCCGCTGCTGTAACTGGAGTCGTTGTCGACGGCAGTGGCGTCACGGCCAGCCCCAGCTGCTCCTGCAAGTTAGCCAGTCTGTTGAGCGCAAAAGTCATCAGCGACCCAGCCGCCATCGAGCCCATTCCTTGACCGCCTTGCCCTTGGCCTGCTCCTTGACCTGGACCCTGTCCAGCAGCAGCTTGTCCAGTTGCTGTACCATTGCCTGCGGCAGCATCTGTCGCAGTCGTATTACTAGTGCTTCCTGTCGCGGTTCCCGCATTGTCCGGTCTAGCTGCAGTCGTGCCATCCGGCATCGTCGGCGGTGTCATACCAGCATCATCAGGAGGCGTCATGCCTTCCATTGCTCCACCGCCTGTAGCAGAATAAGCTACATTAGATTCAAACTGCTCTACCGTATAAAATTTAGTCGGATCAGCCGTTACGCTTGGCCGAATAATATCAGCCAGCTCGGTAATGCGATCCTCGATTCCGCCCAGATAGTCCACCAGCTCATTTACATAGGTCAAATATTTGGCCTTATACTCTGGCACTTCCAGCAAATTCCCTATCATTGGGACGCTGTCCATGCTGATGCCCAAGACAGGCACATCAACCGAGGCAGTTGTCGCATTTGTATTGGTAGCTGCCGTCGTTGTGGACGTCGTTGTTGCCGTGGATGTCGTAGTTGTGGTCGCAGTTCCCGCAGTTCCCGCAGTTCCCGCTGCTGCCGCATTGCGACCGGCCCCGCCTCCGCCACCGGAATAGCCGTTAAATGACATATTGAAATCCCATGGCAGGACACTGAATTTTCCATCTGCATCGCCGTACAGCATATAGTTATGGCCCTTATCGCCATTATAGCTGTCGTAGTTGCCCAGTACAGCGTTGCCCGCAATGTATTTCAAGGCCGAGTCTACATCGAGTACGTCCTCGATATTCCCTTTCTCGCCAGCAGGCATATCATTCAGCACGCTAATAAAATTTTTCAACGATGCTTTATCATCCTCTGTGCCAAGCTCATACGTCAGCGTCTCATAGTCGCCGTCTTCCTCATATTGCAGATAGCTTTTCTCGTCCGTATCGTAGAGCACGCCATCGTTGTAATCTTCGCCATAATTTCTTTCCATATAGCTGTCATCAATAGCTTCAACACCTACATAGAAGCCATACAATTCACCATTGATATACAGGTTCGTAAGCACTGTCAGCGGGGCATCCAGCCCGATCGAGCGCAAAGCTTCGTAATGCAAATATTCACGTAAAAAAGAAGGATCTGCGTAGCTGTTGTTCAGCACCATTTTATCCAGTCCGAGCAGCGTTTGTTCTTTATCGTATTTGTCGAATTTCAAGCGAAAGCTGTAGCGGTCGGAATCCGTCATGCTGGCAACGGCCTTCAAGGTCAAATTGCCTTTGGTCGAAAATCCTACGTTGCTCAGCACATTGCCGTCTACGTCTACCGTTACCTTTTTATACTCCTTATCCAAGGGGCTGGCCAAAATGCTTTCCCAATCGTCGTCCGCGATCGTCACGTTCACATTAATGATTTTGTCCCCTTCAAATAGAGACTCATATTTTTGCGCAATGCCCGTCTCTGCA
Organism: Paenibacillus sp. JT22N15; assembly: GCF_059383755.1. NCBI lineage: Bacteria > Bacillati > Bacillota > Bacilli > Caryophanales > Paenibacillaceae > Paenibacillus > Paenibacillus sp. JT22N15. The sequence continues at coordinate 249,534 of NZ_JBXENV010000009.1, read as the reverse complement.
GCATAAACCGCCGACTTGCTCCCGATTGCTCCAAAACCCGATACGGCAATCGTTAGCGACAGAGCGGTAACCGTAACCTTCTTCCACATCTTTTTCAAATTCATAATTTGGATGACTCCTCCTTCAAACCAGATTTCAATTCCAGTCTTAAGGCTAAAGTATGAAGATTAAGTAAATCTTAGGTGAAATTGAAGGTTTGCTGAAAGTTGCTGGTACGCGGCGAAAAAGGCAGGGGGAGCGGCGGCTGTACGCAAAAAAACTCAAGCAGCCGCTCTGCTTGAGTTTTTAGCAATGCCTAGCCTAAGCTTGTTAAGCTCAGGTCGGGTCGAACCAGGGCCTGCTGGGTCAAAAAAGCGGCGAGCCCGCTTTGACCGGATGCAGCAGCGGCTCAAAGCCGGCAACACGCGCCTCGATGACGTCGCCATCGCGAATGACGGCTGCGCCAGGCGTCCCTGTCAAAATCACATCGCCGGGCAGCAGCGTCATGACCTGCGAATGAAAGGCGACGAGATATGCCGGCTGATAAATCATGTTAGCCAGCACATTGCCATGAACAAGCTCGCCATTATGCCAGGTTTCCACTGCCAGCTGGGGCAAGTCCGCGATTTCATCTCGCGTAATCAGCTCCGAGCCGAAGCCAAAAAAGGTATCAAAGCTTTTGGCCCGCGTCAGGAAACGCTGATGCTTGGCATGAATATCCGCTGCCGTAACATCGACTGATACGGCAAAACCTGCTACGCAGTCCAGCGCCTCGGCTTCGGTTATATTTTTGCATGTACGCCCGATAATGATTGCCAGCTCAGCCTCCGCCGTCACATGCTCCGTCTGCTGGGCAGGCAGCTCAATTGCTGCATTTGGGCCGATAAGCGACGTATCCGGCTTCATAAAGCTGACCGGATCAGCTTCAGCGAATAGTATCTCGCGCTCGGCCGCTTCCTTCACATAATTCATGCCGATACCCCAAATTTTTCGGGGATGGCGGTATAATGGCGCAACTGCCAATGCTTCGCTTGGCACTGATTCCAGCTGCGCAAGCTTATTGCTGCCTCCATCGTTATACCATGCCGTCAACGCATCCAGCTGCCCCTCTTGCAGCAGATCAAACACGTTGATGGGCCAATGCGTATGCTCCAACTGATTAATCGTATGGAGCCGCACATAGCGACCGTCAATGTTGATGCACGCTTGCTCGACACCCTCGTAATGGATCGTCACCAGCTTCATCTATTTTGCCGCCTCCCCTTCGTTTCCGCTGCCTGGCTGTTCGCTTCGTTCCCATAATTCCGCATGCTGCGCTATCCATCGCAGCAGCTTCAAATCCTGTCCTGCCCCTGCAATAATGGATAAACCAATTGGCGCTCCATCCACCTCGCCAACCGGCAGCGTTACTTGCGGCAAGCCTGACAGCCCTGCTATACAGCACAGCTGCATCGTTAGAGCACGCTGCTTGTCTGCCGCTTCTCCACTAATGTCGCGGTCCGGCGCCGTTCCGGGAATGGTTGGGATAACAAGCAGGCTATCTGTTCCGAGCAGCTCTCGCAGCTTGGCACGAATGCTGCGCTGTTCCTCTACCTTTTGCTCGCCATCTTCCTTGCGCAAAGTGCTTGCCCATCGAAATCGCTGCGCTATCCCCGGGCCAAAAGCAGGCTGCTCGCGCGTAATCCAATCGCCATGTGTTTGCCAAATTTCCAAACCTTGAATCGTGCGGAACGCTTCAAGCCATTGCTCCAGCCCTTCAGGGGCAAGCGTCAGCCGCTCGGTATTTGCGATAACGGCCTCCAGTTCAGCAACGAGTGGTCTCAGCTGTAGTGCGCTAGCAGAATCCGCCTTGCTCCATGCATCTTCTGCGATCAGCAAGCGGCTGAACAGCTTTACATTCGCAGCGTCCGCTGCGTCTGTTGTTTCCGTTTTGTCCGCTGCCACCTCTGCACGCTCGCTCGCCACTCCTAATGCCGGCTCACCAGTCTCCACGGCATCCGATTCCGCAGCAGCAGCTGCACCGCCCTCCACTCGGGTGGCCGCCTCCGCAGCAAGCAGCAGCTCGCCAACCTTCAGCAGCAGCGTGCTGTCCCGTGCCATCCAGCCTACCGTATCAAAGCTCGGAGCCAGAGGAATGACGCCATCCATCGCAACTGCGCCATGCGTCGGCCTAAAACCATAGACGCCGCAATAGGCGGAGGGTACGCGAACCGAGCCGCCTGTATCCGTCCCGAGCGCAAAATTCACTGCCCCCGCTGCAACGGCTACGGCAGAACCGCTGGAAGAGCCCCCCGGTATGCGACCCGGCGCAAGCGGGTTAATCGGCGTGCCGTAATGGGCGTTTTGCCCATTGATGCTGTACATTAATTCATCGGTATGCGTTGCTCCGGTCAGTGCCGCTCCCGCGTCAAGCAGCCGTTCTATGGTTGAGGCGGTATGCTCTGCCGCTTCGTGCGTGCGCAGCCAGTCGGGGTTGCCCGCGCTGCTTATATGCCCTTTAATCGCGAACACATCCTTAACCGCAAAACGGAGGCCATCTAGTTTGCCTGTATGAGTTGCTGGAAGCGTGAGCTCCGGCTTAATAAAAGCATGGAATGTATCCATAATTTTATGCTGCATGATTGCTGTCTCTCCTGTCCAACCTGTTCCGCCTATATTCTAGCGATCAGGCCGATTTCGGTATCTTTGCCTACAACCAACTCCGCACTCGCGGCTGAAAAATGGGCTGCCCATTACAGCCGATCTGCTTTACTCTTTGCCATACGTTTTGCACACACTTCCGAGTCGAGCCGCTTACCAGCCAATTGCCGCGCCATCGCTGCGCGGATCAGCTCCGCCGCTAAGGACGCCGTCCTTGCTAATCGTGATCGCATGGGCGTGGCCCATAATGCCGTCAAACTCTTTCATGCGGCGAACATCATGCCCGGCTTTCTCAAGCTGCTCCGTAACCTCGTCTGCTAGGCGGCTCTCTACTTTCAGCTCCTGTGTTTGCGCTCCCCATGTGCGGCCCCACACCCAGCGCGGCTCATTCACCGCCTGCTGCGGATTCATGCCAAAATCAATCATCCGCGTAAGGATCGCCACCTGTGTCTGCGGCTGCCCTTCGCCGCCCTGCGTGCCGAACAGATGGCTTGGCTTGCCATTCAGGCACGCCATGGCGGGCATCAGCGTATGGAAAGTCCGCTTGCGCGGCTCCAAACGGTTCACGTGCTGGGGCTCCAACGAGAAGAAGGACCCTCTATTTTGCAGCAAAATGCCCGTATCCCCAGCTACAACGCCTGAGCCAAACTCAAAATACAAGCTCTGAATGAAGGAAACCGCGTTGCCCTCCTCATCCACGACCGCCGCATAGGCCGTATCATTGCCGACAGGCTTCGTATCGATGGAGCAGGCCTCATCCAGCTTAATAGAAGCTGCAAGCTCCGCCGCATAGGCAGAGCTCAGCAAGCGTTCGAGCGGAATTTCCGCAAAAGCAGGGTCCGACAAAAATAAATTGCGGTCGCGGAAGCCGAGCTTAAGCGCCTCAATCATAAGATGATAATACGTGTATGAGCCATGCCCGTAAGCTTTCAGATCATAGTTCTCCAACATTTGCAGCGCCATCAGCGCCACAAAGCCTTGCGAGTTCGGCGGCACCTGGTACACGTCATGCCCACGGTAAGAGCCTTTAAGCGGCGCAACCCATTCGCCCGCATGCTCGGCAAAATCTTCCTTGGTCAGCAGCCCGCCGCTGCTCTGCAAATAAGCAGCGATCCGCTCCGCAATATCGCCTTTATAGAAAGCATCGCGCCCCTGCTCCGCGATAGCGCGAAGACTCGCTGCGAGGTCGCGCTGCACAAAGCGCTCCCCCGCCTGAACAACGCGCCCTTGCGGCAGGTATACCGCCGCAGTAGCTGGAAATTGTGCCAGCATGTCCGCATGCTGCACCGTATTTTCATATTGATCCGGCGACATCGGAAAGCCGTCTTCCGCATATCCAATAGCCATATCTAACACCTGTGCAAAAGGCAGACGCCCATATTGGCTATGCACGGCATGCCAGCCGTCCACCATGCCCGGAACTGTAATAGCGCTGCGCGGCCCGCGTACCGGAATCGCAGCTTCGCCAGCATAAGCCTCGCGCGTTGCAAAACTGCCGGATCGCCCGCTAGCATTATAGGCTCTCACCTGCTGTTCCTTATGTTCGTATGTGAGCCAAAACGAGTCTCCGCCAAGTCCCGTCATATGCGGATAGACGACAGCTAGACAAGCGCTGACCGCAATTGCAGCATCAAAGGCGTTGCCGCCTTGCTCTAGTATTCGCGCCCCTGCTGCCGAAGCCAGATGGTGGGGGCTTACAACCATGGCCTTCGTGCCGATTATCGGCTTGTTCATGCTATTCCACCCTTTATAAGTCAAGTTATCTGACATGATCTATTGAGTATTAAAGTAACATGGCAGTTCGGCTAGTGGCAACTATAAAATTCTTTTTGCCCACGATTGACAAATTTCATATTGATAAGGAATGAATTTGGTTATATATTTATTCATATCGTAATCGAATCGAACTTATCACATACGTTTTGATATTCTCGCTCGAAGGAGTAAAAGGAGCTTTTCATATGCAATCCAAAATGCCGCCCGCCCAGGCGGAGCACGCCATTGACGATATTGATCGTAAAATCATCGCTGCCCTGCATGTTAATGGAAGGATATCTTACACCGACTTGGCCAAGGATATTGGTTTATCCCGCGTTGCTGTGCAAGCCAGAATCAACACCCTGCTGGAGCAAGGCGTTATAGAGCGCTTCACAGCCGTCATCAATCCGGAGAAAATTGGCGTGACGGTATCGGCTTTTTTCAATGTCGAGGTGGAGCCTAAATTTCTGCATGAAGTAGCCGATCGCTTATCCGAGGAGCCCGTCGTCACTAGTCTGTATCACATGACAGGCCCCAGCAAGCTGCATATGCATGGCCTGTTCACCAGCAATCAGGAAATGGAGCTATTTTTGAAAGAAAAACTGTACCCGCTGCCCGGCATCATGAGCGTTGATTGCCAGGTTTTAATCAATCGCTACAAAAGTAGAATGGGAATGAGGCTGTAAAAAATGGAGACGACAACAAGCGCCAAAGCATATGGACAGCTTTCCTTGGCGATGTTTAAAACGGGCATTTTCGGCTTTGGGGGCGGCCCTTCTGTTATTCCTTTAATTCGGCATGAGGCGGTTACCCGCTACGACTGGATTAATGATGAGGAATTTGCTGAAATTTTGGCACTGGCCAACGCATTGCCCGGACCCATAGCCACCAAGATGGCCGCTTATCTCGGCTACCGGCTGCAAGGCTGGCTGGGCGCGCTCGCCGCTGTACTTGCTCATATTTTGCCTTCGGCCATCGCGATGATCGCCTTGCTGTCCGCTGTACAAATTCTTAGCGGCTCGGCTGTTGTGCAGGGAATGATCGCCGCGGTTATTCCCGTTATCGCAGTCATGCTTGGCGTAATGGCATATGAGTTCGGCAACCGTGCGGTGAAGGGACTGGGCTGGGTAACTGGGCTCATCAGCTGTGCGCTCGCTTTTCTGCTGCTGCAGGTCGTGAATATTCAGGATGCGGTCGTTATTGCCGCCTTCCTTCTCTATGGGGCGATGCATTTCAAGGCTGCCGCATGGGTGAAGAAGTGGAGAAACAATCGGCGCGATAAAGACAACAATACGAGCGCGAGCGCATAAGGAGCAGTCACTATGGATTGGTTGGATTTAATTATTGGTTTTTTTCTCGCAAATATTTTAGGCTATGGCGGCGGTCCTGCCTCCATTCCGCTCATGTATCATGAGGTCGTGGACCGTTACCACTGGTCAACCGATGCTGAATTTTCAAACATACTCGCGCTTGGCAATGCCCTTCCGGGGCCGATTGCTACGAAAATCGCCGCGTTCGTCGGTTATGATGTATACGGCATTCCAGGCATGGCAATCGCGCTTGCAGCAACGATTGTACCTTCGGCTGTGGCGCTGATTTTTCTGCTTAAGCTGCTGCAAAAGCATCGCCAATCTCCCATCGTCAAAGGGATGACGCTGCTCGTGCAACCCGTTGTCGCCATCATGATACTGCTGCTCACTTGGCAAATGGCAAGCACAGCCGTGCAATCCGCCGGCCTTTGGCAGACACTTGCCATTGCCGCCGTCGCCTACTGGGCGATGGAGCGCAAGAAGATCCATCCGGCGATCGTCATCTGCGTCGCCTTCGCTTACGGCGGCATCGTGCTTTCGCAGACAATGGCATAAAGGATGCAGCTTACGACCTTCTGCCACTTATCATGAAGAAGAAGCGGCCCGCACATTCGCCGACGCGTTTGTGCAGGGCCGCTTCTTTTTTATCCTATTCTCCGCTGCTGCTACTGAGCTTTAACCGGATACACGCCATCATCCAGGCAGATAATATAATTTATCGCCAAGTATGGCTGTATATTATTGTGTGCTTGAGACCCCCCGCTTGCAGTTATAGCATTCACATGCATGTTGGCATTCGGCTGTTCTTCATTATACACACTAACTGTAGTACCCCGCGGTGTAGTGGCCCAAATATTATTGATTGTATCCGTCGTATTTCCCAATGTCTGAGCGTTCAACTGATGTGTATGATTCGGCATTTCAAAGGTGGTAATCGTTTCTGTCATGCTGCCGCCCTTTTCATAGCACTTCCTCGGAGTCAGATCTACCCCGCTGCCTTGATGTATCGGCACTAGGCCCCGCAAATCAGGCAATGTAAAATACGTTTTATAGTCCGAGCCAAACGCACCTCCTATTATCGAGTACAATGGTTGATTGTACGGGAGAGAAACCTGCTGTCCATGACAAAAGGCCCAGCCCAGCGGAGCGAAGTTTCCTGTAAATAAGCGAATTTCTCCAATAAAAGCGTCCATGTCAAGCCTCGCTTTCTGATTCTAATTAATTTTTCGGTGGATAAGTCCCTGTCATTGCAATGCAAAAATTTGCGACCACGTAGGGCTGCATATTGGAATGGGCCTGTCCCGCGCCCGTCATCCCGATTGCCTGAGGCGACATGTACCCGTTCGCCGTCTTGCTGTAGGCCTTTGCGCTGCTTTCACTCCATACATTGGAGGCAGCCGCGCCCTTTGTACTTGTGGCTGAGCTGGCAGACAGCGAATGCGTGTGCTGGGGAATTTCATTTATCGTCAAGGCATGCGTTTCTGTTCCGCCGTTCGAATATACAGGGAATACTTCGTCTGTTGTTGGATTTAGGGCAGCCCTTCCCTGCAAATTTGGCAGTTGGAAAGTGGCTTGGCCATCCCCACCGAATTTATTGCCAATTATCGAGAATAAAGCTTGGTTCTCACTCACTTTAAGTATTTGTCCATTGCATTGGGCCCATCCTACAGGAGCGTAGTCGATTGCAAACAAACGTATTTCGCCAAGAAACCATTCTTCCATAAACGCCTTCCTCCTCTTGATTAGCTATTGTCTTATATGCTTAAAACTGCCTCATCGGATAGGTGCCTCGCATACAAATAATATAAGTTAGTGCCATGAAAGGCATCATATTGTTATGTGCCTGATTGCCGCCTACCGTGGACAAAGCAGTTTTGTTCATCGCGGCGTTAGGCGCTGCTGTTCCTTCAAAATATTGCTTGACCGTGCTCGCCGCCCAAAAATGGCCTGTCGGAGACGCCTCATCGCCTGCGGACTGCTGGGCTGCCGCCATATGCGTATGGGCCGGCAGCTGTGCCTGCGTCAACTGAACCGTCTCCTTACCGCCTTTATCTTTCAGAGAAAATTTGCTGCCCGTTGAGCTGGTCCCCATATGAATGGGAACCCGGCCCCGATAATCCGGTAGGGCGAACGTCGTTTGCCCGTCCCCTCCGTAGGTTGCCCCGAGAAGGCCGAACAGCGCCTCATTATTCTTAATCGGCAGCACTTGCCCGTTGCATAGTTCCCAATCCTGCGGCGCGTACGTGCCGACAAACAGCCTGATTTCGCCTAAATATGAATCTGCCATTTTAATTTCCTCCTCGGATTATTTGTTCTGTGCCGATTGTTTAGCAGACTACCCGTTGATTAAATCAGCCTGCAGCAGAAGTCTGCGAATGAGTGCAGCAGCCTCCGCACGGGTAATGTCGTCCTGCGGATGCAGCTGTCCGGAATTCCCCGTCACAATTTGAAGCTCAACCGCAGCGGCCATAGCATCTTTCGCCCAACTGCTGATTTCATTCTGGTCCACGAAAGCGGACAGCTTATCCATAGATCCCGAAGCACTCAGCTTCGTATAAGCTACAGCTCTTGCGATAATCGCAATTGCTTCCTCGCGTGTAATTGTCTTTAGGGGGCCAAATGTGCCGTCAGCATAGCCGGTAATAAGACCATAAGCCGCAGCTGTTTCCGTATAATCGGCATACCAGCTTCCGGCCTGTACATCTGAAAACTTACTTTGCCCTTGTAGAGCCGCTGGGCGCAAGCCTAAACCACGTACGATAATCGCCGCAAACTCAGCGCGGGTAATAGAAGCATCCGGAGAGAAGGCCGTCTCGCTTGTCCCTTGTACAACCATGCGGGAGGCCAGGTCGTTCACCTCATCGCGGCTCCAATGCTTCGCCAGATCCTGCATCTCCCGCGGATGCCAAATGACGGAGTACGTACTGTTCGTCAGGCTGTTGATCACTGCATAATACTTCCCGTTCAGCTTCGTAATATTGGTTGGTACATGATAGAGCTGTCCATCGGAATGCAGCACGACTCCTGTCGTAATACGACTCGCATCAGCGCCCTCCGGCATTGGAATCATCATTTGCACATAGCCGCTGAAAGTGGAGACAGCCGTCTGCTTTCCGTTGTAAGAAGCTGTAATATGGAATTCCAGCGGCGAAGCTGCAATCTCCATACCTTGGCCGGATGCCGCAGCATATACTTGATCAGACTCCGATTTTGCCGATTTTGCTATTGTGATGCTGAAAATAATGTCCTTTAAGCTGTTCTGCGCTCCTAGCTCCTTGGCAATCGCATCAACAGGGATAAGCGATGCCGGGAATACATAAGAGGCTGAAGCCGTTTGAATTTCAAGCGTCGCCGTTTTATCTGTCATTACCTTGAGCAGTTGACCATTCAGCAAGCTGTTCACGCTATCTGCCGCTTCTGTATACGGAATCGTGACTTCGCGATTGGATTCGGACTCTAGCTTTTTAATGATTTTGTCGTTGTCGAGCGTTACCGTCGCATAGCGCAGCTGATTGCTGGTGAACGTCTGCACCGTAGCCGTCTGTTCCTGCTTCACTCCGTCTACGTATACCGAAATTCCAGTTCCCGCTGATCCTGTCCCCGTCTGACTGGAAGTGCCTGTTGAAGGTGTTGAGCCTGAGCCCTGCTGGGCGCGGGTCACTTTCACCAGGTAAGTACGGAACGGCTTTGTTGAGTCAGCCGCCATAACCGTGACCGGAATTTCATTCAGACCGACACTTAACTGCACTGTAACCGGATTGTCTGCCGATTGGCCGTTTATCGTTACCGTCGCAAGCGGATCAAAGGCTTCAGCTGTAATCGTCGTTGCTTCAACTGCATAAGCTACATTTTGCTCGTAGCTCAGCGTATTCTTGTGGAAAGTAGGAGAAAGGCTGCCCGTACTGGTCGAAAGCGCCCCTAATTCGCTAATTCCATAAGGTGTTATATTTACTGTAATAACGGCTGGATCGGATTCCTCCTGTCCGTCCGAAGCTACATAGGTGAAGCTGTCTGTCCCTAGCTGACCAGGACTCGGCACATAAACAAACTCATCGCCGTTAATAATCGTCACGCTGGAGGACTTCGTACCGGTTGTGAGCAGGCGGAAGGTCAATGAATCTCCATCCACATCCGTTGCATGCAGCTTTTGGGTCAAAGATGTCAGACTTTCTACATCGTAGCTTGCATTCTCAGCTACCGGCCGATCATTCACCGGCGTGACCGTCACCTGGACCGTAACCGGATCGGATTCATCCACCCCGTCAAAGGCCTTTATTGTAAAGCTGTCGTCCCCGTTAAAATCCTGATTCGGCGTGTAGGTGAGTTGATTGCCATTGATAATAACCGCTTGACCGTGCTCCGCCTGATCGTCGACTAGGAAGGTCAGCGCATCCTGATCCTCATCCGTACCCGACAGTGTCAAGCCCAATACATCGTCCTCATCTATTTGCTGAGGAGCAATCGTCGTTACAACAGGCTTGGTGTTCCCCACAGTCACCGTAAAGCTCGTTGTGCCTTCCGCCAGACTGCTGTCCAATACATGGATCGTAATGGCAGCTGAGCCTTGCATTCCTTGAGCCGGCTCCACGGTAACCGTGCGCTGCTTCCCGCCTCCCGCTAGTGTAATTCCGCTGAGCGGAACAAGAGCAGTATTGCTCGATTCTGCAGTTACTATAAAATCGCTCGGCTCTGCGTCAGGATCAGTAATGGTAAAGCTTAGAGCCTGCGTAGCTGTATTTCTGCTTATGCTTTGATTGGCAATCGCACTTACCGTCGGGATGTCATTCACCGACGTCACAACCAAAGAAGTCTGACTGTCCACAACTGGCGCAGCTATCCCGTCATCCACCGTCACAGTTAAAACAACGGTCTCCGTCGTTCCCGGAGCAACCCGGTTCGCCTTCGGCGCAAATACCAATTGGCGAATGGCTATAGTCAGATCATCGGCTGTTCCGCTTGCCTCGTATTGACTGCCAACCAGACTGAAGCCGGATGCCTGAAGGGAGGCAGCGGTAAATTCGCCTTTTGCCGCAGTATCCAGTGCGATGCTGACCGTTAGCGTCTGATCGGGATCCGCATCCTCTATCGATGCGCCAGTAAAGGGTTGCTCCGTCTCCGTATCCAATAGCTCTAATGGAGTTGCGGCAATACCCGTCAATTCGGGAGCGTCATTTACCGGGGTAATCGTAACCGATATCGTACTAACCACCGTGCCTCCGTTGCCATCGCTTACTTCAATTTTAAATACATCCTGACCATAATAATTAGCGTCCGGAGTATATTCCCACGCTCCGCTCGTCGAATTAACCGTTGCGATTCCATGGGTAGCCTGCTGCAAAATGGAATAAGTCAGCGTGTCACCCTCCACATCGTTTGCCGATACTTGTCCGGTAACCGCTGTGTCCTCATCAGTCGTTACAGAATCATCCGCAGCTGTCGGCGGATCATTCACCGGCGTCACAGTTACGGTAATGGTGCTAGTCGCCGTACCTCCGTTGCCGTCGCTAACCAATATCTTGAATACGTCCTGGCCGTAATAATCCGCATTCGGAGCATACTCCCATGCTCCGGTCGACGGATTGACCGTTGCCGTTCCGCTTGCTGCCTGCTGCGATACCGAATACATCAACGTGTCGCCATCCGCATCCGTTGCGATTACCTGACCAGTCGTACTTGTATCCTCGTCAGTCGTGGCCGTATCGTCCGACGTTGTCGGAGCTACATTTATGTTTACAACCGTTACACTTATCGTACTCGTTGCTATGCCGCCGTTACCATCGCTAACCTCGATCTTGAATACATCCTGACCGTGATAACCCTCATCCGGGTTATATTCCCATGCTCCAGTCACCGGATCAACCGCTGCCGAACCATGAGCCGCCTGCTGCGAAATGGAATACGTCAGTGTATCGCCCTCAACATCGCTTGCCGTGGCCTGACCCGTCGTCTGCTCATTTTTATTGGTCGTCGCGGTGTCATCGCTCGTAACAGGAGGATCATTCACCGGCGTCACAGTTACGGTAATGGTGCTGGTTGCCGTGCCACCATTGCCATCGCTAACCTCAATCTTGAATACGTCCTGGCCATGATAATTCGCATTCGGACTATACTCCCATGCCCCCGATGACGCATCAACCGTTGCCGTCCCGTTCACTGCCTGCTGCGATACCGAATAGATCAGCATATCGCCATCCGTATCCATTGCCGTTACCTGACCAGTCATACTTGTATCCTCGTCGGTCGTGGCCGTATCGTCCGACGTTGTCGGAGCTACATTGACGTTCACAATCGTTACACTTATTGTGCTCGTTGCTATGCCGCCGTTGCCATCACTAACCTCGATCTCGAAAACGTCCTGGCCATAATAACCATCCATCGGAGTATATTCCCATGCTCCGGTCGCCGGATCGACCGCTGCCGAACCACGATCCCCCTGCTGCGAAATGGAATAGGTCAGCGTATCGCCGTCCACATCGCTTGCCGTCACCTGACCCGTCGTCTTCTCATTTTTATTGGTTGTCGCGGTGTCGTCGCTCGTAACAGGCGGATCATTCACCGGGTTGACGGTAATCGTAACCGTGCTTGTCGCCGTCCCCCCTTTGCCATCGCTAACCAACACCTTAAATACGTCCTGACCGTGATAATTCGCATTCGGATTATATTCCCATGCCCCCGTTGACGCATCGACCGTTGCCGTCCCATTCGCTGCCTGCTGCGACACCGAATAGGTCAGCATGTCGCCATCGTTATCGGAGCCAGCAATGTTACCAGTCACGAATTCGTCCTCATCTACCGATTCCGTATAGTCTGTCACGGTCGGAGCTTGATTCACAACGGTTTGTTCATAAACAATATACGGATCGGCATCAAACCGATACCGATCAACGTTGGTTCCATTCAAGCTTTCTGTGCCTGTCAGAAAGAATGTTAGCATTCCGTTCGAAGCATTATTGAAATAATTCGTGACATCGAAGGAAAGCAGCTTTCCAGCGACAATTCCACTCATCACACTATCCAATAGTTCGTACTTGCTGGGTGTATTCAGCACATCACTCATGCTAGGCCAGCCTGTATGCGCGTTCTCCACACTGGTTGGAAGGAGCGTCGTCTTGTATGCCCATACTTTGGCGATAGGCGTTCCACGAACGGCCAGACCTTCATCTCCACCACCAAGGTTATTGCCTACATTAATTCGCAAGTAAACCTTGTAACCGGCAGGTGCGCTCGCCGTTTTGTTGAATCGCACAAAAGCATGATACTCCTTCGTGCCTCCATCCTGAATACCAATATAATAAGGAGCCCCTACATAAGCGCCATACGTAAAATCATGCCCGGCTATAGCCGCCAGCGGCGGTCCGGCCAAGGAGCTTGCATGCACCGTTCCAGTTCCATATAGTCCGCCAAATATAAAATGGATTGCTATGATAGCGGTCAATAAACCTATGAATCCCTTCTTCTTCACGCTTTCCTCTCCTTATCCTTATGCTTTTTCCTATCCAAATCCAATTATTATCGCCCTAATTATACCAATTGCCTCTGAACGCATTCTGAACGAGGAGCCGCCCGCTGCATCTGCCAAAATAGCAATTTCACTGCCGCCCATACACAAAAAGCCTCCTTATCCAGTGGATAAGAAGGCTTAGTGAATGGTTCATATCTTAATCTTAGGAATGATGCGAAATATCCTTCGTCGTTGAATAACGAGCCTCGTGCTCGCTCTCATTCATAAACGGCCAGTAGTTGGCTTTGCCAAACATGCGCACCATGACTGGAATGAACAGCGGCAGCATAATGAGCGCGTACATGAACAATCCGCATAATACGAGTGTCGCGATTTGCAGCAAGGACATTACACCTGAAGGCAGCATCGCCGCAAAGGTACCACCCAGAATAATCGCAGCCGACATAATGACGCCGCCCATGCTCTTCATCGCTTTCAAAATCGCCTGGGTCGGCGAAAGATCGCGATATTCCCGGAAACGGTCCATTAGGAAAATGCTATAGTCGATGCCCAGCGCAACCAGCATAACGAAACCGAAGAACGGAACCGCCCAGCTGATGCCCGAGTTGCCGAGCAAGCGAACGAAAATCACTTCTGTTATCGCCATTGACGTATAGAAGGTCAACAAAAGCGATGCCATCAAATAAAGCGGCATAACAATGGAGCGGAACAACAAAATCAGAATGATCGTAATGCCGACCAGCATCAGCATCATCGTACGAGAGTAGTCCTCATTCGAAATATTGTTCAAATCATGGTTGGAGCTCGTCACTCCACCTACCGCATAATCAGCCTGCGCATAAGCTGTGCCTTGCAGCGCACGACCAACTGCGGCATTCAAATCTTCGATTTTCGCCATTGTCGCCATATCATACGGGTTGCCGCTAAAAATAACATCGAATTTAGCGCTCATCCGATCTTCGGACATATAAACATCAAGAGCCTGCTGAAATTCCGGCTTCTCAATCGCTTCCTCTGGAATAAACCAGCCCGTCATCTGCTTGTTTGGCGAGGAGCCGAGCTCGCTCAAATAGCTTTTCGCCGACCCAAGACCATCGCTTACCTGCGTGATGCCATCCACGCTTTGATCAAGTCCGTCCGTCAGCTGGCTGAGCTGACCGTTCAAATCGGCAAAGCCTGCTTGCAAATCGGATTGCCCGCTTGCCAGCTGGTCAGCACCCTTCGTTATGTCAGGAACCTTCGTTACAATTTGGCCTTGGCCAGCCGCGGCCTGAGCAATACCCTGCTGAAGCTGGGAAATGCCTTGTGCCAGCTTCTCCAAGCCTTTCGCAAGCTCGCCTTGGCCAGCTGAAGCTTGGGAAAGTCCCCCGTTCGCCTGCTTCAGGCCATCTGTAATGCCGCCCAGCTGTCCATTCATTTGCGTCAATTGCTCACTGAGCACTGTCGCCGTCTGTTCCATCTGGGAAGCTGCGCCTAGCACCTGCGCATAATCAGCATCGGCTGCCAGCTCAGGATACTTCTGACCCAAGCCGCTGATGCCTTTGTGAAGATCAGCGAGCCCTCCTGCCAGCTGCTGCTGCCCAGCCGCAATGCCGCCGTAGGCTTGTGATAGCTGGCCTACGCCTGCTTCCAGCTTTTCATAATTCGCCAACAGCTCTTTGCTGGCTGCTGCCAGTTGGTCGGCGCTCGTTTTCGCCTGCTTCAAGCCTTCAGCAAGCTCACCTGCTCCAGCAGAGCCATCATTCAGCCCTTGCTGAATGCGTTTCAAGCCATCTCCTAGCTGTACAATGCCGCTTTTCAAATCCTTCGTTCCCGCAGCAAGCTTGCCTGCGCCTTCCGCTGCTTCATTAAGCTTTGGCTCATTTTCGCTCAGCTTGGTGCTCGCTTCTGCAAGGCCACTGCTTATTTTTCCAAGGCCTTCCTCGCCTTTGTCGAGGCCGTCCTTCAGCGTGCCCACTTGATCAGATACCATGAGATCGTCAAGCTCTTCGCCTGTTGGGCGAGTCGCACTGCGAACAAGCGCCACGCCTTCCACCTTCGAAAGCTCACGGGTAATTTGTTCAATGGTAGCCAGCCCATCCGTTGTATCCATCGGTACAGCTGTTTTCACCACAACCGTCGAAGGCAGCGATTCACCAGGCCCGAAGCTTTCCGAAATGAGGTTAAAAGCTTTCACCGAATCGTATTTGTCGCCAATTTCATCGAGCGAGTTAAAGGAAACATTGCCTTTGTACGCCACTAGAAAAGGAACCGTCAGAACGATAACGACAACGAGCGCCCAAAGCGGCTTGCGCAGCGAGAAGCTGCCAACCGCTCCCCAGAGCCCGCTCTCCTTATGCTCAAGCGAGCCTTTCGACGGCCAGAACAGCTTGGCGCCAAGCACCGACATAAAGAACGGAACGATCGTAAACAACGCAATCAGCAAAATCGCAATGCCGATCGCTACCGCAACCGCCGAGCGGTACAGCACGAAGGTCGAAAAGCCAATAGAGGCAAAACCGACAAATACCGCAAGGCCAGAAAACAATACCGTTTTGCCCGCTGTCTTATAGGTTGCCAAAATCGATTCCTGAATATCTCCGCCCCGATGCGCCAGTTCTTCCTTAAAGCGGCTGATCAGCAAAATGCAATAATCCGTACCGATCCCGAATAAGACAGCAACGAGGAAAATTTGCGTAAAATTCGAAAGCGGAAAATCAAAATATTCTACAAGAAAGGCAACGATGGATTGGGACAGCAAATAGGTAAAGCCCACCGTCAGCAAAGGTACAATCGGCGCCACGGCCGAACGGAATACGAGGAACAAAATAATCAAAATAAAGCCAACGGTTATAAACTCCGTCTTCTTCAAGCCCTCTTGCGCGCTGGATGCGACATCGTCACCGATAATCCAGCCGCCTGTATAGTAGTGCGTCAATGGCACATCCGCAACGGCGCCGTATAGTCCCTCTCTTATACCGGACAAATCGCCACTTGAGGTATCCACCTTCACAAGCACAAGCAGCGTCTTGCCATCCTCGGACAGCATTTGCTTCTTAAGCTCTTCCGTATCAAAATGCGTCGTAATCGACGTGATATGATATTGTTCCTTCCCGGCCTTCAGCTTTTCCACGCCTTGCTTGGCCGCAGCCAAGTCCGCATCGGACAAGCCATCTGGATCATGGAACACAAGCACGGTCGAAGAGCCATTGCCCGCATCCTTGCCGCCAATCTCCTCGATCATTTTCTCGGCAATCGTGGAAGAATACCCTTGCGGGACAGCTACTTGCCCTTTTTCACGAACGAGTGCTTCCATATTCGGCGCGCTCACCATTAATCCGACTGTGACAAGCAGCCATACGAGCATGAGTACCCATCTTAGCTTTATTACCGTCTTCATTGCTCTGTTTCTCCTCCTTCTATCCCGTACGTGCCAGACATAACTTTAGCCAGCTTCTCATAGGTAGTAATAAACTGCAGTGCTTCCTGTTCATCAAAATGCTGAATATGCAAGGCCAGCATTTCTTGAATTTTTATTTCGGATTGATCGGTCAACTGCTTGCCCGCTGGCGTTAGCATTAAATACGTAACTCGCCTGTCCTTTGGGTCCTGCTGCCGTTCAATGAGCTGTTTATCGAATAAACGTGTCGTAAGTGCCGTAATGGAGCTTCGTCCTACGCAAAATGTATCCGCAAGCTCGGAAGAGTTCGTCTTCCCCTGCTTCCGCAAATAACGAAGCACCGAATATTGTTCGACCGTAAGCCCCTCCGGCATCGCTTCCCGGAACAAGCTGTTTATTTGACGATTGACGGCAAAATAGGTCGCCTCATAGCGCGCAATAATGTCCAGCATAAGTTTTCGCTCTACCATCTGCTTTCTCCTTTCCATTTATGCTTTCCCTATAAAATATTCGATAATGAAATAGTTCACTGATAGAACTATATCAAAAACCGCCCGCAAGCGTCAAGCACCCCTTTTATCATTTTCATTCATTTTAAACACAAAAATCTCCCGACACTTCCGGGAGATTTAAACACTGCTACTATCAATCCTCATTTATTCAAAAGCCTCATTTACCATTCGCCTGTTTTAATGACACATTCAGTTCTTCTTCAAATGCTTTTAAAGCATCCTGAACGCTTATGTCACTAGCGACAATGTCAGACATATATGTGGGTGCAATTTCATCCAATTTAGATATTAGTGGAAGTGGAAGTTCGCGAAATTGATTAATTAATGTGTTATTTACACGAGTAAGCTTATAAAATGCCGCTATGTTTTCATCCTGTTCTTCCCTAATAACCCTAGCGGGCAGCTCTGTAACATTGATTTGAGGAAGAATCTTCCCATAATCGTTGCTGGCAATATATTTTATAAGTTCCCATGCCTGATCAACTTTATTGGAGTTTTTAGGTATGGAAAAAATCGTATTCATGTATATTCCATTCCCCATGCCAGGGTTCTCTAGACTAGCTGGAAAGGGTACAACCCCCCATTCGAACTGATTATCAGCATTTTTATTCTTCATTAATGTCTGATACATAGTCGATTCATCGATTGCCATCGCAATATTGCCTACAAGGAAAGGGTAGGTCTGTTTCTCCATTTCACTAATTACCGTTGAGTTGCTGCTTATGCTTTGACTTCCATCATAGCAAACCTGATTCTTGAAGCACTTCGTGACCCCGTCAAATATTTTCTCCCACGAAGGGGAGCTCAATGTAAAGGTATTCTGATTATAAAAGGATAACCCACTGCTTTCACCAATGGTTAGCGCCATCATAAAAGGTGTAGATATGCTTTTATAATATAAACCCATCTGGCGATCTTCTTGACCATCTTCGCCTCGGAATCGCTGTGCCAATTCAAAAACATCATCCCACGTTATTTGATCATTCGGATAAGCGACGCCATTTTGATCAAAGAGCTTTTTGTTGTAGTATAACGCTTTTCCTGTAAAAGCTGCTGAAAGTCCATGCAACTGATTTTGATCATCGGTTAGAAAATCAATCACTGCAGGGGTATACGTTGTAAGATCAAATTTATCTTTTTGAACAAAACCTTCCAAAGTGGATAGCTCATCTTGATCAGAAAGAATGGCATAAGAGTCCATATCAATTGCTATTACATCCGGATTTTCGGTGGTGATCAACTCTTGAATGGTATCTGTTATATTTTTATTATTTTCAAGCCTCTCCATTATCGACACAACATTTAATGTGTAGTTTGGATGTGTTGCCAAGAAAAAGTTTCCATAGGTCTGGTTAAAAGCTTGACTATTAAAGGCAAGCACCTTTAAGGATTGCTCTTCTTGAGGCCCTTTATTTGCAGTTTGACAACCTGCCAAAAATAATAATACAATCCATATTAAATTATATTTTTTCATTTATAGATCCCTCGCTTTTTTATCCCGTAAACGACATAAAAGAAATGAAAAGGCCACCGAAGTGACCTTTTATACTAGCAACATGAAAGATAGGTAGAACTTACATAAGTATTGCAAGTTGAACAAACACCATCACACGCGTAACCAAATGTCGAACAAGTTACTGTATCTCTTCTTACTGGGCTACATGCATAATCGTGTCGATATTTTTGCGTTCTACCGTTACAAGGATTACTCGTACATTCTTCTTTAGATCCACAAATAGTCATACTCTCACCCCCTTTCGGTTATCTGCTATGCATCAAGATACTTTATTTTCCTCTTCTGCGTTAATATAATTATTCGCTTGAGAATTAAACATCTTTGAATACAAATTATTATCAGATACTAACTGATGATGAGTACCCATTTCTACTATCTCACCATTCTTAAGTACGATAATTTTGTCTGCATACAAACAACTTGACAACCTATGTGTTACAATAATAGAAGTTTTATCGATGCAAATATCCTTAAAACGATTTAGTAGGTTAACTTCCGCAATTGGATCAATCGCTGCGGTTGGCTCATCCATTATAATTATTTCTGCTCCTTTAAATAAAGTTCTGCTCAATGCAACTCTTTGCCACTGCCCCCCAGACAATTCAATACCATTGTCTAACGTTGGACCTAAATGCGTTTTTTCTTTTTCAGGTAAATTATTTATTAAATAATTTAGATCAGACTGCTCAACGGCCAATTTAAATCGTAGCATTTGATGTTCAGTAACCACATTTGTCAAACCTATATTTTCCTCAATTG
The DNA here is from genome assembly GCF_059383755.1 of Paenibacillus sp. JT22N15. Lineage (NCBI taxonomy): Bacteria > Bacillati > Bacillota > Bacilli > Caryophanales > Paenibacillaceae > Paenibacillus > Paenibacillus sp. JT22N15. The sequence continues at coordinate 230,219 of NZ_JBXENV010000009.1, read as the reverse complement.
ATAAGTCATACTTAAAATAATCTTGAAAAAGAATTGAAATTTTCTCAAATAATTCTGAATGGGGGATTTTTTTTAGATCTATTCCATCGTAAAATATTTCGCCATCCTGCGGAGTATATAAGCCTGCTAAACATTTCACAAGTGTACTCTTACCAGAACCATTCTCTCCTACTATTGCTATCATTTCTCCAGGTGATATAGTAAAGGAAATATTGTTTAGAGTATATTTATCACTATTAGGATATCTAAAAGAAACGTTATTAAAAGCAATTCCCTTAGTCAATTTACTTTCAAGTTTTAATTGACTCGATCCAGAACTGTGTTCCTGCTGCTCCAAAAATGATTTACAATCTGTCAAAAATAGACTCTGATTTAACAGACTTCCCACTGCACCAGATATAAGTTGAAGGCACCCTATACCGAGAGGAAGTATTTGTGAATAGGCTACATAATCCCCAATCGTCATGATATTTCTCCCAAACCAAATAAGACAGATCATAAAAAGCACATTTACTATTTGATTAAATATCACATTATAGCTTTGCTTTTTTACCCCTCGCTTTTCAAGCTCGTACTGCTCATTCGCTGTTTTCCAAAAAAATTGCTTCCATATTCCTAACAGATATTTACCATGACTAAAAATTTTTAATTCCTTTTGCACAACTCTATTGCTGAATAAACTAAAGAGATAATTACTTCTTCTAATACCATGAGTTTGCGATTGACTTTGTAAATACTGACTCTTTGATATCCCTATGTTTGTGTATATTGATGGTATTAAAAGAAATAAAAGCAAAAAAGAAAGTGACCAATGCAGCTTAAATAAAAGTAAAATATACCCTGAAATCATAATTGAACATTTAACAATCTCTATAATTGAAATAAAACTAGATATGGATTTCCCTCCCATACCACTTGCAACTCGCTCTATTAGATTATGATTTTCTGTGTCCTCAAAAAATATCAAAGGTAACCTATTAAGTTTATTAACCACTAAATAGTCCATATTATAGTTTGAAAATTGTGTAAGTCTCGTTTTTATTAGGCCTTTTAAATTCATGAGTAGAAAACTTGATATAAAGAGAGCTAATTGCACAAATATTAATAAAATAGTATTGACTAAAGACTGTCCTTCACTTAAAAAAAGTACAATCGTATCTGTTAATACTTTTAATACGTAGACCTGCAGCACTGGGATAAAAGCTTCTATAATTGAAATACAAATATATATAATAAATCTATAACGAGAACCCTTCTGAATGATTTTAAAGATAAACACATAAAGTTGAAGAAAATCAATAAACCTTTTAATCGTCATTATGTAACCTACTCTGAAAAATAAAAATGGGATACTCGGAAACCATTTTCTCTTCAATAATTAACTTATATACATAAATACCTTCTTCCGTAGCAGCAAACCTCGCATTAAAACACGCATCCATACCTGGAGAAGCATTTACAAACCTATAGTTTTTAATTTCTATTAATTTACTATAGAATACAATAACTCCATCAGGCGCATAAACCTCTACATATGCTTCAGCATTGAAACTATGAATGGGCAATAAAAATTTAATTAATACATCTGTCACGACTGCACTTGGAAATAACTTAACTTCCATAATATTTAGTATATTTTTTGCGGAATGACCGTTAATAAACGAATCAAACTGAATCCTCTCTGCCACTAACAAACTACCTTTAATGTGCATTCTATTCCCCTGTCCCTCTTGTAGTTATCTATACCATTTTATCGAACGAATATCTCCTTGTTCTGTCCGCGATAGCATCTTAAAATTCGCTCTTTTTTTCAATAAACCGGAATCGATAAAAACAACGTTTTTTGAAAGCCATGTCTTCCTTTTTAATTTAAAAAGCCACGAAGAAGAAATAAAAATAATCACATTTGTTTGGCGGTGTATTTCAGTTAGATATTTATCTACTTCCTTATATTTCGGATCCCTATAATCTAATAACACCACAAAATCTTGATTAAATTCCTTAGATATTTTCTCAAAAATTCTCTTTTCAATTTTCATTTGCAATACCATAAATATAACTATAAAAATAAACAATATTATCATTATAAAAATTAAAATATATAATAAAAAATTAAATATTGTCATGTATTTTCCTCGTATTATTAAAATTATCAATTTTCTTCACAAGGGTAATACTCAAAATATAAATTATGACTAGAAGAACACTTATGTAACTTTGGAAAGGAGAAACTCTCAAAGGCAATATAAGACTTACAATGCATAAAACTATTAAGAACATATTCCTCAGTAACGGTCTCTTATTCAAAAAGCTACTTTCTCCAAAACAAGAACATTCTGAAACTTCTGTTATTTTCCGCTTTAATAATAATGTATAAGAAAAAAATAAAAGCAATACTATAGAAAATAATTCTTTCCACGGATTTAATATATTAAATAAAAAGCTGATTACTAAGAGAATTTCTATTCCTATCAGAACATTGACACTTAAATTCGTAATTGGTATAGGCACTAATTTTAGAGTTCTTACTTCTTCTCGTATATTTTTTATATCAGTTAATTTGGCGTAAATCGACATTGAAAATATAAATCCAAAAATCAAATTAATGAAAAATAGAAATATCATATCTTTTCTCTTTTACTATGAAAGATCGAAATATCAAACACACTCGGTGTGAAGCTATTTTCTATAATATTACCTTCTTCATTAACAAGAAGACTTGTAGGAGTTTTAAATACATTTACTCGATCCAGAGGTTTTTTAAATGAGTACAAAGTAAATTCATACTCAAATTCTTTTTTTATTTCATGATTATCTTCTTCATCACCATCTGTAATAAGATAAAACCCGTCAACATTGTTAAAAATAGATAGTTCAGGTATTAACTCTATGCAGTGTGCGCAACTCAATGATAAAACAAGAAATAAGGATTTTTTCGCCTTATCAAAAGGAAGTTCATAGGCTTCTGAAAATGAGATAATTTCTTTGGTTTTATTTTCATTTTGCTTATCATGTTCATTTCTTGCCAGTTTTAAAATTTCGCTTAGACTCTTCATTTAAATGCGCCCCTCCTCATTACCTTGGAGTATCTTCCTTAAAGGAAGAACGAGAATATCATAAATAAACTCTTCCCCACAAACTTCAAGACTTAGAACTTGGCCAACTTCATTTAGAGTAAAAGCTTTAGGAAATGAATAGATTCTCATTCCTTCATTCATAACCTTTTTTGGTATATGATACAAATTCAAAGTTGAAGAGAAGTAGTCACATAACAAACTAAATATGTCTGAGGAAGTGTGGATAAAGGCAACTATATTAAGATACGGCTTTTTTATAGCGTATGATTTTAATGTCTCCATTGCTAGTTCACATGTCGAACATTCTGTATTAAAGAAAACCGCCATCATATGTTTTTTATCTTTAATGAGATCAAAGAGATAAACATTTTTTTCAGAATCAATTAGCAAATTAGTTGCATAATCACCGATATTAAGATCAAAGTTATTTGGCTCTTTCAAAAATTTTCGGTGAGAACTATTGGAACTATCAACATTAATCATTATATCCACCTTTTTTAATTTAAAATTATTAACAGTACTTAATTTTGGAAATTAAGAAAAATCCATCCTGTTCAATCATACCATCATATTCCATATAGTTATATAGTATTATTTTGTATATTTTTCTGTTTTTTTGTCGAATAACGGCGGATTTTATCCTTCAAAGAGATGTGTGCTCTTTTGAAAGCTACTAATATGATCTGAATCGGAACTTATTTGCCCATAAGGAGTAGGTATTTGAAAAATATAAATTGTTAGATTTTGTTTTATTACATTTGAGAATACGCTTCAAAATCAAGGAAAATACTACTTCACCATTCTTGTTTGGAAATATCACCTCAGCATTTACCCGGAACTAGAATACTTACTCAAAAAAAATTTCTATCCCTCATTACAAATAGGCTGCGTAAAGGTTCTGTTATGAACCTTCACGCAGCCTTTATTTAACTCTCAAGTTTTACCCTATACTGTATGTCTTATTAAGCCGTCTACTCGCTCATGGAAGTAGCTGCTTCCGCAGATTCAGCTGCGGCATCACGCTTCCCATGCTTGCCTTGATGTCCCGCTTCGTCGCCTTCCGGCTTCTTGAACTCGCCGTTTACGAACTGGGTGACACGCGCGGTCAGCTCAGCGATTTTCGCATCATATTGCTCCTGTGTCAGCTTGCCATCAGCCAGTGCTTGATCCAGTCTAGCTGTTTCTTCGCTGACTTTCTGATCAATGACCTTCTGCACATCAACGCCTTTTGCAGCTGCGACGTCAGCGAGCGATTTTCCAGCTTTCAGTTCCGTTTTCAGCTCATCGACCGTCACGCCAAGAACGGCAGCCGTTTCCTCGCTTGCGAAGCCGCCTTTGCCGAATCCGCCTTTGCCACCGCCACGATGGCCGCCTTCACCGCCAAGACCAGCTTGGCCATTTGAATCTAATATTTTATCAGCTATTGCCGAGCTATCCCACTGCTTGTCTGCTTTTGTCGCATCGGACGCTTTGTCTGGATCTTCACTTTGAAGCTTTTCTTTGCGGGCAGCAGCCGCCGCATCCATCCATTCCACCAGCTTGGCCTTCAGCGTCTCGCGGTCTACGCCCTGAGCGGAGGCGACCTCGGCAAGCGTTTGCGTTTTGAGCTGCGTATCCAGCGTCGCTTCATCAAGCTTCAAATATTCAGCAAGCTGCGTTTTCCACTGTCCAAAGCCGAAAGATCCGCCCTTGTGCTTGCCTGCCTCACGCGTTGCTCCGCTTCCATCCGCGGCGCTTTGCGTGCTTGTATCCGTTGAAGCTGCATGGATGGCCGGTATAGCCAGCGCACCTCCGCCTACCACCAGCGATAATGCAATTGCGCTTGCGACGATCGTTTTCGTACCCTTCATGACTGTATTCCACCTTTCAGTTGAATTTGCCTTACATTTCCTATCATAGGCATCCATTATTAGCTCAGTTATAAACCTAGCTGAATATTACCTGAAAATCGTGAGGATTTATTCAGAAAACCAAGCGTAAACGGCTATAGCCGTCCTCTGGCGGCAAAGTAATTCTTATATTTCAACAAAAAAAGACGGAGCCTCATCAGCTCCGCCCTGCATTCTATACGATCCTGTTCCCTACTCTTGCTGAAAATAAAGCTTTCAGCCCTACGCCGTTACTGGCGCTCCCAGCTGCAATTGATACATCGCGAAGTATTTGCCGCTATGCTCCATCAATTGATCATGGTTGCCCCGCTCAACGATCTCGCCATGATCCAGCACCAAAATTTGATCGGCCTGGCGAATCGTCGATAGGCGATGGGCAATAACGAACGTCGTGCGCCCTTTTTTGAGCACATCCAGCGCCTTCTGAATAATCGCTTCCGTCTCGGTATCGATGCTCGCAGTCGCTTCATCCAAAATCAGAATCGCCGGGTCATACGCGAGCGCCCTTGCAAAAGAAATCAGCTGGCGCTGTCCCGCAGACAGCGTGCTGCCCTTCTCGATAACCGGCGCATCGATGCCGCCGGGGAACTGCATAAACATCTCGTAGGCGCCTACATCGCGCAGCGCCTGCTCTACCCGCTCCCGGCTAATTTCCGGGTTGCCTAGGCTGACGTTCGACGCGATCGTTCCCGTGAACAGGAACGGGTCCTGCAGCACGATGCCCATATGCTGGCGCAGCTGCTGCTTCGGAATTTCCCGTACATCGCGGCCATCAATTAAGATGCTGCCTTGTTTTAAGTCATAGAACCGGAACAGCAGGTTGAGAATCGAGCTTTTGCCAGAGCCGGTATGCCCCACAAGCGCTACCGTCTCGCCCTGACGAGCAACGAAGGAAATCTTCTTGAGCACATAATCTTCTTTTTTATAGGCGAAGGTGACGTCCTTGAACTGCACTTCGCCCTTGTAGCGCTCGATTTTGCCCGTTGCAACATCAATGCCTTCTTCATCCATCAGCTTGAAGACGCGCTCTGCCGATACGCGTGCCGTCTCCAGATTGGAGAGCTGGTTCACCACGCCGACGATCGGCTGGAACATCCGGTTCATGAGATCTATAAAAGCATACAGCGTACCGACGAGCAGCACTGTGCCGAACCAATTGCCCCAGAACATCCAGATGACCACAAGAAACATAATGTTGCGGATGACCTGAACCATATTATGCGAGGTGATGGAGTTTAAATGAAGCAGCTTGTTTTGAAATTTAAAATAATGATCATTCAGCTCATCAAACTCCTCCATCATCTCTTTCTGGCGGCGGAAAGCTTGAATGATCGGCATTCCTTGAATGGCCTCATTGATCATGCCGTTAATTTCGCTCAGCTTAGCTCGAATAACCTTATTGTAATACGCCGCGTAACGGCGATATACCTTGATCCACACGAGCAGCAGCGGCACAAGCGGCAGCGCGAACAACGCCAGACGCCAGTCGAGCAGGAACAATGCCACATAAATCGCCGACATATAAATGATGGCCGAGAAAAAGTTCGCCAATACCGAAACATATAGCTCCCGTACCGCTTCGGTGTCATTCGTAATCCGTGATACGACTTGGCCTGCGGCCAGTGTATCGTAATAATTGACGGGTAGCCGCTGCGTATGCTCGAATACATCATTACGCATGCGGCGGACGATGCTGTTAGCTGACGTTTGCAGCAGCAGCCTTTGGCCATAAGTCAAAAATCCGCCTATGAGCAGCAGCACGCAATAAAGCGCCGCAAGCTTTATAATGCCAGGCGTCTCTGGCTTGTAGAAGGCGAACAGCTCTTTTGCAGACAATGCGGTTACAGGAAAAGCAACCACCTCTCCTGTCGCTTTGCTCGTGAAGGTCATCTGCTCACCCTCTACCTTGCGCTTTCCATCCTCAAAGGGCAGCTGCCCTTCAAGCCAATAAAACGTTCTTCCCGACTGCAATATTCGCACACTGTCACCCTTTGGCTCTCCAGCCGACAGGTGATCCACGCGTTTGTACCATTTTCCATTATGCTCAACCGCGAAGCTGTCCTGCTTCGCCGTCTCATACCATGTCTTCTCAATGCCAAGTATGTTTTGGTCGATCATGCGCTTGGCAATGAACGGTCCTGCGAGCTCTGCGGTTACCGCTAACAGCAGCAGCACAAGAGCTCCAATAATCGGCTTCTTATATAGCATGGCGTATTGAAACAATCGTTTACCTGTTAAGCCCATTGTCCCTAGCGCCCCCCATTTCCTTCACTTTTCGTCCGTTGCTTATTAGGACTCAATACTCGACTCCAGCTGCTGGCGATCATATTGCTCCCTGTACCAGCCGCCCGCTCGCAGCAGCTCCTCATGCGTGCCTTCCTGCACAATACGTCCTTCATCGAGCACGATAATCCAATCCGCATGCTGAATCGCAGACAAGCGGTGCGTCGTAATGAGCGTTGTTTTGCCCGCACGCTCTGTGCGGATGCCCTCAATAATTTCCGCCTCCGTCTTGCCGTCTACGGCAGACAGCGCATCATCGAGCATTAGAATTTCCGGATCAGCGATAAGCGCACGCGCAATACTCACACGCTGCTTCTGCCCGCCTGAAAGGGCAACTCCCTTCTCACCGACCATCGTTTCCAAGCCATCCGGCAAAAACTGAATATCCTTGGCAAAGGAAGCACGCTCCAGCGCACGCTGCAAATCCGCATCGCTGGCCTCACCCTTCTTCCCGAACCAAATATTGTGGCGAATCGAACGGGAGAACAGCACCGGCTGCTGCGGCACATAGCCGATCCAGCCGAGCAAGCGCTGAATTTCCAGCTTGTCGATGGGCACATTCGAGACGGAGATCTCTCCGCTGCCAATTGGATATTCCCTCAGAAGCTGCTTGAGCAGCGTCGTCTTGCCGCTGCCTGTGCGTCCAACAATGCCCAGCGTCTGGCCTTTGCGGATCGCGAAGGAAACATTGACCAAATTATCGACCTTCGACGAAGGATAGCGGAACGTCACCTTACGGAATGCAATCGTCTCCGGCTCATCCACTGCGACTAAATCTGCAGCATCCTTTACATCCGGTTTATAGTTCAGTGATTCGTTAACCCGATCAAGCGAAGCATTGCCCCGCTGCATAACGTTAATCAATTCTCCGATCGCAAGCATCGGCCAGATGAGCATCCCCAAGTAAATATTGAACGAAACCAGCTCGCCCAGCGTAATTTCACTCTTGAACACCATGTAGCCGCCATAGCATAGACCGATTAAATAGCTGAGGCCGATGAGAATTTTCATCGTTGGCTCGAACAGCGCATCGATGCGGGCAACCTCAATATTTTTCTCATACACTTCGTCTGTCTTGCGGCTGAACTGCTGCTGGCTCGCTTCCTCCTGTACGAAGGCGCGAATGACGCGCACGCCAGACACCGCCTCCAGCACCTGGTCATTCAGCTCGCCGAAGGAATCCTGCGCTTCCATGAAGCGGTGGTGGATTTTGCCGCCGAAATAGCTCATCGCCAGTGCCATAAGCGGCAGTGGCAGCAGCGCAGCCAGCGTCAGCTTGAAGCTGATTGTAGCGATCATAACCGCGAGAATGGTCACCATAAAGAAGGTCGAGTCAATGAGCGTCAATATGCCGAAGCCCGCTGTGTTCGACACCGCCTTCAAATCGTTCGTTGCCCGAGCCATCAAATCGCCAGTACGATTGCGCTCAAAGAAGGTCGGCGACATTTTCATAAAATGCTTCATCAGCTGGGAACGCATAATGCGCTCCAGAAGGAACGAGCCGCCAAACAATTGATAAAACCAAATATAGGACATGATGTAGCCTACAATGGTAATGGCAATCCAGCCGCCAATGATGAAATAAAACTCTTTGTCAGCAAGTGAGCCTTGCGAAATGCCATCGATGGCATAGCCCGTCATCCAAGGCGGAATAATATCCAGTACGCCAACCAAAATCAGCAGCACGCCCGCTATCGCGTAGCGCTTCCAATCCATTTTGAAAAACCATCCAAGCTTCTTAAGTACGATAAACATAGCGCTGCTTTGATACCTCCCCATATCCATCCAAACGTTTATTTTTCCCATAAAAAAAAGGAAACGCATCGGTTACACGATACGCTTCCTTCACATGCATCACCGACCTCTGGCGGGTCGAAAAGCATTGAAAAAGGCGCACGGCTGCATCGAACGCAACCATACGCCTTTGATTTATGGGAAAGCTCCCTTATTCATCAAAGAGAATTAACGCACGGATGGATTACGCTCATTAAATTCATATTTACAAAATCAAATTTCTTTCCTAGATGTACAGTAAATTTACGCATGAGACATAATCCTCCTTTCCATTTGTTTAATCTTCTGCCACTTTATCACCGCTTGTAAATGCTGTCAATACCTTATACGTAAAATAGTTGTGCCCATTTTACGGGTTTTCAAGGTTCGTTTTACCTTAATAAACAATTTTCTACAGCAAACCTCTAAATTTCGCATGAATAAGTGTCGAATTTGCAGGATAGAAGGAATGGTCTGTCGAAGCTATTCAGCTAGCCATCTAACGGAGGCACCATTTTGGAAAAGAGGCAGATATGTTCAGTCTATCTTCATTACCCCGACATGATTCATCAAGCTGGTACCGCATTATGCTCAATGTGTATTGGGTGTTATGTATACTAGCGCTTACTTGTCAATACACGATATTTGCTCTCCAAAATACTTCAACGGAAGATACCTTTTTCACAAACCGACTATTTACTTATGACATCCTGGCGCAAAACATATTTCTGCTTGTCGTTATGGTATCCCTTGAAGTCATTATCCGCTATGCGAACCGCTTTATCGAAAAAGCACTCATTATCGGCGCTCATCTCATTACGATGAGCTTCTTATTTTTTTTAAATGCACAGCTTTTAACGGCACCCGCCTTGCTGCTGCTTCCGATGCTGATTACGATTTTATTTTTGCGGCCGTATTATTTATTTGTTTCGCTGCTCGTCTCGATGCTTTACCTGTTTTATATTTATTTTTCTTATTATTATGATGAAGGATTTACAGATCTCGACGCCTTCTTCTTCGCGGGTATTCTAATTACGACAGCGCTAGTAGGATTCGCCATTATTCAACGGGCAAGAGGCTTGCTTGTCACGCTCAACCGGACGCTGAAATCAGAGCAGGAGCTGCTGATCAAAAATATCGTGATGGATCGGATGTCGAAAATCGACCCGCTCACCGATCTTTATAACCATAAAACGTTTCACGAATATGCGGAAAAGCTCATTGAGTACCAAGAGGCTAATCCGTTCAACTTCCAGCTAGCGATTATAGACATCGACAACTTCAAGCATGTCAACGATACCTATGGGCATTGGGTTGGCGATATTACGCTGAAGCAGATGGCGGCGACGCTGCTGAAGCACTTGAAAACCGATGATTTTGCCGCCCGTTATGGCGGTGAGGAATTTATTCTCATCCTTCATGAAGAGAGTTTGGAGAAGGCGCTTGCGCTCGTGGAGGAAATTCGCGTTTCCATCTCTCAGACCAAAATCGCTGAAATGGATAACCATTCCGTCACCGTCAGCATCGGCCTGCATGAGCATCTCCCTGGCGAATCCAAAGGAACGAGCTTCCAGGAAGCGGATCAAGCCCTCTATGAATCGAAAAATAGCGGCAAAAATAAAACGACTATCCGATAACTTGCTCGGATAGTCGTTTTTGTGTGAGCTTCCAGCTAACTTGCGTTCCCTCTACGCGCCATAAGCACATAGAACAGCACAGCAAGGATGCTCGATGCTGCAATAACAAGGCCCATCGGCAGCGCCGTGTGGCTGCCGCCCAGACCTACCATCGGCGCTGCAATTGCGCCGATGACGAAGGATAGCAAGCCGATCAGCGCCGAAGCGCTTCCGGCTGCTTTGCCTTGGCTTTGCATCGCCAGCGTAAAGCTCGCCGTCTGGATGACGCCGACGCTGGATACGACGAAGAATAGCGGAATGAGTACGGCAATCAGCCCGAGATCGGCTAATATGACGAGCAGCAGCGCTACACCGCCAATAGATGCCATGCTGAGCCCGACGATAAGCAGCTTCGTCTCGCTGACCTTGCCAGCAAGCCTGCCTGCGGTTTGGCTGGCAATAATGATGCCCAAACCATTGATTGCGAAGCATAAACTGAACATTTGCGGCGATACGCCAAAAATCTCCTGCAGGACAAACGGAGAGCCCGATATATAAGCAAACATCGCCGCGGTTACAAAGCCTTGAGAAAGCGCATAGCCCATAAATACGCGGTCCCGGATTAATGTGCCGAAAGTACGCAGCGTACTTTGAAGCCCGCCTTTCAATCGATTTTGCTCCTGCAGCGTCTCTCTAAGCCCGAGCCATGAAGCAAGCAGCATAACAAGTCCAATCGCACCGAGCACGAGGAAAACACCGCGCCATGACGTCCATTGCAGCAGCTGGCCGCCTGCTATGGGCGCAGCGATTGGAGCTACACCGTTCACCAGCATAAGCAGGGCGAAAAACTTCGTCATTTCGGGCCCCTCATACATATCCCGCACAATCGCTCTGGATAGCACAATTCCCGCTGCCCCGCCCAAGCCTTGAACGAGCCGCAGCAGCACGAAGGTCTCAATTGACGGCGCGACGATACATAGCACGGAGGCTATAACGTATACGATGAGTCCAATAATAAGCGGCTTTTTCCTGCCATAAACATCGCTAAGAGGGCCAATGATGAGCTGGCCTACAGCAATGCCGAGCAAGCAAGCCGTCAAACTCAGCTGCGCCATGGAGGTGCTCGCGCCAAAATAATTTGCCAGCTCCGGCAATGCCGGCAAATACATATCGATGGATAACGGAGCGAAGGCCGTTAAAGCGCCAAGCAGCAGCGCCATCCCTATTCGTGCCGAAGAAGCCGGTTTTTGCTGTGATGCCAGCACCTGTTGTTTCATCGAGCTATCTCTCCATTTCTATCTTCCATTTGCGTCCCTTCATGATGTAACAATTATAATTACAACTCGCGATAGGTGTCAATGCATGAACAGCAGCAGACGCTCTTCGGCGGTTTGCCCAAACAAAGGGCGCCCAATGGGCGCCCTTTGTTTGAATCCACCATTTATTCGGTTTATTCCGTAACGGGTATGCTGTTTTTCGCCCGATTTATATCATTGGAGTTGACGAGCTGTGGCAGCATCTTCTCCGATTCTTCCATAGGAGAATTACATTGCAGGCAAGTAGGCGACTGCTCGAACGAAAAGTTTGCACGCATCCAGCCATTGCAAACATCACTCGTACAAGCCCATATTTTCGTGCTGACCTCAGGGACTTCCTCTTGAAACTTTTTCCGACTATAGATCGTCAACGCCTCCTTTAATTGGACATGCTATTGCCATGATAATCCTGTTCCTGCTCCTAGCGTTTGATAATTCGCGAAATTCCATACATAGGAATTGGACGCAATTTATTACCAGCCGCCCGAGCCCAAGCAATGAATCGTTGTACAACTGATCGGTACGCCTAAATAAGTCAAGCCAAGGCACCCTGTCCTTCATTCGCATAAAGGATGTATATGCAGCAGCGAGCGATTTTATTAAAATATAAGAAAGTATAAGTTTTCTCTTTATACTTAGCTTATATTTCACCGCGAAACGTTAGCATTACCGCCAGAGGACGGCGACAGCCGTTTCACCTTGAATTCTAAGCATGTATAAGTTTGCTCCTTATATCCGCTTAGAATTCTAGGGCAAAGCTCTTCGCTCGTCACAGAAGGACGACGAAGTCGTTTTTGCTTGAAATATAAGAATTTATAAGTTTTACATCTATAAATACGCTTATATTTCTCGGACTGAAACGCGCTACGCCGCCAAAGGACGGCTTAAGCCGTTTCACCTTGGCCCTGCTTTACAGCTTGTAGCCGTAATTGTGTGGAATATATTCAATCATCGCCTTCGCCTTGAACGCAAGCTTGCGTTCATTAGCTTGAAAGCTGACAGATTGTTCCTGTACATAGAACCAAATTTTGACCGTTGGCTTATCCTCATGCTCTTGGAAAAGAAAGACGTTCAGTTCTTCCTTCCACGCAAGCAGGTTAGCCAAATCAAGCTCCGGCGGCACAGTGACCGTGAACGCCCACAAATCAGCAGCCTGCTCAATGTGATAATGAACGCCATGCTTGCTGGAATCTACAAAGGTTCTTCCTCCAACCGCATGCTTGATTAATAACGTTTCCTTCATCGCTTTCTCCTCCTCGCGCAGAAACTTCCGTCCTTATGGCATATCAATGAGCATGACGAATGTATCTTCCTTCGCCTTGATTAGAATTTCCGGTTCAAACTCCGCACGAAGGCTGTCCTTCGCCACCATATTAAGATTGTTCACATCGGCAGCGCCCTCAATCAGCATGAGAAACACACGCCGGCCTGCCTTTTGGCTGTAATACAAACGTTTCCCTGCCTCAACGCGGCCCAGATGAATCGACATGTCCTGATGAATCATCGCTGTGCCATTCGTTCCTTCCGGCGTGACAATCGGCAGAAAAGCATTGACCAGCTTCTCCTGATCGTACCGATGCACCTCATAGGAAGGAGTCAGCCCGCGCTCGCGAGGCATAAACCACAGTTGAAGAAAATGTCCTTCTTCGGTATCCGAATCATTGTATTCTGCATGGACAATGCCGGAGCCCGCTGTCATTCGCTGGATTTCTCCCGCAGAGGTAACCTCCATATTGCCCAAATTATCCTCATGCTTGAGGCGGCCTTTCAACACAATGGTGACAATTTCCATGTCGCTATGAGGATGCGCTCCGAAGCCGCGGCCCGGCGCAATCTCATCTTCGTTGCATACACGCATGACGCCGAACTGAGCGTTATCGGGATCATAATAATCACCGAACGAGAAGCTGCGTGAGCCCCTCAACCAACCAATATCAAAAAAGTTCCGCTCGTTCGCAGGATAACGCTTAATCATCGTGCAAGGCCTCCTTTTTCCATTCCATTGTCCGCATGCCAAACTAAACCTTACACTTATTGTATCATAATAAAGTGCTTTATAGGATTTTCGACTTATAATCTTCTGCCCGCCGTTTTCTTATGCCTTCAAAAAAATAAAAACAAACGCCCCGAGGGTTGAGAGCCCTCTGGAGCGTCTATTCCATAACCGGGTTAAGATTTGGCTGGCAGCTTCTTGTTTTTGGATTTCACTGGCGCTGGCTTCGCGGCCTCAACTGCCGAAGCGGCCGGCACTGTCGGCATTGGGTAAAGCCGCTTGGAAAGCATCGTCTGCAAAATCATAAACACGCCGCCTACAACCCAATACAAAGGTACAGCAGCAGGCGCGGTAAAAGAGAAAATGCCCATCATGATCGGTGAAATGTAACCAAGCAGCGCCATCTGTTTTTGCTGGGCAGGGTCAATCCCGATTTGAGACACGCGGAACTGCACATAATAGATAGCAGCGGCGAGAAACGGCAGGATGTGATCCGGCGCGCCCAGTTGGAACCAGAGGAAGGAATGCTGCGCCAGCTCCGGCGTCATTTTGATCGCATAATACAGTCCTGACAAAATTGGCAGTTGAATGAGCATCGGAAGGCAGCCAATGGCAAGCGGATTAAACTTATGCTCGCCGTACAGCGCCATCGTTTCCTTCTGCATTTTCGACTGTGCTTCAGGCGATTTGTCGTTTTTGTATTTTTCCTTAATTTGGTTCAGCTGCGGCTGCATAACGCTCATCTTCTGCTTCATCACCTGCTGGCTCTTGGATTGGCGAAGCATAAGCGGAAGCAGGGCTAGACGGATAAGCAACGTAATCGCAATAATCGCCATGCCAAAACTGTCGTTAAAAAACTGCGCAATGTGTTGAATTAAATAAGAGATGGGGAAAACAACGTAATGGTTGAAAAATCCTGGCGTCGCTGAATCAATCGTTCCATTCGGCGCACCACAGCCGCTAATGATGAGCAGCAGCCCGATAATAAGGATAAAGCGGTATTTTTTAAGCATTTCCATTGTATATTTAGATAACATATATATCCTCCTCGTTTGTTTGGATGTTGCTTCACAAACGAGGAGCTGCAATCTGTGGGATCACCATCAGGCGCTTCTTTTCTTTTTACTTTTCGTACAAGCCAGAGCGCAACGGTATGAGCCCGTTGAACAGTTGGCAAAATACGCTCAGGTGCTGGCGTATGGACCTTGTCCTTCGACCAGCGGGACGGTTCGCTTGCAGCATGAAAAGTGAAATACGCTGCATAAGCGAACGTGCAGATAATGCTTACAGAGAAAAAATACGGTATAATATCATGCAGCTCGAGCAGCTTCTTCACCTCCAGACTCAAATCGGTTACTCTTGTAGTATAAAGCAACCATTCCTGATATTCCCTCGTCTAAAGTCTAGGTACTACCTGAACCAGAGACTGTTATAGCGAGGAGCTCGCAGGCGATAAAATATATCTAGTTATTATTATACTGGGAGGTAAGCTATTTTGTATATCACCTTGGTTCATCTTACGCTTGGTTGTTTATTCCTAGCGCTGCTGTTGTCTTGGATTGCCGGCAATAAGGCCTCCTCCCTGCTCTACAGCAAATCCGAGCAGCAGCTGCACCAGCGTGCCAAAAACTTGTTAATTTGGACAATTGTGCTGTCCATCCCAACAGCAGCCGCATTGGGCGGAGTCGTCACCATGGCCGTCAAGCTCCCTCCGGATTACGATTTGGGCATGCTCATCTGTGTACCGATCTTGACTCTGTCACTAGCGCTGCTGTGGGTCAGAAGCATGCCGAAGCTGCTCAGAATGCGGAAAAACACAGGACGGAAGTCCAGCGATCCATTGCCTGTGCGCATGCTGTATCGCGCTTCAGAGCCCGCATTCATTTTGCCCTACCAGCTGTTGTCGCTCTGTACGCTAACGATCTTTTACCTGACCTTATCAGTCGCCGTATCGCTGCATTCGATGCCGCTCACTATTCCGCTTTCCATGCTTGGCTTCGCCGCTGCCATCCTCTGGATGATTCATGGCGAGCGCAGCAGCAGAGTGACCTTGCCGAAGGCGAAGCTCAATCGCCGCCCAAGCGAGCGGTTGGTGCGCAGACTCGCTATTGCCATTGCTATTGTGCTGCTTGCTGGAACTCCTTACTACAACGCCTTTGACAAAATCGATTTGCCGGAAGCGCTAACCATGACCAATAATGCGGACAACCTGCACTCATTCGGCTTTTACATTGAACAATAATAGATCCGCAGCAGCCGCTCTTCTACGGGGCACATCAGGACAAACCTGCGCATATGCATAAATGGCATCACTCCAGTTAAAAATAACCCTCGCCTAATAAGGCGAGGGTTATTTTTTGCGAACAAAAAACCATCCAGCTGTTCTATTTATTAGCATGCGGCACTCTCCGAAGCAAAATCCCAAAGAGGGGAATGGGTAAAGCCTTCCTTAGCCCGTACAACATAAAACGGAGAAGCACCTTGCAATCCTGCACTAACGCTGCGGAAGCGGTCAGATACCTCCATAACGATCTTCTGTTCGCCAGAGGCATGATCGGCTCCTGCGGCAACAGCCGCCTCATAGCCGAAGCTGGTGGCGAAATGGATCGCACGTACCCGAATATCGGCTGCACAAAAGACTCGAAGCATATCTGCTGAGCGGTCGGTGCTGTTGTCATTTACAAAAATCAATTCGTAATTCTCGCCAATAGGCGGAATAATTCGTTTTAGCCGCTTGTAGGTGTCGTAAAGCATTTGCTCATCATTATACACAGGAATGACTACGGAATAAGTGACTGGCTCACGCATAACAGGTCCCCTCCCGGCTTCGAATGCTGCCTAAACAGCTTGTACCTTTACTATACATGATTTATCTTAAGATTCCCTTAATTCTAACTAATCATTTTTCATAAAATTATGATGAATTTTGTCAGTTTGTTCCTTATTCACCCAAAGCAAACCAAGTTTCCACCGGCTTGAAATACAAATGACCATCGGGCCATGGCTGAAAATGCAAATCCATTCGCGATTCGCTCCAGTCCGCAGGCGTTCCGTTTGTCTTCAGCTTGCGCGGCAGCACCGGCTCCTCCACGATAGCTGGAAACTCCTGATAACCGAATAGCAAATTTTCGTGCAGCGCGATGATTTCATATTTGGGTCCATGAAATGCATGCTCCTCCTGCAGCTGGTAGTGATAATAAATGTAGCTCGCCACCATCTCCGGCTTCAAATGCGCCACGCGCCCGACACGCCGCTCCACCGCTTCCTTGCGCCGCCAATGCTCCGGGCTTGCTGGCGCATTGAAATGAAAAACATCAATCATCGGAATCCATAAGCGCTTCTCAGCCTGGCCCGGCCATGGCTCCAAGTAACGGCTCAAATCACGCATGAGCTCCTCGGGCGCTGGCGGTTCATCGATCAGACTCTCTACGTATAAGAAAAGATTACGCTCCCATTTAAATAAAGCAGCTGTCATAAACTTGCCCTGCTCAATCCAAGGAAGCAGCTGCTCTCTCAAGCGTTCTACAGAAGCGAGCGCTTTCATTTCTTCATCTGCAAGCAGCTGTGCCCGCGCTATCACTCTTTGCATCGTCGTCCCCCGCATTCTTATGCTATAGTGAAATAAAATCGTATTTTTAAAGAACTTATAAATTATTGTATTTAAAAAGATCGCCTTGGAGCAGCAGAAGAGCAAGCTACTGCCTAAAGGAACCAATTAAATGTTGAACGGAGTGACTTTAGCTTATGATCTATAAACGTCTTGGCACTAGTGGACTGAAAGCATCCTCTCTTGGCCTTGGAACTAATTCCTTCGGCTCGCGGGCGGATAAGCAAAACTCTATTTCCATTATACATGCTGCGCTTGGCAGTGGGATAAACTTTCTGGATACTGCCAATATTTACTCGGGCACCGCATCCGAGACGATTATCGGCGAAGCGCTTAAAGGACGGAGGCATGAGGCCGTCATTGCCACCAAAGCCGGGCTGCCGCGCGGCAGCGGTGCGAATGAGCGCGGCTCGTCCCGCTATCATTTGCAGCTGGAGCTGGAGCAAAGCTTGCGACGGCTGCAGACGGATTATGTGGATTTATACCAAATCCACACCTTCGATCCGGAGACGCCGCTGGAAGAAACGCTGCGGGCGCTCGATGATATGGTGCGCGCCGGCAAAGTCCGGTACATCGGCGCATCGAACTATGCGGCCTGGGAGCTGATGAAGGCACTCGGCATCAGCGACCGCCTTGGCCTGAATCGCTATGTGTCGATTCAGACCAGCTATTCGCTCGCCGACCGGACGCCGGAGCGCGACATTACGCCGCTATGCCTCGACCAAGGCGTCGGCATTATCCCTTATTTTCCGCTTGCCGGCGGCCTGCTGACCGGAAAATACAGCGAGCAGCAAAGCGCGCCGGAAGGGTCGCGCTTGGACAAAAATCCGGACTTCGCCCGCTTCTTCACCGGCGAAGGCTTCACGCTCAGCCGCCAAGTCGGCGAGCTTGCGGCCGAAGCTGGCTGCACGCCAGCTGTGCTTGCCCTGCACTGGCTTATGCAGCAGCCCGCCGTGGCAAGCGTTATCGTCGGCGCGACGAGCACAGCGCAGCTGGAGGCCAATCTGGCTTCAGCCAGCCTTCAGCCTGAGCCGGCCGTCATGGAGCGGCTGGATGAAATCAGCCTGCGATTTAAGCATGGCGAGCCATTTGCGCTATACCGGCTAAGTTAGCCGATAAGCTTGAAGGGGAACATGCCATGGTGTGCGCTCAAGGCAGCGCAGCCGGTTATGGGCCGGGTGGCAGGGGCTATTTTTCATAAGAGGATGTTGCCCTATCGCTGCTGGACCCGGGTATTCCTAAGCCGGCTGCTGCGGCATGCCTTCGCGGGCACGTACCATTTCAATGAACAGCTCCGCCGCTTTCGTATGAAAAGCATCGCGCAGCGTAATAATCGAAAAATCTCGCTGAACAGGCTGGCCATCGATGGTCAGCCTGTTCAGCGTCCCGAGCGAAATTTCTTTGCGCACAGCCCACTCTGACAGCAAAGAGATGCCCAGACCCGCCTCCACAGACTCCTTAATAATTTGCGTGCTGCCAAACGCCATAGGGTTAAGCGGCCGAATATCGTATTGCTCGAACATTTTTTCCATTGCCGTCCGCGTTCCCGAGCCTTCCTCCCGCATAATCCAATGCTCGCCCAGCAGCGCCTCAGCCTCTATATCATGCTGCCGCGCGTAAGGATGCCTGGCGCCAACAACGACATACATCGCATCTTTGGCAAAAGGCTCGCATTGCAGCTTGTCCTGCTCCGGCACCGCACCCTCTACGATTCCAATATCCAGCTGGCGGGCTGCAACGAGCGCCGCAATGTCCTTCGTGTTGCCGATTGTAATTGTGGGCGTAATAAGCGGATACCGCACCCGCAAACAGGCTATCATATGCGGCAGCACATACTCGCCAAAGGTGAAGCTTGCGCCGATCGACAGCGCGCCGCTTGCCGTGTGAAGCAGGTCACCCAGCAGACTTTGCATTTTCGCATGCAATCCGCTGATTTCCTTCGCATGGCGATACACGATGTCACCCGCTTTATTCAATCGGACGTACTTGCTGCTGCGATCCAGCAGCTTGGTGCCTAAATCCGCCTCCAGCGACTGAATATGCTGACTGACTGCTGGCTGCGTCATATGCAGCGCTTCCGCTGCGCGAGTGAAGCTCCGTTCCTCAGCAACCGCAATAAAAACGAGCAGGGATTGATCCATCGTTTAAACACGCTCCTCTCTCTCCATCTGTTGTCTTTTCTATTTATGAAAATACCATAAGTATTTAGTTATGATTATAATCATAACAATTTATTTTTCTTATCGTAAGCTATTCCTTATGCTTAATTTATAAAACAAGCAGGAAGCATGCGCCCGCTATTGGCGGCATCGGCGTCGGAAGAAGTAGCAGCGGGCTTTTCGCTTACAGGATAAGGATGAGGTGACAGCTATGAAAGCAGAAATAAACGCGATGATGATGAGGCAGCCCTCTTCGGAAAAGACGGAGCCGCAGGGAGCGTTAAGCAGGCACGCCAAGGGGCATGCTGCGGCTTGGCTGGGCGGGGTTGCGCTGACAGCTGCTTTTGCCTCCGCTGCTTATGCGCTCGCCATGCTTCCCGGCTTCAGCCGCATAGGGCCTATGGCGATTGCCGTAATCGCTGCTGTGCTTTTTCGCCAAGTCGTTGGATATCCGGCTTTTCTCCGCGCTGGCATCCAATTTTCCTCCAAGCAGCTGCTGCGGCTTGCGATTATATTGTTTGGGCTCAAGCTGAATATGACCGTTTTGCTGGAGCAGGGGACCGGATTGCTGCTGCAAGCCGCAGCCACCATTCTCTTCTCCACCCTCTTCACCCTGCTTGTCGCCCGCAAGCTCAAAGCCGATATGCCGCTGTCGCTATTGCTCGGAATCGGCACAGGCATCTGCGGTGCGGCAGCCATTGCGGCTGTATCGCCGATTCTTAAAGCTCGCGGCGAGGACACAGCCGCAAGCGTCGGGCTCGTTGCGTTGGTCGGCACGATTGCCGCACTCGCTTACACCGCCCTCCAGCCGCTGCTGCCGCTGACTGCGGAGCAATACGGCATTTGGGCAGGCATCAGCCTGCATGAAATTGCCCATGTGGCGCTTGCCGCAGAGCCGGCCGGGCAAGATGCTGTCGCCCTGGCGCTGCTGGCGAAGCTGAGCCGCGTGTTTTTGCTCGTTCCCGTCAGCTTCATACTGATGGCAATCATGAACCGCCGCCGCCACCGCGGGATGGGGGCTAGCGCCCAAGAGATGAAGGCCCAGCCTGAATTCCCATGGTTTTTGCTCGGCTTCATCGCCCTCAGCTTGTTCGGGAGTATGACTGCAGGCACGACGCTGGAACTTTCCGCTCGGACCTTAGGCATCCTGTCCACGATTACAACCATCCTGTTGACGATGGCTATGGTCGGGCTAGGGCTGAACGTCAACTTGAGGGAGCTGCGCTCCCGCGCGCTTCGCCCGTTGCTCGCCATGACCATAACGTCGATTCTGCTGTCTATATTGTCTTTGCTGTTCATCATGTGGCGCTAGGGGGCGTGCGCAAACCAGATTCAGCCTGCCGCGCCTTGCTTTGCGCTTTTTCGATGCCAATATCATCAGACGATCATGGCTAGGTAGCCACAAGATGCAAATGCAGTTGAAAACACGTTTGCTTGGATCCCGCAGCTTGTATGCCGCTGGTATGCAGCTTAACCGCCGTTGGTTCGCAGTTAGTACCCAGTTGGTACGCAGCTTGTATGCAGCCTGGCCGCCATTGGTACGTATTTGGTACCCAGTTGGTACGCAGCTTAGGATGCTCACTCCTTTTTTGGAGGACTGAGGTTCCGCTATTCTGGCTTATGATTGGATTTCTGGCCGTAAGAGGACAGGAAATCCGTTATTACCCTCTTCACCCCAGCAAAATGGCCATTTGCAGCGAATTAACGGCTCCTGAGTCCGCAGACTGTGCCATAGCCCTTGATTTAGATGAAATAGCTGCTGCTGTGTCCGCCAAATCTATCTTTGTGCAGGGTGCATCCCTCTTAAACGAAGAGCAGAGAGCAGTCCATCGGCACGAATGGTCACATTCATGAGGTGTGATATACCCGGTAGTAGAAAAATTAGGTTTGACGCTGTTTTCTAACAGGGTCTGCCTCGTTTACGTTTGCATACACGCCCTAGCCCTAGTGCCGAACAATGAAAATCCCCGCCCCTTCTTTACATAAAGGGGTGAGGACTTTTTAGGTTATCCTTTTTTTCTGCTCCACAGAACCCTTAAGCAGAATCCTTAACCTGACTTCATAATCTGTCTTCTTAATCTCAACCTTTAATCTGAATTCTTAATCTGCATCTTTGATCTGAACCTTTAATCTGATCCTTTAATCTGCATCTTCAATCTGAATCCTTAATCTGATCAGCTCTAGCGTATCTAATTTTGCAGCGCCTTGCGCACGCTCAAAATATATTTTGACTGATCCAACGGATTGACACCGCGCCGCTGGCGCTCGGCTTTCACATCAAGCGGGCAGGGCTCATAGCCAGCGAAAAAGGTGGCAATCGTCCCGCGTCCTTTCGTCAGCGAGCTGAGCTCCACCGCGTATTCCAGCGAAGTCGCTGCGGGTACGCGCCCTTCGATAATCATTCTGTCGCCATGCAGCACGGGTGCACCGAATGTGCCGCGCATTAACGACAGGTCGTTCATTACCCGGCCTCCCGCCTCCTCGGGCACGACGATGCGGAACTGGAGAATCGGTTCCAGCAGACGGGTGCCTACCGAAGCGAGCCCATTCATAATGCCCATTGGCGTCGCCACCGCAAAATCCAGCGGATGCGTATGCCACACATGATGCTGCCCTTCAATCAGCGTCACTTTCAGGTCAACGACCTCCCAGCCGTACAGCCCTTGCTCCAATGCCTCCGGCACGCGCCGCGCCACCTCGCTCTGGTATTGCGGCAGCAAATCCTCGGAACGTACTACCGAAGCATATTGCAGCCCGCTTCCACGCTCGCCCGGCTCCATCCGAAACCGCAATACCGCCCAGCAAGGCTTGGGCATTAAATAGGAAATATACCCTTCCCCCACTTCCTCAAGCGTTTCCTTATAAATAACAGATGGCTGACCGAAGCGCACCGCAAGTCCATACCGCTGCTCGATAACACTCGTCAATATTTCCAGCTGTATCGGGCCCATTACTTTCACATGCAGTTCCCGCTCGTCCTGCAGCCACTGCACATTGAGCAGCGGGTCCTCATCGGACAGCTCCGTAAGCGCCTGTACCATTGCCGGATAATGCTGGGCATCGCCCCAATGGGCTTGAACGGTCAGCAGCGGAACAGCGAGCCGCGCCTCTTCGGGAACGGCATCCGGGCTGCCGATAATATCGCCGATCCGCACATGCGACATGCCGCATACGGCAGCAATGCCGCCAGCCGCAAGCTCTCCGGCGTCCTCGGAGCGGAAGCCGTCCATTTTGCGAATTTGCGTCACCTTCTCATCCATTTGCTGCGTAAAATTGCGAACGACATCGCGATTGCGGATTTTCCCTTGATATAGCCGGATGTAAGCCATCCTGCCCATCACCTTGTCACGCTCAATCTTAAAAACAATGCCTGAAGGCGGCGCCTCCGCCTCTCCGCCCGGCGCTGGCAAATATTCGATCATCGCGTCCAGCAGCGCTTGCACGCCAATGCCTTTGCTCGATGCGCCGTACAGCACCGGATAAACCTCCGCACGGCGCGCCTTCGCGGCGGCTTCCGCCCGCCACTCCGCCAGCGGCACTGCCTCGCCGCTGACATACCGCTCCAGCAGACGCTCATCCTGCTCCGCCAGCGCCTCAAAGAGCGCCGTGCGCGCATCTGCATCCGCGCCCTCCGCCCACAAATCCTCCGCGCCAGCGAACTGCTGCTCGCTGCCAAGCGGACGCTGCACCGCGAGCAGATCCGCCGTCAAATAGCTGCGAATATCGGCAAGCACCGCTTCGCAATCAGCGCCGACGCGGTCCATTTTATTGATATAAATCAGCGTAGGGATGCGCAGCTTGCGCAGAGCATTCCAGATCAGCTCCGTCTGCGCCTGCACGCCCTCCACTGCGGACACGATCAGGACAGCGCCATCCATTACCCGCAGCGCACGCTCCACCTCCGAGAGAAAATCGACGTGTCCTGGCGTATCGACCAGCTGCACATGCGTACCGCACCACTCCAATGCGGTCATCGCTGCCCGTACCGAAATGCCCCTTGCCCGCTCAACCTCCATGGAATCCGTTATCGTCGTTCCTGTATCGACACTGCCTAGCGTCCGCGTGCGTCCGCTGACATACAGCATATGCTCCGTCGTCGTCGTTTTGCCTGCATCGACATGAGCGAAAATCCCGACATTGCGCCAATTCGCGCGGCTGTTTCCCATCCTTCTGCTCCCCTGTCCGCCTCAATCATCGCCGTACCGCATGGCGGCTTTATTTTGCTTTTAGCGTACCGCGATAGCGGTTTCACGTCAAATGCCGCGATGCCCCTCCATACACTGCTTACCCACCAAAATAAGTAAAAATAATAGGATGCTTTTCCCTCATCGTCGTTGTACAATTTTATTTGCAAGCGCTTACTTTTTCTCGTTATTCACCTAATCAACCCCATAACCCGAGTTAAGCCTAAGCCGGGCTCCGAGCAGCTATGCGGTCCATGCTTACGCCGATGCTTGCGATTGCCTCATCACATTCCAAGGAGGTTTTTTATGATGAAAAGCAAGTCCCGGCTTTTGCTCGCGTATGTGCTCACCGTCGCTTTGGCTCTTACTCTTATGACCGTTCCTGCGGCCGCTGCTCCTGTAACGTTCGACAATGGCATTCAGTTCAAAGACACCGCTGGCAACCCGATTCAAGCTCATGGAGGCGGAATTCTCAAATCAGGCAGCTATTATTACTGGTTTGGCGAAAATCGCGACGGCGTCAATTACGTTTCCGTCTATCGCTCAGCAGATCTGAAAAACTGGGAGCTTCGTGCCAATGTTCTCAGCAAAACCTCGTCGCCCGAGCTGGCAACCGCCAACATTGAGCGCCCCAAAGTCATCTATAATGCGGCTACGAATAAATATGTGATGTGGATGCATAAGGAAAACGGCGTAGACTACGGCGATGCACAGGTCGCTGTCGCTTCCTCCACCAACATTGAAGGCCCCTATACGTATCACGGCAGCTTCCGTCCGCTGAACTACGATTCCCGTGATATGACGGTCTACAACGACAATGGCACCGCCTATCTCATCTCCGCTACCCGCGTCAACGCCGATTTAAATATTTATCGCCTGACCTCCGACTTCCTTGGCGTAGATTCGCTCGTCTCCACTCTGTGGGTTGGCCAATACCGCGAAGCGCCTGCCATGTTCAAGCGGGGCAGCACCTACTTCCTCGTCACCTCCGGAGCGACTGGCTGGGCGCCGAACCAGGCGAAATATGCGACGGCCAGCAGCATTTCCGGTACTTGGAGCGGCCTGACGAACGTCGGCAATGGCAATACCTACAACTCGCAATCTACGTATGTGCTGCCTATTGAGGGCTCATCCACTACTTCGTTTCTTTACATGGGCGACCGCTGGGCTGGCGCTTGGGGCGGTGCGGTCAACACCTCAGAGTATGTGTGGCTGCCAATTACCTTCCCTTCGTCTACTACCATGACGCTGGACTGGGCCGACCAGCTTACGATTGATGCGGCGACAGGCAGCGCCACCGGTACTGTAGCGCCGCCTGTCAATACAACGTCCTGGTACAAAATCGCGAATCGCGCCAGCAGCAAGCTCCTTGGCGTCACTAGCGGCGGCACGACGGACGGCGTGCAGATCGAGCAATACACCGATGGCGGTTGGACAAGCCAGCACTGGCAGTTCACTGACGTTGGAGGACGCTATTACACGATCAAGAACCGCAACAGCGGCAAAGTCATGGATATTACCAGCAGCTCGGTTGCTGATGGCGCTACTGTCATTCAATATACGAGCAACGGCGGGCTCAATCAGCAATTCCGCATTTTAAGCGCCGGAAGCGGTTATTTCAAAATCATGAACGTCAAAAGCCGCAAAGTGCTTTACATTACGGGCGGCTCCTCCGACAATGGCGCCGACGCCATCCAATGGACGGATGACAACAATATGAATAAGCATTTTTCATTCACAACGACGAGCTAGTCCAGCCCCACGGGCATAGCCACTCCACAAAAAACAGATGATTTAGAGCTATCTAGCTCTAGATCATCTGTTTTTCAGCGCGCCTCAAAGCGCTATATTCCTCCTTGCGGGGGCAGCGTTTTACTTGCTTGCAAATTATCGCGAAAGTCAAAAACCTCATTTTTCGAAACATCTAACGTTTCTCTGCCAATTTTCACCACACTATTGCCTATCCACTGAACAGCCGGACTGCGATCATAATCATTAAAGTAGATAGTCTTGCTCTTCCCACTCTCTATATCCACAGCTTCGGCTCGCGCCGTTCTATAAAATAGCCCATTATAGTAATAAGTCCGAATTTTACATTGGCCATCTGGAGAAACGGCAGCGCTTGGATTCAACTCCCCCTTAGGGAGAAAATCAAGATGATTAAAATGATTATAGTCATATATCCCTACCGTAGAGGCTCCGATTATTGTCAGCTACACGGACACGATTCTCTCTCTTTTCTTGGAGGACTGACATTCCGCTATTTGAGCGTTTCGAGCGATTTTGGCATATGAGCGGACAGGAAATCCGCTAATCCCTTGATCATGGCGTTAAAACAGGGAATTGGGAACCAATAGCGGCTCCTGAGTCCGCGAACACTTGCAAACCCCGTGGTTTAGACAAAATAACGTCATCTGTGTCCTCCAGACCAGACTCCGCTTTGAGCGGACTTCCCTTGTACAATTAAAAAACACCCTTCGAGCGTTCATCCAAACAGCCGTGGAAACCCAGGGGCTGCAAGGACGAATGTCGAAAGGGTGTTTCTTCTCAAATGGCTAGCCCCCAGGCAAGCGAGACTAAGCTCTGCTTATTGCGCTGCCGGAATCAAAATCTTCTGGCCAATGGACAGGCGATCCGGGTTCGCCAGCTTATTATAGGCGGCAAGCTTCTGCCATGTCGTGCCATGATTCAGCGCGATGCGGTACAGCGTGTCGCCGCTCTTCACGATATACACCGTATCCTGCGTCGTACCGGTCGCCGGCTTGGTAGGCGTCGTCGGAGCAGGCTTCGTCGGTGTCGTTGGCGTTGTCGGCTTCGTTGGTCCCGGCTCAGTTGGCTTCGTAGGCGTTGTTGGTGTTGTTGGAGTCGTTGGCGTTGTCGCGCCAGCTGACAAATTAATCTTGAACTCCGCATAACCATCATCGGTTTGACCTACATACGACAGCGCGTCGAGCGAATCCGCGAGCGTCTTGGCAGCAGGCGACGTTTTGAACGAAACGTTGACGTCCGCTTTGATCGCCGCAAGCGACCAGTTGCCGTCGGCAGCAGGGTTAATCGTCTTGTTGGAGCGAATGTAATCAATGACAACCTGACGGTTCTCGTCCGGCGATGCCAAAACAATTCGCTTGCCATCCGGGTTAGCAAACTTGCTCGACGATGCCCGGTAGTTATTCGACGCTACGATGAATTTCTGCTTCGGATCAATCGCTTTGCCGCCAAATTGCAGATTGACGATCCGGCTCGATTTTTCATGAACGGTTGTGCCTTTAGCATCGTATTTGGCTGGCTGTGTCACGTCAATTTGGTACGTTACGCCGTCAATGACATCAAAGTTGTAGGTTGGGAAATCCAGATTGACCAGTTCCTGCTTCGCTGTCGACTTGGTATCGATTTGGTTGAATTGTCCAGCGGACCATTCCAGCCATTCCTTCAGCTCGGCGCCTGTTACTAATACAGCGTTAACGGTGTTGGAGTACAGATACAGATCGGCTACGTTTTTGATCGCAATATCGCCTGCAGCAATATCTGTGTAGTAGTTCGGGCCTTGGCGTCCGCCTGCCTTGAACGGCGCTCCTGCGGATAATACCGGAATACCCTCGTATTCCGTGCCTTGCATTTGCTTTTCTACGTACCATTTTTGCGCATTCGTTACGATTTGGATCGATGGATCATCCTGTACGAGCGCGAACCAGCTATTGATAGGCGCCGTCGTCTTGCCTACTGGGCCGCGAATGTAATCGAGCGTATGCTCATGGTCATCTTCTACGGCGTCCAGCACCGCTTGATCCGCTTCTACAAGCGGCTGCTTGTTCACCGCATCAAAGATCGGCTTAACCTCCACCTTGGAGTCCACAACCGACCATTTGCCGTCTGTGAGCAACAGATCAAGGTCAATAATGCCGAGATTATTGCCCCAGAAGCCAGGCTCGACGGAAGGCACGCCGTTAATCGTTCCTTTTTCCAAATCAACGCCCTGCTTGCCCTCGAACGACTTGTCCGGGAATACTTTGTGGGCATGGCCAAACAAAATTGCGTTAATATCCTTGACCTTGCTGAGATACAGCACGGAGTTTTCCATATTTTCAGCCTGCGGAATATCCTCAAAGCCGGAATGGGGAATCGCTACAATAATGTCCGCGCCCTTCGCTTTCATCTCCGGAACGAATTTCTCCGCCGTTTTGATAATATCCTTGGCAATGACCTTGCCTTCGAGATTCGCCTTGTCCCACTGCATCACCTGCGGCGGAACGAAGCCGATAACGCCCACCTTGAGCTTATGTGTGGCGCCGCTCTCATCCTTCACTTCCTTGTCCAAAATCAAATAAGGCGTGAACAGATTTTTATCGTTTGACTCGTCTTTATCTTTGTCATCCACATAGATGTTCGCATTGACGTAAGGAAAATCTGCCCCCGCAAGCGATTTATTCAGAAAATCCAGCCCATAGTTGAACTCGTGGTTGCCCAAATTCCCAGCATCGTAATCGAGCAAATTCATCGCTTTATACACCGGATGCGTCTCGCCCTGCTTCAATGGATTGATAACCGCCGTGTAATCGCCAAGCGGGTTGCCCTGAATCAGATCGCCATTGTCAAAAAGCAAGCTGTTCGTCGCCGCTTCGCGCGCCTGCTTGATGAGCGTCGCTGTTTTGGCAAAGCCGTACTCATCGGTCGGCTTGTCCGCAAAATAATCATAGTTCACCATGTTCACATGCAAATCGGTCGTTTCCATAATACGCAGCTTCACTGTGCTGCTGTTCTCAGATGCCGCTGTTGCAGTAAAGGGCATTGCGACCAAGCCTACAGTAACCGCAATAGATAGAGCATTTCTCCATACGACTGACGATCTCAACAAATGAATACCCTCCCCAAAATGACTAAAATCATGTAATGATCACGTTATGTAGGTCGAGCTTTTGGACGATCATTCCCATCATTCCATTTATTTTAGATGAATTAACCATTTTTGTCATGCAAAAAAAGAGGGATTTCTCCCTCTTCGCGTTACATACATGTAAAGTTCTATTGTTGGGTCAAAATAAGCGGGCCATCCTTCGTAATCGCAATCGTATGCTCGTACTGGGCCGACAGCCTTCCGTCGCGCGTCCGCGCCGTCCATCCATCGGAATCCAGCTTGCTGAAATACGTGCCTGCATTCAGCATCGGCTCAATCGTGAATACCATGCCCTCTTTAATTCTTGGCCCTTTATCCGGTGGTCCATAGTGAGGCACCTGCGGGTCTTCATGCATGTCCTTCCCAATTCCATGGCCGATAAAATCACGCACGACCGAGAAGCCTTCCGCCTCAGCATAAGACTGAATCGCGTGAGACACATCGCCAATCCGCTTGCCGATCAGCGCTTGCTCGATGCCGAGATACAGCGATTTTTCCGTCACCGCCAGCAAATGCTTCGCTTCATCACTCACTTCGCCAACCGCATAAGACCATGCGGAATCCGCAAGCCAGCCATTCAGGTTGACGACCATGTCGATGGTCACGATATCGCCTTCTTTGAGCTTCTCCTTCTTCGGGAAGCCGTGGCAAATAATATCGTTTGTAGAAGCGCAGGTCGCGTATTGATAGCCGTTATAGCCTTTTTGCTCCGGCGTTGCGCCATTTTGCTTCATAAACTTTTCCGCAAACTGGTCGATTTCATGCGTCGTGATGCCAGGCTGAATGAGCTTGGCAATTTGCCTGTGGCATTCCGCCAATATTTTACCCGCCTCATGCATGCGGTTGATTTCCGCTTCGGTCTTAATAATGATCATTTCCGTTCCTTCTTTCCATCAATTTAACCCGGCTTCGTCCCGAGACTTCGCCAGAAGCTCCGCTAGAAGCTACATGCCTATGCCCATCGTAGCATATTATGATAAATATGCGAACATGGGCTGGCCCATGACGCTGCTTTTTCGCTCATATCTGTTAGGAAATTTGGTGAAAAAGAGTCGACACCGTGACGTTTCCTCCAGCTGCCTAGACTTTAGTCTAGTTTGCGGCTTTACCTCTAGCATGACGACATGCTGCGGGGGCCTGTGCTATGCTATTGTTGCTAAGAAAAGCAACGGATAAATAATTAAAAGAGGAGAGATAACAAAAAATGTTAAAGCGATCGATTATCGGCCCTGTCCTTATGCTGATTGGTGTATTTCTTTATTTCAACCAAGGTCAGTCATTTGGAGCGGGCGCTGTGTTCGCAAATTTTTGGGCCAGCATGTTCATCATCCCGCTGGGACTATTTTTCCACTGGCTGTATTTCGGCGTGACAGGTGGCAAAGGGGTCGGCCTGCTCATTCCGGGAGGCATTTTGTTCACTGTTGGACTCGTCTGCCAGCTCTCTACGTTATTCTCGGCATGGCATATTTTGTGGCCAGGCTTCATTATGGCGGTAGCCGTCGGCTTGTTTGAATTTTATTGGTTTGGCAGCCGCAACAAGTGGCTGCTTATCCCGATCAACATTTTAACTGTCCTATCGCTGCTGTTCTTCGGTGTCTTCTCGCTGAGCGCTGCCTCGGGACAACTTGCCACCGTACAGCCGCTGCTCGCCATTGCCCTTATTATCGTAGGAGCTTTCGCGATGCTGTCGCGCAAGAAAGAGCAATAATCGCATAGACCAGAGCCTCCGGCTCCGCTTGAAGGGATCGCCCTTCACCAGCGGAGCCGGTTTTTTTATGCCTGATGCTGCTAGCCCTTCTAACCTTCCACGTGCAGCGAATCCTCCGCAATGCTCATGCGAAAGAGGCAATCCGCCAGAAACACTTGCGGCTGATCGATAAAGATATAAACCTCACGAACGCTCCGCTGGCTGCTAAACAAGCCGTAGGCCACTAAGTTCTCCTTCAAGCGAATACTTACATTCGGCTCCACACCGTGCGGCTGAATGG
Organism: Paenibacillus sp. JT22N15; assembly: GCF_059383755.1. Lineage (NCBI taxonomy): Bacteria > Bacillati > Bacillota > Bacilli > Caryophanales > Paenibacillaceae > Paenibacillus > Paenibacillus sp. JT22N15. The sequence continues at coordinate 199,443 of NZ_JBXENV010000009.1, read as the reverse complement.
CTGCCTGCCCTTCCTTCTCTCTCCGTTCCTTCAACTCCTCTGGCGATACCAATTTTACGGACGCTACATTATTGATGTCGATTTTCACCCGCAATTGAATGCCGTACTGGATATGGATGCTTCGATCATTCATTAATATCGGGCTCAGGCGCATTGCACGGTAGTTTGCCACCAGCAAAATGATAAACCAAACATTTCCTATAGAAAGTACCCAAGCCACCAAAGGCGACCATTGCGCCAACAGAAAGTGAACCACTGCGCCCTCCAGCAGCAATATTTTTGAGAGAAACAATACAATAATGAGTGAGTTGGAATTTTCATGATAAGTATAAACAGCTGTCTCCGAGCGGATATACGGCTTTCGTCGCCAAGTGAGAAAGGCGTAATAAACGACGGATATATCCTGCAGAAGCCATGCGGCTAAGCGTGGAGAACGAACAACAGTTTGCAGGCTGATCCTCATAGTATCCATCGGATGAACATCCGGCTGCCAATTGCTCTTGAATGCTCTAACAATACGGTACAGCTTATATAGCTCATAGCTGATGAAGGCAAGCTCCAGCGGCAGCAGCGTATACTTTGCGATCACAACAGCCACATTGTCTGTTTTCGGCATCAGCATCAGAATTGCGAAATAGCCTGCAATGGCGAGGGGCAGCACGCCCAGCAACGGCTTTTTTATTTTTCGATAGACAAGAAAATAGAGCAGCAGTGGTATGACCAGCACAAAATCTGCTACGATGGCAGTGCCAAGCACCTCAGCATGCTGAACGAATAATAGCGACTGCATAAGCAGAGCATCTGCCAAAACAATAATGGCGCTTACAAGCAGAAAAACAATGACATTGTTCTTCTTCAGCCTAAACATCGTGCAACTCCCCCCGTTTATGACTCTTTGACACCAATATAGAGCATTTATAACTATTTTCCAAATTTATTTTAAGCAGTAAAATAGTCTCTATCTCCTCTCACAAACAAGGAATTTGCCTTAAAGATGTCAAATAATACAGAAGCATCCGCGACCATGGCCAGGAGGAATAGGATTTGTCGATCAGAGCGAAGCTCGTTTGCCTCATATCGGTTACCGTTACCGTGATTTTGCTACTCAATATTACGATTTACTATATGTCCTCCAAGGGTGAGCTGCAACAGAACGCAGAGCAGCAAATGCGCTTTATTGGCAATCAGATAGCCGTCTCCATCGCCTCGGCCGAGCAGAACAGCCAGTTGACGGAGGACGCGCTGGGGGAGCGGCTGCGCGCTGTCGCGATTGCCATACAAAGCAAGCTCGATCCCGATATTAAAAATGTCCGCAACAGTGAGCTGGTTCAGCTGAGCAAGGAGCTGGGCGTTGATCACATTACACTGTGGATCAAGACGAAAGACGATATTTTATCGGTACGCTCGACGAACCCCGATGAGCTTTATATGAGTCCGAAAACGTGGAACTACTGGTATACCGCCTTTACCCAGCTATTCGAGAAGCATAATGTCACGATTCCCGAAGGACAGAAGCTGGAGCATTTTTGGGCGGGACCGATCAACTTCGGCACCTCCGACCCCGAAAAAGTGTTTAAATGGGGCAACTATTATGACGGCACGACCAACTATATGATCAATCCTTATATTCATGCGCAAACTTTTTTGGATAGCAAAAAGAAATATGGTGCGGATGCCATCGTGGCGCAGATTTTGCGTGATAAAAATAATATTCTCGAAGTGACCGGCTTCGATCCTGCCTACTTCGGCAAAGCGCCTGCTGTCAGCATTAAAAATGGGGCCGTTGTCTATAATCTCGATGTTCGCAACATTATTTTTGGCCAATATTATTACAAGGATTCGGATAATGATCACCTAAATACTCAGAAAGCGATTGAGAAAAACGAAGTCGTTACGATTGAAAGCAAGCTGAACAGCAAGCAGGTCATCAAGAGCTTTATTCCCGTCCAGGGATCGAAGCCGTACGTCATTAGCATTACCTTCAACAACTCGGCCCTGCAGCAGACGCTGATGCGTCAGGTTCTGACGCAAGGCGCAATATCTCTTGGCCTGATTTTGGCGACGGTGCTGTGCAGCTACTTTATTTCCGGCTTCATGGTGCGCTCGCTCAATCAAATCGTCAGCAAGGTCAATGAAATTTCCAATGGCAACTTCGGCGCCCGTATTTCCTTAAAGAGCAATGATGAATTCGGCGTATTAGCTAATCGCGTGAATGCCATGGGGCAAAACCTTCATACGTATATGAATCGGCTGACCGAATCAGCGGAAGAGCTGCGGCAGACGAAGCAGTATTTGGAATCGTTCGTCAATCATACCTCCGATGCAATTCATGTCTCCAATCTGCACGGCTCTGTCATTCAGATGAATAAAGCGTTTGAGAAAATGTATGGCTGGACGGAGGAGGAGCTCCTTGGCCAACCGCTTAACAACACACCACCAGAGCTTGCAATGGAAGGCACCTTTATGCTGGAGTTCATCCAGCAGGGCGGCTCCGTTGCCGATTACGATACGATGCGTTATGACAAAAGCGGCAGGCTGCTCGATGTGAGCATCACCGTCTCTTCCATTCGCAATGAGCAGGAACAGATTATTGCGATTGCGACGATTTCGCGCAACATTACAGCGCGCAAGCAGACGGAAGAGGTGCTGCGCCGCTCGGAGAAGCTGTCCGTCGTCGGGCAGCTCGCGGCGGGTGTCGCCCATGAGGTACGCAATCCGCTAACGACGCTGCGCGGGTTTGTACAGCTGATGAAGAAAAATGGGCAGCTGGCGCCCGCCTACATCGATGTGATGCTGTCTGAGCTGGACCGGATTAATTTTATCGTCAGCGAGTTTCTTGTGTTCGCCAAGCCGCAGGCCAGCCGCTTCCAGCGCGCCAACATTCATGAAATTATGCGGGGCATCATTATGCTGCTCGATTCCGAGGCCAACATTAGCAATGTCCAGTTCACGACGCGCTTTGATACTGAGATACCTGAAATGAAGTGCGAGGTCAATCAGTTAAAGCAAGTATTCGTCAACATTATTAAAAATGGGATCGAAGCGATGCCGGAAGGCGGCGAGCTCGACATCGACCTGTCCTATACGCCTTCGACCGGCATCATTATCCGCATAACCGACCATGGCTTCGGCATTACAGAGGACAATCTGTCGCGGCTCGGCGAGCCGTTCTTCACAACGAAGGAGGAGGGCAATGGGCTCGGCCTGATGGTATGCTATCAGATTATTGCCAATCATCGCGGCTCGATGTCATTCCAAAGCAAGAAAGGCATTGGCACGCAAGTGGAAATTCGGCTGCCTGTCATTCAGGATGTGGCGCCGACCGGATAGCCGGCGGCGACTCGCATTTGCAAGGAGGAACCCTTGCATACCACTGCCTAGACACAATCAGCAAAAAAAGACGTGGCAGCTGTTCGTGCTGGCTGCCGCGTCTTTTTTTGCTTTTCCCCCACACCTTCATTTCCTTAGTAGCCATGCGAATCGCAGTAATCCAGAAAGGCTTTCATGTTGTGCGACGCGATGAGCGGCACCACCTTCTCAATACGTTTCGGCGGCCAATCCCACCATTTGATACGCAGCAGCCTGGCAATGACGATATCGCTGAAGCGATAACGGATGAGGTTCGCCGGATTGCCACCTACGATCGCATAAGGCGGAACATCTCTCGTTACCGTCGCATTCATGCCAATGACCGCCCCATCGCCAATCGTAATGCCAGACATAATGGTCGCATGCGTGCAGATCCAAACGTCGTTGCCGATGACGACATCACCATTCGTTTGCGGATGGCCGGTAATGTGCAAATGCTTCGAAAGAAAGGAAGTAAACGGATACGTCGATACCCAATCCGTACGATGGTTCCCTCCGAGCATGACTGAAACGCCACCGGCAATACAGCAAAATTTGCCGACTGTCAGCTTCGTTCCCTCCCCCCAGGAGAAAACATTCGGTTCACCGACGGTGTATTCGCCAATTAGCGTATGCCCATCCTTTTGCTTTGCAGGGAATACCGTTCGCAGCAAGTCCATGTCCACTCTATCACTCCTTCCTACCATAAGGGTGAAACTTATAAAGACTTATATTTTAAAATAATATATTCAACAGCTTGCCTTTTTGCTTCCGCTCCTCTATAGAGTCAGGCTGGACTTCTAGCCCCGCCGCTTAGTATGATGGAGGAACAGGAAGCCTAGAGAGGAGCAGCTCACGATGACAATCCAGCCAGCAAGTCCGGTTCCCGGACTGCAAAATCTGCTGCTGCTTGACCGGATGAACGATTATTCGCAGACCGATCCGCTTTATCCCTTCGCCTTGGATGAGCTGCTGTGCCGCAGCACAGGGCAGGGCGGGCCAGCGATATGCCATATTTGGCGCCACGAGCGCGCCTTTATACTTGGCCTGCGCGACAGCAGGCTGCCGCTGGCGGGCGACGCCTCCCGCTGGCTTGAATCGCTCGGCTACAAGACGGCGGTGCGCAACTCTGGCGGCGCAGCAGTGCCGCTTGATCCGGGCGTCGTCAATATTTCGCTTATTTTGCCTAAGGCGAACACGCTCGACTTTCATTTTCATCAGGATTTTGAGCTGATGTACAGCCTCATTCGCTCCGCGCTTGCCGGGGCTGGCGTGCCAGTCGATAAAGGCGAAATCGCCGGGGCGTATTGTCCGGGCGATTTCGACCTCAGCATCGACGGCTTTAAGTTTTGCGGCATTGCGCAGCGCCGCCAGGCCCACGCCTATATCGTGCAGGCGTTCATCGTCGCCGAAGGCGCAGGACAGGAGCGGGCGGCGCTAGTCCGCTCCTTCTATGAGCGGGCAGCGGGCGATGCCGAGCCCGGCGCGCATCCGCTCGTAGAGAGCAGCAGCACGGCCAGCCTCGAAGAGCTGGTCGGCTTGGCGCAGGGCGGCGGCGCGGAGCGCTTCGCAGACGCCGTCAAGCAAATCATCCGCAGCGGTCAGACGGCGGATGGTCTTGCCGCAGCGGCGGCTAGGCTCCAGATGCCGTCGCCTCAGCAGATTGAAGCCATGGCGCAATCGCTGCGCGGACGCTATGCAACTACGCAGGCGTAGCACTTTTGGCTAGGCTAGGCTAGGTTAGACTAGACTAAGCAAGTTTAAAGCGCGTCCAAATATACAAAATGCCTCTTGCCCTGCTGCGAAGCAGCATAAGCAAGAGGCATTATTATTGTCAGGATGATCGCGGCGATCTGCGAAATATAAGATAAACAACCTCGGAGAATACGAGCCCGATAGCGATGGAGCCAGAAATCATGAAAGCCTGCATAGCTAGCTCGACAGCTATGACGTATTCCTCCTGCACAATGTGACGCATCGCATCATAGGCGATTTTGCCCGGCACAAGGGGAATAATGCCCGCCGCACTGAAAACGATGATTGGCGTGCGATAATGCTTCGCCATTATTTGGCTAATAATCGTCACTACACAAACAGCCAGCAGTGTCGCGGGAATCGTCCTCATATCCAGCATGCTGCACACGGTATATGCAAGCCACCCCGATGCGCCAACCAGACCGCACTGCACCAGGCGATGCTTCTGCACACCGAAGATCAGGCTGAAGGCCGCGCAGGCCACGAAGCTGACGGCAAGCTGTTCAAGCAGCTGTACAACCATCGTTTCTCCCTCCTTTTCAAGCTACGAATAAACGGACAGCACGAAAGCAATGCCAGCACCGATGGCAAAAGCAATGAGAAAAGCCTCCGCTCCCTTGGACAAGCCGGAAACCAGATGCCCCGCCATTAAGTCCCTTACCGCATTCGTAATATGAAGGCCGGGCACAAGCGGCATAATTGAGCCGATAATGATTTTATCCAAATTGTGCCCAAAGCCAAGCCATACCATCAGGACAGCCAGCGAACCGCTAATAACCGCCGACAAGAAGCTCGCGAAAAAAGTAATCGGCATAATGCGGTGCAGCGTCAGCAAGCACAAGAAGCCGATGCCGCTCGCAAGCGCCACCGGAAGAAAGTCGTTCCAGCTGCCGCGGAACATAATTAGGAAGCAGCCGCTTGCGATAGCGGCAACCAGCACCTTGAGCCACGCCGGATAATCATCCGCCGCCTGCTCAATATCCTGCAATTGCTTATAAGCTTCATGACGCTGAAGGTTCCCTTGGCAGATGCGCCTGGAAATATCATTGACGAGCGTCACCTTCTTCAAATTCGTCGAGCGTTCCGAAATCCGGACAAGCCTCGTCGACTGCGCAGCGCCATCCAGCGCAAAAATAATGCCCGTGGGCGTCACATAGCTATAAGCATTAGCCACGCCGTAAGCCCCGGCGATCCGCACCATCGTATCCTCAACCCGGTACGTTTCCCCGCCATTTTGCAAAATAATCTTGCCCGCCAGCAAGCAAATGCTCGCAATATCCTGACCATCATTGTTAGCGTAATCCATACGTAGCCAGCCTCCCTAGCTTCGCAGCCTCAACACTTCATAACAGGATGAGCGGCAAGCGTATGTCCGCCCGCAAGACCCATTCTGCCATTAATGCGAGGCCGTATGCTCTACAAAGTCCGGTTTCACCAGCGCATGCCGTTCCCACTTCCGGCTCTTCCACCGGAAATACATAATGACCGCGCGCAACCACTCATCCGTCGCAATAGCCAGCCAAATGCCCGCCAGTCCCATATCCAGATGAAAAACAAGATAATAACCGAGCGGCACGCTTATGCCAACCATCGTAACCATCCCGATCCAGAGCGGAAACTTCGCATCCCCGGAGGCCCGCAGCGAATTGACCAATATAATATTGATCGTTCGCCCCGTCTCCAGCACAATGCTGTACAGCAGGACGTTCGCCCCCAGCCGAATAATGTCGGCATCATCCGTGAACAAGCCCATTAGCCGCTCGCGGAACAGCAGCACGAACACCAGCATCACCATCGTCGCTCCGCTGGCCCACAGCACGCTTGCCAATACCTGTTTGTACGCAGCGTCGCTGCGTCCGCCGCCGACGTAGCGGCCTACCATTATTGCCGTACCCATGCCGACCGCCATCGCGAATAAATAGATTAGCACCGATATATTCGAGGCGTACTGCCGGGCCGACAAGGACGCATCACCGAGAAACGTCACATAATACAGAAAGACCATTTGGCAGCTCTGGTACATCACCTGTTCAAAAGCCGACGGAATGCCGATCTTTAATATTTTGCGAATAAATTCCTTCGACATTTTGAAAAAATATTGCAGCTTCACCTTAAATACCATAACCCGATTCATCAGCCAGAAAAACACCAGCATCGCCAGCAAGCGGCTGACAACCGTCGAAATAGCTGCTCCTTCCACCCCAAGCTCGGGAAAGCCGAACTTGCCAAAGATCAGCACGTAGTTGCCGACCAAATGTATAATGTTCATTCCCAATGATACCAGCATGGCTTCCTTCGTGAAGCCGTATACCCGAATAATTGCAGAAAGTGAATTAATAATCGCCTGTAAAAAAATAAAGCCGCCTACAATTCGCAAATAGCTTTGCGCATAGGCCAATACTTCCCCTTGCAGATGCAAGCCTTGCAGAATAACATTGCCGAACAACAAACAAGATAAGCTCATCAGCAAGCCCGCCAACAGATTAAGCGAAATCGCCAGCGCTGACAGCTGTGCAGCCTCAACCAGCTTCCGCGAGCCTATATATTGCGCGACAACAATCGAAGCGCCGTTGCCGATAACCTCCATAACAAGCAGCATAATGTGCAAATATTGATTGGATGCGCCTACGCCGGAAACGGCATTGTCGGACAGCTTGCTGAGCATGAATGTGTCCGCTGTTCCCATCATCATAAACAAAAATAATTCCAAAAATATCGGCCAAGTCAAGAAAAAGAGACTATTGTCCCGATCCCGCTTAACCCCCAGCTTAAATCCCAAGATGTCACCTTCTCCAGCTCATAATCCTAAGGTGAAACGGCTGTCGCCGTCCTTGACGGCGTGGCGCGTTTCATTCCGAGAAATATAGAGAAAGGATGAAAAAAAATCATATACTTTCCTATATTTCAAGCGTAAACGGCTGTCGCCATCCTCTGGCGGCAAAGCTAACGTTTCGCGATGAAATATAGAGAAAGGATGAAAAAATCATATACTTTCCTATATTTCTAAGAAACTCAAGGTATCTTAGCATACTTGACTGGCAAATGCACGAACTAAGGAGCTGCGTGGAAATTAGTATCCGCTTTTATTGACAAAATCTCCACGGTTTTAGGAGTTTTGTCAATAAATTAGCGGTACCTTATTTCGTCGCAGTCTCTAAAGCGGGTTTTATCGGCCTTTTGCCACCCAAGAAGGATGAAAGCGGTTTATGCTTAACATTACCATTCAAATCGCGTATCCTTAAAGGCAAAAAATGTGATACCATTCTAAATAGATTGTTTAGCAACCTGAGAGCGCTTCATTGCAGCAATACCTAATTACTAAGGAGCTGTGAGGAAATTAGCGGTACTTTATTTCGTCGCAGTCTCTAACCAACTGGAGCCATACAACTGATGAATATGACTATCTCCAATTATATTGTTATTGTAACGATTTCCAGCGTGCTCAGCGCCTTGCTTGCCATTTACGGATATTTAATAAAATCCAGCTTTGCCGGAATGAGAGCCTATATCTGGACCTCGATTTGCTCAGCTATCTACACCTTCGGCTTTGCTTTTGAATTGGCAAGCGATTCGTTAGCCGAAATTCGCTTCTGGATTGGCATAGAATATTTGGGACTGCCATTCATCTCCCCCGCTACGCTAGTGCTCATTCTGTACTTTACTGGAATGGATCGCTTCGTTACCCGTAAGATGCTAATCTGGCTCTTTACGATTCCCTTTATTACTTTATTGCTGGTCGTCACAAATGAATGGCATCATATGTTTTACCGTTCGATATTTCTCCGTCCCAATGAATCGGTTATTGTCGCCGATATCGTCTTTGGAGAATGGTATATTATTAATGGCAGCTTTACGTTCGGCTGTCTGGTCGTAAGTGCTTACCTGCTGCTGCGTCAATGGAATCACGCCAAGATGATTTACCGCAAGCAGCTTTTAATGATGGCAGCCGGCATTTTTATTCCCATGACTGCCTCCTTTATGTATTTGCTTGACCTTACGCCACACGGCATGGACATCGTGCCTCCGCTTATGTTTATCACGTCGATTTTGAACATTTGGGCGATTTTGACGTCAAATATTTTGAAGGCTGCGCCAATTGCCAGAGAACGTATTTTCGAAAGCATGCGCGACGGCGTTATTGTGCTGGATATGAGCGGGCGGATTGTAGATTATAATCGGTCGGCGTCGCAGATGATCGCATCGCTGAGGCCTACGGCGATTGGGACGGCATTCAAGGATATATGGCTGTTCCATACGGGACAAGCTGCTGATTTTATTCATTATGATGAGGAATTCAAGCATCATGAGCGGGAAGTAAGGTGGATTCAGCTGCATACGAGCCTGCCGTCGTTCTACCTTGTGCGCTCATCCCCTGTCCACAGCCGCAAAGGCGAGCTGATCGGGAGGACGATTGTCTTGATGGATATTACGGAGAAGGCGATTCTGCAAGAGAAGCTGAAGCAAATGGCTACTATAGATGGACTGACTGGCATATACAACCGCGCTTACTTTTTAGAGCAAGCCCGCTTGCTGCTTCATCAATCGCTGCTGAATCAACAGCCGTTTTCACTTATTTTGTTTGATATTGACCATTTTAAAACGATAAATGACCGCTTCGGCCATGACATTGGCGATTTAGCCCTTTGTCATGTCGTAGCGGTCTGTCAGGAACAGCTTAGCGATAGCGATTTATTCGGGCGGTACGGTGGAGAGGAATTTATTATTTGCCTTCCATCTGCTGCGCCCGAAGAAGCAGGGGAGCTCGCCGAGAAGCTGCGCCGGGCCCTTGCTGGCAGCCCGTTGCAGACACAAGCCGGCACCGTTCCATTGTCAGCAAGCTTCGGCGCAGCTGGCATAACAATTGCAGAGCATGCTGAACTGGACGAGATGATTCGCGAGGCTGATAAGGCGTTGTACCAATCCAAGCATATGGGACGCAATGCCGTTCATATTTTTAGCAAATGAGGGACATCACATGCAAATTACGATATTAGGCGCCACAGGACGCGTCGGGCGCGAAGTCATGCTGCGCGCCCTTGCAGATGGACATAGCGTCCATGCCTTGGTGCGTTCGATAGAGAAGCTTGAGCTTTCGCATCCGCAATTGAAAGCCATCGTTGGCGATGCCCGCGAAGAAGCTATGCTCAAGCAAGCTGTTGCAGGCAGCAGCTTAGTTATTAGCGCACTGGGCACGGACGGAGGAGATACGCTCTCCTCCTGCTTTCCGGGCCTTCTTGCCGTTATGGAGCAGCAAGCCATCCATCGTCTGGTGACGGTCGGAACGGCGGGTATTCTGGAGAGCCGCACCGAGCCTGGCCTGCTGCGCTATCAATCCAGCGAATCGAAACGCCGGTCTACACGGGCTGCCGAGGAGCATCATGCTGTACTGCGCCTGCTGGAGGCATCTGCCGAGCCATTAAATTGGACGCTCGTATGCCCAACTTATTTGCCGGATGGGCCTTATACTGGCGTTTATCGCAGCGAGCAGGACTATTTGCCTGAAGGCGGGCTGCAAATTACGGTAGGCGATACCGCCGACTTCACTTATAAGGAAGCGATTAGCGGAGCCTTCGCCCGCTGCAGAGTTGGCTTAGCCGAGTAGTTTTTTGATATCTTCTACGAGATCTTCCGGCTTATCATTCGGCCCAAACCGCTTGACCACTTTGCCATCCCGATCCACTAGAAACTTCGTAAAATTCCACTTGATCGCCTTCGAGCCCAGCACCCCGCGAGCCTCATTCGTCAGGTGCTGGAACAGCGGGTGTGCGCTGCTGCCGTTTACATCGATTTTGCCAAACAGCGGAAAGGATACCCCGTGGTTAAGCTCGCAAGCCTGCGCAATTTCCGCATCGCCCTCCAGCTCCTGATTCATAAACTGCCCGCTTGGAAATCCTAGAACTGCAAGCCCTTGCTCGCCATACGTATCCTGCAATTGCTGCAAGCCTTTGAATTGCGGTGCAAAGCCGCATTTGGTAGCTGTATTTACGATTAGCATCACTTTGCCTTTATAGGGAGCCAGCGTCTCCTGCGCACCTGTAATCTTCTTCACTTCGATATCATAAATGGACATCATAATAACCTCCTTCAAATTTAAAAAAACAACGGTCAGGCTGAAAATACAGCGATTGATTTTGATAAATTTAATTTTATACAATTTAATTTCAATTGTCAAATCAGTTTGCTGAAATTTGCTGCTGCGCACGCCGCATCTTCTTTTGACAGGTTCCGCAGGCAATGCTACAATGACTTAATTAATTGCACACAACTGATTGCTGCGCATAACCTTGGTCCGGAGGGAGAGACAACTAACATGAATGAAGATGAATGGATGAAGCTCGATAATCAAGTTTGCTTTTCCTTATATGCCTGCTCGCGGGAAATAACAAAGCTTTACCGTCCTGTACTAACGGAGCTTGGCTTAACGTATACGCAATATGTCACCCTGCTGTCCTTATGGGAACAGGACAAGGTGACGATGAAAGAGCTGGGCGCGAGACTGCTGCTCGACTCTGGTACGCTGACCCCGCTGCTTAAGAAGCTGGAAGGCATGAACCTTATTACCCGCATCCGCGATAAAGCCGACGAGCGCAATCTCGTTATTCAGTTGACGGACGATGGCCGCGAGCTTAAAAAACGGGTTGCCGACGTTCCGAAACGCGTTTATGGCGGCCTGGACATTACACCCGAGGAGCTTCATGCTATTCATAAGCAGGTACGAGACCTGCTTGGCAAAATAGAAGCTGCACAGCAGCCGATTTAACAGAGGGCAGCCGGCCCAGTTCACCCCAAAAAGGATAGAAGAGCAGATACCCTACTGCCTCTTCTATCCTTTTTTGTGTTTTTTCATATCGGCTGCCTATTGACGCATTGGTTGATCGCATGTATAGTTGGTTACATGAGTAACTAACCAGTTTGGTGGTGGACAATGTGAGCATAAGCATCGACGATAGCAGACCCATTTTCATGCAAATTGCCGAGCGCATCGAAGACGATATTATTCAAGGCCTGCTGCCGGAAGAGTCGCAGGTGCCTTCGAAAAATCAATTTGCAGCCTTTTACCAGATCAACCCCGCCACCGCAGCGAAAGGCGTCAATCAATTAGCGGATCAAGGCATTCTTTATAAGAAACGAGGGATTGGCATGTTTGTCGCAACAGGTTCCAGAGCGCTATTGATGGAAAAGCGGCGTGAGCAGTTTTTCGAGCAGTATGTGGTGACGATGATGCATGAGGCCGAGAAGCTGGGCATTACGCCGGAGCAGCTGTCAGATATGATCAGAAGAGGAGGAACCAAGCCATGAGTCCAATTGTCGAGCTGAAGCGGGTAACGAAAGCTTATGGAAATTTCAATGCCGTAAACGAAGTGAGCTTCGTGCTGGAGCCGGATAAAATATACGGTTTGCTCGGACGCAACGGCGCCGGGAAAACGACGATTATGCATATGCTGACTGCCCAGTTGTTCGCGACGAGCGGCGAGCTGACGGTCTTCGGCGAAGCCCCTTATGAAAACAACCGTGTACTGAGCCAAATTTGCTTCATTAAGGAGAGCCAGAAATACCCGGACAATTACAGCCTGCTCGATGTATTAGAGCTATCCGCCTCTTTGTTTCCAAACTGGGACCGCACCTTCGCTAATACATTAGTCGAGGAATTCCAGCTGCCCTTGAAGCGTAAAATCAAAAAAATGTCGCGCGGCATGCACTCCTCTGTCGGCATCATTGTCGGACTCGCGAGCCGCGCCCCGCTGACGATTTTTGACGAGCCCTATTTGGGACTCGACGCCGTGGCCCGAAATTTATTTTACGATCATCTGCTCACCGATTATGCCGAGCATCCCCGCACGGTCGTGCTGTCCTCCCATCTCATTGATGAGGTCAGCCAGCTGCTGGAGCATGTAATCGTCATCGACAAGGGCAGCATTCTGATTAACGAGGACGCCGAGCTGCTGCGGGGTCGCGCCTACACAGTGGCTGGCTCTGCATCTGAGGTTGAATCGTTTCTCATCGGCAAAACCGTTATTTCCCGCGAGCCCTTTGGCGCCTTGCTCTCTGCCACAGTAGACGGCACGCTCAGCTCAGGTGATCGCAAGCAGGCGACGGCGAGAGGGCTGGAGTTTGGCTCCGTATCTCTACAGCAGCTGATTATTCATCTGACGAATGGCAAAACCGAACGAAAGGCGGCTGATTGGTTATGAATCGCACATTAAGCGTGATCAAGCTGCATCGACGCGATCGATTTAGCTGGTTTTTCATTCCCCTCCTCATTCTCGGCTCCAGTTTTGTTGTGAATTTGCTCATTAGTTGGTTGATCTCCGATACGGAGAACATGTATACAGGCGGAATCTCATCTGTATTGGTCTATATATTCGTGCTGGGCATTATCGTCGTCGCACAGACCTTTCCATTTGCGATTAGCTTCAGCATTAGCCGCTTCAATTATTTTGCAGGTACCATCGTAATGGCTCTAATAATCAGCTTCGGCTCGGCACTCCTGCTGCTGCTTATGTCTATTATTGAAAATCAGCTTACGAACCACTGGTGGTCGGGCTTGTATTTTTTCTACCTGCCGTATTTGAGTGACGGAAATTTGCTCGTACAGCTGCTTACCCTTTTCCTGATCGCTCTGCATTTGTTTTTGTGGGGCTTTGCCTTAGGCAGCTTCTATCGCAAATTCAAGAAAACCGGCATGCTGATTTTGTTTCTTGCATCCGGTGTCGTACTCACCCTTAGCTCCTATATCATTACTCAAAATCATGGATGGCTCGATATTTGGGCGTGGCTCACCAAGCATACCGCACTTGGCCTCTCCCTGTGGCTCCTTCCTTTCATCCTGCTGAATGCTCTGCTATCCTTCCTTTTGCTTAGAAGATCAACGATATAAAAGCTTACTTGAAAGGGGCCGCTTCATCACTCCAGACAGCTGGTGCAAGCGGCTTTTTTCTTGTTCACGCTGCGCCCTTCTAAGCTATGTATTTCCCCCGACTCGTGCATATGCGGTATCGGTATCAAGTTATGCTGCTGTTGAATACATCAATAGTAAACGGCATAACGGCTATGCACTTCAGCAAAAGGGAGGCTGCTATCTATGGACGGGCATAGCGTGAGCGCAAGCTTCGAAGGATTCGAGCAGTTGGACGTGATGGAGGATGCATCTAGCGGGCTCAAAGCGATTATTGCCATTGATCAGACCAAGCTTGGTCCGGCACTGGGCGGCTGCAGAATGTGGACATACGCCTCTGAAGAGGCGGCGATCAGCGACGCTCTTCGGCTGGCGCGCGGCATGACGTACAAAGCGGCGCTTGCCGATATCCCCTACGGGGGAGGCAAAGCCGTCATTATCGGCAATTCTGCCACAGACAAAAGCAGCAAGCTGTTCCGCTCGCTCGGGCGTTTTATTGAGCGGCTTAACGGACGCTATATTACCGGCATGGATCTGGGCACAACTCCGGGCGACATGGATGAGATCGCAAAAGAAACAGGTTATGTGACCGATGTTACCGGCTCGCTGGGAGCAACGGGAAATTTCACAGCGGAAATGACCGCCTATGGCGTATATATCGCAATCCGTATATCGCTTAAGCAAAAATATGGCTCTGAGCAGCTGCAGCAGCGAACGGTCGCTGTACAAGGCCTTGGCAAGGTTGGCTACGCCTTATGCCGCTATTTGCATCAAGCAGGAGCTCGGCTTATTGTCGCTGATTTGAACGACGGGCTAGTCAAGCAGGCGGCCGCACAGTTCGGGGCCACAGCTGTTTCCGTCAACAGCATTCATAAACAAAGCTGCGATATTTTTTCGCCTTGCGCACTCGGCGGCATATTGACCGACGTGACTCTTCCGGAGCTGAAGTGCCCCATCATTGCGGGCGCCGCCAACAATCAGCTGGCGAATGCCAAGCATGATGCCGCCTTGCAGCAGGCTGGCATTTTGTATGCGCCGGACTATGCCATCAATGCGGGCGGCATTATTGTTACGGCGGCTGAACTTGACGGCAGCTCCGCTACCTATGCCCGCAGCCAGGTGGAGCGCATCAGCGACAGGCTGGCTCATATTTATGCGCTATCCAGCACGCTTCCGCCAGCGGCGGCAGCGGACGCCATTACGCGGAAACTGCTCGCGAAATAAAGCCGCGCACACGATTTAATGTCAGCCAGCATTCCGCCATGAACAGCCGTCTGGCGTCGTGTCAGCTTCGGCGGAATGCGGCGGCGATCGGCTGGCGCTCTCTTTTTTCCATAATCGCACGGAAACTGTGCTTGAATCCGATTAAGCCCCCAAACTAAGATGTCCAACAATTAGGAAACCATGAACAAGCTCCATTCGTATGAAATAGAGCTGCGGTTATTTAACCGCCCTACATAATTCACCCCATGCATCCAGCTATTTTTCTACAGCATCTTATGCCTGATTCCCTCGATGGGACAGGCACACTCTAAAGGAGGACTGAATTTATTTTGAAAAAGCATTTGGCATCTACGATCGTATTTTCCTTGCTGCTCATGGCTGCATTTCCCGCTATGACAGCTGCCGCAGAAACTCTCAAGCTGCTCGTTAATGGCAAAGTCATCACGACGTCTAACGACAACCAGCCTTACACGAGCAAAAACGCCGTCATGATTCCACTCCGAGGTGCAGCCGAAGGACTTGGCTTAAAGGTCAGCTACAATAAAGCGAGCAGCAACGTTCTGCTTGAAGGACAAGACCTCAAGGTCACGTTCAGCTCCGGCAGCTCCGAAGCACTAGTGAACGGGGAGAAGCGCACCTTCGACACCGCTTCGGTTCAGCGGCAAGGACGCCTTTATGTCCCGCTCGCTTTTTTCAGCAAGGCACTAGGATATCAGGCCGGCTATGACAGCACGAAGAAGGAGATCGCAATCGCAAGCCCCTTGTACGAAGCTGAAAGCTGGATTAATCGCGTCATCTCGCTGCTGAACAAAGGAGATTATCAGAAGCTGTCTGACGACTATTTCTCGAATAACCTAAAAGCACAAGTTTCTGTCGAGGCGCTAGGCAGCGTGTGGAAAAGCACGACTGCACAGGCTGACAGCTTCGTTCGTGCGGAGGAAATTGCCGCAGCCAGTGACGATAGCGGCATGACGATTATTACGGCAACCGCCGTTTTCAAAAAAACCAGCTTTAATTTCACCCTTTACGTTAATACAAAGAGCGGGCTGCTCGAAGGCATGCTGATTACGCCAAAGCCCATCGACAAAGAAGCTCCAGCTACGATTGTTGAAGAAGAGGTTACCGTTGGCGAGGGTACTCCTTATGCGCTCGGCGGAACGTTGACTCTTCCGAAAAATGCCACTGGCCCGCTGACAGCGGTCGTATTGGTCCAAGGCTCGGGCGCATCCGATCGCGATGAGACGGTAAGCGGCTATACGCCATTTCGCGACATCGCTTGGGGACTAGCTGAGCAAGGAATTGCCGTGCTGCGCTATGATAAACGCACATTTGTTTACGGCAGCAGCATGACGACAGAAGCTTTTATGAAAATGACGGTGAAGGAAGAAACCATTGATGACGCCATTGTCGCAGCCAAGCTGCTAAAGGCGGATAAACGGATTGACGCCTCCAAAGTGTATGTAATTGGACATAGCCTTGGCGGCATGCTTGCCCCGCGCATTGATGCAGAAGGCGGCGACTTTGCCGGGCTCGTGCTGCTTGCGGGCTCGCCACGCTCGCTGTGGGAAATCGTCTATGACCAGAACCAAGCTTTTATCGCTGCCATGGATGATAAAGATCCCGCCAAAGCGGCAAATGCTCAGCTTATAGAAGCCGAATACAAGAAGGCGCAAGCGCTAGGTACGTTGACCGATGCGCAGGCGCAGGCGACGACGGTTTTCTCCCTGCCCGCCTATTACTTTAAGGAAATGGACAATCATCCCGCGAGCGGATATGCCGCAAAACTGACGAAACCAGTGCTTGTCCTGCAGGGCAAGGATGATTTCCAAGTATTTGCGAATAAAGACTATGTGCTGTGGGAGGAGCTGTTCAAAGGGAAATCGAATGCTTCCTTCAAGCTGTACCCAGGCCTTAACCACTTTTTCGTCGATTACAGCGGTGAAGGAGAAGGCACGTTAGCCGAATACAACCATCCAGGCAGCTTTGCTGAACCCGTCATTTCCGATATCGCCAAATGGCTGAAACAGCACGCTTAGCACTTATTATTCAACTCATACAACGAACCGCCAGCTTGGACAGGGAAGCTTTATGCTTCCTTGCTGCCAAGCTGGCGGTTTCTTATTGAAATATAGGAAAGTCTATCGTAACGCTACCCAGGCTTATTCGCCTTTGAGCAGCTTCTGCATGCCTGCAGCGAGGCTGAGCAGCTTGTTCATCGTCTGCCAATTCCGCGAAGTGGCAGCTACGCCCAGCTTTTTTTCCAGCAAATTGTTCGAAAACATCGATTTGCGCACGCTTTGGCGGCAATAAATATACACTTCGCTATCCTGCAACCGATAGTCGTCCACCTCGCTGCTGCATGCGAGCAGCCGCTGCTTTCCTTCTTCCGTAGGCGTGTCCGCGAGCAGCGCTACATAAATATTTTCACCCACCTGTTGCTGATCGGCATCAAAAGGGCTGTTTGCGACAATCGCGGCCAGCTCTGTATGGGTACGCAAGACGACTGGAACGTCAAATCCGAATACAGCCGTAATTTCCTGCTGGATTTGCAGGCGCAGCTGAGCTGCTGGAGCATCTGATTCGAACAGCACATTGCCGCTTTGAATATACGTTTTGACCAGCTGCAAGCCAAGCTGCTCGAACATCCGCTGCAAATCCTGCATTTTAATCAATTTATGCCCGCCGACATTAATGCCACGAAGCAACGCTATATAAATGGCCATCCAACAGCACCTGCCCTCTTCTCAATAATCCTAAGTATAGCATGTACGGCCCCGCGCGCGAACGCTGCTGTAATTGTGATAAAATAGAAATAAACCTAGAGATACATACAGACAAGGTGAAACGGCTGTCGCCGTCCTCTGGCGGCGCGGCGCGTTTCAGTCCGAGAAATATAAGCTAAGTATAAAGAGAAAACTTATACTTTCTTATATTTCAAGCGTAAACGGCTGAAGCCGTCTTTTGGCGGCAAAGCTTCCGTTTCGCGGGTGAAATATAAGCCTATTTATACGTGTAAACTTATAAATTCTTATATTTTGAAATAGAGGAAAAAGGAGCATGGAAGCATGAAACAGGAACTGATGGAACGCTTTATTTCTTATGTTAAAGTGAACACGCAATCGGATGACCGCAGCGAGACTTGTCCGACGACCCCGGGTCAGCTGGTACTTGCCGACCAGTTGGTGGAAGAGCTGATGAAGATCGGCATGGAGGAGGTAACTGTGGATGAGAACGGGTATGTGATGGCTACACTGCCTGCCAATACGGACAAAACGGTGCCGACGATTGGCTTTCTCGCCCATATCGATACTGCGCTGGATTTCACCGGTGAAAATGTAAAGCCGCAAGTGGTCGATAATTACGACGGCGGCGACATTGTACTGAACGAAGCGTTGTCTATCGTATTGTCTCCGTCCGCTTCGCCTGAGCTGAGTCAATATGTGGGACATACGCTAATTACGACCGATGGCACGACGCTGCTGGGCGCAGACAATAAAGCGGGCATTGCCGAAATTATGACAGCGATGGTGTATTTGATTCAGCATCCTGAAGTGAAGCATGGAAAAATCCGCGTCGCCTTTACCCCGGATGAGGAAATCGGCCGTGGGCCGCATCGTTTCGACGTTGCCGCATTCGGTGCAGATTATGCCTATACGATGGATGGCGGGCCGCTTGGCGAGCTGCAATACGAGAGCTTTAATGCAGCTGCCGCCCACATTATTTGCAAAGGCACGAACGTGCACCCTGGCACGGCCAAGGGCAAAATGGTCCATTCGGCGAAAATCGCCATGGAATTGCACGGTCAGCTTCCTGCCGATGAAGCGCCGGAGTTCACCGAAGGCTACGAAGGCTTCTATCATTTGATTCAAATGAGCGGCGATGTGGAGAAGTCCGAGCTGCGCTATATTATCCGCGATTTTGACCAAGAAGGCTTTGCGGGACGCAAGCAGAAGCTGGCGGACATCGTCAGCGGGCTAAAGCTTAAATATGGCGAGTCGAGCATAGAACTGAACATTCGGGATCAATATTTTAATATGCGCGATAAAATTGAACCGGTTATCGGCATCGTAAATCAAGCGAAGCTGGCCATGGAGAATCTCGGCATTAAGCCGGATATTAAACCGATTCGCGGCGGCACCGATGGCTCGCAGCTTTCCTACATGGGGCTTCCTACGCCTAATGTGTTCACCGGTGGGGAAAATTATCATGGCCGCTACGAATACGCTTCGGTCGACAATATGCTGAAAGCCGTTCAGGTCATCGTGGAAATTGCTAAGCTTGCGGAAGCAGAAGCTTAATAGAGCTCCTGCAGCATTAGCTTACAATTTCAAAAGTAAAAGAACCTTCGCTCTACACCGATACGGTGTAGTCGAGGGTTCTTTTACTTTGCAGTTTCAAGTGTCAAGCTTGCAGCTCTCATCTGCTGCCATTTTTGGTCAAACAGATACAACGAATATCTGCATATGTGTATTCCATCACGAGGTTGGACGGTCAATGGAAAAACGTGCGCCGAGCCCTGCATAATCGCTGCCTGCAAGTCTGGCAATAGGCGCAAGCTGGTCGGCGTCAATATAACCGCGCTCATCGTAAACCGTCTCGTCGAGATGATAAAATACGACCTTGCCTATCAATAAATCGCAGGCAGGCGCATCGTCCGTTCCGCCGAGCGGAATGGCCTTCTCCAAGACGCATTCCATCCGGATTTTCGCTTCAGCTACACCAGGCACGGCAATCCTCACGCTCGGAACCGGCGTAAGCCCTGCTGCTGCAACCTCGCTTTCCTCTGGCGGCAAATTAGCCGCCGTTACATTCAGCTGTTCAATATACGATTGGTCGGCAATATGCACGACGAACGCCCCTGCCTCTATTGCATTGCGGGCAGTATCCTTCTGCTGTCCGCCCTGCTTCCGCTGTACCGAAACCGATAGCAGCGGCGGATTGGACGATACGATATTGAAATAGCTGTATGGCGCAGCATTGAGTACGCCGCCTGAAGACAGCGTCGTCACGAAAGCAATTGGCCGTGGTATAATGCTGCCCGAAAGCAGCTTATAATTGTCGCGGGCCGAGCGTTCAGACGGATCAATCGTTACCATCATGGGCAAATGACCTCGGCATACCAAGCTGCGGCTGCTTCAACTTCGCTGCCCGTCAACTGATGGCCGTAGTTTTCCCAATGTACGCTAACCGCAGCTCCCGCGCCGGACAGCATCGCTTGCAGCTCTTCCGTCTCTTGCGGCGGGCACATCTGGTCATTGCGGCCAGCTCCGATGAAGCAGGAAATGCCGGTCATATCGGGAAGCTCTACGCTGCGAAGCGGAACCATCGGATGATGCAAAATCGCTCCGCGGAAAGCATCCTTGTAATGGAACATCAGGCTGCCCGCAATGTTGGCTCCATTGGAGTAGCCGATAGCAACGAGATTTTCACGATCGAAGCCATAGTCGACTGCCGCCTGGTCCAGAAAATCATGGAGCTCCTTCGTGCGGAGCACCAAGTCCTCCTCGTCAAAAACTCCTTCGGCTAGTCTGCGGAAATAACGGGACAACCCATTTTCCAGTACATTGCCTCTAATGCTTAGCACCGATGCTGTAGGGTCAATTCGGCCAGCCAGCGGCAGCAAATCGCGCTCCGTTCCTCCGGTACCGTGCAGCAGCACCAAAACTGGCGCTGCTGCGTTCGTGCCTTGCTGATAAATATGTTTCATTGTCCATTCTCCTCTCATTCACGGTACTTGGATAGGCGGAAGCAGCCGCACAATATCCTCGCGATGCTGTTCAAACCATTCTGGCAGCATCAGTTTTTCACCGAGATGTTCCGGCTCCTCGTCACGTGCAAAGCCTGGAGGATCAGTTGCAATCTCGAATAATATGCCGCCTTCTTCGCGGAAATAAATCGCATGGAAATATTGTCTGTCGATTATTGGTGTAGGATGGTAGCCATTAGTCTCCACATGGCTTCTCCACAGCGCATGCTCTACATCGTCTTTCGCACGCCATGCAATATGATGGACCGTACCGGAGCCGCCGTGTCCGGGCTCCACACGCTCAATCGGAAGATCAATGATATTGCCGATATCTGCGGATGATCTGAAACGCGCATAACCAGCATCCTCACCGATTTTGCTTAGTCCCATCACCTGTTCCAGCAAACGGAACGTTTTCTCTGGAGCCGAGCTGTACAAAATCGCTCCGCCAAAGCCTTTAATGGCTTTATCTGTCGGCACTCCTGCGTAAGACCAATCGCTTAGCGGGCCTTCCTCCCGGGCTACAAGCTCAAGCTGCAAGCCATCTGGGTCAACGAACTGTACATACGACTCGCCGAACCGCTCCGTTTCGGTGAACGGAACCTCATATTTTGCCAAACGCTCTTTCCAAAAATCAAGCGCCCCCGCAGGAACAACATAAGTGGTTACCCCAACCTGTCCTCCGCCAATCACACCTTTACGACCGTGTGCAAAAGGGAAGAAGGTCATGATCGTGCCTGGGCTGCCGGCTTGATCTCCGAAATACAGATGATACACTTCTGGAGCATCGAAGTTGATTGTTTTTTTCACGAGCCGTTGGGCAAGTACGCCCGCATAGAAAGTAACCGTTGCCTGTGCGTTCGATACGAAAGCTGTAATGTGGTGAATGCCTGCTGTTTGTTGTGTCATTATAAACACTCCTCTATTATATCATGGATTTGAGAATCTTTAAATTAAGATATTGGGGCTGAGTGATAGAAAGAAGTGACGATACAGGATACCAAGCCTCTTCTACTTAAAAGCATCCTGCGCGTGTCTGCCGAGCTTCTTGAGCAGCTCGCTTGCCAGCTTCTGTTCCTCTGTCGTCAAGCCGCTAACCGCTTCTGTAATAATGGTTGCATGTGCCGGGAATACTTCCTCAATAAATTGCGTCCCTTGGCTCGTTATTTCTGCGAAGATGAGCCGGCGATCATCAGCTGAAGCTCTACGCTGCACAAGCTGCTTCTTCTCAAGCTTATCTATGACGTAGGTAATGTTGCCGCTGCTCATCAGCACCTTGCCGCCAATTTGCTGCAAAGGCTGTGGACCTTTGTGATACAGCATTTCCAGTACGCCGAATTCCGTACGATTCAAGCCATGCTTGCGAATGTCCCGGTCGCCGTGGGCGTTAATCCATTGGCTGGCCCGGTTGAGCGCAATGTAGAGCTTCAAAGCACTGTCTTCGGCTTCCTGCTGTGACACTTTCATCTTGCTGGCTGCCTCTTTCATTGCCCTCACCTCCTTGCATTTATTATCTTAAATTTAAGATACTACAATTAAAGATAAATTGCAAGCTTTTGTCGTAACTTTTTTCATCCCCTTTTTCACACCAGCCTGTCTGCTCTATCCTTGGCGTTCATTATGATATAATGGAGAGTATGACCTACAAGTCAATTTACAGTATAGGAGGTTGTTGTTATTATGACCCATTCACATACCGTTCCTCTTTCTATCCTTGATCTCGCTCCCGTTGTTGAAGGCGGCAATGCAACCGACGCTTTCAAAAATACACGCGATCTCGCCCAGCATGCTGAGCGTTGGGGCTATCAGCGCTATTGGCTGGCTGAGCATCACAATATGCAAGGCATTGCCAGCGCTGCTACCTCTGTACTCATCGGCTATGTGGCCGAAGGCACGAGCACGATCCGCGTCGGCTCCGGTGGTATTATGCTGCCCAACCATGCGCCGCTTATGATAGCCGAGCAATTCGGCACACTCGCCTCAATGTATCCGGGACGCATTGATCTTGGACTCGGGCGTGCGCCAGGCTCAGACCAGGCCACTGCCCGCGCGCTGCGCCGTGGACTTAATAGCAATAACGGCCAAGACTTCCCTGAGCTGCTTGGCGAGCTTCGCCATTTTCTAAACCCTTCTATAGAAGAAGGAGTTCCTGCGGTTCGCGCGTTCCCCGGCGAAGGGCTCGATATTCCGATCTGGCTGCTAGGCTCCAGCGGTTTTAGCGCTCAGCTAGCGGGGCAGCTGGGATTGCCGTTTGCTTTCGCCAGCCATTTTGCGCCAGACTATTTAATGCAGGCGTTGCATTTGTACCGCAGCAGCTTCCGCCCTTCGGCGGCGCTGGAGCAGCCTCATGTCATGATTGGCGTAAATATTCTCGCCGCCGATACAGATGAAGAAGCTCGCTTCCTCGCTTCCTCGCAGGAGCAGCAGTTCCTGCACCTCATCCGCGGCCAGACGAGCAAGCTGAAACCGCCCGTTGCGAATATGGATGAGCTGTGGAATGAGCAGGAGAAGGTTGTCGTCCGCAGCAAATTCAGCTTCGGCGCAGCCGGAAGCAAGGAAACGGTTCGCAGTAGAATCGCCGACATTATTGAAAAAACAGGCGCTGATGAGTTGATGATAACTGGCTCTGCTTATGAGCATCAAGCGCGTCTTCGCTCTTTTGAATTAATTGCTGAGATTATGAAAGAGGGTTAAGGCTGATTCGTCTCTATAGCCCGTATTACGTCAAATCAAGAAATCCCCCTGGACGCTTTCGCGTAATCAGGGGGATTTCTTCTATATATAGGCTAAGACGAAACCATTCATCAGCAAAAAAACGTTAGTGTGGGAAAATATCCTAATCCACCCAAACGATTGGCTGCTTATCATGAGATTGTACGCTGCTTGGCGGGGCCGCTAGAATACGACCCGGAATGTCGTCCCCTCCTCGCTTGATTCAATCTCGATATCGGCGCCATGATGCTCCGCAATGCTGCGGCACACCGCAAGTCCAAGCCCGGTTCCCGTTTCTTTCGTCGTATAAAAGGGAGTGAAAATCGCTTCAATATGCTCCTTCGGGATGCCATGGCCTTGATCGGCCACTTCCAGTATAACGCTGCCTTGATTCATTCTCGTCCGAATGGTAAGCTCGCCGCCGCTTTCCATCGCCTCTATCGCATTACGCGTCAAATTCAGCAGCAGCTGGCGAATTTCCTTTTCTTCCACGTTAACCGGAGACGTAGCATGCAGATCAAGCACAATTAAAATGTTGGAGTAGGCCGCATCCGCTTCCAGCAGCGGCAGTATATTCGAAACGAGAACATCCAGCTGCTTCTGTTCTTTTTGCACAAAACGGGTATTCGCCAGCGATAAATATTCTGAAATAATGCCGTTAGCGCGATCGAGCTCGCTAATCATTAAATTCAACGTATCGCGGTAAGAGGCGAGCGTCGTATTTTTCTGCATCAGCTGTAAAAATCCTTTAATCGTCGTCATCGGGTTGCGTACCTCATGGGCAATGCTTGCCGCCATAGAGCTCAGCAAATTCAGCTTGTCCATGAGTAGAAGATGCTTTTTGGCTTTGCGCAGCTCCGTAATATCGATAGCAAAGGCGAGAAAATAACGCTTATCCTTCAGCTCCAGCACCTCGCCCGATATAACGCCATAGCCCGTATCTCCAGACTGCCGCAGGAAGGGAAGCTCAATATTCTCTAATAACCCCTGAGCTGGAATCGCTTGCATAATACTGCTTACAAAATGGGAATAATGCCCCCGCCGAATCGTCTGCGAGAACTTCTGATTCATCTCTATAATCGTCGCTGTTTCCAAATCTATTAGAAAGTTCATTGTTGCATTCGTGTGAAAGGCACTCGTAAATTTTAGGTTCGAAAGCTCCAGATGCTCCTGCGCCCGGCGGTATTCCGTCACATTGCGCCAGCTGCAGGCGAAGCCATCCCCCATTTTATAATAGAGCACATCATAGCTTTCCTCATCCGTCAGCCACTTATTGTATACCCGCTCCTGCCTTAAAACGGGTTTGCCGCTGCTCGTCACCTGCTTCAGAACCGCCCTGATCTCTTCTGTAAAATCAGGAAAAAGCTGCGACCACAGCCGGCCCACAGCTTCATCTTTCGAATAATTCATCATGCGGCAAAAGGTATCATTCATGTACTCCGACCGATAATCAATAATATCGCCGAATTCATCCCGGATTGTCTTGTAATAGCTGAAGCCATCCAGCAAATTGTCGAGGCAGGAACGATACCAAAGCTCCTGTGCCGCCAGATGCTGCTCGAAGCTTTTCTGATGATGCACATCGCGACCTATGACATAAAAATACATATTGATTTGATCCAGCGAGACATTCCATTGCAGCCATTTATAAGAGCCGTCTGCGCAGCGGAATCGATTCAAGTATCCGCTCAGCTCTCTACCCTGTATTAATTGTGGGACCAAAGCATCCATTGAAGCTATATCGTCGGGATGCATATACGAATAAAAATCTTTCATACTATTCAATAAGACAGGATAGCCCAGCATCTTCTGCAAGCCACTGTTATAGTGCACAACGCGGCCGTTGCAGTCCATGACCACAAGCATGTCAAAAGATAGCTCAAATAAATTTTTGAAGTGATCCACCGCCGCAATCTCCTTTTCGCAACAAACTGTTTTCCTGCCTGGCAGGCAACTAGCGCACACGCTTCAACCCGATATTTATCGATTATTGTTATATTATAGCTTATTTTCACGCTCTATGAGTTCCTTTATTTAGGCGAACTAAACACCCCTGTTCTACTAATAGAACAGGGGTGTTTAGGGGGCTGTATCGTTATTCTACTTTAAATTCGCCAGCTGCTTGCGCCAGCTCATTGCTCAAGCTTTCGATCGTTTCAACCATCTCCGCAAGGTTCTGTACCATTGCCGATTGCTCCTGTACCGTTGCTGTTACTTCCTCCACGGAAGCGGATACCTGCTCAATAATTTCGCGAATATTATCGGTAATGTAGCCAAAGGTCTGCTGCGTCTGCTGCACACTGCTGTTGTGCTGCTCCGAGATGGACTCTATCGCCTTCACGCTGCGATCGCTTCGCTCTACGTATTCAATCGTCTGGGCGACGATTTTATTAATATCTTGGGATTGCAGCGAGGTCTGCTCCGCCAGCTTGCGAATTTCCGAGGCGACGACTGCAAAGCCGCGGCCCTGCTCTCCAGCTCTTGCTGCTTCAATCGAGGCATTTAATGCAAGCAGCTGCGTCTGAGTCGCAATATCGGAAATTGCTCCAGTAATTTGGCGGATGCCCGATGAGCTTTCCGCTAGCTGCGCGGTGACCTCGGAAATGTTGCGCACCTCCGACTCGCTGCGATGATTGATTTCCACCAAAGCCTCGATAACCTCATAGTTGGCTTTGAATACCTGCGCAACGGAGTCTGCCTTCGTTCTAATTTCCTGCGACTTGCTGCTTACGTCAGCAATTTTGTCGCCGACCTCCAGAAACTTGTCTACAATCGATTCCGTATCATTGGCCTGCAATTCCATCGCCTTGGCAATTTCCTGCGTCGTTGTGGAAGTCTCAGCGATTGAAAGATTCGTTTTCTTCGACGTTTCATCCAGCTCTGACATGCTGGTCTTCAGTACGGCAATCGAGCTATTTATGCTCGTGATCAGCTGTTTATTGCGCAAGGCCATGACGTCGAAGCTGTCCGCCAGCACCTTGAATTCACCGCTGTATTTCCCTGTAGCTGTTACCGTCAAATCGTCCGTGGCCATCGTTTTGAACAGCCTCGTCAGACGGCCGATTGGCCGCGTAACGAGCATGGAAATCAAGATGCCGGCCGCGATTGAACCATGACGAGTATCGTTTCTGTACCCTGCATCCCCTTGATGCTCGTTGTTAATTGCTCATTAACGCTATTCATCCATTCATTGTCAGCTGAGAAAAACCGTTCCTCTGTCATGGAATTGCCATTATGCAAATTAACGACATCTAAAATCGTTTTTTGTACAGAGAGCAAGTATACCGACTGCTGAGCCAACTCCATATTTGAATACAGCTCTTCTCCAATTCGGTCCGAGGTCGAACGGATTTCATGCTTGCTGTTTTCCAAAGTCATAATTGCAGCAATGCGATAGCTTAATATACATGTGCCTGCGAGTACAATGCTGACTAGTAAACAGATCATGACGGGAAGCTTAATTCGGAAAGACATTTTTGTAAAAAATTGCTTTGGATTGGCTCGATTTATCTCGTCATACCCCTCTTACTTTTAAAGTTAACCTATATTACTTGTTATATCGGTTAACGGAATCAAGTTTATAAGTAGCAAGTATATAGGTTTTGCAAATTTTATTGTAGAATAGTTCTGGGATATTTACCCTTAATTGAGAATATCGAACATGGAAAAACAAGGCATAAGGACTTTTCTCGTCCCCATGCCTTGTTTATCGAATGCTGCTTGGCAGCATCTATAGAGCGTTTCCCCTTCTACATCGAGGAGCCGAATTGAATCCACGCTTGCTGGATTTCGGTAATCGTCTGCTCCTTCGTTTTCCCGCCACTAATGTAGCTCTGCATCAGCTCGCCAAATTTTTGATGGAACGTGTCGAGGGAATAGTTGACCGAAAGGTCACCTGATTTCTCCGTCTTTAAAATCTCTTCCATCTGCTTCGGCATATCCAGATCCGGCAGCGCTGCATCTTTAATCGGCGGAATGACCTTCGCGACTTCCGAGAACCATTTTTTACCGTAGTCGGACGTGTACAGCCAGTTGAAAAATTCAATGGTTTCTGCCGCAACAGCGGAATCCTTGTTAATGCGCAGCGCTTGGTCTGCTCCCGTTACAAGCAGCGCTTGCTCCGGCTTATCGCTTACCGGGTAGCCTGCAATGCCAATCTCGATGTCAGGCGTAATTTTCTTGATCGCTTCCTCGTCCCATGCGCCCTTGCCGGTCATGAAGGCCGCTTTGCCTGAAGCAAAGTCACTTACTTCGGCGTTGCTGTCACGCTCCAGCGGCTTGTCTGTTCCATGCTTCACAGTCAGATCGATGAAATTAAAGAAATTGTCGCTGAGCACGGGATGGTCTTTAAATGTCGTTTCACCCGCGATGAACTGGTCAACCAGCGCTTTCGGCGTTGTGCCTGCATCTTCCGCCGCAGCGTTGACGAAGTTTTGGAAAATATGCTTCCATACCCACCACTCTTTGTAGGCATTGGCAAATGGCGTGATGCCCTTCGCTTCCAGCTTGGCAATTGCATCCTCAAGCTCCGCAGTCGTCTTCGGAGCGGCAGCAATGCCGGCGTCCGCCAAAAGCTTTTTATTATAAATCATCATCATTAAGTTGCCCTTGACCGGAAGCCCCAGCACCTTGCCATCGCTCGACGTCATATTCACACGGACCGCATCCATCATGGCTGCCGCAAGCGGCTCATTCGTCAAATCAGCGCTGTATTCGGCAAAGGTGTCAATGTCGCCGCCCGCCGTCGTCTGGAATACATCCGGCGTGCTGCCGGCAGCGATTTTCGACTTCAGCACCGTATTGTAGTCGGCTTGCATAATTTCCAGATTGATTGTGACGTTCGGCTTCACTTTTTTGTATTCGGCAATGTAAGCATTAAACGCATCGGTATATTCGGGAGAAGCGGTGAACATGTTGATCGTAACCGGTTTAGCCTCATTCGCAGCGCCGCCAGCATCAGCTGTGCTGCTCGCTTCTGGCGTAGTGCTGTTAGTGCTGGTAGTGCTGCCATTGCCGCTGCCGCAAGCAGCCAGCATGACCGAAGCCAGAACGATACTGGTGGACATGGACATGATTTTTTTGAACATGGTAGGGCCCCCATTTCTTTTCGCTTGGAATACAAGTCTTCGCTGCTTATTCTAAAGAAAAGGATAGGAGATAAAAATGCAGATAAGTGGTGTATTAAGGGTAAAAAAGTGGTGTATGACGATGGGGCTCCCCTAACCACTCCCCTTGCTGCTTCGATATTCGGAAGGCGACAGGCTGTAATAATTGCGGAACGCCTTGCTGAAATAGTTTTTGTCCTTGTAGCCTAGCAGCTCGGAAATATCTTGAATTTTGAGCGCCGAATCGTCCAGCAGCTCCCGCGCTTTATCCATCCGCACCTTCTGTACATATTCATGAATGCCGCAGCCAAACTGCTGCTTGAACAGCTTCATCAAATACTCGCGGCTAAGAAAATATTTATCGGTATACAGCGAGATTTTAATATCCTCAAAATAATAACGGTCGATATGGGCTTTAATATCGGCAATATCGAACGGCTTCTGCACAGCCTGCGCTGCCCGCAGCTGCTCATGGTAAAAGCCCAGCAGCCGCTGAAGCAGGGCGGCGAACTGCTCGAAAGTGGCAAAATCGAGCGAAAGCCCCCAGCTGCGCAAGCTTTCCTCGCTGCCGGCCGGCAGCCGCTCCTGCGGAACGCCAAGCTCAAGCGCAAGGTCGCCGAGCAGCACGATGCCCTCGCGAATGATGCGATCGGCCTCGCCCAAGCTCAGCCTGTCCGCCTCCTGCCAGCTGCGGGCCAGCTCGCTGATGATGCTGCTCGCCTGCTGGAGGTTGTCGCCCGCCAGCGCCTGGCGAATGGCCGCCATCCGCCCAGGCAGCGACAGCCCTTCCTTCTGCTGCCTCTTCTCTGCGGCTGCGGCGGCTCTAACGGCTGCTGCTCCATTCAAACGCAGCAGGTCCATCTCGCCCAGCGCTGAGCGCGCTTCTTCGAAGGAGGCGGCCATGTCCAGCGCCGCCTTCACCGGGCCGCCGATGCCTGCGGCGACCCTAATGCCGAATAGCCGCTGAAGCGTAGCGGCTATGGCATTCACCTGATGCAGCGCCCGATAGGCTGCATCGGCAGCGCCCCCGCCATTCATCGTCAGAATGGCGAACAGCTCGCGCTCCTGCTTCGGATTTGCGAAGCTGAACGCTTGGAAGTGCGCGCCCGCCACCTCATTGACGACGTTGCTGGCGGCGAAATGCAGCAGCTCCGTATCGCCGTGGAAGCGGCTGCGCCTGATCTGGTCCAGATTGAGAATGCGCAGCAGCACAACGACGAAGCGATTGGCCTTGTCGTCGGCGCCAATCAGCGGCAGAAACGCTTCATTCGCCTGCTGCTTAAAGCTGCGTTCGAGAATGGACAAATACATCTTCTCCTTAAGCCCGGGCAGCGAAAGGTTGAGGGTAATATTTTGCGTAATAAAATCGCTCTCCTGCCTGCGCTTCGCCTCCAGCACGTCCATCGCCTTGCGCAGAGCCTGATTCAGCTCGATTCGATTGACAGGCTTAAGCAAATAATCGACGACTTTGGAGCGAATCGCCTGCCGCGTATATTCAAAGTCATTGTAGCCGCTGACGACAATGGTCAGCAGCCCGGGATACTGCTGCTGGACAGTTTGCAGCAGCTCAGTCCCGTTTAGGCCAGGCATTTTCATATCGACGATAGCGAGATCTACCTTCTGCTCCGCTAGCATGCGCAGTCCGCTTAACCCATCTGCCGCCTCCAGCACCTGCCCTACGCCAAGTCCCTCCCAGTCGCCAAGCAGCCGAATGGCCTCGCGCAGCGGCTCTTCATCGTCAATGATCAGCACCGTATGCTTCATGAACCGTTCCCTCCTCGGCGGGGCAGCCGCATCGCCAGCTCCGTCCCCGCATGATCGCTCTTGATAAGCAGCTGCGCCTCTTCTCCGTATAACAGCTTCAGCCTCGTGTACAGGTTGACGAGCCCAATGTTGTCGCTTTCCCGCTGGCCCCATTCGCGCCGCAGCGAAGCCTCCACCTGCCCAAGCCTTTCTTGCGTAAAGCCCGGCCCATCATCCTGCACCGTGATCAGCGCTGTTCCATCCTCCTGCAGGCATGCCTTAATGCCGATGGTGACGGTGCTCGTCACCTTCTCCAGTCCATGCTTAATCGCATTCTCAACCAGCGTCTGCACCGACAGCTTCGGAATCTCAAGCTCCATTAGCGCTTCCTCCCACTCATAGACGACCTGCAATCTGGCGCCGAACCGCGCCGTTTGCAGCGCCATATAACGCTCGATATGCTTCAGCTCCTCGCGCGCAAACACAATATCCTTCCCGCTGATGCAGTAGCGGAACGTCAGCGCCAGCGCATCGATCATATCCGCGACGTCGTACGTTTGATGCTTGAGCGCTTTCGTGGAAATCGCTTGCAGCGCATTGTACAGAAAATGCGGATTGATCTCCGCCTCCAGCGCCTTTAAAATCGCATGATTTTCCGCCAGCTTCATTTTGTAACGCTCGTTAATCAGCTCATTTGTCCGCCTGACCATCAAATTGAAATGGCGGGATAAATAAGCAATTTCGTCGCGGCCCTTCACCTCCGCCTCCGCATCAAAGCTGCCTGCGCTGAACCGGCTCATTTGGCGGGACAGCTTCTTGAGCGGCTTCGTGATCGCACTCGACATCAAGCTGACGAGAATGACGGCGAGCAGCAAGAACAGCACGCCGATAGCATAGTTCAGATTGCGCGTCTTCGTCGCGGCCTCGTAAATTTGCGAATAAGGAATCGGCTTGATCAGCTTCCAGCCGCTTTTCTCCGCCACATTGTAAATAATTAAATATTTCTGCTCCCCCTGCACCCAAGTAAACGGCCCACTGGAGGCCCCCGCCAGCCCATCTCCTCCACCCAGCTTTTGCAGCACACCTGCGCCTTGAAGCTCGGTGTAGAACGCTTCATCATCCAGCTCGAACGGCTCATTATCCGGGCTGACATACAGCAAATGCTGGCCTTCGCTAAACGGAATATCCTTCACAATCTCGTCCTTGACTGAAGCGTTGTAATAAAAAGAGAGCACCGCCTGCGGCTTGCGCGTCTTAATCGAACGCATTACCCGGTGGTACGCCATAAAGCTGGCCCGTTGTATTTCAGCCGAATAACCGGAATCCGCCTCCACATCAGGTCCCGACAGCGATTGATAGGCTTGATTGCTCGGGTCGGCCATCGCCTTCGCGTACCAGGGCTGCTCTGCAATGATGGTGTTCGTCCCCGTCCGAACCGTTATATTGTAATTTTCTCTCGTAATCGCATAATACTTCTGCTTCTCAACGACATACAAGTAGATCGCTTCCAAGTCGCTGCGGGAATAAAACAAATTGCGCAAATAATTTTCAACATACATCTTGGAAGAATAGTCCTCCGATTCATGCATAATGGCATAGGTAATTTCATCGTAGCCGATTTGCGGCAATGATATTTGCTCGATGCCCTTCAAATAATCCTCCAAATTGCGGCCAACAAGCAGCAAGTTGTTCGTCGTACTATCAATGCTGTTGCCGACCGACTCCTTCTCAAGCATCTGGTAGGAGATAAAGTTCAGCGAAGCCACAACGAGCACAATGACGCCCGTAAACAGCAAAATCAGCTTATTGACCAGTCTCCGGGCAACCAGCTCCCGCCAAAACGAAAGCAGCTCCCACACCTTGCCCGCAATCGCTTTCATCATCGTTTCACGCTCCGCATACAGTTCACCTTTTTACCCCTAACTGTTTTCTATAATCCATTTTGACGGGCAACCGTCTGCTCTATAATACACATTAAAGCTAAATTGGAAAATGCTTTTTCCAGCGTAAGCGGCTGGCGCCATCCTCTGGCTGCAAAGCTCGCTGGCATGGATACAATAGACGAATTGGGGTGCATCATATGTTCAAAGCATTAGGTAAAAAGTGGGGCGGGAAGCTGGAATTCACCTTGTTCAGCCTGCCTGTTCTGATTTGTATTGCCGTTGCCTTTTATATTCCATTTGCCATGACCATCCGTTATTCCTTGACCAAATGGAACGGCATTTCCAAGCACCCGAAATTTATTGGGCTCGATAATTTCAAGCAGATTTTTATGAATGATGCGAATTTCACCAGCTCGGCATGGTTTACGATCAAATACGCGGTGCTGTACATCGTGCTAGTCAATGTGCTGGCGATAGGGCTTGCGGTTCTGCTCGATATGAAGCTGCGCACGACGACTTGGCTGCGGGCTGCCTTCTTTATTCCGTACATTTTGAGCCTCGTCATCGTCGGCTTTATCTGGAAGTTTATTTTCATGCAGGGCTTTGAATCGCTGGGCGAAAGTACGGGCTGGGCAATTTTCGACTTAAGCTGGCTCGGCACGCCCGGGCTTGCCTTTGTTTCGATTTTGCTCGTATCGATCTGGCAATCGATTGGCTTCTACCTCGTTATCTATATCGCGGGACTGCAATCGGTACCGGGAGATTTGAAGGAGGCGGCAACGGTAGACGGCGCGGGGCCGTTGCGCACCTTTTTCAACATTACGCTGCCCCTGCTTGCCCCATCGATTACGATTGCCGTCTTTATGGCGCTGACGAATTCGATTAAAGTGTTTGATGTCATTTTGTCGCTGACCGGCGGCGGGCCGGGCGGCTCGACCTACAGCATCGCCTATGACATTTACCGCGATACGTTCCAGAACAATCTGTATGGCTACGGTACAGCGAAAGCGCTCATTTTGTTCGTTGCCGTGCTGTTCATTACGATCATTCAATTAACGCTGTTCAAGCGCCGGGAGGTAGAGGCCTAATGAGAAAAAAACGTCCGGCAGGGCGCTATGCGCTGGAAGCCGTAATGGTTCTGCTCTCGCTGCTGTTTCTATACCCGCTGTTTCTGGCCATTAACAACTCGTTCAAAAGCTTTGGAGAAGTGATGAGCGATGTGATCGCGCTGCCTGAGAAAATAATTTTTGAAAACTACGCTTATGTGTGGCAGTTTATCAATTATCCGAAGCTGTTCATGAATAATCTGGTCATTACGGTCGTCGGCCTCGCGGGCATTATTCTCGTCTCATCTATCGCTGCCTATAAGCTGGCGCGTACAAAAACGCGGATGAGCGGCCTGATCTATCTGCTCTGCATTATGCCGATGCTCATACCGTTCCAGTCGATTATGCTGACGGTGCTCCAGTTCGCCAAACAGCTGCATTTGTCGGAGAGCACCTGGGGACTTGGCGTGCTGTATTGGGGCTTTGGCGCTCCGCTTGCCGTCTTTATTTATCACGGCTTCGTGAAAGGCATCCCGCAGGAAATCGACGAAAGCGCGACGATGGATGGCGCATCTGGCTTTCGGCTGTTTTTCCTCGTTATTTTTCCGCTGCTGCAATCGGTCACGACCACTATCATTATTATCGATGTGATGTGGATCTGGAATGACTTCCTGCTGCCGCTGCTCATGGTGAACGGCTCGCCGGATACGAAGACGCTGACGCTTGCCGCGTATACATTCGTCGGCCAATATACATCCGACTGGCAATATGCGATGACGGCCATGGTCATGGCGGTGCTGCCTTCAATTATCGTATTTATCTTTCTGCAAAAATACATCGTCAAAGGCGTCGTTGCCGGAGCGGTGAAAGGCTAGTATATGCATAGGGAGAAAGCCTGTCCTTTACGGAGGATGGGCTTTTTCCTTATTTTTCTGTTTAGTGATTAAGTTTTGTCTTCCGGAAGCAATCATGTTAAAATGCTTGAACACTGCGCGGAATGAAAGCGCTATAATCGGCAACTACTCCCTCGCATTCAGGAAAGGGTGGGCAAATTGGGACGCTGGAGAAACGCACGCTATCAGACAAAGCTGCTCATTTTATTTTTTCTGCTCAGCAGTATTCCCGCATTCATTATAGGAGCTATCGGCTCGACGAAGTCATCGGGTACATTGGAAGCGCAGACGACGCAGGACTTGAAGGTCATTTTGGCGCAGTTCAATGCTTCGATCGAACGGCAAATTAGCGACTTTGACCGCTTCAGCATGCTGCCTTATTTTATGCCGGAGGTGTTTTCCTTTCTGAACAAGCCTGCACTCTCGCCTGAACGGTGGGGGACCGAAGAAATCAATGCCCAAAAAACGATGGCCCGGCTCATGAGTGCCTATCCATCCATTAATTCATCCATTAAAGGGCTCATGATTTATGGCATGAACGGGTCGATTAATGGTTATCGGCTAGATGGGGACAGCACCATTAATGGGAATTATGACGCCAAGGACGAGGATTGGTATCAAGAGGTAATGGCGGGCAAGGGCCATTTTTCCGTGACGGGCATTCAGAACATTCAGCAGTTCAAAACCAATTCCTTTGACGCTATTATTGGTGCCCGGCTATTGATGGACGAGGACTATAAGCCGCTGGCCGTCACGACGATGTTTATCTCCCCGCGCTTTATTTCGAATCTTGTCGATTCGCTCGAGCTGCCAAATGCGCAGGTCATCGTCGTCGACCGGGACGGCCATTTGATTTATGCCTCGAATGCAGCGCTGGCAGCTGAACTCCAGAAACACGCAAGCCAGAATGTACCGCATGACGAGTGGGAAGTTGCCATTGAAGAACAGGCCGGAAGCAAAACCTTTAGCGGTGTTTCCTTGAAAAGCGATTATCTGGAGTGGCAAATTTACATGGGCGTAGATAAGGACGCTATACTGCAAAGCAGCCGTTCCATTCAGAGCTTTACGATCGTGATTATTATTTGCGTTGCTGTGCTGGCGGCCGTTGCCTCCCTCTTAATCGCGCGCGGATTTTCCCAGCCCATCTCCAGACTTATACGCTCGATGCGCAAAGTAGAAAAAGGGCAGTTTTTCACGCCCGAGGCGCATGGCCGCGCCGACGAAATCGGCCAGCTGGAAAGCAGCTACGGCCGAATGGTCATTCGACTGCAAGAGCTCATTCAATCGATCGAAGAGAAGGAGCGGCAAAAACGGCATGCCGAGCTTTACGCGCTGCGGGCCCGTATTCAACCCCATTTTTTATACAATACGCTCAATTCTATTCGCATGCTGGCTGTGCTCCAGCAAGCTGGGCAAATCGCCAAGCTGATTCAATCGCTGAATAAGCTGCTCCATGCGAATATGAAGCTCGACAGCGAGCTCGTTACGTTTGAGGAAGAAATTCGGCTGCTGCGCGACTATGCGACGTTAATGGATTTACGCTATACGAATGTATTTGATATGGAGTGGCATATTCCGCCCGAGCTGAATCAAGCGTCCATACCGCCCATGCTGCTGCAGCCGCTGCTGGAAAATGCGATTTTTCACGGGGCCAAGGGGCTGGAAAGAAAGCTGCATATTACGCTGGAAGCCCGGCTCGAAGGGAAGGATAACCGTCTGCTGGTCATTGAGCTGCGGGATGATGGAAGCGGCTTCGATCAGCAAGCCTTGGAGCTGCTGAAGCGGCCGCAAAGCGATACCGGCACCCAAAATATTGGACTGCGCAATGTGCAGGACCGCATCCGGCTGCGTTTTGGCGAGGAATACGGCTTATCCTTTGAGCGTTCAGCGACACATACGATCGTGACGGTTAGAATGCCTTATAAGGTA
This sequence comes from Paenibacillus sp. JT22N15, assembly GCF_059383755.1. Classification (NCBI taxonomy): domain Bacteria; kingdom Bacillati; phylum Bacillota; class Bacilli; order Caryophanales; family Paenibacillaceae; genus Paenibacillus; species Paenibacillus sp. JT22N15. Next base: position 163,163 of record NZ_JBXENV010000009.1, on the reverse strand, counting down.
TTAGAGAAGGAGGAGAATGCGGATGTGGAATCTGCTCGTCGTTGAAGATGAATCGATTGCAAGACTAGGACTGCGCCATATGGTAGATTGGGAAAAATACGGCGTTCATTGGAAAGCCGAAGCCTCAAATGGGGAAGAAGCGCTGCTTGCTATGGACACCCAGCAGCCTATCCATATTATCCTTACGGATATCCGAATGCCCGGCATGGACGGGCTCGCTTTTGCCAAGAAGGCGCTGGAGCGCTATCCGGGCGTACAAATCATTTTCATCAGCAGCTATGATAATTTCACCTATGCCAAAGAGGCGATTCGCCTCGGTGCCGTCAACTATTTGCACAAGCCCACGATGGATGAAGAGGAAATTGGCGCTTCCCTGCTTAAAGCTGCGGCGAAGCTTGCGCTCACTTCCGCTCCCCAGCCCTCCTATACAGAGGAGGAGAAAAATCAATATCTGCTGTCGCTGCTCGATGAGCATACGTTTCCTGAGCAGCCGCTGCTGGCAGAGCTGGAGCAGTCTGCTTTTGAGACAGGCTTTCGGCTAACCGTCTTCCGTAAACGTGATGATGCCGCACCTATGCAGGATGCCCGGCATTTGCGCTTCCGTTCCCTCCAGCATCTCATTGCCGAATTTGTTACGAAGGAATGGGGCGGGCTTGTCTTTCATCGCAATTACCGCGAAGTGATCTGGCTTTGTCCGCAATATGCGGGCTCAACCGATGCTGCCCAGGCTCGGGGGCATGGTGAACACGGCGATACTGGCAAAGAGGGCATAAAAAGCCCCGCCGAATTAAATAAGCTGCTCGATATGGTACGGCAGAAAACGCTGGAGCTGCTGAACGTTGCCATTATCTGCTCGGTCAGCTCGAGCTACAGCTCCCTTCAAGAGCTGCCAAAAGCATATATGGAAACGCTGCTGCAGCTGCCTTTAAACGAACAAAGCGATAATTTTATCGTTCGAAAGTCGAAGGCTTTTATCGACCAGCATTTGCTGGAGGACTTATCACTCGTAAAAGTAGCGGCTTCTATCCATGTCAGCCCAAGCTATTTAAGCCGCATTTTTCAAAAGGAGATTGGGGAAAGCTTCAGCGAATATGTCATTCGCCACAAAATCGAGCATGCGCAGCAGCTTCTGCGCACGACAAATTGCAAAGTTTATGAAATATCCGCTGCTATCGGTTATATGAACCCGCATTATTTTAGCAAGCTGTTCAAAGAGCGCACCGGCGTTTCTCCATTAGAATATCGCAATCAATAAGCTTTTTCTAAAGCCTTCTGCCTTCTGCCTTCTGCTTTTCGCCTCCTGACTCTTCCCTCCAAGAGAAGAACACAGGGGGCTTTTTTGCCTTGCATTCGGCTCTCCGTTTGTCCCTATTGCAGCATATGGGCATAAAAGCATAGGAAAAAGCATCGTTCGTCTACTTACAGATACTTATTGGCAAGCTTAGCACATGCAAAGAGTCATATTAATGCACAAAAGGATACTTGGGACAGCTACGAATGGGGGACAGCATCCTATAAAATGAAGCCATTCACCAGATACCATGTACTTTTATGATCAGAGAAGGAGGAACAGCATGACTCGCATATGGTCAGAGCCTTTCGAGGCTGAGCAGTGGAATCGTTTTGAGCTTCGCATAGAAGGGCCGCAGGAAGGAAATCCCTATAAGGAAGTTGTACTCGGCGCCGAATTTCAATTCGGGCATCGGAGCATTAAGGTTGACGGCTTCTATGATGGCGATGGACAATACGTCATTCGCTTCATGCCGGATTGCACGGGCACATGGTCCTTCACTACGAGCAGCAGCACGGCGCAGTTGGATGGCCTGCAAGGAACGCTCATCTGCATCGCCCCCACGTCGGCCGAAAATCATGGACCTGTGAAGGTTGATCAAATTTTTCATTTCAGCTATGCCGATGGAACACCCTTCTATCCGGTTGGAACAACGGCTTATGTCTGGAACCATCAGGGGGAGCAGCTTGAACAGCAAACGCTGCGCTCGCTGAGCAAAGCACCGTTCAACAAAATTAGAATGTGCGTGTTTCCCAAGCATTATGATTATAACGCCGCCGAGCCGGAACATTTTGCTTTCGCAGGCTCCTTGCAGCAAGGCTTTAATTGGGAGGCGTTCAATCCTGATTTTTGGCGCCGCCTGGAATCGCAGCTGGAGCAATTGCAGCTTCTCGGCATTGAAGCAGATCTGATTTTATTCCATCCCTATGACCGCTGGGGCTTCTCGCGCATGACTGCTGAATCGGACGATTATTATTTGCGGTACGCGCTGGCAAGGCTGGCCTCCTTCCGAAACCTATGGTGGTCGCTTGCCAATGAATATGATCTGATGTTCGAGAAGAAGATGACGGACTGGGATCGGTTTTTCCGCATCATTCAGGAGCATGACCCTTACCAGCATCTTCGCTCCATTCATAATTGGCATAATCCCGAGATCCATTATAGAAGCAATCTGCATTGGTATGATCATGGTAAGCCTTGGGTGACACATGCCAGCATCCAGCATGCTGACTTGAATTTCGTAACAGAATGGCGCGAGCTTTACCGCAAGCCGATCGTCGTGGATGAATGCCGCTATGAAGGCAACCTGAATCATGGCTGGGGCAATCTTACCACAGAGCGAATGGTAGAATGCTTCTGGGAAGGGATGGCCCAAGGCGGCTATGTCACGCATGGAGAGACGTATGTACACCCCGACGATATCATTTGGTGGTCGCACGGAGGCGAGCTGCATGGCAGCAGCGCGGAGCGGATTGCGTTTCTGCGCAGCATCATGGAAGAAGGGCCAAGACTCGATACGAGCGCCATTAATTTCAAATGGGATGCTTCTGCCGGAGGCGTGGAGGGCGAATATTATTTGATTTATTTTGGCGCCAGCCGCCCTGCCTTCCGCAGCCTATCGCTTCCGGAAGGCGCAGCATTCCGCATCGATTTAATTGATACTTGGGCGATGTCGATATCGCCGCTAGATGGAGAATTTACAGGAGAATGCAAAGTCCCGCTTCCAGGCATTCCTTATCAAGCGCTGCGGATCAGCAAAATTTAAGCTTAGCAGCTATTTTGATGGGCCAAAATTTGACTAACCACTGTTTGAATGAACATTAGTTGATTGATAATTATTTGATTGACCACTAGAGGGGGATTCTCATGACAAAAAGATGGCAAGCCTTTGTTGGCTTATTGATAATCGCACTTATTGCTGCCGGCTGCTCATCCAGCAGCGGCACAAATTCAGAGGCTGGCAGTACGAGCGGTACAAGCAGTACAGGCAGCACAAAGAAAACCGTCGTTTCCGTGTGGGCTTTGCAGGAGCATACATGGATTGACGGAGCTGCTGCTGACTTTAATGCAGCTAACCCCGATATTCAAATCGAGGTTAGCAAATATGCCGTTGATCCGATGAAAGAAGCGTTAAAGGTAGCCGCAAATTCAGGAACGCTGCCTAATATGTGGTCTACATGGGGCGGTTCCCTAGGTTCCTTTTATGCCGATAATGGGCTTACAGCTGATCTGACCCAGATTGCCAAGGATCATAATTGGCCTTCGCTTTACAATCAAGCGGCCATTGATATGGGAACCTACAACGGGAAAGTATCCGGCATACCCTATCACTTAAACGCCGTCGATACGTGGTACTCCAAAATAGCCTATGACAAGCTCAAGCTTACCGCTCCTACTTCCTTTGAAGAGTTTGAAGCACAGCTGCAGGCGATGAAGGATGGCGGTATTACACCGCTATCGCTCGGCGGCAAAAACGGCTGGCACGTCATGCGTCTGACGGAGCAGCTGCTGGAGCATTTCGCAGGACCCGAGCTGCATGACAAGCTGAACAGCCTGACTGCCTCGTGGAACGACCCAGCCGTTGTTCAAACGTTCGCAAAGCTTAAGGAATACAACGATAAAGGCTATTTCCCTAAAGGTTATGTCGCCCTTGATCCGACAGAGGCCGTCAATCTCTTCTATCCGGGAACGTCGGGATTAGATATTGATGGAACATGGCTGGATGGCAATATTGCAGCAGCCGGATTTAATGTCAATGATTTTGGCGTATTCAAGTTCCCGACCGGCCGTTCATCCGTATTTGCCGAAATGTTCCAAGTAAGCGCCGATCTTGATCAAGCAACGCTTGAGGCTACCATTAAAGTAGGGGAATATTTGACTAGCGCTGAAGTGGTCAATAAATATATCGATTCTTACGGCACCCCTGCTGCTCTTAATGTCACTTATTCGGAAAACACGCCCCACCTGAAGCCGCTGCTCGATATGGCGACGAAAGGCAGCTTCCTCATTACCGACCAAGCGCTACCGCAGGAAGTGGTACAGAAGCTGTTTGAGGCGCAGGATAAGGTCGCTCTAAAAGAATGGACGCCTGAGCAGGCTGCGGAAGGAATGGAGAAGGCCGCTGCTGACTATAAGGCTAAAAATAAAACAAGCTAAGAAGCATCCATGAAGCGCTGCAAAAGAGAAGAGAGATGGGGCGCGGCCGCTTTGCCCGCCCGCTCCATCTTGATTCGCAAGGAGGAATGAAGCTTGAAAATCGGCGTATTAAAGCCCTGGCTGTTCGTGTTTCCCGCTCTTTTCATTTATATAGCGATTATCTTTATCCCGACGCTCTACACGCTGTATCTCAGCTTCTTTAACTGGAACGGCGTTGCGCCAGTGAAAACCTTTGTCGGCTTAAGCAATTATACTGATCTTTTGCTGCACGATTCCGTCTTTCCAAGAGCGGTCGCCAACAATCTGTTATGGACGCTCGGCTCTTTGACAATCATTATGGGCATCGGCCTGATGCTGGCGATTTTATTGAATCAGAAGCTGAAGGGACGCATTGTGTTTCGGGGCATTTTTTATTTCCCTTACGTATTATCCGGGGTCATCGTCGCGACGATCTGGACCTGGATGTACAATCCCATGCAGGGATTATTCAATAAAGCGCTGGAGCTGATCGGGCTCGGCAGCTGGGCGCAGGCTTGGCTGGCGGAGCCGAAATTCGCCCTCTATGCCGTGTTCGTTGCTGCTGTCTGGAATGGCGTTGGGCAGCCGATGGTGCTGTTTCTCGCTGGACTGCAGACGATTCCCCAGGACCCCTATGAAGCGGCGACGATTGATGGTGCCAAGCCGCGGCAAATGTTCTGGTTTATTACCGTTCCCCTGCTGCGGGAAACGTTTGTTATTGTCATCGCCATCACGATGGTATCGTCCATGAAGGTATACGATTTGATTTATGCGATGACGGGCGGAGGCCCGGCGGAAAGCACCCATGTGCTGGCTTCGTGGATGTATATTCAGACGTTCAAATTTGCCAATATCGGCACAGGCTCAGCCATTTCCATGTTTTTAGTTCTCATTTCGCTGATCATTATTATTCCGTATGTTTATTACACGACTAAAAAATCGCATTTGTAATATAGAGGAAGGATGGTGTCCAACCGATGGAACAGCGCGTTCATCCCGTCAGTAAGGCACTTAAATATGCCCTAATCGCAGTATTAGCAGCCATCTTTCTGCTGCCCGTTTTATTCATTGCCTTTACGGCGCTAAAGTCGAGCAGCGACTTGCTGACACGTCCTTTTTATATGTTCCCCGAAAAGCTGCAGTGGCACAATTTTGTACAAGCTTGGGAGCAAGGGCGCATGAGCATGTATATGAAAAATACAGCGTTTATCGCCTTAATAAAGGTTCCCCTTGGCATTTTAATCGAAGCGCTCGCCGCCTTTGCTCTGACGCGGCTGGCTTTCAAGGGGAGCGAGTGGCTCTTCGCCTTGTTTCTCATCGGCATGATGGTTCCGATGCAGGCTACCCTCGTGCCGCTCAATATGATTCTCAACAAGCTTGGGCTTGTCGATACGTATCCCGGCATCATTCTTATTTATTTGGGCTTCGGCATCCCGTTTGGCATTTTGATTTTGCGCGGATTTTTCCGCACGATCCCCAAGGAAATTGACGAGGCTGCCCTGATTGACGGCTGCGGGGTCATGGGAAAATTTTTCAAAATCATTATTCCACTATCAATGCCCGCCATTGCAACGCTGTTTATCTTTGATTTTATGGCAACGTGGAATGAATTTTTGCTGGCCCAAATTTTTATTACAAAGGATTCGATGCGCACCATTACGACAGGGCTGCTGGCATTCCGCGGCCAATATTCGGCGAACTACCCGCTGATGAACGCAGGCGTGCTTATTTCGGTCGTGCCCGTACTCATCGTCTATGTCGCGTTTCAGAAATACTTCGTATCCGGCCTTGCTGGATCGGTCAAAGGCTAGAACTGCCCTATGCGGGGAGAAAAAGTCTTCGCTGCGCGAAAAGGGATTGCTTCCAATCGCCATTATCGCTGCGTTTCCTCGAGCCTAAACGGATAAGCCGTCGAAACGCAGAGATAAAAGCGCGTGCTCACGCTTTTACTACTCCCCCTTTTCACTCCGCTGCGACTTTTTCATCGCCATTAAAACCGACGCAATCATTTTTGGAGTATACTGGAGAAAAGACCCGGCTGTGAAAAAAATAAGGAACGGAGAATTCGATGAATGTGCATGAAGAAATAGAACGGTTGAAATATCAGATGAAGCTCATGAGGACGATTATTTCCAAAGATGAGTTTCCCTTCTACCTTTTTCTATTGGATCATGATTTTACGGAGCAGCAGACAAGAGCCCTGCATGATGTGCTGTATATATTGAATCATCGCATGAAGGGTCCTGCCGCCGCTAGGGATGAGCATAGCATCAGCTTTTATAACGCAAAGGTTGCCGACATAAAGCAGCGTAACTCGTTATTTTCCAGTCCAAACCACCCTTTGTTTTCCGACGCTCCACCATCCTATCGTGAGTTTGCTGCCTACGCTTCGGCTGTTGTGCCGCAGGATGTAAACCCCGATTATTTGCTGATGGCTCTGAACAATCAGGTCGTTTATCCCGAGCTATGCCAGCTGCTATTAAGTGATAAATAGTGCCTTTCTCAGCAATTAGCCGAAAAACCGCACCTTGCCTTTAAAAGCAATGGCGCCAGCGGCTCTATCGTCAGCTAGCGCGCTCGGATTTTGCAAAATAGCTGTGGAATTGTGCCATTGGTAAGGGTCCAGCCTTTTTAGCTGCTCCAGCGTACTCAGCCTGCGGATTTCCAAGACCGGGCCGGTAAGCACCCATAGCTCATCGTTTTGTTCGTGAATAGCAAGCTTGGAAGCGACAGAGCGCTCAATAGCGGCCGTATGCAGCTGCTGTGCCCGCTCCACATCCCAAACGCTGAGCAGGCCCTGTTTCCAGCGGCTATGATCCTCTGCCGAAATGAGCGTTCCTCCATCTTCACTGAACGTTATGGCACTGACCGTAACGCCCTCCTCCAGCACAATCGCCCGCCGCTGAATCGTATAGACGCCGCCCCATTCACTCATGCTGATTAATTTAATCGTATGATCGCTTGCCGGATAAGCAAGCATGGAGCTTCCATGGGCAAAAGCAATCGTATTCGCCAAAGCCATGCGCCCATGGTCTTGCACCGTTACAAAATCATGATCGAAATAAACGATGCTGCCGCTCCTCAGCTCCCATACAGCAACCTCCTGGCCAATAACGCCAACCGCCAGCCTCCGCTCATCCTCGCTGAAGGCAACCGCACCGATTCGCCCTTCGCGAAACGTGTGCTGCAGCACACATCTTCCGCCGTTTATCTCTATTACAAATATAGTATGGAAGCACGACATATCCGCCCCATCTGCATACGGAGTCACATCGCCCTCTGCTACCGGAATAACGACGGCATAACGTCCATTGCTGCTAAAGCTGACATGCGAATACAAGCCATGAACATGCCCGTCAACATGCGGGGATTGAATGTCCGTACAGAGCTCCCAGTGCTGCTCCAGCTCACCGCTATGCACATGAAAAAGATCTACGACACCAATTCTACTGCCAACCGCCAGCAAGCTGGAGTCTGGACTAAAGCACAATGCCGCTCTAGCTACTCCCACTTTGCTTTCTGGACGCTCGCCTACAGCTTCGCCATTTTCCCTATTGATTACGGCTTGAAGCTGACCATCCGCTGTATGCCACACGCGGACGATGCCGTCTTCATAGAGGACGGCTGCCAAGCTGCCCTCGGCATTCAGCGCCAGCTCGCAGATGCCGCTTTCTTGCCCGCCTGCAAGCTCCCCGAATTGCTGGAAGGTTGAGCTGCTGCGATCAAGCTGCTCCCACTCCATCCGGGCTTCGCGAATGGCAATCCACTGCTCCAATTCGTCTAACCGCTTTGCAATGAAAGGCGTACAGCCTTCCTCGCGCTTGGCTAAGTGCAGCTTCTCTCCCGCATCCACCACGTTGTAATCCTCATAATCCATCAGTGAAAAATAATAATAAATCGCCGCCCGCAGCTGCGCATCAAGCTGTGCGCCATATTCCATTAGCCTAGCGAAGCCGCGCACGGCTGCCAGCCTGCTGCCCAGCGCATAATCCAGCGCTGAACGGATGAAATTCAGCTGATAATTGGCGGTATAGCTGTGACTATAAATGCCATTCCACGTATACAGCAGTGATTGAAGCGCTGGGTAATGCGCCTCTGCTTCCTCCGCATGCCCGCTGTAAAGCTGCGCTTCCACATATAAGTAAAGCGTATCAAAGCCTTCCTGGCAGCCCGCTTCACTTCTAATATCAGCGGGAATGGCTGCGGCCTCCTGCAGCGCTTGAATGGACCGATGAAATTCACCGGTCCTGTTCCATTTTTTTATTTGTTCCAGCTCGCTTCTGTTGACCATTCGCCTTCCCCTTCCAATCTATCCGTTATCCTCTCATCCTGCATAGGCACACCTGCACACAGCCAAGCTTGCCGAGCAACAAGGAAAGGCGATTCATCCAGTGGCGGGGCATACGGCAATTACATGACGCATTCGCGTCTAACGTAACGCTTCACAGCATTCAGCTTTTGATGGCGATATAAATACGAACGACTGCTTCCCCGTCCTGATAATCTTTTTGATCATACCGCTCAAAATCGCCCGTATACGCCCGCTGCTCGGCAGCTGTCTCATAATAAGCCCAAATTTCCTGCCAAGCTTCAATGACAACCTGCGGCATAGGCCCTCTTCTCGTCTCGAAAACCCGGTACAGGGAGCTCGGCACAACGATTTGCTGCATGTTTGCAGCGGCAGATGCCCCTGCTGTTTCTGTTGCTATTGGCAGGTCTAAATCATAGGTATGTCCGATGAAAGCCGTGTAAGCGCCGCTTGCATCCGTTTCATAATCCGTATATACCCCATAAATAAAATCATCTTGAGCTTGGGCCTTATTGGCGTATGCGCCTTCCAGCTGAAAATATTGTGTCCAGAGCGCAGGAATGCGCCCATTCGGCCCCGCTTCCTCCTGATTCGTTGTCCGAACGCCAATGCCCGCCAGCTTCAAGGCCTCTTGCTGCTCCAATATCGATTTCATCATGTCATTTCCTCTTTTCCGTAAGCAAGGCGGCTAAGGCGTGCGCCGTTCACCATGCTTACCTAGATTTACCCAAAGCTTATCGCATCTTATCAGACAGCTATATGTCCGGATTATAAATTAATATAATTCAAATATAAGCTGCGCTCTGCGCTTTATCTCTTCAGCAGCCCAAGAGGGCTCCAGCACCTTAACATGTTGACAGAAGCTCAGCAGCAAGCCGTAAAACCACTCATCCAGTGAAAAAGAGCCCGTCACCTGCAAGCTGCCATCTGCCAGCTCGGTAATAAACACGTTTGGAAAAGCATCATATACGCGATGCTTGACCTGCGGCTGAAAGTGCATAAGCATCGGCGTCTCCTGGTCTGCCCCCCAGTCGCTGCGCCAGATCAGCCCTTCCAGCTGCGGCGACTGCCGCGGCTCAAAGCCCTCCAGCAGGAGCGACAGGCTCAGTATTCGCGTCAAACGAAACATGCGAAAGCCCTGCTTCCTGCGGCAATACGCCTGCAAATACCAAATCGAGCCTTTCATGATAAGGGCTGCCGGCTCAACCTCCCGCTCGCTTTCTGTCCCCGCCGAGCTGGCATAACGCAGGCGAGCCACCTTGCTCTCTGTAATCGCTTGTTGGAGCAAGGCCAGCTTGGGCTTCAATTCCAGTCCCGATCCCCACGACTGCAAATCGAATACGAGTTCCTCGCCCTGTCTGGCATGCTCTTCATGCGCAGCTTGCGGCAGCAGGGCATTCACCTTGGCGAGCAGCTCATGATAAGCTTGATCATCTAGTGCCGAAGCAATTCCCTTCACTGCAGCAAGCAGCGCCTTCCATTCCTTCGCGCTCGCAAGCTGCCGATTCAGCGTGTATTGCTCCATAATTTCATAGCCGCCGGCTGCGCCGTGATGCGAGGCCACAGGAATGCCAGCTAAACCGAGCGTCTCCATATCCCGGTAAATCGTTTTTACAGATACCTCAAAACGCTCAGCAAGCTCGGTCGCATTCCACCGCTTCCTGCCAAGCAGCAGGACGACGATGCCGAGCAATCGATCTATTTTCATATGTACCCACCTGACTTATTGCATTCGCCCGCTTATTAGGGCTTATTTGTATTCCGGTTATTGACAGCTTTATAATGGAGAGGAGAAATGAGAAGCAATTCCCCTAAAGAATGGAGAGATTAATGATGACACTAAGCGGAAAAACAGCGATCATTACCGGCGCGGGCAAAGGCATCGGGCTTGCTATTGCCCATGCATTCGCGAAGGAGGGCGTAAGCCTTGGACTTATTTCCCGAACCGTATCCGATTTGGAGACGCTCGCCGATACGCTGAAAGCCAGCTATTCTATACAGGTCAGCCTTGCGGCTGCCGATGTATCGGTTAATCAAGAAGTACAAGCAGCTGTTGCCTCGATTACAGAGCAGCTTGGCCCTATTGATATTCTAATCAATAATGCAGGCATTGCCAAATTCGGCACCGTGCTGGATATGGACCCGGAAGAATGGAAGAGCATGATGGATGTCAATTTATACGGCACCTACAATGTGACTCGCGCTGTACTGCCAGCGATGGTTGCCAGAAACAGCGGCGAAATCATTAATGTGGCTTCCACAGCGGGAGAGCGCGGCTTCGCAACGGGCTCGGCTTATTGCGCTTCCAAGTTTGCGGTGCTGGGCTTTACCGAATCGCTGCTGCAAGAGGTGCGCAAGCATAATATTCGCGTAACGGCTCTTACGCCAAGCACGGTCAATACCGAGCTGGCTACGAAAGCTGGCCTCAAAATCGGTGATGAGGATCGCATGATGCAGCCTGAGGATGTTGCAGCTCTGGCGCTCGCGGCTATTTCGCTTCCGCCACGCGTCTTCATTAAAACAGCGGGTATTTGGACGACGAACCCGCAATAAAGCTGTTTCAGCAGGATTGATTGGCGTTGTCCAATGAAAATAAAGCTTTAGACAGACCATAAAAATGAAACAGCGGCGGACTAAGACTGAAAAATAAAGTCTTAGACTACCGCTGTTTTTATTGAATTCACATATTCGTCAGCTTAATCCTATGGAACACTAGCTTGAGGCTCTGCAACCCTATTGATCCTTCACAATTCGCTGGCAGATTTGGCGCCTTGACTATGCAGCCATTGAACCAGATCAGTAGCAGAACTACGTTGCGCTGCGTCCAGCGGGGTCAATCCATCCCAAACCGAAATCCAGTTCAGTTCAGCACCTCGGCCGAGAAGGTACTCTGCAGGGCGCTGTTGTCCGCCGTGGCAAGCGCACCAGAAGGCTACGGTAATCTTGCCTGGTGGTGAAGAGCGACTTGCTCCCCAAGGGTATCGCTCTGAAAGTGCGGAACCGGCGAAGTAAGCCTCAATTGCAGCCAATTGTCCTAGCGCAGCCGCATGCCAGAGTGCGATTTGCGCTCCACGTTCAACCAACCTATGCGCTGCCCGCCACTGTGCGAATGCTACTGCGTCGTCTAGTGGTGTACCGCCTGCGATCACTGCACCTGGCGCTTCGATATCGGCACCAGCATCAAGAAGCGCGTCAAGCACTTTAATGTCATCGCAACTCGCAGCCCAATGAAGCGGTGTCTCGGTGTGCGATCCAGTGAACCGAGCGTTCACCTCCGCGCCGAACTCGACTAACGTACTTACAGTAGCCGCACCGTTAGGAAAGTGACCGGGCCAGTCGGTCACGACATGCAAAAGTGTTCGAGACGTTCTACAACTATTGTCTTCGTTGTTATTGTCTCTACCGATAATTCTTGCCGCAGCCAAGCCCGGGTTCTCTTCAAGAAGTCGTTTCAACGATGGGGTATCGCCAGTGTGGATCGCTTTAACAACAGTTACTGCCAGCGTTTCATCTTCGTAAATAAATGCCATATCCAAATCTCCTCACACAAATTTAAGCCTCGTAAATTCGCCATATTTGAAGTATTCGTGGAATGATAATAATGTCCTGCCCATTGGCTTAACGCCCATATCCAGTCGAATTCTTTACTTTCTTTTGACATGCGTGTGTTCATGCGGATATTCGCAGCCGCGGCATGGCTCCATTCGCACAATTGTGGGCTAACAATCGTATAACGACGCAAAAAAAGACAAGGAGCGAGGGATTCACCCTTCTCCTTGTCTTTTTCATAGCTATCTTAGGCTGATGGTTCCTCTTGCTCTAAATGTTATGCTTCCACTTCCTTTAGGCTTAAAGCGCTCTTGAGCATGAAGCTACTCCAGCCATTCAAAACCCGCTGCCAGTGCCGCTCTTGAGCTTCCGCCTACGTACACCTTAAACTGCCCGGCCTCCACCTCGTGACGCATGGCGGCGGTCGTAAATTTCAAATGCTCTTCCGAAAGGGTGAAAACCACCTTACGACTTTCTCCCGCCTCCAGCGCCAGCTTCTGGAACCCTTTCAGCTCCTTCACCGGACGAACGACGCTGCCGTGAACGTCCTGAACGTACAGCTGTACGATTTCTTCCCCAGCCCTGCTGCCTGTATTCGTCACCGTGACGGCGACCTCCAGCGTATCACCTGCCCGCAGCTCAGAACGGCTAAGCGCAAGCTCTGAATAAGCAAATGTCGTATAGCTGAGGCCGTAGCCAAATGGATACAAGGGCTCATTCGGGCCATCGATATATTTAGAAATAAACTTCTGGCCGCTATTGCTCTCCGTAAGCGGACGGCCGGTTCGGTAATGATTGTAATACACGGGTACTTGCCCCGTCTTATATGGAAAGCTCATCGTCAGCTTGCCCGATGGATTGTAATCGCCGAGAAGAACATCCGCTAAAGCATGTCCAGCTTGCGAGCCGAGGAACCAGCTTTCCACTATCGCAGCCATGTGGTTATCAAACCACTCCAGCACCAATGGACGGCCATTGGTCAAAAGCAGCACGACAGGCTTGCCTGTCTGCGCTATGGCCTTAGCCAGCTCCAATTGGGCTTCCGGCAGCGTCACATCCATACGCGATGCCGCCTCGCCAGACATGTCGCTGCTCTCGCCCAGCGCCAGCAGCACGATATCTGCTTTGCGCGCCTGCTCCACTGCGTGCTCGATGCCTCCGGCAAGCGGCTCATGCACGCCGCAGCCCTCCGCATAGAGCAACTGCTCCTGCGCGAAGCCCTTCGCTGCCAAGCCTTGCAGCAGCGTCGCCGTTTCACTCGCGTAATTGGAAAACTGCCACGGCCCGAGCAAATCCCGGCTTGCCGCGAACGGCCCGATAACCGCCAGCTTGCGATCTGGGGCAAGCGGCAGCACGCCGTTATTTTTCAGCAGCACGATGGATTTGCGGGCTACGTCACGGCTAGCCTCCAGATGCTCGGGCGACAAATAATGCTCGTAAGCTTCTGCCGGCCTCACATAACGGTAAGGGGCATCCATAATGCCGATTTTAAATTTATAGGTCAAAATCCGGCGCACCGCCGCATTCAGCTGCTCTTCCGTCACTTTCCCTTCTGCCAGCAGCGCTGGAAGATGCTCCTCATACAGTCTGGTCACCATTTCAATATCCATCGTCGCATGCAGCGCTTGCGCAGCAGCCTCTTTGCCATCCTCAGCAGCGCCATGAATGACCAGCTCATCAATGGCCGCATAATCAGAGATCAGCATGCCCTCAAACCCAAGCTCCTCGCGCAGCAGATCGCGCAAAATGCGGGCATTTCCAGCAATCGGGATGCCGTCATACAAATTAAAAGCATTCATGACCGATCCGGCTCCCGCCTCAATGCCCGCACGGAATGGCGGCAAAAACACGTCACGCAGCGTACGCTCGGATATATCGACCGTATTGTAATCACGGCCTGCCTCCGCTGCTCCATAAGCAATAAAATGCTTCAAGCAGGCAATCAGCGTGTCCTGATCCAGCAGGCTTTCGCCCTGAAATCCCTCTACCTGCGCTTTGGCTATAGCAGCGCCCAGATACGGGTCCTCGCCCGCTCCCTCGACTACCCTGCCCCATCTGGCATCGCGTGTAACATCGACCATCGGTGCATGATTGTACGTAATGCCGGAAGCGGCGGCTTCTTTGGCCGCAATGGCGCAGGCTTTGCGAATCGCCTCCATATCCCAGCTGCACGACCAAGCTAGCGGCACTGGAAAAATCGTCTGATAACCGTGGATCACGTCGGCATTAAACAGCAGCGGAATACGGAGCGGCGACTGCTCGACCGCAATTTTTTGCAGCTCCAGCACCTGGTTCATATCGAATGCGCCCAAAATGGAGCCAATCTTCCCTTTTGCGATCAGCACCTCAACCGGCTCGCTCTCCACATCTCCGCCGAACGAAAAGTTGGACGCGCCGACCTGGCTCATTTGCCCGATTTTCTCCTCCACGCTCATTCGGCCCAGCAGCAGCTCTACCTGCTCGCGAATTTCCGCATCCGTTCGCTCAATGACTGCCCCGCCCTGTACCTCAGCAGCTTTCGCTAGAAGTGATGCATTGCGGAAGGACGGATGTCCCTTCCTGCCTTCAAGCGGAAATGGACCGCCAAACGGCAAAGTCACCGTGCCTGTGAGCAATGTTTCTCCAAATATAAGCTGAACCGTCATATCTGCTCCAAACATCCCCAGATATCCGGCTGCCTTAAGCTCATTACCGCTGCTTCCCTCCGCTTTCAGGCCGCCAGCCTCAAAGCTGTATATGCCCGGTACCGAATGCACCGCAAGCCTGTAGTCGCCAGCCCACTCCTCTACCGTAAAAATAAACAGCGTGGAAGCTTCCCCCATTTTCACATGCCCATGCCATACGCCCTTCATCGCTATCATCCTCTCTTCATTGAAAGTGCTGCATTAGATTAGTTTGACTATAACCCGTATGCCTGCGCACTCACTACCGATGAGACGACTTTTTGCTAGCACAATTGCGACTACAATGCGGCATAAGCAAGCCGCCGCACCGCCTGCCCAGATAGAATGCAGCTAATTATATATTTTCAATTGAATATTGGTATTATAGCTGTCCACCAAAGCAGAGACTTGTCTGTCATAAGTGGCAAGAATATCGTTTTGGCCGCGTGCTTTCACAGAGCCTTTGCTCAAGCTGTCGATTTCCGTATTGCCCTTCTTGAGCGTTTCTAAAATATGTGCGGATGCGGTTTTGACATTTTGCAAGCTGTAATCAAACACCTCAACCGTTGTCCACGCCTCCTTCTTCCGGCGCTCATCATCCTTCGCATATTCGTAAAAATGGTCCATATCCTCAATCAGCTGCTTATGCAGCTCCTCGTAGGCCTTTAAATCAAAATCGAGAATATGATCCATATCTATATTTTGCTTATAAAAAGCATCCTGAATGTCCTGTGCGCGTATCAGGGTACTCATTGCATAATAACGGATCAGGCTGTCCGCCTCTTTCAACGCCTCCAAGCTTTCCTGCTTGCTCTGACCCGTGACCTCTTCCAAGTCGGTTAAAAAGCTTTCCACAAGCAGCTCAAACTGCTCATTCTGCTCAAGTAGCCGAGCATGCAGCTCTCCCCCCTGCTTAAAGCTGTCCTGCTTGTACGTTCCAGCATCATAATAATCGCTGATCTCATTCAACGTATTCATCATTTCGATCATATGTGGAATCAGCTCCTTGAGTGATTCGTCCGCCGCTCCAAAGGAGGGTTCGGCAGAAGCGAGCTCCAGAGTTGCCTTTTTCGCTTCAATAGAGGAAGGGGGATACGGCATATTTTTGTAGTCGTCGAGATAATTTTTCGTATCCAGCTGCTGCCCCGTACCGAAAGTGTTGAAATATTGCTTGAGTGATAAGGCAAAAATACCGCCATTCACTTCATTGGCAAGATCGATGTAGGCATTATGTTTCTTCGTCTCCTGTGCATCGGCGGCTGCTTGCCCGGCACTTCCTTTACCCCCAGTGGTTACAGAAACTCCGCAGGCCGTTAATGTGAATAGCGTAATACCTAGAAATAAAACCATTATCTTTTTCATAATTCCAATAATCCCCTCATTATCATCTTTTAAATACATTATTATGTATCGGTTGGGGATATTCATTTGTTTATTCATTCATAAAAAATGCATATTTATATTAAATGAGATTTCATTGCTTTATATAAAAAAAGCTTCCGAAGTCGCCAAAATGGCGCTTCGAAAGCTTCATTTCCTTATACTGCTTAATCAACATAACCGGCTACGCCTTGATCCATCAAATATTCCATTTCCAGATCAAGAATCGTCTCAACCGCAAGCTCGTCCAGCTTCACATCACGCTGCTTCAGGATATAATCGACCAGCTCATCGCTGTCAACTTCGACCTCGCCAGAAGCGTTCTCCTGCGCGTTGTTAATGAAGGTCATTTCATGCTTAAGCACCAGCTTCACATCCGCTTCGGACGCCTTCGCTTTACTCGTTATGTAGGCGATCAGCTGCTGCTCGTCGATTTGGTCATTTTCTTGCTCGCTCATCTGTCATCATCTCCTCATGGGCTGTCTAATGCCATTGTATCACAATGGCCCCTTCGTATCTAAGCATGCTCAGCAGATACACAACTTAAGCCTGCTCCTTCTCAAAAGTAAACTTCTGAATCTCGCCCCGCAGCACATTCGCCATATGGCTCAGCGCTTCGGCCGAAGCTGAAATTTCCTCCATCGATGCCAGCTGCTCCTCGCAGACGGCCGCCACGCTTTGGGAGTTGTCCGATATGTTATTCGCAAGCACGACCAGTTGCTCCTCGGTTGCAAGCTGCTGCTCTGTCGAAGCGGCCAGTTGCTCCGCCGATGCCGATACTTCCTGCACTTGGCTGGTTACCGTACGAATAGCCGCATATACCTGCTCAAAAGCTTCGCCGGTCTGATTCATATAAGCAGTGCTGGACTCAACCTCTCCAGATCCCTTCTGCATGGAAACAACTGCGCCGTTCACCTTGTCCACGATAGCACGAACAGAAACCGCGATTTTATCGGATGCTTCGCCTGTCTGCTCAGCCAGCTTTTTCACCTCGCCTGCAACGACGGCAAAGCCTCTGCCGCCTTCCCCTGCCCGTGCCGCCTCGATGGAAGCATTCAGCGACAGCAGGTTTGTCTGATTGGCAATCTCGCGAATAAACTGTGTAATTCCCTCGATCGCCCGCGATTGCTCGCCAAGCTCGTAAATGACAGCAGCGGATTGATCAATCGTCAGGTGGAGCTGCTTCATTTGGCCAATCGTCTCGCCGAGCAGCGCACTGCCGCGTTCTGCCTGCTGCAAGGCAAGCTCGGACGATTCCGAAGTAACCGCAGCCGAATCGGCAATACGCTGAATGCTGATGGCGCTCTCTTCAATCGCCTGCTTATTCTCATTAATGCTGGTTGACTGCTGATCCGATGCTTCCGATACCTGCTGCACGGACTCTGCTATATGGTTGGAAGCCATTACCGCCTGCTCCGCCCCGCCGGACAGCTCCTTCGATGCCGCTTCAACCTCCATCGCGTTATGATTGATGGTCAGCATCAGCTGCCGCAAATGATGCTTCATTTTATTAAAATCCAGAGCCATCGCCCCGATTTCATCCTTCTGGCGCAGCACAATATCCGCTCCCGTCAGGTCGCCATCTGCGATTTGCCGCGCTGCCTGGGCTACCTTCTGGACAGGACGGGCAATCATTTGTCCAATGAGCACCGCCAAGGCGATACCAAGGACCATGGCAACGACAATTGTCGTCATAATGATCGATTGCACTTCCCCTACTTCCTTCGTTAAGGCTGCTTGGCCTTCACTCAGCTCTGACTGTTGAAAATCCACCAGTTGATCCGCTGCCTCTATCAATTGCTCCGCAATGGGCGAGCCTTTCGTCTCTACCAGCGTTACGACCTCATCCATATTATCCTGTTCCTTGGCCGCAATCATTTCCTCTGATACCGTCTTGTATTCCGCCTCCAGCTGCTTGAGCTTCGCTGCCAGCTCTATCGAGACGGGATTTTCGATGGAGGCTTCCAATAACTTCATCGTTTCAGCAAACAGCACTCGATCTTCGTCATATTTATCTAATTGCATGGAGTTTCTAGTAATGATATAACCCCTTACACGATTGGATTGATCCGTTGAATGCTGCTTGAGCTCGTTGACCCACAATATTTTCTGCACATGATCACTCAGCAAATTCTGGTAAGCCTTATCCAGTGCCGTAAACTGAAACCAGCTAATCATTCCGACTGCCAAAGTAAGCAATAATACTGCTGCAAAACCTGTAATTAGCTTTTTTCGAATGTTCACAAGAAAGCGCTCCCCTTTATCATATGTATTAGTTCTCTATACCTATTAAACCACTTAATACATGCCGAAACACCTAAATTCAACAAAGTTCGACTTTTGGACACGAATTATACCCTTTCTTCTTGTTTCGAATTCAGTTAGAATGTTTCAATGTGCGTTAGAAGTCGGCGAATACGCATGAAACAAAGGAAATCGCAGGATTATTGGAGGCTTATATGCAAAAGGAATCATCGAACGTCAAAATTATGAATGCTGATCCGAGTGCCCTAGGCTTATTCGGACTAGCAATTGTCACCTTGGTTGCATCATCTCAAAAGCTTGGAATTACGACGGGCTACAGCTTCGTCATCCCATGGGCCATCTTCCTGGGCGCATTCGCCCAGTTATTCGCTTGCATTCAAGATTCCAAGCGGAACAATACATTTGGTACGACCGCTTTCGGCGCTTACGCCTTTTTCTGGTTCGCAGTCGCCACAAGCTGGATGTTTAAAATGGGTGTCTTCGGCACCGCACTCGCAGGCGATGTCGATGGCAAGCAGCTCGGCTTCGCATTCGCCGGGTATCTCGTATTTACGCTGTTTATGACGATTGGCGCGGTGGAAACGAATCGTGTGCTGCTGATCATTTTCTGCCTGATTGATCTATTGTTCCTAGGACTTACGCTCGATGCTTTCGGCGTTGCACCTGAAATTTTTCATACGCTGGCTGCCTACTCCGAGCTCGCGATTGGCATCGTATCGCTTTACGGCTGCGGCGCTTCCGTGCTGAACGCTCATTTCGGCCGAAGCTTCCTGCCGATTGGCAAGCCGTTCGGCATTTTCAAGCCGCGCGCTTAGCTGCGCTAAAGGTGAAACGGCTGTCGCCGTCCTTTGGCGGCTCGGCGCGTTTCAGTCCGAGAAATATAAGCGGAGTATAAGGGGGGGAATCTTATACTTTCTTATATTTTCATTAAACCGCCTCCCGCGCCGATTCGCGAGGGGCGGTTTTTTTGATTTATTTTCAAAACGAATCAAACTTGGGTATAACTACGTATAAGCATTACAGCCTGCATTTGCGGGATTAAAGTCTGGATGGTTGAGGCTATGAAGCTGTTAAGCAATAGATGGATTTTAACGATGAAAGGGGCAAATGATAATGGATAACTTGATTACAGGCCAGCCTTACCGCTTTAAGGATGAACAGGAGCAGCAGACAGCACCCGAGGATACGCCGAATGTCAATGAATGGACGTCCAAAATTGGCGATTCCACCAAACAAGAAAAGTATGTGAAGCAAGGCTTTCTGCGGAAAATTAAAAAGCATGCCAAAAAAATCCCATTTGCGAAGCATGCCGTCGCCATGTACTACTGCGCTATTGACGCCAATACGCCTACTTCGGCTAAAGTCATTGCCGTTGGCGCGCTCGCTTATATTTTGATGCCGATTGACTTGATCCCGGATTTCGTGCTCGGCATCGGCTACACCGATGATGCAGCAGCTTTCTGGGCGGCTTACCGCAGCATCAGCATGCATGTGACAGACGCGCATAGCGAGATGGCGGAGCAATGGTTTGCGAAATAAACGCAAACCGGACAATGGCGGCTTAGCCCGGGCGCTTGCCCTCGCTGCTGCCATTGGCGCAGGGGCTGGCGTGCTGCTTGGATTGTATATGAAGGCGGTTCAGCAGTTGACTGGGGAGACTGTCTATACGCTGCTGCTCAATATCGATTATATTCCGCTGCTGAACGAGCTGGCGCTATCCGAGCTAGGGGAGTTCGCCTTGCACTTGGTTGTATCTGCGCTCGTCGGCATCGGACTAGCTCTCTTCTTTAGGAGCGTTCGCTGGTCTGCGGTTCGGCAAACCTATTTCGCTATGGCAGTCAGCCTGTTGATCGGATTGGTGCTTTTTCCGACTACGCTTCTGGCGGATCGCACACCGTCCATCGGAAGCGGTGCCGCGTGGACTTGGTGGCTCGTTGGCCATGCCGTTTATGGCTGGGTGCTGGGGGAGCTGCTGGGACTTCTCAAGCGTACACGCAGTTACTAGTACTAATACCAGTACCTAAAGTTGTCAATCTGTATTCCGTACACATCAAAAATGCGGCCTCATGGGCCGCATTTCTTCGTTATTTTATAAGCACCCTGAAAATATAAAGACGCTACAATTTACAATTGCCTATGCCTACTTCATTTCTTTCAGTGCCCGCTCATTATGCGAAAGCCCCGAGCGATCAAAATCCACATCCTCAATAAACTCAATAACCTCGCCATTTGGGCTATAGACGAGTGCATTTCGTACGAGCAGCGGCGGTTCCCCAAGGGAAAGCTCGCTCGGTTCGATATACGCCGTGGCACCGTGGGCAAGCGACTTCTCATAGATGACATCGACTTGCTCGACATAAAAGGCCAGATGCAGCAGCGCCCCATGAGCTATTTCCTCGTCAGAAGCTGCTTTTTTCCCTTGTGCTGGAATGACGGCCTCATTATCGAAAATTTCCAGACAAGTCCGTCCATCAGGCGAGATCAGCATCGAAGCTTCTTCAATCTGAAAGGATGGCAAGCTCCAATGATGCCCCACCTTAAAACCTAAAGCGAGCGTGTAAAAAGCAATCGTTTCTTGATAATTTTTAGCTTGAATTGCTACATGGGCAAGTCCTTTTATAGTCATCTGCCATCGCTCCCGTTTCGAATATGCCGTTTATTTTACGGGGAATATAGCAATAAATACATAGGATAGAAGAGGATTTTCGGGTAAAATGGTTTATGTATCGCAGTTAATTAAGCGAAATGAACTTATTTTTTAAAGTACAGCTTGGGGGGTGCTTATAATGGATCATCAACTTGATGAAATTGATAAAAAGATTATGCAGCTGCTTCAGCAAAATGCAAGAATGCCCATCTCACAGATCAGCAAACAAATCGCCATGTCTTCTCCTTCCGTTAAAGAAAGAATAATGAAGCTGGAAGAGAAAAATATTATCGCTTCGTACACAACCGTGTTTCGCTTGCAGGAGCTGGATCGCGGAATGACCACCTTTATTCTGGTGAAAACAGAGCAATGCCAAGAGCTGGTCGATTTTTGCCACAACGCTGGCGAAGTAACGGATTTATTTCGAATTAGCGGGGAATATAATTATTTAATTAAAATACAGACCGCCTCTATCGGAGAGGTTGCCGCATTTCAAGACACACTGGCCCAGCTTGGAGCATCCAAATCCCATATTAGTATGAAAAATATAATTGAGAACAGGGTTTTGCTCTAACGCTTGCTGTTGGCTGCTAGCTGCTGGCTGTTCGATGAGTATACTACATGCCTGTTTACGAAAAAAAGCCATCCCGCTAAGGATGGCTCGATTTGCGATTAAACGATGTTCAGTTCCACTTTAATGTTTCCTCTTGTTGCTCTCGAATACGGGCAAACCTGATGCGCTGCTTCAACAAGCTCCTTCGCCACATCCGCATCTACTCCGACTACGGAAATGTCCAGCTTCGCCTCCAGGCCGTAGCCGCCATCGTCTTCTTTGCCGAGCGTGACATGCGCTGTAACCTGCGTCTTCTCAACCTTGATCTTTTTCATTCTAGCTACAACGTTCAACGCACTTTCAAAGCAAGCCGCATAGCCGCCAGCAAAAAGCTGCTCTGGATTCGTTGCGCCGCCTGGGCCGCCCAGCTCCTTAGGTGCGCGAATCGCTAATTCCAAAATGCCGTCCTCGGATTTAAGCTGACCGTCTCTTCCGCCTACTGCTGTTACTGTTGCTGTGTATAAATTTTGCATATCAATAGCCTCCGTTATTGTTTTGGTGTAGAAAGCTTAAGTTCTGGCGGTGCCGCCAATACGCCGCGGGCAAAGCCAGCAAATGCTGTGTAATGCGCCGATTCATTATGCTCGTCAATCGCCTGCTGATCCCGCCATTCCTCCAGCATGACAAAATGGCCCCGCTGCTCTGCATCCTCATACAGCTTGTAGCTTATATTGCCCGGCTCCTGCTGCGTCGCGGCGATCAGAATCTTCGCCTGCTCGATAAAAGCCTCACGTGCATCTGCTTGTACCTTCAAAAATGCTTGTACAATAATCATCTGTGCCTACCTCCATGCTGTGTGCTGCGACACCCTACTTTCTTATTACCCAAAATGCTAATTGCTATCCCAATAAATTGGAAATGCAAGTAGATATGAGATGGGATCGCTAATAAATTGTATAAAATTTAATTTGATAAAACCAATATTAACGCATCGCTGTGCCGCTGTCAACTGCCTTAAACAAAAAATGCTGCAAGGAACACGATTGCTGGGCTTCAGCAGTTGGGCTTCAGCAGCTTGCACTTAGTTCGGACGCCCACTTCTTTTCAAGGACTGAGATTCCGCTATTTTGGCTTTTGAATCGATTTCGGGCCGTAAGCGGACAGGAAATCCGTTATTGCCCACATTATCTCTGAAAAATGGCCATTTGCAGCGAATTAGCGGCTCCTGAGTCCGCGACCTATGCCTTAACCCTTGATT
Source organism: Paenibacillus sp. JT22N15 (assembly GCF_059383755.1). Taxonomy (NCBI): domain Bacteria; kingdom Bacillati; phylum Bacillota; class Bacilli; order Caryophanales; family Paenibacillaceae; genus Paenibacillus; species Paenibacillus sp. JT22N15. The sequence goes on along the minus strand of NZ_JBXENV010000009.1, from coordinate 140,074 downwards.
CGGTTGAAATAGCTGCTGCTGTGTCCGCCAAGCCTAGCTTTCTTCGCTAGGAGCAGACCCATGAAGCAAAGCGCAGGAGGCTGGCTGCTTTTCAGTAAGTACGTTCACATATACGTATGTTCATATTCACAAATATTCACATCCATGAGTGGTGACATTCCCAGCAGGAGAGGAACTACGGTTGACGTGGGCATCGATCAGGATCTGGCTCACTTACGCTTACGATTACGCTTACGTTAGCATCCACGTCCTAGCAACAAAATCTCAAAACAAACGTTATACATATATAGGCAAACGAATAGGGAGGGTTTACACTGAATTTTTTGGAAAATACGCAGCTGCGCAGTAAAGCCGTTATTATTGCCGTCTTATTGGCGGCTACTATAGCAAGCCTCACTTTGGCGGATCACTTAAGGGCGGTAACAGGCCGAGAAATTTATTTATTTTTGGATTGGGATGTGTTTCTGGCGTGGGTTCCACTGGCGCTCTCCTTAATCATTGAGCTGGCAGCTTTTTATTTGAAAAAGAAGCATACAGCGTTGAAGACACTAATCATACTGCCTCTAGGACTGGTATGGCTGCTCTTCTACCCAAATTCCGCTTATTTGATTACGGACATGCTGCATCCCTTTATGCGGGTTCAGGCCGATGGGGGCGGGCATTTTGTGCAGACGATGGAATTTTGGAAGCATCTTTTTATTTTTCTGACAGCGGCTTCGGTTGGCGTGCTGCTAAGCGTCGTCTCGTTATATTCGCTGCATCAGCTTGTCAGGCAAGCCTTTGGCGCTGTTGCTGGCTGGCTGTTCACTGTTGGCATTTTGCTGCTCAGCAGCTTCGGCATCTATATCGGCCGGTTTGTCCGCTGGAACACTTGGGATGTATGGACAAGACCGCATGTCATATTCGGCCAGCTTTATGAGATTGTAACGAATGCGAAGGCAGAGGTGCTGCTTATCCCCTTCACGTCGTTGATCTTTGCTTTCACTTTATTTTTTTATGTGGTGCTTTATGCATTTACTTGGATGAGGCGGTAAAGAGCAATTATCCGCATGCCTAGCTGCCTATAACCCCCTGTCCGATTTGGGCTAGGGGGCTTCTTGTCCTTCCTTGAAAAAAGCAAGCAGCTCCGCAGTCATGCTCTGCACAGCATCCTCTTGGGGCATGCGGATAAAACGGCTGATCCGCTTCATTTCCGGCTCGAAAAATCGGATCAGCGCAAGCGTGGCCTGCTCGTCATTTTGCCGAACCAAGTCGAGCAGCCTCAGGAACTCATCATCTGACATAGCTGCTTTAGCGTCTTTTGCTTCCATTTATTCACCGCCTGCTGGCTCATGTTCAGCGCCTTGGCTACCTGCGCTTCCGTCTTGTCCTGCAAATACAGCTCACGAATAACCGTTCGGCCCAGCGGTGAGGGGAGCGCAGCAAGCAGCTGCTTCACAAGTATTTTCTGCTCCATCTGGTCGGAACCGCTATATGGCCGTACGGGATCATAGGTGAGCGAGCATTCATGCTTGCGCTGCTTTTTCGCCTGGTACTGGATGCGCCAGCCGATGCGGTAGAGTTCTTTTTTATAAAAATCAATAACCGTCCTCGCCTCATCCATCTGCTTAAGCCTCCTCTATCGCCATAATCATCTCATTTGTTAGGATAATTATAACAATTTTAGAGCTTTTTCAGCGGACATCTACCGGACAAATTGGGGACAGCGAACGGACCAACATGGATCATAAAAATAAGTACTACGAAAGTTAGAACTGTGGGAATGTTTAAATAAAGGTTATATTTACGCTAGAGAAGCCATTTGAAGGTTGATGAATAATTAGGTGGAATAAAAATTATGAAGCGTTTAGGTATATATTTTCTAGTTGTTAGCTTCAGTTATTTATGTGGAGTGTTTTCTTATAAAGCAGCTTATACTGTGCTTTCAATTTCTGAACGTAGCGAATATGATCTACTCTATACGGGAATCAACTTATTTTTTATTTTCTGTGTCGTTCCTGCTTATTTTTTAATCGTTCTCATCCTAAAGTCTGTGAATATCCAGTCTACTGCGGTTTACGCCTTATTATTGACCATTTTCGGGTTCATCCCCTCCATGCTCGTCCCTTTCATGGGCGGGTTCGGCTTTATTTTTCTAACGCCCGGCTACTATATTTCTGAGATGGCTATTCTGCTCTATGCCTTTTTCACGGGGACAGCCGTCTCCTTTTCCTTAGGAATAAAAATATTAAGGCATTACCCTACATTACTGAAATGAGTTGTGAACTTTCGCCATGAAAAAAATATTCGGTATATTTTTCCTATTATTAGGCCTCTGGGTCGCCGTCGCCTCGCTGAACCCGATTTATTTGTTGAATAGAGAAGGCAGAATAGCCAAGTCAATATCCAGGCAATATACAATTGATCAGCTCGATATGATCGGAAACCATGGTCAGTTGAATGGAAACGAGGTTGAAATTGTAACGAAGCCACGCGGAAATCGATACGAGCTGCAGGTGCTGCTGAACGATGCTCCTCTTATTGGGCCGATGAACGTTCCTGTCCATGAGAATGGAAAATTTTATGAGGGAGCTTGGATTGATGTGTTTCGCCTTCATAACAATGATGAGCGTGGACATAAGCAGGATCAAATAGCTATCGTACAAACGATGCCTGAGAAAAAATCATTCCATCTTGTCTATATCTCCCCCGACCAGCAAGTAACCGCTAGTTCGGTTGATATAGACAAGCATACAGATAATTATCTGGATATCACCCTGATCAAACGAAGCGGTTACTATGAAATGGGTTATAAATTAGCCGTCGTTCCCGTTACCGCTAACATTCTCGGATATGTGTTTCCTTGGTTTTTCGTCCTTATTGGCTGTATTCAAATGTTAATAGGCGTGATTTTACTGGTTAAAGCCCGTTCAGCCACTAAGCGCCAGCTTGCTACTGGTACTTCTTCGTCTCCTTGAAATACGCCAAATTGTTCACGATAAACAAAACTAACAGGATGAGGAACGGAAACAATTGAAAGCTGCTTAACGCGGAGTAGGCAAAGGTGACAAATACGAGCGCATACAGCGTATTGTTGATCATGTTGAAGGCGCGATATGACGCTTTATACACAATGAATTTCTCCGCCTCATCCAGCTTGTCCATATAGGCCTGCTTCGCTCCAAAAGGACGTCCGGTATCAAAAACCCGCTTCGGAAAATTGCGGTTAAACACTTTAAACAACAGCGATTGCAGCCGAATATGCGCCAGCACCAGCAATATCGAAATAATCAAAAGGGCGAGCACTGGCTTGCCGTGCAAGTCCTCAATGATCATCTGTGAAAGCAGCGTCATGCTTCCAACGATTGCCGTATACGTACCGAACGTGTTCAGCATCATGCTGGAGCTAAGCAGTTTCTCTCCCGCTTCCTTATCCTCCTCCTGGTTAAACTTCAGGCAGTACCTTACGCTCGCAGCCCAAGTTCCTACAGAAGCGACCAGAAACAGCATATGGATGATATCAAGGCGAAAAAGTCCCACCGATATCCCTTCGAAATTCAACTTCCCTGCATTCGACATGCCAAAATAACTAACTCCAAATCCTAATAGTCCACTAAGGACAAAAATAAGCACCCACTGCAGCTTCCGTGATTTCCCCTTGCTCATTGAAGTTCCTCCTCCTCATCATTCAATATGAAAATAAATTCCACAGGCTCCTTAAACAGCTTCGCCATCTTTAACGCTAGAACCACTGACGGGGAATAGTCGCCCCGTTCAATTAAGCTGATCGTTTGCCGAGAGACATCGATGGCTTCCGCCAGCTCCGTCTGGCTCATTCGAAAACGAGCCCGTAATTCGCGAACCCGATTATCGAGCTTCATACGGCCACCTCCATGCGTTTAATATACAGGATTCATGACATAATGTAAACTAAAGTTGTCAAAATAATAAATAAAACTTACACACCCTTCAACTTTTGAACATGCGGGCCTGCCTCCTCTCCAAAAAATGGTTGACGAATTCCCAAAACGAGGTATACTCATATATATCAAATAGATATATCGATTAGATACATTATAAACAAATTCAAATACCTGAATGGAAGTGAATCACGATGCTAGAAAACATAATATTGGGGCTGTTGATGGAGCAGCCAATGAGCGGCTATGACATGAAGAAGACGATTGACCATTCCGTCGGCATTTTCTATCGGGCGAGCTTTGGAAGCTTGTATCCCGCCTTAAAGCGTTTGGAGACTAAGCGCTGGGTTAGCGTATCGGCGGAGCTTGATCATAGCAAAAATAAAAAGCTCTACACACTGCTGCCAGAAGGCAAAGCGACCTTTCTCGCCTGGCTGGCGGAACCGATTCAGCTGTCGCGAAGCGAGCTGCTGCTCAAGGTTTTCTTTTTCGACTATTTGGATGAAGACACCCGCCAGCAGCGCCTTAGTGAATACCAGATGCGTTTAGGTCAGGAAATTGGCAGGCTGAAGGCCACCTCCGGCATTGTTGCTGGAGAGTTGAAGGAAGTTCCTAATCCGGAGAACTACTATTACCGAGTGTCCGTGCTGTCCTACGGACTCGACTATTTTCTAATGGAGCAGAAGTGGATTCAAGCGATTAAAGAGAGGAAGGATTTAAATGATGACCGCAACGAACACCAATCCCCTAAATAAACCCGCTTTTTCTGAAAAGAGACCTGTGCTCGCAATCCTTATTATCCAGCTGCTGCTGCTGTTTGCTGTCTCTGCTGCCGGAGCCTACGCCACCATTAAAGAACTGGCTTATACCGCACCTGTGCTGCTCTCTTTCATCCCTATTGCGCTTGCCTTGATCATCTACTTAACTTTGCGAAAAAAATGGGGCTTTGCCGGCTTTCGCCCGCTGTCTGCCATTCCGCAAGGCGGCTGGAAGTATTACCTTCCGCTCGTAGCTGTGCTGGTCGTAATTGGCACGAATGGGCTCAAGGCGCTTACACCGGGCGAAATTTATTTCTTCATCTTTTTCACCTTGCTTGTCGGCTTTGTAGAGGAGACGGTTTACCGCGGCCTTATTCTGAACATCCTGCTGCGCAAATCGGCTTCCACCGCGGTCATTGTGTCCAGCCTGCTGTTTGGTGTCACTCATATTTTGAACGCTTTATCGGGGCAAAATGCGGTAGATACGACGATTCAAATCGTTTACTCCTTGGCAGTCGGCCTTTCCCTTGCGTTATTAATGGTGAAAAATCGCAATATTGTGCCGCTGATTCTATTCCATTTTGTCCATAACCTGATTCAGTTTCTGGGCAACGATCGCAGCGCCATCGGTCCGGATCTGCTTATTATTGCAATCCTCGCGGCGCACTGCATATGGGTAGGCATGAGCCTCAGAAAAGGGAAAGCAGCAGCTTAACGCAACACCTTTTTGATATAGCTAGTTCTCTCCATGAGCTTGCAAAAATAAAGAGACTTCCGTAAGCAGCAGCTGCTTGAACAGAAGTCTCTTTATTGATTTGTATGCAACCGGACCGACTGTGTTCCCGAGTCAGTCCGCCCGCGCCTCCGGCTCATACTCGCCGTTTAATATGCGGTCGATGAACGCTCCCGGCTTTTTCCGCAGCTTCGCCCATGTCGCGTCCGGCAGCAGCATCAGCTCCTGATGCTCCACATCGTAGCTGGCGAATTTCTTATGTGCCGGCACCCAGACGAACATGCCTAGCGACGAATAATTGTCCATATCAACAAGTAAATTAAGCAGCTTGAGCCCCCCATATTCCAGTTCCGAGACGTCCAATACCGAACCAAATTCAATATAGGATACCTGCTCACAATCCGGCATTTCAACCCGGCTGCTCGTCTCTCCCAGGTCGCGTATAATGGCGGCGGGAAGGCCTGCTTTTTTCAATTGAGCCGCTCGGTTATCGAAATCATGCAGCTCCTTCGGCTCGTATGAATAGATGAGTTCCATCACTTCTTTATGCTTATAGCGCTTCGCATCGGTGTAAGCCCGCTCTCCATAGCTGTCCTTAATCGCCGGATCAGCACCTGCCTCCAGCAAATAACGAACGATTGGCAAATGCCCGATGCCGGCAGCTGCTTGCAGCGGTGTTCCGCCATACGGGCGCACCATGTCCGGCTCATTAAAATTAACAGGCGCTCCTGCCTCTACCAGCATCTTGACCAAATCCAGACGCCCGCCCGCCGCACCGCGCAAAGCAAGGCCGCCATGTAAGGCGACATCAATGCCAAGTGCCAGCAGCGCTTCTACCGCCTTAGCATTTTCCCAGCTGACGGCATGAGACAAGGCCGAGCTGCCCAGATGATTCACCGCATTAATATCCGCGCCCTGCTCCAGCAAAAACTCGAATACGGGGCGCTTGCCCTGTTTTGAAGCTGTAACGATAGCTGGATTGTTTGAATCATTCAAATCCATGCCTTCGGAAATAAGCGTTTCAATCGCTGCAATATTTCCACTCTTGCTAGCTTGCACCATACGCTCTTCCCATTCCGTTTCCATCAAAACTCCCCCGATTTCCCAAGCGTAAACGGCCGAAAGCCGTCCTCTGGCGGCAAAGCTACCGTTTCGCGATGAAATATAGAAAATGGATAAAAAATTCATTACTCCTCTCTCTATTTTACCCTTAAACGCCCCTACAAGTGAATATGACGCCGCTGCCCTTTGGTGTTAATGACCGTTTTACACTGCCGAAACATCCGAAACAGAAAAATACCGTTTCTCCAGACTATCGCTAGAAGAAACGGTATTTTGCGCTGCTTATTGAATTCAGCATTTATTCCGCACCTGCCGTGCCGGATTTTTTCCGCTTGCCCGTCAGCTGGAATTGCTCGATTTCCTTGCATATTTCATGCTGCCAATCTACATCCTTGCTCATTGAAGCAAGCAGCGACATATTCGCCAAATAAGCGGCTTCGCTGACATAATTCACGTTGAGCTGCTGGCATTGCTCCAGCTCTGCAGCTTCGCTTGGCGAAAGCGGTCTTTTTTTGCTTTGCAGCCATAGCTCCGCCATTCGCTGATGAAACGGGGTTACCACTTGCGACCACCACCCTATACGAGCCAGCGTACCCTTTTCAGCCGCAAAATATGCTTTGCACGTTTCTATCCTTCAGCCTTAACCCTCATGACGCGTACGCTGTCACCCGTTTTAATGCTGCCTTCGCATTCAACGGAACAGACAATTCCCCTGCGCTTGCGGGCGGCTGGAACGAATTTGCTGCGCAGCCCTGCATGTCCAATTGCCTCCTCGATGACCTTGCCGGGGGCGATGCACGGCAGATTTTCACCTTCACAAATTAAGCCTGTACCATCTGGAAACAGCAGTCTCGTCCCTACCGGAAGCTCCGTCAGCTTCTCGATGCCGCTAATAAGCAGGTTAGCCCCTAGCCACTGCGGTTTAATAAGCGGCAAGCCCATATTTTCCGCGATAATCGCACACTCTTCTGCCGACACAATACTGATCTGCCTGCGGTTTGCAATCATTGTACCGCGAGAATAAATTTTTTGCCGTGAGTCCGCTGGGCGAAGCAGTCCATAATGACGGTCGCCCGGAATCCCGCCTAGCTGCACTTCAATGCTTGGCACCTCGCGGGTTACGAAGCTCCCCTTCTCCTCCGCTAGCAAAACCTGCTTCACCACAACGCCAGCACCCATATGCACTCCCCCTTTTCACCAATTAGTATTTATATGTTTCGCTCGAATTAATCACCGTGTGGGTTCATTAGCAGGCCGGGCTTGTAAAGGAGCGGTTTCCACAGTTCTATTTGATCAAATCAATCATTATAAAGTTATTATATTTCATTTTTTCGTCTTTTTATTTCAGCCGTTTTGCGCCATTGTACTGCGCGGGTACGTGCTTTCTGCTAAACTAATATTAGGTATAGCGCTTTCATTTTACTTACTTTCCGGAATTTCCAGCTATTGACTAAGCGGTCATTCGATCGTATTATCGTTGATAAACCGCAGAAGTGTTGACGGCATCATTATTTGCATAAGATGGGGAGGAAGCGTACTTGCGTGTAGATTTTCATTTTTGCTTGAAAAATAAACCTGATTCGTTTACCCGTCTGCAGCCGCTGACGCCACTCTTCGGGAAAGGAGATTAACATGACGAACGCCGTTTCTTCCGTATGGGAAATCAGCTATTATGAGCTGACCATTCGCCTGCTGCTCGCAGTCGTGCTTGGCGGGCTTGTCGGCCTGGAGCGCGAATTCGGGGGCCATTCCGCAGGCTTCCGTACGCATATTCTCGTATCTCTAGGCTCTTCTACCGTCGTATTGCTATCCATGTACGGATTCGCTGCATTCGCGAACGAGCCTCGTGTTAGTCTCGATCCGGCAAGGCTCGCGGCGCAGGTCATCAGCGGCATCGGCTTCCTGGGAGCCGGCACCATTCTCCGCAAGGGCAATGGCATTTCGGGCCTGACAACGGCAGCTTCTTTGTGGGTTGTAGCAGCCATCGGTCTATCGGTTGGAGCTGGATTTTATGTTGCAGCAGCTATCTCTACTACATTGGCGGTGATATCTTTGTTTGTGTTCAACAAACTGGAAAAAACATTTTCACGGGCAAAACGCATTCATGAAATTAGATTTAAGCTGGCGAAGCACTCTTCCGGCTTGCAGGACATAGTCGCCACCTTCCATGAGCACGGCATGAAAATTCATAAGCTGACCATACTGGATGATGACGATGACTCCTCCGAGCAAATGGGCGGTTCGAAGACGATGAATGTTATTATTCAGGTGAAATTCAAAGGAACAAGCCTTTTCAGCGATCTAACGCTCGTCATGGCCTCCATGGATGGCGTTCGGGGCATGGAAATTAGCGGTGAACCGCTTTAATTATAGTTGGCAAGCCCGTTATAAACCAAGCTTAAGCTAAATTTCTTTACAATTATGATCATTAACCAAAAAGAAGCAATTCCGAGTATTAACCTCTCGGGATTGCTTCTTCTTTTATTGCGTCCTCATCATTTTAATGACAGTGATCATTGACAGCATGATAACGGGAATGAGAACAGCTACAGCCTTATTAGCACCATCCAACAGTAACCAAGTACTAATACCTAACAATAGGAATAAAACTGCTAAAATCCAATAACCCGTATGTGTTATCTTACTTTTTGACTTTTTCCTTATTATGAATGTGATCAAAAGAAATATAACAACATAAAAGAAGAGGAACCCATAAATTAGAATATTGCCCAATATCATATATCACGCAACTTTCTAGTTAGACGTAGATTCAAAGTAAGGGACCGGGAGCGCCCTTAGCTCTCGAGATTCGCGGATATGGCTGATGCCCTCCTGGCACATGCCGTACGGCTGCCATGGGCAGTCCGAGCATAGGCGGTTAATATCGTCAGGCACAATGCGGCTTGCGACTGACTCGCACACATCGGACCATTTTGCCACACTGCCTATCGTTAAACCAACTTCCTTCAAAATGGCTTGGTCCTTCTGGTAGACGCTCGTATTCTGGCAATGGGACGGCTTATCCGTCGGGAACGCCTTGCAAATATCGTCAGGCCCGTCAATAATTTCGATGACCGTATCCGGCTGCTGACGCAGCTGCTCATAAACGGCTGTCATATTGACGCAGAAGCCCTCCGAGTAGCCCTTGCCTCGATAACCGAGCAGACAAAATAAATGATGGCCCCGCAAACGAATGTTCATGACACTTCCTCCCGCTTCTCGCTTTCACTGTTAACCAAATTATATCACGAAGGTTAACATACTTGCGAGCAACAAGCGGCGAGTGTACAGGACGTACTAGGTGAAGCGGTATTCAAAAATTTGTCCGCTGGGGCGAAACCCAATATTGCGATACGCTTTATTTGCGGCAGGATTTTGCACTTCCGCATACAGCATCGGCTCTAGCCCCCCTGCCACAATAATGGCGCTCACCTCTGCAACCAATGCACTGGCAAATCCGTGATTTCTCGCATCCGGCTCCGTATAAACCGCATTAATTCTAGCATGCCTTGCCGTCCGATGGGCTATCGCTGCCATGGATACAAGCTTCTCCGCCTCCACCCACACATATAATTCACCCGATTCTACCATTTCCGCAGCAGCCGGAATTTGGCTAGCTACCTCCACCTGCTGGCCGTATGCCTCCTGTGTGAACGCAGCGATGAAGCCAGCCACCGTCTTAATATCTTCCGCTCTCGCTTTCCTTATGGCCCCCGCGATGCCTGAAGGCTGCCGTACAACTGGGCACCGATAAGCCTCCAGCTTTATATGCAGACGCTGGCTCTGCCCTGTTAACGGCGGATACACTCTGGCGAAAAGTCCGGCCAGCTCTGGGCTGCCCGATATCCCCGTCACCTCGATGCCTTCTCTATACAGCTGCCCCGCCAGATTTCGAGCCATTTTCTCACGAACCGCGTCCGGCAGCCCGGGCGCCATCCACAGCCAGCCGCTATTGCCGGGTGTTTTTGCAAAAATCAACGTATCATCCGCCGTCTTCCAGCAGAGCTTCGTCTCCGAATCACAAACTCGGTAAATGATATTATAGGCGACTTCATCGGCGAGGAATGAAGCCTGCTCCAGCACCGTATCATCGCCTTCAAACCTTTCCAGCATCAGCCTCTTCTCCTCTTTATAAAATCACTTTATTGCTTCGTTTTTGCCAGCAAATCAATCAATTCTGGCAGCCAACCATCTATGTGCTTAAATGCAAATCCTGCCGATTCCGCCTTGCTTGTATCCATATACCATGAAGCCGGCACTCCAAATGGCGACTGATGTTGTTCGGATGCTTTTTCAACAATTTTTGCACGTTTACCCACATTTATTTCAATAAGCGACATGATTTGATTCAAGCCGACTTTTCCTTGAGAGCAAGCATTAATCGGCCCTATAAGCTCAGATTTACCAAGCCAATCAAGGAATTCAGCCGCTTCATTTGAGTGAATGAACGAAAGCTTCGCTGCGGGAGCAGGCATGCCAATCGCTATTTCTTTTTGCACATGTTCAATATGGAAGTGCAGCCGGCGGGTGTAATCATCCGGCCCGAGGACGATCGGAAAGCGAACCGCTGCTACCGGAAACGGCGCCTCTTGCATAAAAACCGCCTCAACTAGCCGTTTTCCGTCGGCATAACTGAGGGAGGAGAATGTATCTGGCTCGGGCAACTCGCAAGTATAAGGATCAAAAACCTGCTCCGTGAGCGGTTCCTCACCGAATGGATATACGCTCATCGAAGAAGTGACGATATATTTGCTCGTGCGACCACTAAATAGGTGAACGGCCTCCCGCGCTTCCTTAGGCGAGAAGCAAATATTGTCGTAGATGACGTCGAAGCTTGACCCGCCAACAGCTTCAGCTAATGCGGCCGCGTCAGTTCGGTCGACACATATGCGTTTTACCATGTCGCCAAAAGGGTCAGGCTTAATGCCGCGAGTAACGATCGTCACTTCCGCCTGCTGATCAATAAGCCGCTGCACAAGCTTTTTTCCGAAAAACTGCGTTCCTCCCAGAATCAATACCTTCACCATCCGTACCTCCACGCTTTGAATTTTTGTATAGTTCCTGTATTGTAACATTATCGCAAATGCTACAGTTAGAAATATAAGGAAATTCTAATTCATTCGCTTTATTCAGGAGGTTACGATGAAAACGCTGCTTGTAGTCGACGACGATCCCCATATTCGCACGCTGCTGAGGCACTTTATGACGAAAGAAGGCTATCGCGTCGTTGAGGCAAAAGAGGGAGAGGATGCTTTGCATAAGCTAAAGGAGCATTCGGTAGATCTTGCGATACTAGATGTCATGATGCCGCGGATGGATGGACTAGAGCTGTGCGGGTACATTCGGACGAATTATGATATTCCTATTATTTTGCTGACGGCGCGGGAACAGCTGACCGATAAGGAGCAGGGTTATTTGCGCGGCACTGACGATTATGTCACCAAGCCGTTTGAACCAGAGGAGCTGCTGTTTCGCATCAAGGCGCTGTTTCGCCGTTATTCCATTTCCTCCAGTGACAAAATCCAGCTCGGCCGCCTCACCATTGACCGTAGAAACTACGAGATTGCCGATGGCGATGCGATGCTGCTGCTGCCGCTTAAGGAGTTTGAGCTGCTGGCGCAGCTTGCCGAATACCCAGGACGGCTGTTTTCCCGCGAGGAGCTTATACGGCTCGTATGGGCGGCGGATTATGAAGGGGATGAACGGACGGTGGATGTGCATATAAAACGGCTGCGGCAGCGTTTTGCCGCTCATGATCAAGATTTTCGCATTACGACCGTGCGGGGCATCGGTTATAAGATCGAGGCGGCAGCGCCATGAAGTCGCTATACTCCAGAGTATTTCTAGTGGCAATGGCGGCGATTATTGGCAGCAGCCTGCTCGGGTTTCTGGTCTCCAATCTTTATTATCATAACAAGCTCAAGCCCTATAACGATGCCAAGCTGACGAGCATCGCCCTGCAAATGCAGCAGTTCGCTGAAGCCCAGCCGGAGCTGGCCACCGCTTACTTTGCCAATGCAGCCGAGCTCGGCTATGAGATATTGCTGGCGGACGGTCAGGAAGAGGAGCTTTTTTTCGGGCGTGCCTTTCGTGAAAAAGAGCTGGCGGATGACGTGCTGAGCAGCGTACTTGCCGGCGGGCAATACCACGGCATCGCAGAGTTTCCCAATCAGCCTTTCATTACGGGCTTTTTCGATAACACGCTCAGCAATACGGTTGGCGTTCCGCTGCAATTGGACGGCAAGCAGTACGCCCTGTTCATACGCCCGGATGTCATTTTGCAATTTGGCGAGCTGCGCAGCTTCTTCGCGATGATCGGACTGCTGACCGTCGCCTTCAGCCTGCTCTGCTTCCTGCTCAGCACCCGCTATTTGGTCAAGCCCGTCACGAGGCTGACGGAAGCAACGAAGCGAATTGCCCAAGGACACTATGCCTTGTCCCTAAATACGAATCGGCGGGATGAAATCGGGCAGCTCGCCGCCCATTTTACAACCATGAGCCAGGAGCTGGAGCGGGTAGAGCAAGCGCGGCAGGAGTTCGTCGCCAACGTCTCGCACGAAATCCAGTCGCCGCTTACCTCCATACAAGGCTTTGCCCAAGCTTTGGCGGAGAAGGATGTGCCAGCTGGGGAACGCACCCATTACGCCGCTATCATTGGCGAGGAAAGCCGCCGCCTTGCGGCACTCACCAAGGAGCTGCTGCTGCTCTCCTCGCTGGACCAGGCAGCGGATGTGCTTCAGCGCAAGCCCTTCATTCTGCGTACTCAGCTGCGACAGGTTGCGCAAGTGATGGAGTGGCAGCTGACGGAGAAGGAGCTTGCGCTCAAGATCGCTGTCCCCAGCTCTCTCATGCTCGATGGCGATGAAATGCTGCTTAATCAGGTGTGGATGAATCTGCTGTCCAATGCTGTAAAATACACGCCGGCAGGAAGGGCGATTGAGATTGAAGCCAAGCTTGAGCGAGGATGCTGTGTCATTCGGGTCACCGACACGGGAGATGGCATCAGCAAGGAGCAGCTGCCGTTTTTGTTCGATCGCTTCTACCGCGCCGATCGGGCCAGAGAACGAGGGATCGGTGGAGACTCTGGCCCGCACGACCGTCCAGATTACTCGGTCGACTCGGGCGGCTCTGGGCTAGGGCTCGCCATTACCCAAAAGATCGTCCACCTGCATAACGGGACGATTGAGGCTGCAAGCGAGCCCGGTCTAGGCACGACCTTCACCGTGACACTTCCCCAACCCTAACTTATCGTTTTATGGTTATCCTCATTTGTAATTTGCCGTTCATACGCCGTTCATTTTCACTTTCTACACTTGTGGCATCACAAGTAGGAGGGATGAGAATGTATTTGGCTCTTAGAGAAATGCGTTTTGCCAAAACCCGTTATTTGCTCATTATGGCGATTATGCTGCTCGTTTCCTTTCTGGTCCTGTTCGTAACCGGACTTGCGGGCGGGCTCGCTTATGCGAATGCCTCTGCGGTTGAAAATATGCCTGCTACCCATTTCCTTATGCAGCAGGACGCGAGCCAGCGCTTCGCCCGCTCCATCGTTGGGGAGAAGGAGCTTAACACCGCCCGTTCGGTCGTTGGCGACGCGAATGCCCAGCGGCTTGGCGTGCAGATGACGACGGTAACCGGCGGAACAGACGGGATGAAAACAGACATTACGTTATTTGGTGTGGACATGGGCAGCTGGCTCGCTCCGACGGTCGTCTCCGGCTCAGCCGTCACAAACACGGGAGCCGGGGAAGTTGTCGTAGACCGCAAGCTGGCGGAGGAAGGCATTACCGTCGGCAGCTTGCTGCATGACCAAACGACGGGACTCACGTGGACCGTTAGCGGCTTTACGGAAAATCAGTCGTTCAGCCATACGCCTGCCGTATTTATGAACCTGCGCGACTGGCAGCAGCTGAAGCAGCAAATGGCAGGCCGGGCTGCGGCTGATCCCTCATTTGCCGCTCCCTTCAACGCCATCGCCATTCAAGCAACGGATGCAGAAGCGGAGCTGCTTTCACAGCAGCTTGAAGGTACGGAAATGATTACGAATAAACAAGCGGTAGCCAGCATTCCCGGCTACAAGGAAGAGCAAGGCTCGCTAATGATGATGATCGGCTTCCTGTTCGTCATTTCCGCTTTCGTGCTTGCCGTCTTCTTCTACGTCATTACCATTCAGAAGACAGGCCAATTCGGCATCCTTAAAGCAATTGGCACCAAAACCATCTATTTAGCCCGCAGCGTTGTGACTCAAGCACTTGTCCTCGCTGTCGCAAGCTTAGCCGTAAGCTGCATGCTGGTCGCGGTCATGCAGGCGGCGCTGCCTGCTTCCATGCCATTTCAGCTATCGCCAGTGACAATCGGCTATACTTGCCTGCTGTTTATCGCCATGTCGCTGCTTGGCTCGCTTGTTTCAGTCCTTCAAGTGACGCGAACCGATGCGCTTGATGCGATAGGGAGGGCTGCAGGATGACAACGACAAAGCTTATGCTGAATGAAATTACACGGGTTTATCATGATGGCGATACCGAGCTGACCGTGCTGGATAAGCTATCGCTTGAAGTAAAGGCGGGAGAGCTCGTCGCGGTTATGGGGCCTTCCGGCTCAGGCAAAAGCACCTTTCTATCCATCGCAGGGGCGCTTCTGACGCCGACAAGCGGCGAGGTGCTCATCGACGGCGAATCGCTTGCCGGCAAAAACGGGCAGCAGCTCAGCAAGCTGCGGCTGCATAACATCGGTTTTATTTTTCAAAGCGCTAATTTGCTTCCATATTTGAAGGTGGAGGAGCAGCTTATGCTCGTCGCCAAGCTGGCTGATAGGGATAAACGAGGGGCTCAGGTACGATCAGCGATACTGCTGGAGCGTCTGGGATTGCTGCATCGGCGGTCAGCCTATCCGAATCAGCTCTCTGGCGGAGAAAAACAGCGTGTTGCCATTGCGCGTGCCTGGATGAATGACCCGGCTATTTTATTTGCCGATGAGCCGACGGCGAGCCTGGATGCGAGCCGTGGACAAGATGTTGTGGCGATGCTCGCCCGTGAGGTGAAAACACATGGAAAAGCCGCCGTTATGGTTACCCATGATGAGCGTGTACTGCATTTATGTGACCGCATTTTACATTTGAAAAATGGCGTATTAGTCACCGCTTAAGCTGTGGCATAATGACCATATGACCGCTGTATGAGCTGGATTTAAGCCCGCAGCCCTAACCGCCCTGCCCAAGAACAGCCCCTCCGGCGGACGGCTGCTCCTATCCTTTTTGGTATAATTTTCTTATAGCTGTGCTTCGTACCGAAAGGATGATAAGATGATCGCCAAGATTGGAGATATTTATGTTGTATATGAAGAGCGGCTTCAGCAATATGCCGCCTGTCAGGTTATTAGGATAAAAGAGCAAGCTTCGAGCCGTCACAAAGTTTTGGCCGCCGTCCTGGAACTGGATTGGCACAGCGACCAGCTGCCGACTGAGGACGAGCTTCAGCATATAAAGCCACTCGTATGCAATTATTATTTTTGGAACGACCGCTGGGATTACAGCTTTGTGGACGCCAATGTGCCCAAGCATTATCGCTTGGTCGGCAATATTCCTCCGCTTATTGAAGCGGAATGCAATAGCTATGCCAGCTGGAGGACGGGAGGCAGCTTATATCGCCAGCTCCAGTGGGAGGCGATTCCAGCTGAGCTTCGCGCCCGTTTTAAAGCAGCAGCGGGCTCCGACGAACAGGTGAACATTGCCGGATTTCCGGCAAAGCTGTCAACAAGCACGATACGCCAAGGAGCGCTGGAGCAGCTGGAGGATTGGTCGGAGCTGCATAAGCTGCCCTGCTTAACTGCGATTCATACCTCGCACCCGTATAAGCCGGAACTGATCGACTATTTGCGAGACACACCGTTTATAACTGAGCTGAGCTTGGACGATCCCCGCGCTACAGAGCTGGATTTCACAGGCACGAGCTTAAACCGCCTTATTTTAAAGGCTGATGATGTAGAATCGCTAACGCTTCCTAAAGGGCTGAGCCAGCTTTCCTTGGTCGGCACCGTTTCCGAGAAGCTGCGTATTTACGCGGAGCATGATGGCAAGGAGCTTCTGCTCATGGTGGATAAACAAGCGACAAGCCATTACGGACTGAGCCAGTTAGGGGCACTGAATATTCGCGGAGTGGCGGACATCGATTTGGCCGAGCTCGCCGGGCAGTTTCCTCATTTGCACGAGCTGCGGATTTGGGGAGCGCCAGGGTACGCTGCCAACATGGGCAAAATCGTCAAGCTGATAGGCCTGCACACCTTTACAACCTATGATCTATTCGGCTTCACCGGCGAGGAGTTTCCGCTGCCAGATACGCTGCCGCAGCTCAGCATGCTATGGCTGGACAGTCTTCCGGCTGATGCCGCCAAGACGATCAAAGCCCGCTACAAAAAAGCGGCTGCCAATGGTCTTGATCTATCCGTCACCAAGCCCCGCAAGCCCGAATGGATGGCTGAAAATTTGACCAATCCGTTTCGCGACTGGGACGGCCGCGAGCATATTACGAGCACCAACGCCAAAAAAGCGATGAATCTCTATAAAAAAATGCTGGGCGAGCTTGGGACGCTGGAGAAGCAAGCCGCTGCCGGCATGAATGCCGCGGAAGTGCACGCTGCTCTGGCGGCGCTCGTGACGGATTTTACAGCTACGCTCAATAAAATGGGCAGCCGCAGCGGCTTCATTGAGACGATTGAGCGCGAGGAAATTTACGAGGTGCTGCACGATCTGTTGAAAAATACGAAGCTGAACCTCGCCGAATCCGGCATCAAGGTGGATTTGGACAAGCTGATCGACATTTTTGACGCTGAGCGGGATTTTTAAATCGCAGATCCAGCGTATGCTGGACACGAAAAACCGCCTGCCTCCGGGATTCCGGGGAGCGGGCGGTTTTTCATTATTCGCATTTTCAGAGCCTGTATTTAGCCAGTATTTAGTCTGTTTTCAGTCTGTATTTAGTCTGTTTTCAGCAAATTTCAAGTCGCTGTTGAGTTATTTATTCATCATCGCCTATATCGCCCGCATAGACCGAAGCCGCTCGTCTGCCTACCCGCGATTTGGCGGATACGCGCTTCTCGGCCTGTTTTTTCGTGCGCCTATTCACAGATTCCTCTTTACGTGCCATATGAGCGAGCTCCTTCTCCATTTTCTTGAAGTTGGCGAAGCGGCGCTGCTCCAGCGTTCCATCCGCAATCGCCTGCTTGACCGCACAGCCCTCTTCCCTTTCATGACGGCAATCTTGAAAACGACAGCTGGCAGCCAGCTCTCCAATATCGGAAAAGGTAGTATCCATCCCCTCATCCGACTCCCATAATTGCAGCTCCCGCATACCTGGCGTGTCAACGATAATCGCGCCGCTCGGCGTCACAAACATTTCGCGGTGCGTCGTCGTATGCCGCCCTCTGGCGTCGCTTTCGCGAATGTCCTGGACGCGCTGCTTCTCGGCATCTGCCAGCCAGTTAAGCAGCGTTGATTTGCCAACACCGGAGGAGCCGGTTATCGCAATCGTCTGCCCGGGGAGCAAGTACTCGGATAGCGCCTCCCGCCCCTGATTTTCAAAAGCACTCACGGCATGGACGGGAACGCCGGGAGCTACCCCCTCCACCAGTGCAGCATAATGATCCGGGTCATCGCAAAGATCGGCCTTGGTCAACAGCACAACCGGCCTCGCCCCGCTTTCCCAGACAGCGAGCAAGTAACGCTCTATTTTCCGCAAATTAAAATCCTGATTCAAGGCGTTCGTTATAAAAACATAATCCAGATTGGCGCTGATCACCTGCACATCGACCCGCTGTCCCGCCTCCTTGCGCACCATCGCTGAGCGGCGAGGCAGCAGCGCATGAATAACGGCCCTCGCTTCACCGGGAAGCGGCTGCACCAGCACCCAATCCCCTACCGCTGGAAAATCACCGCGATTGACCGCTTCAAACTCGAACTTTCCGGTGACAACGGCCGCCTGCTCGCCTGCCTCCGTCACAATTCGGTACTGATGCGAAAATTGTGCTACTACACGTGCTGCCACCAGCGGTACACCTCCTGCTCCTGCCCCTGCTCCTGCTCCTGCTCCTGCTCCTGCCCTTGCTCTTGCACGCTGCAGCTCCGCTTCCCAATGCTCATTCCAGCCATAGGCTTGCAGCAGCGTTTTTTGTTTCTGTGTATCCGGTTGTTGCTTGATTTCTTGATTTTCTGGTTTCAATGTCAAATCGTATTCCTCCGTTTGTCGAATGATTATTTATTTAGGTACAACAAAAAAAGACCACAGCATGATCCTGCGGTCTTTTTCTCGCACAGCGATGCTGGGGAGCAGCATCCGTATGCACAAGCGCAAAGGGCTGTCTGTCTCCACCTTTCGGCGGCCAGAGCCCCTTTCGCATGAAAAAAAGTCCGCAAGACACCAACCTGGTCTCCTGCGGACACAAAAAAGCTTCAAAAGCAGCCCTGCTGCGCCTTGCCCAGCATAAGCCTAATGCTCTATCCGTCTTCTTAGCTTAAGTCCGTAGAGACCGACGCCATAACAACCAATCCTCTGCTCATTGTGCTCATATAACATCAGCCTCCTTCTTCAAATTAGTTCCAGTATAGACTTGGATGACCAGCCAGTCAAGCCGGGCAGCTGCCTTTTTATTGCTACTTTAATTAGAGACGTAGTAGAATAAAGCTTAAAAACGTGCCTTAGGCACGAAGGAGAATGGGAATGGACTTGACGACAACTGGGAAACTAAAAGTATACATGGCGGGCTTTGAGGTGTTCCGCACCGATGCTGTGGAGCTGGGCAAGCAAATGAAGGAGCTGTGCGAAGCATACGGCTTTGAAGGCATTTTCCCACTGGATAAAGATATTAAGCCTTCACCGACAAAATGGGAGACGGCGCAGGCGATATTCGCTGGCAACGTCAAGCTTGTGCAGAAGGCTGATGTCATCATCGCCAACTTGAACCCTTTTCGCGGGCATGAGCCGGATTCCGGCACTGTATTTGAGTGCGGGCTTGGCTACGCGATGAATAAGAAGCTGTACGGCTTCGTCAGCGATAAGCGCACACAGGCAGAGAAGCTGCTGCCGGGCATCAATTCGCAAACCGGACTGTATCAGGATGGCATGCAGGTAGAAAACTTCGAGCTGCCAACCAACCTCATGCTGTCCGTCCCGCTTACGATTGTTGAAGGCGGGCTTGAGGATGCGTTGAAGCAGGCACGTCAGGACCTTTTGTAAATCAAACGGCTCAGGCACGCTGCTGCTTGGAGGCTAATAAAAAACAGCCGCTGTTCCCTTCCTTAAAAAGGGGACAGCGGCTGTTTTGGCTTTATTTTATAAATATAGAAGTGCGTTTGGACGCTGTTCGATCTTACTTCCCGTAGTAGCTTTTCAAAGCTTCAATTATGCCGAGCGGGTTTTTGCGCAGGTCTTTGGCACTGAAATAAATATCGCCCTTCACCTCAGGATGCTTCGTATTGTATTTCAGCTGCTTGATCAGTTCCTCCGAGGTTTGCCACCCTGTTTCTTTCGTTCCCAGCTTGTAGGCGGCATGGCCGATATAAAGATCGACACCCGTGTTCGCCACTTGGGCTGCCCACCAATCTACCACTTTATCGTAACGCGCTGCGGAGAGGGACATGCTCCAATACACTTGAGGAGCGACATAATCGATCCAGCCCTGCTTGACCCATTTGCGCACATCAGCCGACATGCTGTCGTAGGCAGTGACTCCAGCATTCGTATCGGAGCCGTTCGCATCCTGCGATTTGTTGCGCCATACACCGAATGGGCTGATGCCAAAATCAACCGTCGGCCTGACGCTATGAATCGACTCGTCGAGCTGCCTTACGAATTCATCAATGTTGCTGCGTCTCCATTCCGCCTTGGTCGCCAGCTTCTTGCTGTTATAGGCCTTGAATGTGGCATCATCGCTCAGCGTAATGTTGGACGGATAAAAATAATCGTCCAAATGCACGCCATCGATATCGTAATTGTTCACAACTTCCATAATGACATCAATCACATGCTGGCGTGCGGCCGGAACGCCCGGATTAATGAGCAGCTGCGAGCCGGAGGTCAGCACCCAGTCGGGATGCTCCACCGCTACATGATTGGAAGCGAGCTTGCTCGTATCTGTATCCGTATTCGCCCGGAATGGATTGAACCAGGCATGGAACGTCATGCCGCGGCGATGCGTCTCATCCAGCATAAATTGCAGCGGATCGTAGGTAGGCGCTACTCCTTGCTTGCCCGTAAGCACCTTCGACCAAGGGACAAGCGATGATGGGTAAAGCGCATCAGCCGATGGACGAACCTGTACGAATACGGCATTCATCCCCATCGCCTGCACATCATCGAGCAATGCTTTAAATTCCTTCTCTTGCACAGCCTGTTTTCCATAGGAAGCCGTTGAAGGAAAGTCCAAATTGTAGATCGTCGATACCCAAACTCCTCTTAGCTCGGTGCCCGCAGCGGGAGTCGGTACGACTACCGGCGGCATCGGCTCTGTTGTAGCAGCAGGAGTTGGGGCCGGTGTAGAAGTTGGTATCGGAGTCGCCGTTGGACTCGGCTTCGCGGTAGCCGAGGGTGTTGGAGCAGGCGTTGCGGCCGGGCTCGCTGGCGTGCTTGGTACCGGACTAACGGTATCCTTGTACAAATTAACGACCTTGGCTTCATTATCCCATCTCACAGCAACGCCCAGCTGATTGCTGACAAAACGAAGCGGTACCATGACACGGCCGCTCACGGTCTGAACCGTCGCATCGAGCGTAATGACGCTGCCGTTCACGAATGCGCTATTTTGCCCCGAAACCATCGTAATAATCGTATCATCCTGACTAATCGTTACTTGCTTAGCCGCCTGCGACCATCTCACCTGTGCGCCCAGACTTTCGCTAATGACGCGCAGCGGCACCATCGTTACGTTCAAATCCTCCCGCAAATACGGCGGGACATCGCTGCTTACCACTTTGCCATCCAGTACAATTTGAATCGTCGGCGCTGCCGCAGCTTGTACAGAAGCTGGCGCTACGCCTGCCGGGATCATCAATATAAATAATAAGAGGAGCAGAAGCGCCCGTTTGAATCTCATTTCCTTAAAACCTCCAGATTTTTTAGTCATTTTTTCCTCTGATATGCTGAAAATATAGACGCTTCCTACTAAGATGAAGTTGCGTTTTACGGTAAAAAAGCAAGCCGACGGTATAGACCGCTTAATCGATAACGGCGATTTTGTAGCCGCCTTCTTTGTTTTTTTGGAAGGTGTAGGTCATTGCGCTGTTCTCTTCGAAACCTGCCTCCGACCATAAATTGACCTTTACAACTACATTGATATTGCCAGAGTCAAAGTAAGTGACATCTCCGATTCCCGTAAAATAATATTGGTAATAGCTCAAATAAAACTGAAACGGCTCCGCATGCGCCTGATCAAGAAAGGTGCTGTTAAATGCCTTCTGATCCTGCTTCAGCAGCGCCTCCAAATTCGCGTGCAGCGCTTCCGCCATCCCTTGCTCCTTCAGCTCGGATTGAGCCGCTTCCCAATCAATGTCCATCCCCGGTTCAAAATCGGCGAGCGTGTTGGCGGATGCATCAGCCGTTTCACTCGGGCTTGAACCCGCGGAAGACTCTGGCTCCAGCGCCGAACCAGCTTCCGGCACTTGCGTCGCTTCAGCTTCAGGTGATGCCGTGTTGGCGGATGCCGCTGTATCGGACTGCGGCGCATTCTCGGCTGCGGAGCAGCCTGTGAGCAGCAGAATACAAACAGCTGCTGCCTGCACTATTTTCAGAACCATTAGAAACCAACCCCTTCTCTCATTCCATCTACTCCTATGATCTAAACGCCAAAATCAGGAAAATAGTTTCGAGCTGCTGTTAGGCGATTCGGTACTATAAAAAGTGAGTACTAGTTCGCTGGCAAATAGGAGAATATAATGAGGCGTATACTTCCAGAGAAAGGCAAGTGAACGCTATGCTGCGTATAAACATGATAAGAATGGGCTTCCTGATGGGCATTGCATTGCTGCTTGCGGCTATTTTCTATTTATTCGCTGCGAATTGGAGCGGACTCAGCAGCTCTCACAAAATGCTGACCTCCGGCGGATTCGTTTTATTTTTCTATGTGCTGTCTTTCGGCTTCTCCCGGAGCAAGCTTCCGCTTGGCTTGTCCGCTTTTCTAAGCGGCATCCTCCTCATCGCAGGCTGCATCGCCTTTGGAGCAGCCGCAGCGCTTGCTGACCAAATATATAATCTGCATCAGCCTCCTTACGTCATTTGTCTCATTTCAACTCTGCCGAGCCTGCTGCTCGCTTGGATAACGCGATACAAGCCGCTATATGTGCTGACTTATATACTGGCGCATTTCACGCTGTATTTTTTATTCGATTATCGTTTGTTTACTCCTAATGTGGAGATGAACACCCTGCTGGCCGATTCCACTTTTGTGGCGTTCAATCTAGCTCTGTTCCTGCTGGCACAGACTAAGCGGCTTGCTTCTGAAATCGTTCGTCTGGCAAGCTTTGTAATGCTGCATATTTCGCTGCTCAACCTCGCTGGCGCCTTTGACCATGCCGGCCTATCGCTCTTCATGAATGTTTTGGATATCGCCGTCATTGCGACCTGCTTCTATTACTTCATGCGCATACGGCTTGATAAAACGATGCTGACTCTTACCGCACTCGCTGCATCCGCTTATACGGTAGCAAAATTCATCCGTTTCTCGCTGGAAACCGAGTCCGTCTTCCGTTTCGTGCTAGGCATCTTGTTCGTTATCGTGCTGCTTACGGCAAATGTGCTGTTTTTCCGCTATATGAACAAGTTAGGCAATAAAACCACTGCCGAGAGAACGACAGAGGGGGTTAAAGAGTCTGCTTCGGAAGCTGCTCAGCAGCCCGTGAATACTACAGCAGAAAAGACCACTGACCACCATCTGCTGGGCAGCATCGTCTCAACAGTTATTACGATTGTGGGCATCATCATCGGCAGCATTTCTGTTATTGGCCTTGTCGTGCTGCTAACGGATGAGAACGGGCCGCTGAAGACGCAATATGCCCTATATGCCTTATCGCTGCTGTTCATCGTACCGATGCTATTGCTGCCACGCGTAAATGCGGTCGTTCGCTACACGGTGTTTACGGTTGGCTTCGCCATGGGACTCGTGTCCATCGCCTGGATCGAGAAAGCGCCGCTGAGCGTCATTTTCTTGGCTATTGCCGTCATCAGCTGGCTTCGCCTCCAAGGACGGATGCAGCATTTGATCACCTATATGCTGATGAATATTGCCGCTGCGATTGTGCTTTATCAGCTATTCCAAAACATGCACGATGCTTATTCGATCATTATCATTTCCTTGACCGTGCTAAATGCAGTGGTATACGGCAGCTCATTCGCTGGTTTGAGTGGCGAGCGGCGCGCCCATATGAGGGAGGGCAGCCTGCTGTTCAGCTATATTTTTCTCTTATGGATGACATCGCTGGACCCGGTATTTGCTTATTCAGTAGTCCTGTTCAATGTGTTGGCCTTCATTCTGCTGACGGCTGCGGTATTCCTGTTCATCAAGCGTGAGCAAACGCTGGAAACAGCGGGAAGCTTCTTCTTCTGGCTCCTCTTTCTCACAATCAAATATTACGATTATTTGTGGACGCTGCTGAACAAATCGGTCACGCTTGCGCTGCTTGGCATTGTCGCACTCGGACTGTCCTATTGGTTCGCCAGCCGCCTGTTGAAGAGTGGGGGCCACTATGAGGGAAGCGATAAACCCGGATTTTTCATTGGAAAAAGGGTTTGGCTCATCGCCATAGTCGTGCTGCTACAGCTAGGCTTCATCGGCTATGAGACAGCTGCCAATGAGCGGATACCTAGCGCTGATAACGATGCGACAGCCCTTGCCGCTCCGGCCAACGATGCGGTTGGCACCGCCACTATTTCCGCCGCACGGTCTAGTGATAGCAACGCTGGCTGATCATAGCCGCATCGGCTAGCAATTCCAGCAAGCAGTTTAATTCTATGCCTATGCGATTACAAATAGCGCCAAGCCTGCCGGCTTGGCGCTATTTCTTTATTTGCCACGCGATCGTGGTTATCTGGAGACAGGGCGGAACACCCGGCGCTTGTTCATTCTATCGGACACGAGATCCACTATTTGAAGAAAAGTGGAACAAAATCTGCTTGAGAGGACTACAAATCAGTTATTTCACCGAAACGGCGTATAAAGAAGAGGAAAACAACAAAATAAGGTCATTGGTGTCCGTGAAAATCCCAAAATCGTTATTTTCCCGAAAATAACGGCTCTGGTGTCCGCCAGCAGCGGGAATACGACAGAATCATTCGGATTCGTATTCAGATTCGCATTCGCATTCGGATTCGCATTCGTGGCACACTGGTACCGCGACTCCGCTCGGCTACGGCTTCATTTTCCCTTCCTCTTGCTCGCTCCCAAGGACTGAAGCTGGCATGGATGCGTCGCACTCCACGCGATTCGCAAGCGGGAAACGGTTAATAACGAGCTCGCCCATGCCCCGCGTTATTTTCACCTCAGCGGTTTCCTCTGGTTGAAGAAACACGAGCATCGCCTGAATCGCAACATGAGGATCGACGGTATCGCCACAGGTGTAGCAGTCAAGCGCAGCAAAGCCCTTCTCGGGATACGTATGGATCGACATATGGCTTTCCGACAGCATGACGAGCACTGTCGCCCCCTGCGGCTCGAACTGCTCCGCTTGTACGGATAAAATCGTCGCGCCACTCGCCTCTGCTGCTTGTACCATCTGCTGACTCAAAAGATCAGCGGCGTTCAAATGCTCGAATGCAATGCCCCAAGCGTCCATTGCGACATGGCGGCCATACGTTGAATATTCCATCTTCAGCACTCCCTCAGCAGCCTATTTTCTTGGTGTTTATAAAGGTCAGGACGTCGGTCATAAAAAGGAGCGACCATACCCTGCTCCCGGTTTGTGCGCAGCATGGAAAAATCCAACTCGGCCATCACGAACATGTCCTGATTCAGCTCGCCCGTCTCCAATATGCCATCCTCGGCAAAAGGAACATCGCAGGGCGTGAACAGCCCCGCCTGGCAATAGCCGCGGTCGACCTGCGGACGATCCTCGCCCAGCTCCCCAACGATACCGCTGAGCACAACGAACAGCTGGTTTTCAATCGCCCGCGCCTGCGCGCAAAGGCGCACCCTGTAATAGCCGAAGGAGGTGTCCGTATAAGACGGACATAACAGCAGCTCCGCGCCTTGATCGGCAGCAAGCCTAGCCAGCTCGGGAAACTCGATATCGTAGCAGGTCAGCATCGCCAGCTTGCCCCAGCTTGTTTCCACAATATTGAGGCTGTTCCCTGCCGCCAGCGGCCAGCGTGTCTGCTCCTCAGGCGTGAGATGCAGCTTGCATTGCGTCTCTATCCGTCCATCCGGGAAGAACAGGAAGGCTTTATTGTAAAACTTCCCGTCTTCCTTGCAAATATGGGTGCCGCCCAAAATCATCAAGCCCTGCTCGCGGCTGTTTTTTTGCATCAAGGCCATATAATCCTCGGTATAGCTGTCTAAGTAACGGCAGGCTGCCTCATGATCCATTTCCTCCGTAAAGCCCAGCAAATGTGCGGTCATGTATTCGGGAAACACGATAAGATCCGCGCCCCGTCCTGCGGCCTCTTGGATGGTAGCCGTGATTTTTTGCCAAAATGCTTCCTCGGCCGTAATGCCCGTCAAGCTATATTGCACAGCTGCAACCAAAAATGGCCTCATAAGCGCCTCCTATGCTACGAATGAATTTGCAAGGAATAGATATCCGTCCTGCGATCGCGGAACGTCAGCACATCCTTGGACTTGCGGTAGCGCTGCAAAATTTCCATGTCGACTTCGACCATGATAATCGTCTCTGTATTTTCACTGCACTCTCCGGCAATGCCGTCGCGCGGGAATGAGGAATCAGCTGGCGTATATACACCAGACTGCGCATATTGAATATCGACATTGTCCACATGCGTCAAATTGCCGACCGTTCCCGAGGTGACTGTAAACACCTGATTTTCGATCGCCCGCGCCTGCGCGCAATATTTAACCCGTAGGAAAGTCTGGCGATCCTCCGCACAGAAAGGGATAAAAATCAGCTGCGCACCGGCTTCCGCCACTGCGCGCGACAGCTCGGGATATTCAATGTCGCTGCTCAGCTGAATGGAAATTTTGCCGCAGTCGGTATCGAATACCTCCAGCCGGTCTCCGCCGTTAATGCCCCACCATTTGCGCTCATTTGGCGAAATATGCAGCTTGTACTGCTGCTCGATCGTCCCATCGCGGCGGAATAAATGCCCCACATTGTATATGCGATTATTTCGCTCCACAAAATGCGAGCCGCCGATAATATTTACATTGTATTTAACGGCAAGCTCCGTAAACAGCTCCACGTATTCCGCTGTGAATGTCGTCAGCTTGCGCACCGCAAGGCTGGGCGACCGATCATCGAGGAAAGAGAGCAGCTGCATCGTCACATTTTCAGGAAACACGACAAAATCTGATTTGTAATCGGCCGCTACATCGACGTAATGCTCGCACTGTGTCGCAAACTCCTCGAAGGAGTCGATTTTTTTCATCATATATTGCACGACGCAAATGCGCACCGGAAACGAGAGCTTATAATGGATTTTGCTGCTGCTCGGCTTGTAGTCGATATTGTTCCATTCCAGCAAGGAGGCATAGCTCATCGAATCGTCATCATCGGGCAAATAGTTCGTCAAAATCCGCTTGAGCGTAAAGCCGTTCATCATTTGGAACGTCAGCACCGAATCATAAATGTTCTGCTGCAGCACTTCCTCCGCATATTCCCGCGGCGTCAGCTTGTCGCTGTATTTGTGATAGCCGGGAATACGCCCCCCGACGATAATGCTTTTTAAATTAAGCTTCTCGGCCAGCCGCTTGCGCGCTTCATACAGCCGTCTGCCGATTTTCATCCTCCGGTACTCGGGGTGCACCATAACCTCCATCCCATACAGGCTCTCGCCACGCGCGTTATGGTTGCGGATAAAGCCTTTATCCGTAATTTCCGAATACGTATGCTGCTCCAAATAGTCATCAAAGTTGACGATGAGGCTGGAGCAGGAGCCAATAATTTCGCCATCCAGCTCCACGCAAATTTGCCCTTCTGGAAAAATGCGAAGATGGCTTTCAAGCTGAACTTTTTTCCATGGGGCCATATTAGGAAAGCAAATGAGCTGCAGAGCAATAATCTGGTCGATATCTGCCGTTTCTATATTGCGGATGATCATCTTCTTCTCAAATTGAGCAATCGGATCGGCTGTCATAGAACGCCTCATTTCATTATTTGTCCTTAGTATACGTTTGAAAGTTTATAGCTGTATTAGAGTACGGTAAATGCTTTGTAAACTTCGTAATATTAGCATTGCCGTTTTTTTCGAAAATATGGAGCTTGGTTTCAATATCGGCCGTGAAATGAGAAAAAGCCCGACGCACAGGCTGCTTTCCCCACAAGGGAACGCTTTCTGCGCGCCGGGCTTTCGCCACGGCAACTCGGTATGGTGTAATGGAAGGCTAGGCAGTCGATTCCAGTCCGGCCGCCTTACCCCTTAGTCGATTTTAATAACGCGACCCTTGTCATCCACAATAAACTTCGCTTTTCTGACTGTATCCTCTTTGACCATGCGTACGGAACGCACCGCCGGATCGGAATGATCCAGCTCCGTCTTCCAGCCAGCTGTGTTCACCAAAGCCAGCACCTGCTCGAAATCCATATCCTTGTAGCCAAAAAAGCCGCTCTGTCCCGCCCACTCCTTGAGCAGCACCGTTAGTTTATGATTCAGCTTGTCTTCTACCGTCGTATGAACGATTTTTTTTCTAGCCATTGTTCATTTCTCCTCTATTTGACCACGAATAAGTTGGTGCGTTACGCCTTAATTTCGAGCAGTTCGTATTTAATGATGCCCATTGGCGCGTTCACGCTAATAATGCTGCCTACTTCTTTGCCCATCAGCTCTTTGCCGAGCGGGCTTTCGTAGGATATTTTATTGCTTGCAACATCAGCCTCTTCTGTGCCGACGATTTTGTATTCCAGCTTTTCCGCGAACTCCACATCGTTCAAAATCACGGTGAAGCCAATGTTGACCCGGCTCGTATCCAATGCTTCCACATCAATGACGCGGGCCTTCTTGAGCATTTTTTCCAAAATAATAATCCGGGTTTCCATGAAAGACTGGTCGTTTTTAGCTGAATGGTATTCGCTGTTTTCCTTCAAATCGCCGTAGCTGATTGCCAGCTTGATCCGGGCTGCGAGCTCCTTGCGCTTCACATATTTGAGATCGTCAAGCTCCGCTTCCAACTGGGCAAGCCCCTCTTGCGTTAATATAATTTCTTCTCTATCTTTCGACATCATAACAGCTCCTGTCCAGCATTCTATTGTTCATTCTAACCTAATTTGCGTCAAGTTGCGAAGACTGCCTTTCATTTATCGCTGGTTCCGGCTGTCGCCAGCCTTTGGTGGCGCGGTGCGTTTCAGTCCGAGAAATATAAGCCTAGAATAAGTGTGAAACTTATAAATGCCTATATTTTAGAAAAAGCACTTCCTGCCGCCTGTAAAAAAGCAGTCGGAAATGCCCGTATGCCTTGCTGCTGTATGCCTGCTATGCTCTATCTCGCCGCGCTTTCCTGCGGTACTTGATCCTTGGACGCCTTGATCTGCTTGCTGCGAAGCTGTCCGCAGGCTGCGTCAATATCCGTGCCATGCTCCAGACGCACGCTGCAGCTAAGGCCATTTTTCTTAATCGTATCATAGAACGCCCGGATCGACTCCGGCTCGCTGCGCTGATATTGGCTATGCTCATCGACTGGATTGTACGGAATGAGGTTTACATTCACAAGTGACCCTCTATCTGCAATCAGCTCGACCAATTCAAGCGCATGCTCCACCTGATCATTCATATCCTTGAGCAAAATATATTCGAGCGTAATTCTCCGCTTCGTCTTCGCCAAATAATAATCGATCGCTTCCATCAGCTTCTCAATCGGCAATGCGCGATTGATCTTCATAATGCGCGTGCGCAGCTCATTATTCGGCGCATGCAGCGAAATCGCCAGATTAACGCCAAGATCGTTGTCGGCGAAATCCATAATCTTCTTCGTCAAACCGCTTGTCGACACGGTAATATGCCGCGGGCCAATCGCCAGCCCCTTATGATCCTTGATCACTTGCAGAAAATCGACTAAATTCGTATAGTTGTCGAACGGTTCGCCAATGCCCATTACGACCAGATGGCTGACGCGGTCGCCCTGCTGCTCCTTATCCAGATACAGCTGCGCCTTCATCACCTGCTCAACGATTTCTCCGCTCGTCAGGTCGCGGCTCTTCGCCAGCAGTCCGCTCGCACAGAAGCTGCAGCCGATGTTGCAGCCTACCTGCGTCGTCACACAGACGGATAAGCCAAACTTATGCCGCATCAGCACCGTCTCAATCAGATTGCCGTCGCTAAGCTTGAACAGAAATTTGCGCGTTCCATCAGCCGACTCCTGAAGCGTGTGCTCTGCCAGCGTCTGGATTGCAAAATGCTCTTCGAGCACCTTCAAGCATTCCGGATTTACGTCCGTCATTTCCTCGAAGGACGTGACCCGTTTCCGGTACAAATATTCCCACACCTGCGTCGTGCGGAACTTCTTATGTCCAAACTCCAGCAGCCAGGCGGTTAGCTGCTCAAAGGTTAATCCATAAATGGATGGTTTCATCATGATTGTTCCTCTTTCCACTGCATTGAACGACCGATCCGTTCTTCTTTATCATTATTGTCCCAAAAATACTACCCGAACACAAGGGGCATGGAGAAAATGGCTCCGTGGCGGCCGTAGGTAAAGATTACTTTATAGTAATATGGGTACTTTAAAGTACGTACTGTTTATTTCGGGTGTAAGGGTGCATAATTACAGTTGTCAGCCAGCAACGAGCTAAACGCTGCAAATGACATTGCGGCTCAAGTATACATTTTATTTTTCAGGAGGAGAGTTCATTCATGACAGCACAACATTTGCAGGATACGGTCACGCTTCATAACGGCGTCAAAATGCCTTGGTTCGGACTTGGCGTATTTAAAGTAGAAGACGGCGAGGAAGTCGTCAGTTCGGTTAAAGCCGCGATCAAAAATGGCTACCGCAGCATCGATACCGCAGCCGTATATCAGAACGAGGAAGGCGTGGGCCAAGCAATCAAAGAAGCGATGGAACAGTACGGGGTTGCCCGTGAGGAACTATTCATTACTTCCAAAGTATGGAATTCCGATCTTGGCTATGAGACGGCAATTGCCGCATATGAGACTAGCCTTGCAAAGCTTGGACTAGCGTATTTGGACCTTTATTTAATCCACTGGCCTAAGCCGGGCAGATATAAGGAAGCTTGGCGTGCGCTCGAAACCTTGTATAAAGAAGGCCGCGTGAAAGCAATCGGCGTCAGCAACTTCCATGTCCATCATCTGCAAGATGTGCTGGATGGCGCAGAAATTGTGCCGATGGTCAATCAGATTGAGCTTCACCCCCGCCTGACGCAGCAAGAGATCAGAAGCTTCGCAAGCGAGCACGGTATCGTTATTGAAGCTTGGTCACCGCTCATGCAGGGAAAATTGCTCGATGAGCCTGTGCTGAAAGCCATTGCGGACAAGCATGGCAAATCGACGGCTCAAGTCATTTTGCGTTGGGATTTACAAAATGGCATCATCACCATCCCTAAATCGATTAAAGAAAATCGGATTATCGAAAATGCCGCCATCTTCGACTTCGAGCTTTCCGCAGAAGAAATGGCACAAATCGACGGCTTGAATCAAAATGTGCGCGTAGGTTCAGATCCAGACAACTTCAATTTCTAATCTACTTAAAAAATGGTATAGATGACCGCGCGAGGCGGTGCGAGCTGCCTTTGGGCCATTAAGGAGGGGAATAGTCCCCTCCTTTTTTGCTGCCCCTATTTTCCAATGAAAACGAAAATATATTTCAAATCGACAAATAGCGACGAACTGTCTAAAATGAGGTTAGATGTTTGCAGCGCATGCAGATCAGATGAATCCGGAAGGGGCAGAGAGGCCTTGAGTCTGTCGGAAGTATTAGTTTCACTGGGTGCTTACTTGCTCCCGATGCTTTTATTTTTCTATATGGGTCTGGATGTGCTGTACCGCAACCCGAAGAAGATCGAGCATCAGCTCGTCAGCCTTATTATCGCTTGTTATTTTATTTTGTTTATGGAGGAGTATGTTCGGTTTCTGCTTCCCATTGAATACAGCCCAGCTCTTACAGCGTTGTGGTTTTCTAACGTTGGCATCGCCATACCTGGAATTGGCGTACATTTCATCTCCAAATTTTCCGGCATGGACAAGCGGCTTCCGCGTTGGATTTATCCCTATATTTTCTACATCCCACTGCTGATTATTCCCTTCAACATTTTTAGTAGCCAAAAATACATTTCCTCCCAAGATTTCGTTCAAGTTGGCATTTGGAAATATCCCGTATACAATTTCCCTTATTTCGCCGCCATGACGGGCAGCATTCTGATTGCCATTGTCTATCTGGTTTTTCTATTGCTTGGTCAAGCCCGGGTTAGAGCTTCTCAGGATCGCGAACGTGAGCCTATTTATCGGCTTATGATTGCCGGCACCATTATTACGATGCTTTGGGTTGGTTTCTTTGGCTATTTCCAATTCGAAAATACACTGCCCCCTTACTCTTATTTATACGGCGGTCTTGTCTGGTGCTTTATGCTGCGGCTCGCTATGCAGAGGTTTGAGTTTCTCAATTGCAATAAACAGCGATATGAGCGACTATTCAATTTAAATCCAGCCGCGATTTTGCTCGTTGAGAGCTCCGGTAACATTAAGGAAGCCAATCCAAGTGCAAAGCAGCTGTTTGACCATTTGCAGCTGGAGCATACTGGACTGGATGCGCTAGCTAGTGCCGAGCTGAAAAAACGGCTCAGAAGCCAGCTGGAAATTAAAGAGCTGGAGACGAAAATTCATAATGGAGAAAGAGAACTCACGGTGCTGATTGATGGGGATTATATAACGGTAGATAATGAACCGCATGTCATTCTTATTTTCCGCAATATTACGCTGATCAAGGAGCATCAGGAGCAGATTGCCTTTCTCGCCTACCATGATGCGCTGACCGAATTGCCAAACCGCCGCTTCTTCTATGAAAGGCTGGCGGCAGCTATTGCGGAAGCTGCGCGGAAGGAGCATCAGCTCGCTGTCGTGCTGATTGACCTGGATGAATTTAAAGAAACGAATGACCGCTTCGGGCATGATGCAGGCGATGCTTTGCTGCGGCATACGGCTGGGCTCATTAAAGAAAGTGTCGGTGGTCAAGGCATGGCAGCTAGGCTGGGAGGCGACGAATTCGTCCTATTTATCAGCCCGCTCCCTGCCACCGATTGCGTCCACGAGATTATTCCTGAAATAGAGGAACGTTTTGCAAGCCGAGCGCTGAGCTATGGCAATGAGCAGTTGTTCGCGAAGCTCAGTATGGGGATCAGTATTTATCCGCAGGACGGACTAGATGGGGATTCCTTGCTGAACCGTGCAGATAAAGCAATGTACAAGCTTAAGCGCGAACGCAAGCTGCGGAAGCACAATATGGACCAGCTCCCGCAGTCGCAGTCGACTCTTTAGCTGTTAAATCGAAGCAACGAAGGGCTTCAAGCGCTCCAGCTGGCGCAGATGATGGCGGAAATGCATTTCTACGAGCAAGAACCATTCCTTAGCGTTCATCTCGCCAAAACCCGGATGCGGAACCGTCTGATGCTCAGGTGCCTGTGCAACCGCTGGCTCCAGCTCCTTCATGCGGTGAAGCACCTCTGCCATTCCTTGGATCAGCTCTTCTTTGCTGCTAGGCTGAATGGGTGTATATCCCGGAAAAGGATCAACGTGAACGCGAATTGGCGGCAAGCTGCCTTCGGCATAAATGGCGTTTTTCCTTTCCTTCATTTCCTTTATTTCCTTCATTTCACTAGTTGAATCACCAGGGCTATCGGAAGCTGGCGACTCCCCGCTCAAGCATTGCTCAGCAGAACTAAGCTGCATGTATAGCGCACTGTTGATTAGATGGACATAAACTTGACCGATCGACCATTCAGCTTCAGCCGGCTTTTTCTGCAGCTGTTCGAGCGTGAACAAGTCCAGCTCCCGTTCATATTGCTCCTTCAATGGTTCAAATTGCTTCAAAGATTGCAGCGTATTTATCAATTTGCACAGCCCCTTTAAGTAAGATAGCCCCAGTATAAGAAAAAGCTACTGACATCAGTATGTCAGTAGCTTTTTCAGTAGCTTTCCAAGATTTTAGCAGCTTCCTCCCGAACCTGATGGCGCAGTGATTCCGGCTCCAGCACAACGACGCCTGAACCCCAGCCAAGTATCCAATGCAGCAGCTCCTCCTGCACACGAACAAGAAAATTCACGTACAAGCCGTCCTCGTTCTCCTCAAATGATTCCATATAAAAGTTATTTTGTTCCTTCACTTTATCCGCTATAGAGGGATTTACCCGTATACGCACAGGCAGCTTGCGGTCATTTTCGGGTACATAAGCATGCAGATCAAAGTCCTGTGGCCGTCTGAAGCGCTCATCCAGCAAAGCAAGCTGCTCCATGCGCGACAAGCGGAAATGGCGCAGCGATGCCCTTAGCTCGCAATGGGCCAGCAGCAGCCAATTGCCCTGCGAAAGCACGAGTCCATATGGCGAGACTGTCCGAGTGCTATGCCGGGTTCCGTCCTCATCAGCATATATTTTCTTATAATGGAGACGTATTTTACGCTGTTCTAGTATTGCGGTGCGCAAAAGATTGATTTTCTGTTTATCCAATCCGCCCGCAAGCGGATCATAGGGTGCCAGCAGCTTGATGGCTGCACTGGTGCGGTCCGCTTCCTCACGGACACGCTCCGGCAATATAGCCTCGATCTTCCCGCGAGCGACTCTCGCCTTCGACGTATATCCCTCATCGAACTGCTGCTCGACAAAAACCGTACCAATCAATAAGGTCACGGCTTCCTCCACGGTAAAGCTAATAGGCGGCAGAAAATAACCCTCCATGAGCGAATAGCCGACACCCGGCTCTCCGATAATCGGGACACCGGATTCACTGAGCGCCTGCATATCTCGATAAATCGTGCGAACGCTCGTCTCAAATACCGCAGCCAAATCCTCGGCGCGCATCATGCCTTTACGCTGGAGCTCCAGTAAAATCGCTAACAATCGCTCTGTTTTATTCATAAAGCCAGCTTGTCCTCATCGTAGACCCTCCTATTTTCATATTGGACGAAACCAGTTGCCGATTTTATACGCTCTTTACAAGTCTATTAAAAGCTCTTTATAAGCTCTTGAGCTGCTCTTTATACTCCGTCGGGCTGCATCCTGCATATTCCTTGAACACTTTGGAAAAATAGTGCTGGTCGCTGAACGATAGCACATCGGACAGCTCTTTAATTTTCATCTCCGGCTTCGTTTCCAGCAGCCGGCACGCCTCCTTGATTTTCAAATTCAAGTAGTAGTGGACGAAGGTTTTCTCCGCATATTTCTTCATAATTCGGCTGATATAGGAGGGACTGACATGAAATCGCTGCGCAAGATCGGCAATGGACACATGCGAATACATGTTCATCTGCACGTACTCGTCAATTTGCTGAAACAGCTCGGAGCCGCTTTTGCGATTTTGATTTTGCAGCTGCTCAAAGCATTGCTCGGTCCAGAGCAGCAGCTGCTCGGTAAAGTGTGCAAAGCTGTCCAACTCCAGCAGCTTATTCGCCTGTTCCGTCAGCTTGAGCCTATTCCACGGGTCCTGCTCAGAGAGGGAGCTGCCGAAAGCCTCGGTCAGCAGCACCAGAAAGCGCTCCAGCTCAGCCAGCCGAACGTTGCTGCTCTGCCACTTTTGCAGCTGCTCTGCCAGCTTTAAGGCGAAGCGCTCCTTCTGGCGCTGGCGAATCATGTCCACGAAGCTGTTCGAGAGCAGCTCCGTCATCGCAGAATCAGCGCCAAGCGGCAGCGCCGAATAGCCTTTATCCAGCAGCAGCGGGCCCGTGATAGATAGCTGTTCCTTCATAAGCCGCGACATTTGCTGATAAAACTCCGCCAAGCGGCCGTCTGGGATTGCTTGCAGTTGGCCGCATAGCGAGGCATATAAGCCTTCCTTCAGCAAGCCGCTGCGCGCCGCCTCCATGCATTCATAAGCGGAAGGGTATTTATCCTTTACCGAAAGATTAACGAGGACAAAAAACTGATAGGGCTGCTGCGTTGGAAAAACCCAACAGTCATGCGGAGCAAAAACCTCCGTCAAGCCGGCTTGCAGCACGCTCAGCTTCCATTGCTCCTTATTCGGCGAGAAGGGCTGCTTATGGATGAGAAAAGGCGCTTTCGTCTGTTCCCGAAATTCCGGACCCAGCCTAAGCTCTGCATGAAAATCGGGATCAACGATATCTTTGAAGCTCCCGGCCTCCCCCGATTGCTGCTCTTTCAGTTGGACAATGATCCGCTCCATAACCTCTTGCAGCTGATGGCGCTCAACAGGCTTGAGCAAGTAGTCGAACACCTGCAAATTCAGCGCTTTGCGCGTATATTCAAAATCGTTGTAGCCGCTGATCAGCACAACCTTGAGCTGCGGATGAAGCAGCTTCGCCTGCTCGATAAGCGCCAGCCCATCCATTTTCGGCATCCGAATGTCCGTAAGCAATATGTCGATGCGATGCTGCCGCATAGCTGCCAGCGCTTCCTCGCCATTCGCCGCTGTTGCGGCAATATGAATGGGCAGCTCGGTTGCTTGCAGCAGCGCTTTAATATTGCGAAGGATCGGCTTGCTGTCTTCTGCAATTAAAGCCTGGTACATCGCTTATCCCTCCTCATCAGTAAAAATCCTTCGTCAGTGATGCAATAATTTGAATCGTTGCGCCTTTGCCCGTTTCTGCATTGTTGTAAACATTGAAAAAAAGGCGGTTTTTGTACATCAGCTTGAGCCGGTTGACCGTATTCACCATGCCCATATTGCCAATGCCCGTGCTGTTCATTTTCAGCTCAAGCGCTCCCGAATCGGAATCATCAATGTTCCCGAGTATTTCTTTGATTTTATCGTCGGCGAGCCCTTCGCCATTATCGCTAATCTCAATCGCCCACAATCCGTTATACAGCTTGAAGCGAATCGATATTCGCCAAGGCGGGTCTGTATTTTCGAATGCATGCTCAATGCAGTTTTCAACAAACGGCTGAATGACGAGCCGCGGAAGCTGGATCAAGCCCGTCAAATCATCATCAGCTTCAATGTCCCACTCCAAATCATCCTCGTATTTCTGCTGGACGAGCGATAAATAATTGCGCGTATATGCCAGCTCGTCCGACAGCGATACATGCTGATAGGGAGAGGATACAACATAACGCAGGCTGTCCGACAGCTGCTTGCACATATCCTGAACGACCTGATCCTTGCCCTCCTGGGCAGCAATACTAATCAAATACAGCACATTATGGATAAAATGAGGCGCGATTTGCGCTTGCAGCGCGGAATTGCGCGCTTTAATTTCCTCATGCAGCGCCAGCTTCTCGCGCTCAATCGATTGCTGCAGCCGCTCCAGCAGCTCCTGAAACGACTCATTGAGCAAAATCAGCTCATTATTATGCGAGCGGCTGTCCACCTTCACATTCATATTGCTGTAATTGACACGCAAAATTTGATTGCGCAGCTTGCGAATCGGCAGCAATAAATTTTTGGCGGAAAAATAAATGTAAAAAAAGGAAAACAGCATCAGCGAAGTAATGAGCAGGATGGAAATGTTGCTGATCGAGCTGACGGGGCCGAGCACCGCTTGTTTTGGCGTGACAATATAGGTCGTCCAATCGGAGCTGCTGGATTTGTAATACGTAATGTAGTTTTGTTGATGATCCATATACATGCCGCTTGCTCCCGACCGCGGCTCCAGCGTAGACAGCAGTTTGTCGACCTCTGCATTTTGCGAGCTTGAGATGAGCTGACCGTCCTGCGCCAAAACAAATACCTCGCTGTCTGCCAGCCCCTCCGCCGGCATTTGCAAATAAGCTTGATCCAGCTGGATCGACAAATAACCGAAAATTTCACCATTTTGATTGATAATCGGGCGAATAAACGAGACTTTTCCTGCCTCCTCCCGATTGAGCAAATAGCCGCTTCTGCTCCAAATCGCTGAAGTTTCGCTGTCTGCCAGCAGCGGCTTTAAAGAAGGCGGCGTTCGGTCGTAGCCTATATAGGAGACCAATGCAGAGCCTTCGAGGTTGTAAATAATCATATCCTGAATGTTCAAGCTTGGCCCAATCGCCTGAAACATAATATCCTTCAGCTTGCGGCTGCGGGACAATCCTTCAAACGTTTGGGAAGCGGCGTCATCGGCCAGCAAAATATAAACATCTTTATTGGACAAAATACGTTGGGATAGCTGATTTTGGCTATCGATATAAATATCGAGCTGATCGCTGACCTTCTCTGCTGACATCAGCTTTTCATTTTCGGTCTTCTCTTTAAGCGGTTGTATAACGACGAGGTTGACATAGACCAGAAAGCTGCCAAGCACGATAAGCAGCAGCACAACGAACGTTAGAAAAAACTTGGTCTGTAGACTCGCCTGGAATTGGTTTTTACCGAACTTGCGATTCATGATAGCCAGCCCTATTCCTCCTTGAACCTTTTAATGCTCCTACTGTACCATTTGCAGATATCGACGGACAAGCGGTGAATGGCTCAGAGTGGACGGTTCAGAATATTACACATGAAAGGTAAATGCCAAACATGTACCTATCTGGCTCTAAAGTCTATAATCGAACCTGTAACCGCATTCAGAATGATTCACATACATTTCAATACGGGGGGATATAAAAATGAATCACAAGATGAAAAAAGCTGCAACGGGCGTCATCGCAAGCTTACTGGCTTTGTCACTGGCGGCATGCGGATCAAACAGCAATAGCCCAGCAGGTACAGCAACCAACGGAGGAAGCGGCAGCAGCGGCGGTAAAGTAACGCTGGAGCTAGCCATCTCCAAGAGCTCGCAGGACTCCGCTTTTGTAGCGCAAGACCTTCTTGATGCTTTTGAAAAAGAGACAAACATTAAAGTTAATCTTCAACTGCTTCCAGCTGAGCAGACAGCAACCGTGCTGCAAACGAAGCTGGCGGTTGATGAAACTCCAGATATTATCCAGTACAACCTGGCAAGCGCCGTAACCGACCTGAACTTGGAGCGCAACTTTGAAATTTTGGATAGCGAGCCATGGGTTGGCCGTCTGTTGAACAAAGATGTGCTGTCCGCTAATGATCATGTATACAGCTTCCATGTCAGCCAAGACACAGGCATGCAAGGCGTTGTGTACAACAAGGATATGTTCAAGGAGCTGAACCTGTCGATTCCGACAACCTTCGAGGAATTCCTTGCGGTATGCGAAGCGATTAAAGCAAGCGGCGTAACACCGGTATTCATGCCGTTCAAGGATAATTGGGCAGCCAACATCTGGCCAGCAGCCGCATTCGCAGATTATGCAGCGAAAAATGACCCAACGTTGTTCGATGATCTGAACAGCAATAAGAAAAAATGGACAGACATCCCTGAGTTCGCAACTTTGCTGGACCAGCAGTACCAAGTATTCAAAAAAGGCTACACGAATCCTGATATTTTGAGCGACAGCTACGATATGGCCGTTGGTAAATTTCTGGACAAAGAAGTGGCTATGATGTTCATGGGCGACTGGCTGATCGAGAACGTAGCGGAAAAAGATCCTAGCATCCACCTTGGACTGTTCGCGATTCCTTCTTCCAAAGATGCAAGCCTTGGCGCAAGCCCGCTTGGTGGACAGCTGTTCATTCCTAAAAAAGCGAAGCATATGGCTGAAGCTAAAAAATTCCTTGAGTTCATCGCTTCCAAAGAGCAGGCA
Organism: Paenibacillus sp. JT22N15; assembly: GCF_059383755.1. Lineage (NCBI taxonomy): Bacteria > Bacillati > Bacillota > Bacilli > Caryophanales > Paenibacillaceae > Paenibacillus > Paenibacillus sp. JT22N15. Next base: position 100,732 of record NZ_JBXENV010000009.1, on the reverse strand, counting down.
CAAAAAATTGTTGATTCACAGGGCTATGTTTCCAACTTCAACGATGTGACGACTCCTAAGCTGCCTGACTACAAGCAGGAAATCGTAGATAACTACATTACACCGAAGAAAACCGTTCTGACTACAGATGCGCATATGCTGGTAGACCGCAGTGAGCTGTACAGAAACCTGCAGGATCAGTTTGCTGGTGCCAAAACACCGGAAGAAGTATTGTCTGCTTGGAACGACAAGTTTGCACAATTGATGAAAGATAAAGGCGTTGCCGGATTTTAATTGATAGAACACTAGGCAGAATAAGGTCCTTCAGGGCTTTATTCTGCCCAAGCTGTTATGGAGCGTGATTACAGATGAAGACAAAAAGCTTGTATCCTTATTATCTAATATGGCCGGCCCTGCTCGTTTATTGTGTATTTTTCGTATTGCCTGCCCTCATCGGCTTGTTTTACTCCTTTACGGACTGGCGGCTTGACCGCGAAACGCTTAAATTTATCGGTTGGGACAATTTCAAACAGATTTTTTCCGACAAGACGCTTATTTTAGCCCTGAAAAATACTTTTATTTTCGCGATTGTTACGGTTATCGGAAAAAACGTGCTTGGTATCGCCTTAGCCATTGGCCTCAACATGCGACTGAAATCCAAAAATCTGCTGCGCGCGATTTTTTATTCGCCGTCGATTTTGAGCGTTCTCGTTATCAGTATTGTGTTCACGCCAATGCTGCGTACAGATGGCACCATCAATAAATTTCTGGAAGCCATCGGCCTAGGTGTCTTTGGCCAATCGTGGCTGACCAATCCATCCATTGTAATCTGGACCGTTGCCCTGGTGTCGATCTGGCAGCATACCGGCTTCCAGATGGCGATTTATTTGGCCGGACTCCAGTCTATTTCCAAAGAATATTATGAAGCAGCGACGATTGACGGAGCAGGCGTGTGGAGCACGTTCAGCAAAATTACGCTCCCGTTATTGCTGCCCGCTATCAATATCAATCTCATGCTGACGCTCATTGGCGGCTTGAAGGTATTTTCTGAAGTATTCGTCCTTACAGGCGGCGGACCGGGGAACGCTTCCCAGGTTGTCGGAACGATTATTCTCCGCGCCTTCGGAGAAGGCAACTGGGGCATGGGTACAGCGATCAATACGCTGCTGTTCGCGGCGGTTACCGTTATTTCCATTCCACTGCTGATCTTCATGCGTCGTAAGGAGGTTGCTGAATAATGAGCTACACACGCAAACTTGCGCTTCGCAACTATATTGTCGAAATTTTTCTGCTGATCGCTTCCCTGATCATTATTGTGCCGTTGCTCATGATGATTTTCGGTTCCTTCATGACCAGCTCCGAGGTGCTGCGCTTTAAGCTCGCGCTTCCGGACAAGTGGATGTTCTCCAACTATACGCAGGTTTTTAAAGAAGGCGGCCTCGGCCGTGCCTTCCTGAATGGCCTGCTGATTACTGGCGTATCTTCCATCGTCAACATTATTACCTCTTCAGCCGCTGCTTTCATTCTGGTGCGAAGAGAATCAAAGCTGTCGAGCTTCCTGTATATGTTTTTCTTTATGGGACTTATTGCTCCGATGTCGATTATTACGACGATTCGTGTCGTACAATGGCTGGGCTTCTATGGCAGCATTACGAGTGTTATTTTCATTTACGCCGCTTTGAACGTCGCGTTCAGCGTGTTCCTGTATAGCGGCTTTATCAAATCGATACCGAGAGCTCTCGATGAAGTAGCTTTCCTGGAAGGCGCGAGCATGCTTGCTGTATTCTTCCGCATTATTACACCCCTCATCGTTCCGGTGAACGCGACTGTGGCGATTATGGTGTTTATGTCGGTATGGAATGATATTACGATTCCGCTTTATTTCCTCACCGACAGCTCCGACTGGACGATGCCGCTATCCGTTTACAATTTCTACGGCAAATACAGCCGGGACTGGAACCTGATCTTCGCCGATCTCGTTATGACTTCGCTCCCTGTGCTTGTGCTTTACCTGTTCGCACAGAAATACATCGTCAGCGGCCTTACAGCTGGCGCGGTCAAAGGTTGACCGCCACACTCCCCCCAAGCCCTCGCGCCGGATTGCCATCTCCTGCGCGGGGGCTTTTTTCACTAAAAAATAATAATACAATAATAATACTATCTTACTTAATTGATTTAACTTATAATTTGGGAAACAATATTGCGTCTCTCCACGTTCTATTGACCCCAAATAGATTGCAACAGGATGTGCACCTCATGCTTTTTAATTCACCCGTTTTTATTTTCGGTTTTTTGCCTCTCGTGTTTGGAAGCTACTTCTTTTTCTCATCGATTGCTTCCCCCTCCATCTCAAGGTCATGGTTAGCAGTCTGCTCGATCTTCTTCTACGGCTGGTGGAATCCTGGATACCTGCCTATTCTATTTCTCTCGATGCTGGTCAATTTTTTTCTAGGTAAATTTTTAACTACTCATAAAAGCAAGCCCGTCCTCATCCTTGGTATTCTCTTTAATCTAGGCTTGCTAGCCTATTTCAAATACGCCAATTTTCTACTTTCCAATATTAATCTCGCCTTCTCTTCCAATTTAACGCTGCTTGATGTCGCTTTGCCTCTGGCTATCAGCTTCTTCACCTTTCAGCAAATCACCTTTATTGTTGATTGTTATAAAAACAAGGTGAAAAATTACAGCATTATGAATTACGCTTTATTCGTCACGTTTTTTCCGCATCTAATTGCGGGTCCCATCGTCCATCATAAAATCATGATGCCCCAGTTCCAAAACGAACACAATCACAAAATAAATTACGAAAATATTTCCCGAGGTCTGTTTATCTTCTCTATTGGCTTATTCAAAAAGGTCATATTAGCGGATCAATTTGCAACAACGGTAGGCAGCGGCATGGGCTACCTCGATACCATTGACTTTTTCGATGCGTGGGCCTTCATTTTATCCTTCACGTTCCAGCTGTACTTTGACTTTAGCGGCTATTCGGATATGGCAATTGGGTTGGCCCTGCTTTTCAACATTAAGCTGCCCATCAATTTCGATTCGCCATATAAAGCGACCCAATTTCAAGACATGGCCTCTCGCTGGCATATTACCTTAACCCGTTTTCTTTATGAATATGTGTACTCTCCAATGAACCGTTACTTTACTAGAAAAGTAATACCTAGATGGGGGATTCGGCTCTCCTCGACTACGCAAGTCAATCTTAGCTTATTGATTTTGTTCTTGTTGAGCGGCATTTGGCATGGGGCGGGTTGGAACTTCGTCGTATGGGGGCTGCTTGTAGGACTTGGAATCGTCATCTATCGAACATGGAGCAAATTTAAGATTAAACTTCCAACTTTTCTCGCTTGGCTGCTTACCTTCGGCTATTTAAACCTGACTTTAGTTTTCTTTAAACTGGAGAACTTTCAGCAAGCCCGGCAGCTCTTCAAAGCCTTATTTGGTTTTCAGGGCTTCACGTTACCGATTAAACTGCCAGATCTGCTATCTCCTCTTGCTTCCTACGGGATTCGGTTTGTTCCTACCCCTATCAATCAGGATTGGAAATATGCAGCCTTGATCGGGGCAGGCTTTATAATTGTATTATGCTTTAAAAATAGCTCAGAGAAAATGGCAGCCTTTAAGCCTAATTTTTTTCATGCTCTCTTCTTCATCCTAATTCTCGTATATGCTCTATTAAATCTAACCAAAATATCTGAATTCCTATACTTCAAATTTTAAGGTGAATGCTATGAAAAATAATAGACGATGGACGTTATCCACTTTGACCGCAACCGCCCTGCTGCTGCTTCTAGCAGCCTTCATCAATTATTGGATTGATCCGTATGGGCTATACCATTTTACAGGGGAAAGCTATAATTACCGCAAAAGCATAAATCGGGACCCCTATCAATTTAAAACCTATCTCAGCAAGCGAATGCAGCCTCAGGCTATTGTTCTAGGAACGTCAAGAGCAATGAGGCTCGACCCTACTTTCATTCAATCGCTCACTGGAGAGCGTACCTATAACTTAGGCCTGCCTGCTGCCACTTCTTATACAAGCTATCAATATCTTAACTTTATGCTTAAGGTTGACCCACAGCTAAACACCGTTTACTTTGGCTTAGATTTTGAAGTCTTTGATCCTCAGCTATCCAATCATGCCAGCTACGTCGAGGAGCGCTTAACTAGCCCCTTTTATTTAAAGGACTACTTCTCTACCTTACTAACCGAGCCGGCTCTTAAAGAGAGTTGGAAAATATGGTCAGATAACCATAATAACACCTCCGTCTATACGGAAACCCGCTATTTGAAGGATGGCAGCTTTGATGAGGAATATGTTTATCCTGAGCATATCAATGAAGGCACATTAAAAATCCTCCCTACTACACTGGAGCTGACAGCAAACAGCCTGAATGATATAAAACAAATAGTCCAACTGTGCGAGCAAAATCACTTGCAGCTCTTCCTGTACATCAGCCCGGTTCATGCGATTGTTTTAGAAACCTATTGGCAAAATGGCCTGTGGCCACAATATGAGGAGTGGAAACGACAACTGGTCCAAATCGCCCCCATATGGGATTTCTCTGGCTATCACAATATTTCGACCAGCTCGCTGCAAACAGGGGAAAACTACAATGACCTTTCTCATTATTCAAAAAAAATAGGCAACCTCATGTTGGAACGCATGCTGAACCTTCATGACGAGCAGGTACCCTCCTATTTCGGAGTTCTTCTTGCCCCAGATAATGTAGAAGAACATTTAACGAAGCTGCGGCAAAACAGAGAACGCTGGCCGGAGAAAGAAAAAAACATGGCTGACGTAGTGGTCAGTTATTAATAAGCGTAGACACCTATCCCGATGATTCCAGCCCCATCAAGAGGATAGCAGCGCCTGCCACCTTACCCGACAAAATCATAAGGCAGAAAAAAGAAACCCAGGCTTCCCTGAATTCCTTCTCTCTGCGTTATGCGACCCGGGCACTTCCAATTATTTCCTACAAATTCAAGTATGCAATGCCAAGTCCGCCCGTTACCGGATTTTTATAAATTTCGCAATTGACGTCGTATACGTCGCCGATCATCTCTTTCGTCAGTACTTCTTCTGGCGTTCCGCTCGCGTAAATTTGCCCCTGCTTAATGATATACAAATAATCGCAATACTCTGCTGCCAGCGTCAAATCATGAAGGGCGGCTAAAATGCCGATGCCCAGCCCTTTGACGATGCTCAAAATTTGCAGCTGGTATTTAATGTCCAAATGATTCGTCGGCTCATCCAAAATCATAAACTTTGGCTGCTGTGCAAGCACCCTCGCCAGCACGACGCGCTGTTTTTCCCCGCCTGAGAGCGACATGTAGCTTCGTTCCGCATAATGGGACAAATTCACCTTGCTCAGCGCCTCTTCCACAATCTCCTCATCCCGCTGATTGTCCGTCTCCAGCATTCCCTTATGGGGTGTCCGGCCCATCATGACCATCTCCCGCACATTGAAATCAAAGCTCATTTCATTGAACTGTCCGACAACGCCAAGCTGCTGTGATACCACCTTTGGCTTGGATTTTAATACATCGGTGCTGCTTAGAAATACCTGTCCCTGCTTGGGCTTAATGACTTTATAAATGCTTTTGAGCAAGGTTGATTTGCCGCAGCCATTAGGGCCAATAAGGCCTACAAATTGCTTGTTGTCTACCTTGAGCGATATATCCTTCACAATATCCGTACTCGCAAACGATACCGAAATATGATCCACCGTCAGCTTCATCGTTATTTCCCTCCAAAGGCGTAGCCTTTTTTGACCAGCATGTACATGAACAGCGGCGCGCCAATCATCGCCGTAATTATGCCGATGGGCAGCTCCACGCTTGGAATGATCGTCCGGGCAATGACGTCGGTCCAGATGAGAAAAATGGCGCCAACCAAAATGGAGGCCGGCATCAGCCTTCTATGATCCGAGCCGACCAGTCCCCTCACCATGTGAGGAATAATAAGCCCGACGAACCCGATCATACCGCAGCTCGCCACAATGACGCCTGTAATAAGCGCAGCCAGCAGCAAATAAATTTTGCGGAACACCGCCAGATCAACGCCCAGCGTCACCGCCGTATCATCGCCAAGCAGCATGGTATTTAATATCCGCGACTGAAAAAGGAAGAACAGCGCAGCCCCAACAACGACGAGCGATATGAGCGGGAGCTTGTCCCATTTTGCCGAAGCCAGGCTGCCCATTGTCCAGAACGTGACGGTCTTAATGCCAACGGCATTGTTTGCGATATAAATAATAAAATTGGCGAAAGCCGTACATAAAGCATTGATGACCATCCCCGACAAAACCAGCTTAACCGACGTCATTTTGCCACCAATGCCTGCTAATATAAAGACGAGCAGCGATGCGCCCAAAGCGCCTGTAAATGCCCAGAAGGCAACCCCCGTCTGCCCGAGCAGACCGCCCGCGCCAAAGCCAATTAAAATTGCAAACGTCGCACCGAGCGATGCGCCCGAGGAAATGCCCAAAATATACGGGTCTGCCAGCGGATTTTGCACCGCCGCCTGCATGACCGTGCCGCACATCGTAAGCCCGGCCCCGATAAACAATGCCATTAATACACGTGGAAACCGAATTTGCCATAAAATATCGACAAACGAGCTTGTCTCCATCGCGCTCCCGTCGCCTAGCTGGATTCCTAATAACTTGTAGAGCAAAATCCGATAAGAATCCCCTAACGGAATCTTTACCTGCCCGATTGATACGGCAACGCCAATCGACACCACGATAACAGCCGCGAGTACGAGCATTAAAGTTAAAAACAGCGACTTTTTTCGAATGAGAGCTTCTTTCTCTTCCTGCCTGCTTACACTAACCTCTGCCATCCCGATTTACCCTGCCTTTTCATTCATTGTTCCGATTTTAGTTTACAACTGACTGTTTTTAAGTATAATTGATAATGATTCTCTTCGTCAATTAAAGACAATATATGAAATGAGGTTAGTAGGATATGTTTCGTTTTTTGCGTAAAATGACGTTTTTTGCACTTCCCCTTGCTCTGGCAGTAACCGCTGGCTGTTCTTCCGCTTCGACCAATTCGCCAAGCAGTTCCCCGAGCCCTTCCGCCGAAGCGACGGCTTCAGCAGCAGTAGTAGAGGCTTCTCCGAGCCCCGGCGGCAAAACCGCTTATCCGCTCACCCTTGAAAATTTCAATTTGTCGGCAGAAAGCGGCTCCTTCCAGCCGAAAACGCAAACGTTCGAGAAAGCACCGGAGCGCATCGTCGCCAATACGCAGTCCGCTGCGGAAATTTTGATCCGACTTGGTTTGACGGATAAAGTCGTTGGCGTCGCCGCCCTTTACGGCGATGTGGAGGCTGACATTGCCGAGCCATTCGCCAAAATCCCTGTCTTATCCGAGACATATGTCGGCAAGGAGCTTGTCGTCGGAGCGAAGCCGGATATCGTCCTCGGCCGTGGCGACCTGTTTGCAGATGCAGATTGGGGCGTCGGAACGGTTGACTCGCTGAACGAGCTTAATATTGCTACTTTTATTCAAAACAACTCCCGTCCGGGTGCTGTACTCAGTGATCTTTATAAAGACATTGAGCAAATGGGCCAAATTTTCGACGTACAGGATAAGGCGCAGGAGCTTGTCCAAAGCTTGCAGCAGCGCGCCAAGGATATCGAGACTCGGTTTGCCGGCAATCAGGAGCAGAGCTTTGCTTTTATTGGAAGCAGCACGCCGGATTCCATTGCCGTCTACAGCGCAAATAATGATACCTTCCAAGCCGAGGCGCTTAGCCTGTTGAAGGTGACCAACAGCTTCGCCGACGTTTCCGGTGAAATCAGCGCGGAGCAGCTCGTTGCGAAAAACCCTGATTTCCTTGTCATCTCGGATTATAAAGGCGGACCGGACATCAATGAATCCGTGAAAAATATTTATGAAAATCCAGCTCTGCAAAGCATGTCCGCTATCCAAAACAAAAAAGTATTCATTATCGATTTCAATGATTTCTGGGGCTACGGCTACCACATCTTTGACGGTGTCGAGAAGCTGGGAGACAACTTGTCCAAAACCTCTTAAATCTTGCAGCTATCTATTGGCCGTCTTCAGCCATGCACCAACAGAAACGACAAAGCGCCTCTTCCTTTACGGGTCCAGTTCATTATCAGAGCTGGTCCGCAAGCAAGAGGCGCTTTTTTATGGCATCACACTATTTTAGTTCGTCTTTCCTTCGTTTTCCGCTTCCCACTTGGCAATTTCCTCGCGCACTCGCGGTGCAACCTCCGTGCCAAGCAGCTTGATTGCGTTCATTACGTCCTCATGCGGCATCGTGCCGAGCGGCGTATGGAGCAAAAATCTCGTAATGCCGACATGCTTGCGCAGGTTAATGATTTTACGGGCAACCGTTTCGGGATCGCCGACATAAAGCGCACCTTCAATGCTGCGGGCAGCGTCAAAGCTGGAACGGTCATAATGCCCCCAGCCCCGCTCTTTGCCGAGCACATTCATAACCGCTTGCGTCGAAGGGAAAAACTTGTCTGCTGCGAGCTGCGTCGTCTCTGCAATAAAACCGTGCGAGTGCGAAGCGATGGGCAGCTTCGAGGCATCATGCCCCGCATGGGCTGCGGCTCTCTTGTACAGCTGCACCAGCGGTGCAAAATTCATCGGACTGCCCCCGATAATGGCGAGCACAAGCGGCAGGCCGAGCAGGCCCGCGCGGACAACCGATTCTTGGTTGCCGCCGCTGCCGATCCATACCGGCAAAGGGTTCTGAACAGGGCGTGGATAAACGCCCAGATTGTTAATGGCTGGGCGATGGCCGCCTGCCCACGTTACTTTTTCAGATTCGCGAATTTTCAACAGCAGCGCCAGCTTTTCATCAAACAGCTCATTATAGTGGTCCAGATCATAGCCGAACAGCGGAAACGATTCAATGAAGGAGCCCCGCCCTGCCATAATTTCCGCACGCCCGTTTGAGATGCCATCCAGCGTAGCAAAATCCTGAAACACGCGCACAGGATCAGCCGAGGACAGCACCGTAACAGCGCTCGTCAATCGAATCTGCTTCGTTTGTGCGGCAGCAGCCGCCAAAATAACGACTGGAGAGGAGGCCGCATAATCCTCGCGATGATGCTCGCCTACTCCATAAACGTCCAGCCCGACCTGATCCGCAAGCACAATTTCTTCAACGACTTCGCGAATACGCTGGGCATGGCTCATAACCTCTCCTGTTTCTACATCGGGCGAGGTTTCGACAAACGTACTAATTCCTATTTCCACCGTACAATCCCTCCTGCTTCCACTCTATATTTTTTTAACAAACTCCGATTTCAGCTTCATAGCGCCAAAACCGTCAATTTTGCAATCAATATCATGATCGCCATCGACGAGCCGGATGTTTTTGACCTTGGTGCCAATTTTGACGACGAGCGAGCTGCCTTTGACCTTCAAATCTTTAATGACCGTGACGGAATCACCGTCGCTCAGCACATTGCCGTTCGAATCCTTTACAACCTTCTCATCTTCATTGGCATTATCCTGTGCATTTGCATTCCATTCATGCGCGCACTCCGGGCAAACAAGCATCAGCCCATCCTCGTATGTATATGGCGACTGGCACTGTGGACAATTTGGCAAGCTAGACATGTATTCATGCCCTCCATTCCTGTTACTATAATCGTTACGACTTTGCTTGGAAGTTTCATTATAAACGGTAAAATAGCAAGCGTAAACGGCTGAAGCCGTCCTCCGGCGGTAAAGCTGCCGTTTCGCGGAAAAATCAATGCCTGATTTTCGGCTGCAACGGCAGGCAGGAATCGATATAATAAAATCCATCAGAAAAAGTAAGGGGCGCACGCCATGATACCTGCCGAACGTTATCCCGAATGCTATAAGGCCTTAGTAGAGAAAAATACCGAATATGAGGGCGTTTTTTACGTTGGAGTCAAAACGACGGGCGTATTTTGCCGGCCAACCTGCCCCGCTCGCAAGCCCAAATTTGAAAACTGCGAGTTTTATGAAACGGCGCAGCAGGCTTTGCTTGCGTCTTTCCGCCCTTGCCAGCGCTGCCAGCCGCTTTCCCATCCCAATCAAGTGTCAGAGGTCGTTCGCCTGCTCGTCGAAGCGGTAGAGCAAAACCCGGAAAAACGCTGGAAGGGCCAGGATTTCAAAAATCTATCCGTCGATGAATCAACGGCTCGCCGCCAATTTAAGCAGCGCTTCGGCATGACCTTCGTCGAATATGCCCGTGCCCGCCGTATGGGCATCGCCTTGAAAAACATTAGAGCTGGCCAATCGGTTATGGATACACAGCTCACAACCGGCTATGAATCCAGCAGCGGGTTTCGCGATGCTTTCTCCCGTATTATGGGGGCGGCTCCTACTCTATTGGAAGATGACAAAGTGCTGAAGGCGTCATGGATTGATACTCGGCTTGGGCCGATGATGGCGATTGGCAATGAGCAGCACTTGTATTTGTTGGAGTTTGTAGATCGGAGGGGTCTGGAGCGCGAGGTCGAGCGGCTGCGCAAAAGGACCAAATCCGCGATCATTCCCGGCACAACAGCATCCATTCAGTCCATTGAACGGGAGCTGGCGCTTTATTTTGACGGGAAATTGACGGAATTTAAGACGCCGCTATTTTTATTAGGCTCGTCGTTTCAGCAAAGCGTGTGGGCACAGCTGGTGAAAATACCGCCGGGCGAAACTCGTTCTTATTCCGACATTGCGGCAGCACTTGGAAAGCCTACAGCCTTTCGCGCAGTCGCCCAGGCCAATGGAGCCAATCAGCTGGCTATCATCATCCCCTGCCATCGCGTTATTAATTCAAACGGCGAATTGGGCGGCTATGGAGGCGGATTATCCCGAAAAAATTGGCTGCTCCGGCATGAGAGACAAGCATCATGCTGAAGCAGCCGCTTCAAACGAGCTATTCGGCTAAAGCTTTTTCGGCAGCAGCCAGAGCATTCACTACTTTATCGCACCAGAGATCGAATTCCTCGTCTTCCTTCTGATGCTCAGGATTGGCCAAAATGTGGGCAACCGTCTGCTTGATGCCTTGATCAAGCCGCGTCGTAGCTACAAACTCAGGAACAAGCTTTTTCAGCTTCGCATTGTCAAAGACGACGGAGTTCGCCTTGTCGCCCAGCAAGCCGCCCCGGAAATCATATTTGCTGCCCGCAGCGAGAAAATCAGAGGATACATGCACCGCATTCAGCTTTACGCCAAGCGCATCCGCAATAATTTCATAAATCTGATTCCAGGTCACCGACTCATCCGACGTGATATGCACGGATTCGCCAATCGCATGGATGTTGCCCATTAGGCCGATGAAGCCTTTGGCAAAATCGCTGTTATGCGTCATCGTCCAGAGGGACGTGCCGTCGCCATGGATGATGACCGGTTTATTTTCAAGCATACGCCTTGCTACCTGCCAGCTTCCGTTATTGCCGTGCACGCCCAGCGGAATCGAGCGCTCGTCATACGTATGGCTTGGCCTTACAATCGTGATGGGGAAGCCTTGCTCGCGATACTGCTTAGTCAAATACTCTTCACAAGCAATTTTGTTGCGGGAATATTCCCAATATGGATTGGATAATGGCGTTCCTTCGGTAATGCGATAATCCGACAGCGGCGTCTGGTAGGCTGAGGCCGAGCTGATGAACATAAACTGCTTGGTTTTCCCCTTGAATAAGCGGTAATCGCGCTCGAGCTGCTCTGGCTTGAAGGCGATAAAATCCGCTACTACATTAAATGACAGATCGGCGATAAGCGCCGCCACCTGCTCCTCATTATTAATATCGGCTTTAATGCTATGTACACCTGCTGGCAAATCAGCATTTCTAGTTCCCCGGTTCAAAAGATAAAGCTCGCATCCACTCTCTACTAACTGCTTCGTAATGGCAGAACTAATCGTTCCCGTTCCTCCAATAAATAGCGCTTTCATAAAACACCTCCGTTAGTATGGTATTGCTGTAAAAGCTGCTTCTTTTCTTCTTAATGATAGCATGGGGCTCGTGTGAATACTACGACTAAGCGTTCATTATTCGCCTCCTCGTGGAACAGAGGGCGAATAAAATACGTCAGCATGGATATGCCGGAATTTTTCCCAGTTGCCGGGATTGGTCGTGTCTGGAGTACGATGTTCCATAATGGCCTGATATAGGGCGGTTTTCTCTTCCAAATGGGCGACGCGCTGTTTGGCTTCTTCGAGCTGAACGAGCGCCGCTTCTCTATGCTCCATCATGATTTCGCAGCGTTGCGGAATGGTCGAATCCCCTTCGATACAGAGATCGACGTACATTTTGATGATTTCAATCGGCATCCCTGATTGCTTGAGGCATTTGACGCCATACAGCCAGTTGATGGATTCTGCGTCGAACAGCCGGATATTATTCTCATTGCGCTGTAGGCTTGGCACCAACCCTTTATCGGTGTAAAAGCGTACAGCGTGCTCGGTAAGTCCCGTTAACAGGGCGGCTTCTTTGACCGTATGCATGAGTAATCCTCCTTGGAAAAAAATGATAAGACCACTTGACTTCGTGTAACACGAAGGCGATAAGCTTATTATAATGCAAATCGGCCGTTCACGAAATCAGCCGCTGCGGTGCACGATTCCCGGGATTCACGGCCGTTTGCCCTATTACATTTGAACAATAGGAGGAATTACAATGCAAACTGTAACCTTGAACAACGGTGTGAAAATGCCAATCATCGGCTTCGGTGTCTACCAAATTCCCGATGCTGAAGAATGCGAGAACGCGGTATATGAAGCGCTGCTAGCCGGTTACCGCCTGATCGACACCGCCGCCGGTTATCTGAATGAGGAAGCGGTCGGACGCGCGATCAAGCGCAGCGGCGTTCCGCGTGAAGAGCTGTTCATCACGACCAAGCTCTGGATTCAAGATGCCGGCTACGAGAGTGCCAAGCTGGCGTTTTCCAAATCCTTGAATAAGCTTCAGCTCGACTATCTTGATCTGTACCTTATTCACCAGCCGTTCGGCGATTACTACGGCGCTTGGCGCGCGATGGAAGACCTGTACCGCGAAGGCAAAATCAAGGCGATTGGTGTCAGCAACTTCCTGCCCGACCGTCTAATGGACCTCATCGTGCATAACGAAATCGTGCCTGCTGTCAACCAGGTTGAAACGCATCCGTTCTACCAGCAGCTCGAGAGCGCCGCTTTTATGAAAGAGCAGGGAGTACAGCACCAGTCGTGGGCGCCGTTCGCTGAAGGACTGGGCAACATGTTCGGCAACGAAGTGCTGACCTCGATTGCAGCGCAACACAACAAGTCCGTCGCCCAGGTTGTGTTGCGCTGGCTTGTTCAGCGTGAAATCGTAGCTATTCCAAAATCGGTGCGCAAAGAGCGGATCGTCGAAAACTTCGACATTTTCGATTTTGAGTTGAGCGCTGACGATATCGAGCAAATTTCCGCCCTCGATACGCGGGAAAGTCTTTTTTTATCGTACCACGATCCGAAATTCGCCAAGATGCTGGGCACCTTGAGAGTCGATCTGTAGCCTGTAACCTTGCTCGAACCGTAAACTCATCACGCATTTATCCTCATATCTATTAAGAAAGGACAGGGCAGCGCACCTGTCCTTTCTTTGTGTCAATTTATACTTACAATAATCATACCAGCCTTACCTTTAAGAGACCGTAACGAAGAAAAAAACTTAGAAAAAGGCACCGACATTTCTGTCGATGCCTTTTTCTAAGGAATCTTAACCAGCATTTTCCCCATATTTTTGCCTTCAAACAGCTGCAGGAACGCTTGAGGCACTTTGTCGAAGCCTTCGACAATCGTCTCCTCGTATTTCAGCTTGCCTTCTCCGAGCCACTGTCCTAGCGCCTGAATGCCTTCAGCCGTACGGTCGGCATAGTCGCCCAGCACAAAGCCTTTAATAAGCGAACGCGTCTTGATCAGCTGAGTCTGTATCCGGGGACCGATGTCGCCTGATTTGCTATTGTATGAGGAAATAGCTCCACATAGCGGAATGCGCGCATGCGTGTTCAGCAGTTGCATCACCTGATCGGAAATGTCGCCGCCGACATTGTCGAAATAAACGTCGACTCCATTCGGACATGCCGCTTCCAGCGCTTTGCCCAGATCACCGACCGTCTTGTAGTTAATCGTCTCATCGAAGCCGAGCTCCTGCTTCAAATAGCTGGTTTTCTCATCCGTTCCTGCGATGCCAACGACTCGAGCGCCCTTGAGCTTCGCAATTTGCCCGACAATCATGCCGACCGCGCCTGCTGCGCCAGATACGACGACGGTTTCCCCTGCCTTAGGCTGTCCAATATCCAGCAAGCCGAAATAAGCAGTCAGCCCTGTAAGGCCCAAAACGCTCAAATAAGCGGGCAATGGCGCCATTTGATCATCTACCTTGCGAACGCTGGCAGCATCCACGACATTGTACAGCTTCCAGCCCAGCATGCCGAGCACCTTGTCTCCAACTGCAAACTGCTCGGATTTCGATTCGACAATCTCGCCAACAACACCGCCGACAATCGGCTCGTCTAAAGCAAATGGAGGAATATATGACTTGCTGTCATTCATCCGTCCCCGCATATATGGATCAACCGATAAATACAGGCTGCGGACGACTACCTGCCCTTCCGCCGGTTGCTCTACCTTAGCGTCCTTCATCGCGAAATGCTGCTCTGTCGGCATGCCCTCAGGCCGTGCTGCCAACACAATCATCCGATTATTTAAAGTTTCGTTCATGATTCCAAAACCTTCTTCCTTGTTTTAAACTAATATATCCATTTTACCGGGCGGCATTCTGGGGCCCGAGCCACAATAAAGATTTTTCAAAGTACAGCTATCGTTGTATTCAAGCAAAAACGAATTCGTCGTCCTCTGGCGGCGCAGCGCGTTTCAGTCCGAGAAATATAGAGAAAGGTTGGCGAAATCATGTCTTTCCTATATTTTAAGAAAATAACATACTGGGGATGAAGTTTCAATGTTCGATTTTCATCGAACCGTTTTCACTGTTTGCTCGCAACTGTGATTCAATCGGTGAAAATGCCAAAACAACCGGAGCCTCTTATGGCCCCGGTCGCTTCGCTTGATTTTGTACTTTGATCTTTTTGTACCATGGTCTTTTGTACCATGGTTTTGTGTCGCTCTTTTGTACCGCAGCCCTATGGGCTGACTATCGCACTTGTCGTTCTAACGCCCGCAACACGCCCCGCACAGCTCGCAGGAGACTTGGCCTTAAAGCTAACAATGACACTATCCTTCCCTCGTGTGAGCGGCTCTGCTATCTCATAGGTCACATAAAAAATATGGCCGATTTTGTTGCAATGAATCGTCTGCTCTCCGACGAGCTCGTCATCGACCAGCACCTCAAACTCTCGGTTATATGCCGTACCTTCATGCTCGAAGCGGAAATGATCGCCACCCCAATAAGCTACGCAAAGATTATTTTTGCTTGATCCATCAACTGCAAGCCGGTAGCTGAAGTATGCATCGCTGACACCAAATGCTTCTCTCCACATATGCAGCTTGTTCTGGTTGTCCGTGAACGACCCGTTATATAAACTCGCTAAGCAGTTGCCTTGAAGCTGATGACCGATTTCATCCTGCTGCCCGTCCGGCTGTACGCTATCGATGGTCACCTTATTCAGCTTCTTCTCAAAAGCATCGCCTTCGTCATTCAAATTCCAATACAGCGTATAAAACTCATGATGCAGCGCGTAGAAAGGCACGAGTGCTGCCCCCTTCCCATCGGAGGTCACTTCCTTCGCTATTTCAAATGTCAGCGTTTCGGCGTCCTTCAGCCTGATGAAGTCAGACAGGTTCTCACTTTCCGTCCAAAGCACAGGCACATCCGCCGTCTTCATGCTTAGTGCGGTCTCATCGACGATCGTATCCTCCGGAAGGCCATCAGCCCCAAACCTTCCCGCAAGCACGATTGGGCCATAAAGAAAGGCGATTTTGCTTGCGCTATCTTTGGCGGTGTACTTTCTCAGTGCCAGCGGCAGCGTGACAATAATATGATCACCCTTGCTCCATATCCCGCTGATGGTCAAGTATCCGGCTTGTTTTTCAACATATTTGCGCTCGCCGTTGACGACCGCCACTAGCTCACAAGGCAGCCAGGATGGGACGCGCAGCTTAAGATTAGCCTCTGCCGTTCCCTCGGCAATAACAAGCTTCACGGTGTCCGAATACGGAAAGCTTGTTTCCTGCCTGATGACCAGCCCCTTGGCTTTCCATTCCAGCTCGGAGGCCATATATAAATTCACATACAGATCATCCTGCTTTTCAAAATAAATCGCCTCGGCATATTTGCCCGGGTTTTCCATGCCCGTTCCGGTACAGCACCACCAAGCGGAATCGCGGGTGCCGTAAATTTTGAAATGGCCCGGCAGCGTCGAGGCAAAATAAGTTTTATTGCCCGTATGCGGGTCCTGTGTACCGAGGATGTGATTGTATAAGGCGTTTTCATAATAATCCATATACGCGCTGTTTTGCTCCCAGCTAAACAAATATTGGGTCAGCACAAGCATGTTATGTGTAAAACACGACTCTGCCGATTTAATGCCCAAGCTTTCCATATCCATCGCTTCAAAATGCTCCGAGAGGCTGCTTCCGCCAAAAACATAAGAGCGTCTGCCGACCACCGTATGCCAGAAAAACTCGGCAGCTGTGCGATAGGTTGTAAAATCCTTGTTCTGCTCATACATTTCGGCCACACCAATGACCTTCGGTATTTGCGTATTGGCATGCTTGCCCTGCAGTTCATCCCGCTCCTGCTCCAGCGGCGAAATGATGGCTTTATGCGTAAATTGAACCGCTGCTTCCATATAGACAGCTTGTCCCGTGAGGCCATACAGCTGCGCAAACACTTCATTCATGCCGCCATGCTCGCATTCCAGCATATGCTGCGTCTGCTCCTCCGACATTTGCGAGAGTCCATCTACTGCCCAATCGGCAAAGGCTTTGACAACGTGCAGTGCCTCCTCATTTCCCGTCAGCGTGTAAGCATCAATTAAGCCTTGATAAATTTTATGCACGCTGTACCACGGAACCCAATACCCGTTCATGCTAAAACCGCCAATGTCCGTGCCTTTAAACGCTTCGATAAAAGGAGTTTCGACCAAGCCTCCAACGTATCCGCTGCCGGTCGCTGCTTGAATGCCTGCAAGCTCCGATACGGCATAATCCAGCTTCGCTTTTAGCGCCTCATGGCCCGTTGCCTGATAGGTGACGGCAAGTGCCGACATATAATGCCCGAGCGAATGCCCGCTAATCGTTCTGGCTTCCCAGCCTTCGTACCGCGGCTGCTTGGGAGCCAAGCCATGCGCCTCATAACATGGTGCAAGAAAACGGTCGATATCAAGCGCGTGCAGATAACGCTCGCCAACTTCCTGTGACGTTTTAAAGAGGCCGTCCAGTAGCAATACGTCGCTTTGGCTGACGAAGCCTTGATTTATTTTTTCCATATTTATGAGTCCTCCCTAGACCTAAAATCAGCTATTTGCTATTCAGTGGCTACCATTCATGATAGTATCTTATCAAATCAAATTTGAAATAATCAGACTCATAATCAAAGAAAAGGTGGATAAATCAGTCTACATGAATGAAAAGCTGAGCCATTACTTATGCGGTAAATTCATATCCGAAGGCAACTGGTCGCACATGAAACGAAATGCGCTGCATTATGAAATCATTATGATGCTGGAAGGACAGATGTATATCGCTGAGGAAGAGCGGGAATATGTCGTCCGCCCAGGTGATATGCTGCTGCTGCAGCCCGGCATGACTCATTTTGGTTATCGGAATAGCGAGTCGCCCGTCAGCTTTTATTGGGTACATTACGGTACGAAGGCGGAGCCATATCGGAGCTATCCGACCCATGTGCCGATTGATGGTCCGTCGACGATTAATCAGCTGTTTAAGCAGCTGCTGCATGTTTCTTCTTTTTCGGCGGAGGAGGCAAATGCCGCTCTATTGTTATTATTGAATGAGCTTACGCGGACGATTGACCAGCAAAATCATGCCCCGCACGCCATCGTCGACAACATTTGCAGGTGGATTGATGCCCATTTGCATCTGGACATTAATGTCCGTAAAATTGCAGAGGTGTTCAACTTTAATAAGGATTATATTTCGAAGGTTGTGAAGCGGGAGAAAGGGATGGGCATTAAAGCTTATATTTTGACGCAGCGGATCAGCCGGGCGAAGCTGAAGCTTCTGAACACGAATTTGAGCGTAAAGGAAATTGCTGGCGAATGCGGTTTTTCCGATTATAAGCTGTTTCTGCGAACATTCAAGCATTATGAGGGCATGACGCCGAGTGATTATCGCAATATTTTATACTCGACACCGCTCAATATTTAAAGGTTGCATACGGACAAATGAGCTGGAAGAAGTTTGGGAGATGATCGTATTGAATAAAAAGAAGAAAACGATGGCGATTGAGGCACCGATCCTGCCGATTGAGCTTCCTGTGCTGGAGCAGACCGAGCTGCAATCTCATGCTTTTTTTGAAATGGGCATTATCCAGGATTGCGTATGGGATGGACAGCAGGCTCGCAAGGTGATTTTCGACAAAATTATTTTCAGAAATGTCACGTTTACCGAGACTGCGCTGAACGAGGTCGAATTGACGGATGTGATTTTCGACAAATGTGATTTATCGAATGCCGATTTTAGCGATGCCATTATCCACCGGACTGTGTTCAAAAACTGCAAAATGATTGGCATGAATTTGACCGGAGCCACGCTGCGAAACATGGTTTGGAAGGACAATTTGGCCGATTACGCCAATTTTAGAATGTCTGATATGAAGCAGGTATCCTTCCAGGACAACTCGATGGGCAAAGTTGATTTCAGCTTTGCAAAGCTGCAAAAACTCGAGCTTTTCCAATGCCAAATTGACCAAGCCCAATTTTCAAATACGAAGCTCGCTGGCCTTGATTTAAGCACCTGCGAATTTAATGGGATTGCCGTAGCCCCCGAGGATTTGAAGGATTGCGTCATTTCGCGAGAGCAGGCGTATGTGTTTGTGGCGCTGTTTGGGTTGATTTTGAAGGAGTAGCAGCTCTGCTAGGCTATTTGAAGCGTTATTTTGAACATGGTTTTAACTATGATTGCCATTATAAAATCAAAAAGGGCATCCCCGAAGGGTGCCCTTTCTCCATTCAGACCATCATTAAATACAATAAGAGCGCCAGTCCCATAACGGCAGCAAACCTATAATTCGGCCTTGCCAGCTCGAAAACCGACTTGTTGAATAATCCCGCCAGCAAATTGTTCACCGCCGAAGCGGGAGAAATCGGGTTGGACAGCCCCCAGCTTCCGAGCAGCAAAACGGCGAAATAAATCGGGCTGATCTGCACGACGTCCGGATCAATGCTGGTCGCGAGAATCGTCACCCATACAATTGGATGAAGGCCAATTAATGAGGTAGCAGCAATCATAACGATTGTGAAAATAGAAAACGATAATGCAATAGGCAGAGGTATGTGCCCGAGCAGGGAGGGAATGACGTGCCCAAAACCTGTAGCGCTAATCGATCCGCTGAAAAAGCCTGCGGCTAAAAACAGCGTAATCTCCTTTTGCAAAGCGGGCAGCGTAACGGTCAAATGATTCGTCAGTCCCTGCCGGAATGTCGGGAGTGCTCCCTTCGCAAGGCACCACAGCAGCGGAAAAACAACCGCCCCCATGCAAGTAATCAGCACCATCGGAAGCTCAATCAGCTGCTCCAGCAGCAAAATGGCCGCCGTCGCACACAGCAAATAAATAGCGAGTCCCATCGGAAAGGAGGCCCGTCTTCCGTGTTCCTTCTCCATGCCTTGGCCTCGCTGATTCTCGATCGCTTTCGTGGATCGCGTGACTGTCGTGACTTCCATGGCTTCCTGGCCCAGCTCATCTGTCTGCGCTGCTGCAAGCTCACTTGCCTCATCCTTAGCACGCAGCTGCTTAAAGTCCACAGCCAAGCTTACCAACAGGCTGATCAGCGACAGCCCGATCAAATAGGGCAGCAGCGCTGACCAATTCAGCTTAAGCGCCGAGGTGACAAGCGCCATTGCTGCAAAATAAGGCGACCAGCAAATCGCGCCTCCAAAGCCGCGATTCAAGGCGTTCGCCAGCAGCCCGGATAAGCGCCCGGAGCGGGGCTTAACGAATACCAAATGATAAACGACGGGAATAGACCCGACGTTTATAAACCCGCCCATTATATGCGTCATAAGCTGCGTACCGATGAACAGGGCTGTCGTGCTGCGTATACGCGTTTCATAGAACCGCTTCAGAGCAGCAACATAATCCGGCAGCCGTACCGGAATGCCGAACAAGGGAGCAAATACGAATAAGGTAACCAACGTCGCATTCATACTCGCGGCTTTAAACCAATATGCGGCATCCGCTTGCTGTGCCAGCATCAGGACGACCCCGCCAGCTATAAAAAAAAGACTCAGCCACAGCGCGATTCCTTTGAGCTTAGGCAGCAGCAGGAGCACCGCCATAAAGGAAAGTCCGCCCAGCACATAAACAAGCGGCCCCCACTGCGTAAACTGCTGTAAAATAAAAACGGCAGCGAGAGCGAAAATAACTGCTCTATCGATCACTGCCTTTGTCCCAACTGTCATGACCTTCGCCTTCTCTTCTGCTTCCGCTCTCTAGTTGAACTTCCAACAGCTTAAGCTTAAATTGCCGTACTGGTAGCTGCGGTGAAGCAACGTTGCTTGACGGTTCTTATCACCCGAGCCCATAGCCAGCAGGAGCGGGATAAAATGCTCGCTCGTCGGCACTGCCTCCTGCGCAAAGGGAGCCAGCTCCCTATAATTGAATAGTGCCGGGAGATCCCATGCCTCAAGCTTGCTCTGCAGCCAATTATCGAATGATTCCGCCCATTCGTCAATGCCTTCAGACTGCCAATTCAGCTTTCTGAGATTATGGACGGTTCCGCCGCTTCCAATAATCAGCACATCCTGCTCCCTAAGCGCAGCTAATGCCTTGCCGATCTCATACTGCTGCTCATTGGTCAAATAACGGTTAACCGAAAGCGCGACGACGGGAATATCCGCATCCGGATAAATCAGCTTGAGTACGGCCCAAGCGCCGTGATCAAGTCCTCTCTCCTCATCCAGCACACTTGGAATGCCATGTTCAGCGAACAAGGCTTGAATGTCTTCACTGAGCTGGCGTTTGCCTTCCGCCGGATACGTCATCTGGTACAGCTCATCCTGAAAGCCCGAAAAATCATAAATCGTGCTGTACGCTGGAGCAGCGCCCACTGTCTGAACCGTCTGCTCCCAATGGGCGGAAAAAAGGACAATCGCTTTCGGCTTTGGCGTCTGCTCCTTAAAGCTTTTCAATAGAGCCGTATAACCATTATTCTCCAATACAATGGACGGCGCGCCATGGGCAAAAAAGTATGCTGGCATCATTGTGCTTGTTCCCCCTTGTTCTCAAGTAGCCATGCAAGAAAATCCCGTTGATTTTCTTCGGACACGCCATGGTCGGTCGGATAAATCTTAAAGGTCAATTGCGGCGTCAGCGCTTGAAAATAATCCGCTGTCTCGTGTCCAATTCGAATCGGAAATACGGAATCAAATTCACCATGCGAGACAAACACGGATACGTTCTCCAGTGATTGCAAAACATATTCGTGTTTGACGAACTCTGGCACATAGCCGTTCAACGCAACAATGCCTTTCAACTGGTCCCCCATCGTAAGGGCAAGCGTCATCGATAAAATCGCACCTTGGCTGAAGCCAAGCAAATAACGCTGGCTCGCATCAATCGGGTATTTTTCCGTTGCATAAGCAATAAAACCTTCAAGCTGCTGCACAGCCCGGTCAAAAATGTCCCGAATCGGGTTGCCGAGGCTCTTCAGCTCATAATATTGGTAACCGGCGCCCAGCCTAAGGTCGCCTCGGATGTTAATGATGATGAACTTGTCCTCTAAAGGCGCTACAAGCCCATGCATATTTGCCTCATTCGAGCCTTTCCCATGAAGGGTGAAAATAACAGGATAGGTTTGGCCTGCCTCCGCATGCGCTGGCAGGTGAACATCATAATGATAAGCGGGGTTCATAGTGGCCCTCCTCAAAATATTAGTAATAAGAATTAAAGTTCTGTATTACAAATATATAGTGAAGCTATAGCTTTGGTCAACATGAAAATCGCTGCGCCCGCTTCTGACACATGCAAATAGCGCGTGCTGATCGGGGATCGGCACGCGCTGCTTGGTTTCTTTATTTAATAAACGAACTACAATGTTTCCAGCAGCGCTTTAAGCTCAGGATTCAATTGCAGAACATGCAGCACCATTGTTAAAGCCTCCGCACGGGACGCTTGGTTATTCGGCTGGAACGTTCCGTCGCCAGCTCCGCTGACGATGCCAGCTGCCGCGGCTTTCTCAATTTGCCCCTTGTTCCACACTTGATTAATGTCGGTGAAAGCAGGCACACTCGCTGCATTCACACTATCAAGATCAATAATTTTAGCAAGGATTGCGATTATTTCAGTACGGCTAATTTCCTGATTCGGCTTAAATGTGCCGTCCTTATAGCCTGAAATTACGCCTGCTGCATGCAGGCTTCCAATCGCCGCTTCCGCCCAGTGGCCCGAAACATCACTTAGCACGCTGCCGCCTGCAGCAGGGCTGGATATGCCAAATAACTTGGAAATGATGGCCGAGAATTCAGCGCGGGTAATGCTTGCATTCGGACGGAAGGCATTGTTCTCATATCCATTAACGATGCCGAGCTTAGCAAAGACGTCAACCGTCTTATTTGCCCAGTGGGAGCCGGTATCCGTAAATGGGATGATTGTTGGATTAGCTTTAGCTTCATCTACTTGCTTCGCAAGTCCTGTGATCACATCATCAATCTTGACGACTTTATCATTGAACTTTATTTGGGGCGCTGGCACCGATGTCGGTGTCGGCGCTGGCGTTGCTGTAGGCGTTGCTGTCGCTACAGGCGTAGTCGAAGAGCCGCCTCCATTGCTTCCACCACTAGCTGGCGCTTGAACAACAACGCTATGGGAGGCAAACACAGCCGAACCATCGGCCGCCGTTGCTTTCACAGTAACCGTACCTGCGGACACGCCCGTCAATAAGCCGCTGGCATTAATGGAGGCGGCACCTGTACCATTTTCAACCGACCAAACGATCGATTTGTCCGCTGCATCCACAGGTGCAATTTCTGCTGCCAATTGGATGGTACCGCCAGTCTGAACAGCGGCTTGCCCCGATACCAAGACGGAGTTTACCAACACAGGTGTCGCTGTTGGCGTCGGCTCTTGTGTTGGTGTTGGTGTTGGTGTTGGTGTTGGTGTTGGCGTTGCAGGCACATTTATCGTTATGTCCTTGCTCCCTACAATACCAGTGCCGTCAACGGCAGTTGCTTTCGCTGTAACTGTTCCGGCCGATACGGCCGTCAACAGCCCGTTTGCATCAATCGTCGCTGAGCCTGTACCGTCCACAACAGACCAGACAACCGCTGGATTAGCCGCATCGATTGGAAGCACTGCTGCATTTAACGCTAAAGATTGACCTACATCGACCGTATCGATACCGCCAGACCCACTGACCTGAATATCTGTTACGACATGAAAAAAGTTATCCGTAATCAATTTCGGACCAGAGTATACAGCTAATTGTGCCAAAGTCACAGGAACATTAACATCGTTATTTTTAATTAAAAACGTCACGAGTCCGCTATTCGTATAGGAGGACATCCCCCCGAATATTGAAGCATTCGAAATATAATCAGGATCCATATCATAAAAGAGTAAATTCGGATTACTCGTATGAATAAATATTTCTGTTCGTCCCGTCACGAGCTCGTCATCCGCATCATAAACAGAAAAAGTGACACTTGTATAATCCGGATGATTGACATCCGTATGTGGCAGCTCGGCCAAAGCAACATAATCTACAGCCTCTGTCGGTTTGTACGTTTGAATGTTGGATAATGATACGGATTGGCCGCCATAAGAACGTCCGGGAATCCAGCTGACCTGACCATCCGTTACATACCCGCCCATCATCGTTTTATCAGCATAGGTATTTACGGTTACCGATGTTTCCCCTGCGTTAACATCCGGAACCTGTGTGACCGTTCCATCGGAATACCGTATAAATGCATGTTCTGAAGCGTCTGGCAACCCACCATTATAATAGACTGTTACAAGGCTGCCCGAGGAGATACAACCGCTTAACAAAGCGAGAGTCAAAATTAAAACCAAACCCAATTTCATTGTTGAACTTTTTTTCATTGCTTTCCCTCATTCCTTATCGTCTTAATAAATGCCCGTTAGCACTAGTATAGCCCTTGCCAATGACAGGAAAATGACAAAGTCTTGGACAACGCAAAGAACCCTCACTTTGAGGGCCCTTAGGTTATGTTACGGATGCTATACGATGAGGAAGAGGAGCTAAACCAAAAGTTAAGGAAACTTTTTAACGCCCATCACATGATCGAGCGGAATATATCCGATTTCCCTGCTGTCCGAGCTATGATTGCGATTGTCGCCCATGACGAAAATATGCCCTTCAGGAACGTTCCATTGCTGATCCGAAACAAAATTCATCGTTTCATTCAGATAAGGCTCGTCCAGCGCCACACCGTTGCGATAGGTTTTATGATCCTTAAACTCCAGCACATCGCCAGGTTTGCCTAGCACTCTTTTCACATAAAACACGGCGTTGTCATTCGTATTATTTTTCATAAAAAGCTGAAGCAGCGGGTGCTCCAAAAGATCATCTGTCAAATCCCGTTCTCTGCTCACCCGGCTGTCGATCACGACCACATCGCCATATTCCGGAAGCTTGGACAACGTGTGCGAGATTTTCGAAACGTAAATTCGTTCCTTATCCTGCAAAGTCGGGTCCATTGAATGACCGTCAACCTTATAGGGCTGAATAACAAATACACCAATAATTAATGAAAGTACAACTGCAATGCCGAAAGTGCTGACCCAGCTGCCAATCTCCTTCAAGGCTTTCATCTTAATAACGTCATCCTCCTCTTTCAAAGACTCCCTAAATTATACCATTTACTCTACTACATGAAAACCTGAAGCCAGGCAGGGCAGCTTCATGCTTTTCGTTTCGTGAATCTGCTCCCTGTACAAAGATAGATTTGGCGGACACAGCAGACTCTATTTCAACAGATTGACGGGTTATGGAATAGGCTGCGGACTCAGGAGACGCTAATGTGCTGCAAATTTGGTCATTCAGCGGTTCTTGTTTGTTAGACCGTTTTCTACCCGTTTAGAAACGCAATTAAGGCTTTATTAAATGACTCGGGATGCGTCGCATTAACGCCATGCGGACCGCCTTTAATTAAAGCAAGCCTGCTGCCTGCAATGGCTTCGTGCGAACGTTTTCCACTTACTTCGAATGGCACAATAGCATCGGAATCGCCGTGGATAATGAGCGTCGGTACATTTATTTTTGTTAAATCATCGCGAAAATCGGTGCGCCCAAACGCCTTGATGCAATCCAGCGTCCCCTTCGGTGAAGCAAAAGCGGCAATATCGCGGTTATACAAGCGAGCCGGCTCGCTTACCAAATCCGACTTTTCCCCAGCGGCAAAAAAGTTCTTAGTAAATCCATCAAGAAAGGCCAGACGATCCTTCTTTACCCCGTCCTCGAACTCCTTGATCAGGGCATCATCAACGCCGCCATCAGGATTGCCCTCGGTTTTATATAGGTATGGCGGGACAGCTGCCGCCAAGACGGCCGTGAATGAGCACCACCGGTTTTCCTGTACCCCGATCCTCATAAAAAAGCTCAATAGGAGCATTATTTTCCGATCCAACCGTTAATTTTGTCATGTGAAGCACCCCTTCCAAGTTTGGGTTACAGCCTTGCAAGCAGCTCTATTCATCCTGACACCGGGTGAAGAAAGGACAGATTTCATACGCTGCGAGCCATTGCTGCAATATTATTCCCCTGATAGAGGACCTCCCAAACATTGAAGAGGCGGAATAGGAGGGTCCTGCAAGCGTTAGCTTTTTAAACAACCTCTTCATACTGCTCCATTATTAAAAGTGAAATTTTTACAAACCTATAGTAAAATAGACTAGTTCTTTTTGTAACCAAGAAGTATATGGGGGTTAATTATTGAATAAAAGTCTAGCAGTAAAGTTGTGTTCTTGTTGTCTTATCATCCTGTCCATTTTGCTTAGCGCCTGCTCAATCAAGCAGGAAAATCCGCAAGAGCAGCGTCCCAGCGCAATCCCAATTGCCGAGCCTCTTATTAGTTCCACAATAAGCCCTACAGCTAGTACTTATCACCATTCTTTAAGCGACTACTCTGGCAGTTGGACAGATGCAGTATTTAATCAGTATCTCTGTAATAATTGCTTTAGTGGAATTGATATTTATAGTACAGACAGCGATACAGGCAGCTTGTCTTTCTATTTATATAATCCTGATCGTGTGATGGACTCGTCCACAGAAATCAAGCTTACAGACAATGAGGGCTCTTTTCTATTGGAAGATTATGCAGGAAAAGGAACCGGCACGATAAAGCTGGAACCTGATCGCGTTATTATAACTTTAAAAATGGATACCGATATAGAAGGCGTTCTAGAGGCCTATAGTGATGAGCGAACCTTTGTAAGAGACCCCTATAAAGGACTGACTTATCTGGACCCTCTCGCTCTAATGACAGACTACGTTAAAGACAAAGATGGGCTTAACCGCTTGAATTACATTTATGATAATTCAGCGGAATGGAATGAAGAACTGTATGGCACTGATGAGCTGAAGGTTATAGTCGGTTTAGATGACAAGGGAGAAATTACAAAACGATTCACGGTGAACAGATTGACGGGAAATATATTAGAGCTACCCTTTTTTTGAGTATGTCCCTTACAGGAAAAAAAAGAGCCCGCTCATTACTGAGCTGGCTCCAACTATAAATCATAAGTTATAAGTCATCTATTCCAGTATTTCATTCGAAAATGCCGCTTACAGCTCAATTACCGTATATTTAATTTCCTGCTCTGAATTTGGCGCCATCGCATGCAGCTCGTGATCCGGTGACTCCCAAATAGGCTTGACAGGCACTTTATAGCTTTGCAAGTTCTCATTTGTCCGCCGCACGGCGTAAGCCTCTGCCTTGCCTTCAACCATCATCTCTATTCTGTTGACGTTGTTCAAATCGACACCTTCGTTAATGGACATGCCCGCCAAATCAACGGTAGGAACCTTAATGGACCAGACGGATAACAATCCTGGCATAATTCGGGTACGACCATCACCTACTACGCCGCCTGCCTTAAAGCTGAGCTTCTCTCCATCAGGCTGAAGGTTCACTTCATATTGATACAAGCCTAAGCTGCTTTTATGAATAAAATCATGGCGCTTCGCTTCTCGGTCAAGGAAGGTAGAAGACCCGGAATGCGCAAAATCTACATGCACTTCCCCGTCCGTCTCACGCGCTCCAGGCAGCACAACCCGGCAGCCGCTCACCATCATATGTGCTTTTCCGGCGATTTTGCTCCGGATGAGAAGGTTGTCAAGCGATAGAGAGAATACAGCCGCGTCGCCTGCGCGCATCGCTGCAAACTGCTCTGGGAATGTCTCCTCCTTAAAAATAAATTTGATATTTTCAAACGGCTGAATAGCGCTATCCGAAGCATTAAGCATATTTTTCAGCTTGACGATTACATCGGCATGAATCCCGCTCAGCTCTGCGACATGGCTGTCTTTGATTTTTGGGAAACGCTCATTGCCCAATGTCATATAGCGGAATGCCTGATATTCCTGATAGAGGAAGTCAATCAAGGCAAGTCTAGCCTGACTGAAGCGTTCGAAAATATAAGTATGGAACAACGGCAAGCTAGCATCCATACCGTCTCCCAGGTTTTGGCGCAAACGATCGTCATTGGCTTGCAGCTCGATCAGCTCGGCCGCCAGCTTCTCATCCTCCAGAAAATAGGCGCTGTAGGCCGACGCCTTATTTTGATAATCCTCGACAACATTCAGGAATTCATAAAATACCGTGCGGTATTCCCCCGCTTTTTCGGGAACCTTGCTGTAAACCGGCTTCAGCAGCTCCTCAAATTCCTCCCTAGTCATCGTCATCAGCGTCGAACCATAACCGAACCGTTCTTGTGCCCTGTTCATCTGCTTCGTCAGGTCAACCAAGCCTCCGCCCTGCTCCCATAGCGCGCGGCCAGCAGCAGCGGTCTTCTTGACCGAATCCAGTGATTTGGATAGCTCCTTCTCCTTCTCCTTCTTTTCCTTTTTAATCGACTTATCGCTTTTGAAGGCTTCGTCAATGATAATCGTCTTGCCTTCAGACGTGAAATTGCTAATAGCCGATCGCAAAGCGCCGCCCACTTTGAGTGCTCCTACTACAGGAGCCACACCCGTAGCCAATGAAACGCCCGTGACAATTAAATCAACCGTTATTTTCAACGATTCCATGCGAAGCTCGTTTTTCAGTGCCTCGACAAAAGCGGTCGCTTTCTTTTGCAGCTCCTCACCTTTGCTTTGGACATCCTTCAGCATCGCATCGATATTATGCTTAAGCTCGTCTCTTTCTTTAATGAGCCATTCCCTGCGTTTAGTAATTTCTGCGGCTTTGTCCGCAGATTGAGACATGGCCTCCTTGATTACCCCGACCCGGCTGTCCTGATTGGCCTGCACGCTTAAATAATCTTTATATAAGTCCTCCGCTTGCTGGGCGGCCGTTATTAAGCTGCCGCCAAGCTCCAAATAGCGGTCGAACGGCATAAGCGGAACCCAGTTCCATGGATGCCCGAAATAATCAAGTCCTTGGCTGAGTTGGGCAATCAGAATGGCGGCTTTGTTTCGCAGGGCAAGCCATTGAAGCGAAACCTCCAGCATGCGGCTTTTGAATTCTTCAAACCGATGCGCCTCATCCTCATGCACCTCATGAAGCGCAGCGTAGCGAAGCTCTTCAAACCAATCTGCATCCGGCATTGTTTTAAGCATCCATTCGAGCAAAATCGCCGCTTCATTCAGACGCTCCTCGCTGGAGGCCAGATAAGCGATGCCGGCCTTATGCAGCGTAAGGCTTTTCTGTTCCAGAGACCCCATTAACCGCTGATCAAAGTAAAGCAGCTTGGGAGCATCCTGCCTATGGATCACTTCAAAGCTACCGAAGAAATCGGTATATTCAATAAGAGCAGGTTTACCCTCGCTATTAATTCCACAACGCCCCGGCCTGCCATCTGCTGCGGGAGCTTTAGAGTCGCCATTCTTGCCATTTGTTCCGTCTGTCCCGCTTTTCGCTCTGTTTGTCTCACTAATAATATAAATATAATTTTTGTCCATCCATGCCGGTGCAGGCTCTTTATCATAAAAACGGCCGCCTTTGCCGCCTGTTCCGCCGCTTGCTCCCTTGCCCGGCTTTGCCTGTTCACCGGCCCTGCCCGCCCGGCTCTCCATCTTAATGTAGTGCTCATTGGCCGATACTACGTATCCGACAATGATATCCCCTCCGTTGCCGCCATCTCCCGATTCTCCGGCATTTCCACCGTTTCCGCCATTGCCGCCGTCGGTGCCTGGCGTTGGATCGTCGGGAAAGAAAATGTTGAATTTGTAGTCTACTCCATCAATGCCGTTCGCGCCTTTGCCCCCGTCTCCGCCCTCCTGTCCACGCCCGCCTTGTCCGCCGTTAGCGATTAGCTTCAACTCGCCTTTCAGCTCAAAACGCTCCGCTGCCAAAGTAATAGCGCCGCCATTATAGCCGTTTGAACCACGTTCCCCATTTGCACCGGATAATCCCTTATCGCCCGGCTTGGCTCCCGCAACACCCGTTTTAGCACGATTTTCCGTAGTGAAATTGATATTAGCTGTTGGACCTGACGCATCGATAACAGCCTCTGCTTCTGAAGAGATAATACGCGCATTAATTGTTATATCTCTTCCCTTTGTTTCAAGCTTGCCTGCTAGACAAACGGTATCCGCATGAATGACATAATTGCATGTGGTATCCCTTAAATCCTCATATGTCAAAGTCAAATCAGCAGCTGTTAAATAAATCGTATTGCCCTTCTTACCTCGCTGAACATTCGAATACTTTAATTGATTAGCCAGCCACTCCTGCTCCATATTCTGCTGTGCAGGCCTATTGTCACCAACCATATTTTCTTTCGTTGGCATTCCCTTCGCCTCCCTGTATTTTCCTCATTAAATAGCGAAAAACCAGATTACTTCCATTCTTCTATCGGCTATATTCCTGTAAAAGCTTGTAAGCTTTCACTAAATTCATCATATCAAATCGTTCTGAACGGATATTGAACCATATTCTCCCTGTCAGCCATCTGCTGAAAGATAATACTTCAAACGCACCAGATGAAGGCGAGCATAAGCCGAAGAGGGAACTGCTATGATAACGCTTGTATCGAAGGCCATCACAGGATATAAAAAAACAAAACAGGCTGCCACGGGGCAGCCTGCTGTTTATCTTCTTTTTACTTTTTATGGTGTGAACAGCAAATTCAAATTATTGACGATTCCAGGTGTATAGCGCTCACCGCTGCCGCCTTCACCAAGCATGCCGTCGGCACCGTCGCCCCAAGCCCATAAGCTGCCATCAGCTTTTAGAGCATAAGTGGTATTGCTGCCGCCCCCGTTAATCACGAGGACATCAGATATACCATTGATGATCCCTGGCGTGTTTGTATCATTGGTATGGCCGAAACCTAACTTGCCGCTCTGGTTACTGCCCCAAGCAAATACATTTCCATCTTCATCCTGTGCAAAAGATTGATAATTCCCTGCACCAAGCAGCGTGATTTTGGGTAGATCTTCAAGTTCAACTGGAAGCAATTGATTAACATTCGTCCCATTGCCGACTTGGCCCATTTGGTTAAAGCCCCAAGCATATACGCTTCCGGTCACGCTTAAAGCAAGAGCGTGCTGGTTGCCCATCTTCATGGACACGATATTAGTTAGTCCCGATACTTGAACCGGAACATTGCTGCTTGTTGTCGTCCCGTTGCCAAGCTGTCCATTTGTATTGTCGCCCCAAGCCCATACGGTTCCGTCAGCTTTTAAAACGTAGGAGGAAGCGTATCTAGCTTGGATTTCGAGCACATGATCCAAGCCCGGTACTTGAACAAGCGGTGAATAATCTCCCCATGTCCATACCGTTCCATCACTTTTCAACACAAGTGAGTTCGTGCCGCCTTCTGCTGAAATAGCAATCGCATGATCAATTCCGTTCACTTTAACTGGCGTATTGCTTGAACCCCTGCCCCATTGCCATACGTCGCCTTTCGAGGTCAGAATCAGGGAATGGCCAAAGCCAGCTTGTACCGCAATAATATCGCTTGGCAAGTTAGGCACTGTAAATCGGTTAGGGGAAGCTGTCGTCGTCCCATCGCCAATTTGCGCATTCCAGTTAGCACCCCATGTGAGCACTTGGCCCATCGCGTCCAGCACTATAGCATGGTTCGATCCTAATGAGAAATGATTTTGCGGCAAAATAGCAATTTCATTCACTTCATACTCCAGTTCCTCAGAGTCCAGACTCGCCCCCCGCATGGAATCTGCTGCATGAGCGGTTATCGTATGTGTTCCCGATGCTAAAGCATTCAGTGCAAGCGTCAGAGTATCCGTTGTTGCCGTGCCTGAGGCCAAGATTGTCGTCCCATCTGTGTCGTAAACCGTTACCATGCTGCCAGCAGTCAGTTCGCCAATCGTAATCATTGGCAAGTGGTTCGAATACGAGCCGTCTACTGAAATGACAGGCTGCCCCATGACGCTTTCTTGACTTACCGCTTTCGCTGACTGCCCTGTTGTAGGAGCCGCTGTATTTTTCGGTGTCACTTCAAACGTCATATATTTGCCAGCATCTTCGCTGCCAAGCACATAAGTTAGGCTTGTCGCTCCATCAATTGCCGTATAATTAATGGTCTGTTCGTAGTCATCCGAGCGATACCACTGATAGGTTGTTCCCTCTTCTGCATCCCCATCGGTATCCCAATAGTAATAATCCCCTGTTAACGTTTGGCCTACTGCAGGTACACCTGTCACTTGAACTCCTTCTACGTATGGAGCAACCGGAGCGTTTTTCACTGCGCCCGTAATTGCACTTTTAACAGTATCTCCAATTGTTGGCTCTGCCGCATTCACAGGTGTAACTTCGAAGGTGATATAATACCCCGCATCTTCCTCGCTGAGCACATAGGTTGAGTCATTTGCTCCGTCAATTTGCGTATAGTTTGATCCATTCTCATCATCCGAACGATACCATTCGTAAGCTGTTCCATCTTCCAAGTCGCCATCTGCATCTTGGTAGGTGTAGTTGCCCGTTAGCGTTTCCCCAACAGTTGCTGTCCCGCTAATAAAAACATCAAACGCCGTTGGAGCCTGTGGCACTGGTGTTGGCGTTGGTTCCGGCGTTGCTGTTGCGCTTGGCTCCGGCGTTACCGTCGGTTCAGGCGTTGCCGTCGCGCTTGGCTCTGGCGTTGCTGTTGGTTCTGGTGTTGCAGTTGGCGTTGCGCTTGGCGTCGGCGTTGCTGTCGACGGCGCTGGTGTTGATGATCCCGTTGTTACAGTTGCTGTTGGAGCTGGAGTAGCTGGCGGATTTTCAAAAGTCGTACCCACTCCTCCAGTATTAATGGTAGCCAGTACAATTGTACCTTGGCCTAACATTTTCACAACCGTATCTAGGACAAGCGTGTTGACTCTGCTGCCTTGGCTGAGATTCACCGTCGAGCCAGTTGCCCCTGAGTTGACATTCAACTGCTGGACAGTACCTGTCGGCAGGTCAACCTGAATTTGCTGAGCGCTGACATTGACCGTGTTGAATGAGCCTTGCAGGGTTACTTTCGCACCTGCTGGCAGTACTGCATTTAAGTTTACATTGCCAAAGCCTGCTCCTGAGCCTGATTCTTGAATAATCGCAGGAGAGTTAACCATAACAAGCGCAATCGTTGTTGTGCCTTCCGACACGATACGCACAGTTCCTGTACCTGATTTTTTGTCGATCACAATATCAATAAGCACCGAGTCGTTAAAATGGATACTGTTCTCGCCGCCGCCTTGAACGGTTACGGTTCCCGTTACTTTGACGTTGTTCAAGAACGCATCGCCATTGCCGATGCCTTCGCCCAATAACAGATCGCCATTAATGACCATGTTTTTCAGCGTTACGCCAGCTGCGCTAACAACGACGTTCTTATTAACCGTCTCAACTCCAGCAGCTGGACCATAAGTTCCCGCCGCGTCATAAACGATCGCTTGCGACTCCATTGCACGGTTCAGCGTTACTACCGCTTCTGCGCGAGTAATAAAGGCTGCCGGTTTAAACGTATTATCTGCGCTGTAGCCCTTCATAATTTCCTTAGCTACAACTGCGCCAATCGCGCCCTTGCTCCAGCTGGCAAACTGCTTCGCATCTGCGAAGGCTGCTGCCGTAGTGCTGGCTGCCGGATTGATTTTCAGCAGACGGATGACAATGACCGCAGCCTCTTGACGGCTAATCGGCTTAAAGGCTCCGATTGTTCCATCCGCATAGCCTGAAATGTAGCCTGCTTTTACCGCCTTCGCGATATCTGCATAAGCCCAGTTTGTAGAAGGTACATCGCTAAACGTAATTTCCGTTTGCTCGGTAAAGCCGAATGCACGATTGACCAGTGTTATAAATTCAGCTCTTGTAATTTGATTTTCCGGCTTAAAGCTGCCGTCCTCATAACCCGTAATCAGCCCCTTGCTGATCCACTCCGAAACTTGGCTTTGTGCCCAATGCCCTTCAATATCCGCCGGAGCAGCTGCTGCCGTAGTGGCACCAAATGCCATGCCAAACGATGACAACAATAAACATGCTGCAACAGCTGACGATACGAGCTTTTTAACCAGTTTGTTTTTCACGATAGTCCTCCTAATGATTATTGCTTTTTATAGTTGGTTCTTTATTCCTACTAATTAAATAAGTATAGCCCTACTCAATGACAGCAAAATGACAAACTCCGACAAGGAGCATGAAACTCTGGAAGAAATACGGATCGTTTTTGTAGCAAGAGAAAAAGCAGCCTCCTCGGTTGAGGACAGCTGCTCCTATACTTCTTGATATATATTGATATAGCTTGACCCGTATGAGGTCTATCTTCTCATTAACTCAGCCACCAGCACCTTGATACTTGTTCGCACCATACATCCAGAACCTATAGCCTGCCCAATAACAAAGAGGGCCGACAAGTGGCACCATCCACATTGCCCACTGCGGTAAAAGCGTTGCATCATTAGATAAAAGGAATGCCGCTGGATAAAAACTAACAAAGGCGAGTGGTACAGCAACCGTAAGCAACAACTGAATAAACGTTCCGAATATCGGCAAAGGGTACGCAATAAAATCCTTTAATCTGAAAAATAGGGTAAACATAAAATTAGTTCTAATCCATATAAAAGAAACAGCACCGATAATGGTGAGGATTCCGGCATAAATCATAGCACCGCTGACAACGACTAGGATTAAGTAGATGTACTCGCTCAGCTTCCATTGCATATTCAGCTTCGAGATGGCCCAAATAAGTACAGAACCAGAGATTAAAATATGGGCGATGTACCCTAAGTTGAAGCCCCTGCTTACTAAGTATAAATAGGGATTTACAGGCTTTATAAGCAAAATATCAAACGTGCCCTGTTTAACCTGGCTTTCCAATTCACGCATCTGTACAAAAGAAAAGGATGCCCCTAGTGCATACGTAAAGAGACCGATGCTATACAAAAGGGCTATTTCCGGCCAAGTCCAACCAGCTATCGTGTTAAACCTTTGGATAAATAACCAGATTATAATATAGTCCCCGGCATATGCGATGATTTGAGCAAAAGCGGAAAGGATGAAATCAGCCCGATACTCCATTCTTTCTTTTAATAATAAACGAACTAGCTTGCCAAACAACTGCAGTGTCATGAATTTCCGCCTTCCTCTTTATCCGCCCTGCACAACTAAGCGACGCACGGCTCTAGTCCAAAGCCATTGAACGAGGACAAGTAATCCCACGATCCACCCTACCCCCATGGCAAGCACCTGCCATAGTTCAGTTTCCGTTATATTGCCTAGATATATGGCCGCCGGGACATAACCCATATATTGAAATGGCAGCATTTTCGCTACAGAAGCCCATGAAGGGGGGAAAAACCAAAGTGGCAAAAAAGAGCCAGAGAAGATAGTGATTAGGCCTCCCATCATCCAACTAAGAGCAAAATGATTCATAAACCAAAATGCTAGTAATGAGATTAGATAACCTAGAAGAAAAGAAATAATAAGAGCTAGCATCAGTGCCAATAAAAAAGCGAGAAAGTTTGTTAAGGTCGCAGGTGGGAGTATTCCGAAAAACAGCCCTGCTATAAGGAGAGACGGCGCAACAGTGAAGGCTAGTTGATAGAGGGAGTTGCCTAGCCCGTCAAAAAGCAAATATAACGGGTACGATAGCGGCTTGATTAATTCAGAGGCGATTCCACCCGATTTCAAGCTTCCATCCACTTTACTGCTTACCCCATTTAATAACAGGGCAAAAAGCAGTGTATTGATAATGCTGTATGTAATCATTTGTTCGGCCTTAATACCCGCTACACTGCCGCTACCAATAACGGCTCGCCAGATTTCAACCTGGATCAGGATCGTGACAAAGTTGCCCAGTAAACGGAGCCAAACTTCCGAACGGTAAGCTAACTGGTTAGAAAAAGCTTTCATTGCGAACATAAGATACATTCTCATTACTAACCCACCTTAACCAATTTGGCGTTTTAAATCGGCTTCAGCTAGTTGATGATATAGCTGCCGGATAACGGAATCGATATCCGCACTTTCAATTGAAGCGTCATCAACGGGATACTTCGCTGCAATTCGACTCACAAGATCAAATACGCTGGCATCACTTTTTGCAAAAGAATAGGTTCTTCTTAGCCCTTCCTCTTGAAGCAAGGTTATTCCCGGCATATCGATTAAACCTGGCTCTTCCCGAAAATCAATGACAACTTGGCGTTCATTACCTAGTCTGTTGCGGAGCTCTGCAACAGACCCGTCGTAAACGACGCTCCCCTTATTCACCACAATCATTCTCGGACATATTTCCTCTATATCTTTCATATCGTGTGTCGTTAAAACGATGGTTACTCTTTTATCACGATTTACCGTACGCAAAAACTGCCGGATTTGGTCCTTGGCGATCACATCGAGACCAATTGTAGGCTCGTCGAGAAAAAGAATTTTGGGTTCATGCAAGAGCGCCATTGCAATTTCAACGCGCATCCGCTGCCCTAGACTTAACTGTCTTACTGGCTTTTGAATAAAATCCTTGATGGATAGCAATTCCACGCAAAATTCCAGATTGTTCTCGAAAGTTGCCGCAGGTATCTTATAAATGTACTTATGCAGATCAAAGGAGTCCTTAACCGGAAGGTCCCACCATAGCTGACTTCGCTGCCCGAAGACCACTCCAATTTGCCGGGAGTTAACTTTACGCGCTTGATGAGGCACGCTTCCAAGTACTCGCAGTTCTCCAGCAGTAGGCACCAAAATTCCGGTCATCATCTTAATCATTGTTGATTTCCCCGCACCGTTAGGGCCCAAATAACCTACCGCTTCGCCTTCTTTAATGGAAAAGCTAAGATGACGAACGGCCATTTCTTCTATATACTCACGCGTAAATAAACTCCTAACGGAACCAATGAGCCCCGGGAATCTTCTATACTGTCGATAAGTTTTGGTGATATCATTTACAGAAATAATAGCCATACTACTATGACGCCCCCATTTTTCACTTAATGATCCCTAACCTCTACGACGGGCATACTGGTCCAAAAATCCTTATGATACGGCGGCGCCGTTTGCCAATGTGGAATTCTGCCCAGCAAATTATCTATGACCCCTATAAAATATCCAATATAGTCGCCACTTCCAAGGTTTTCATAAGGCAAATAAATAATCAAGTTTCCATTATCGTTTTGAAAATGAGAACAGCCTCGCAGGACATCTTCTTCTCTCACATGGGCAAATTTAGATCTTTCAACTGGCTGGAGCCTATTGTTTTCTTTACGAATAATGACTTGATGTGTGAAATAGTCTGGGCAATCCAGATCCGGATCGACCAGAAAAATCATTATTTCCTGATTTTCAGTAAGGTTATTTAAAGTTGGTTCGGAAAGGTTCAAACGGAGTACAAGGCGGTTTGCCTCATATTCAAAGTTATAGCGCAGATCAAATTTATCATCGTTTACTAACAACTTCCGCCACTGCTTATCGTTTGTTTTTATGGGCCCGCAATAATTGATATTATGATCGCTAAACGCTGCTTTTTTACTCATTAAAGCGATCATTTTCTTACGCTGCTCACCATCAAGAAACAATCTCTCTGTTATGCTGATATCCCATTCATAAAATGATTGATTATGATTTAAAGCTTCGTCTGCTCTTATATAATCTAGAAATGAAAGATCGACGCCGGCAAATATCTCTTTAATTTGCTTTATAACTAGAGCAAACTCTCTGTTCAATTCATACTTAGCTATCCATTTATTTACGTTATCCCAATTTACCATTTGCTCATATTTTTTAAAAAACATGACTATATCCATATAGTTTTTAAGTGCTGGAATTCGCTCATCGAAGCCCTCGGCATCATTGAATGCATTTTCAAGCAAGGCGATACAGCTATGCTCGAGATCTAAGGTTTTCACATTTTCATTGCCCTGAATATTCATATATTGCGTGGATTCCAGAAAGGAAGTAATCTCTTTAATGGATTGATGCAGATGCCTTCCCGTCTCAAGTACAACGTATCTTCCAGAATGGGTATGTTTCCAGTATTCGAAAAATTCATGGCTATCTGGAGCTTTCAATATTGGCTTATCCAAATAAAAGAAATCGTTTGGGTCCTTCCTGTCTATGTGATACGTGTTTTTATTTCCTATGGCACTATGAAAGCCGCATACACGCAGCAACTCATTAATTTGATCCATCTCATGTTCATTAATGAGCAAATCTATATCCCGAGAATCCCTCTTATAAGCATCCTCATATATGAGGATGGATAAGGCAATTCCCTTGTTTAAAACAATATTTATATTCATTTCTTTTGCTTTATTAAATAATAATTTAATTTCTTGTATTCTCTCATCAATAATTTCCACATGGTTTTGGTATAGGGTTTCACACGATTTTTTTAAGCTATCCGGCAGGACAGGAGATATATTTTGATAGGTTAAGGCAAAAATTTTATGCTGCTGCAGCAAATTCATTAAAATGGACCAATCCACATCCTGAAAACCATCAGCCGTTAATGGATGATTATTTATTACACTTTTTGACACTTCCAATAATGCCGCTTGCTCTCTCGTCAATTTCATAAATCCTCCATCATATTAATGCGTTTTCAAGGGTTAGAAGCTTATCTTTAAACTTTTTCACATTGCCAAAAGCCTTTCTCATCTTTAAATCTTCTGGATTTATCACCCTTGAATAAGGCAATATGGCCCTGCTTCTAACAATTAAGGAGAGCGTCATTTTATTGCTTGGAATGACTCGATGGAAGCTGCCCGCTTCAAAAAAATAAGTATCGCCCTCTACTACCTTAGAGCTGCGGGTTAATTCAACCTCTACTTTATCCATCTCAAGTTCCGTGACATTATATTCCTCATGGGTATATTCACCGCATAACATGATAACTGCAAAATTAAACCTATGGTCATGTATGCTTTCAAAAGGCCATTTATTTTGCGGCCAGTAATGCAAGCGACCACGAATTCCCGAATTTTCGCCGGTCCACAGTACATATTTTTCAAATCCCAAAGGATGAATTTCCATGAGTGACGCTAAATTACCTAATTGATCTTCAGATTCTTGACGCAATTCTGAAAGCCATTCTGTAACTTTCTGTAGATTCACCTGTTCCTTTAGCAAGCCGCACATCAGCTCTAATTCCTTTTTGCTTTCTAAGGTAAATGTACGATCTATAACTTCAACAAATTTATTTAATACCATACGAATATCCTCCCTTTGTGCTCATAATCGTTTCTAAATGTAATATAATTTCAGAATGAATAGCTTGGGGGTCTCT
This sequence comes from Paenibacillus sp. JT22N15, assembly GCF_059383755.1. Taxonomy (NCBI): domain Bacteria; kingdom Bacillati; phylum Bacillota; class Bacilli; order Caryophanales; family Paenibacillaceae; genus Paenibacillus; species Paenibacillus sp. JT22N15. Next base: position 61,755 of record NZ_JBXENV010000009.1, on the reverse strand, counting down.
TTCCCCATCCATGATTAAGGCATCTTCAGGCAATACCGTTCGAAAAGCTTCCCTTACATTAATAAAGATAGACGGGTCTTTTTCTTCATATTTTAGGTGCCCATCCCGGGCCTGTATTCTCTTAATGGTTATTTCGGGCTTAATATCTAAAAAAACAGTTAAATCTGGTTTGCGTATGGAGCCATAAAGATTTTTAATATCATTGATATCCATTCCCCGAACTTTAAAATAGGCATATGAACTGTAAATATATCGATCAGATATAATGTTAACGCCCGACTCCAAGCGCTGCTCCAAATCATACATATGGGTTATTCGATCAGCAGCAGACAGCATCGCAATGACTCTCATGTCAGGGGCATGTCCATCATCAAGATAGGATCGTACCCTCGGATCATTTCTATATTGATCAGTTGGCTGCTTGGTGTTGTATAATTGCACATTATTAAGCTCAAACCATTTGGTAAGCATTCCGATTTGTGTAGTCTTCCCTGCTCCATCCAACCCGCACATTGCAATTAAAAGTCCACTCAAAATGTCATTCCTCCATTAATGTCTATTGAAGCTCCCCATATATATGAGGAGTGGTCTCCGAGTAGGAAAGCAATTACATTAGCGACCTCCTCAGGTTTGCCAATGGTGTTTGACAGCGTTTTTTTTCGATGATAGTCACGGCGCTCTGAGGATTGCACCTTGGACATGTCCGTATCTATAATTCCCGGCAGTATGGAGTTAACTCTTATTCCCTTCGGAGCCAATGAAAGACTAAGACTTCTTGAAAGCCCAAGAAGTGCCGCCTTCGATGATGCATATGCAGGGTCTCGACTTCCAACTTTAGCAGCTGTACTTGAGGTGCAAATAATACTGCTTAAAGAATCACAGCCTTGTTCTAGCAATAATTGCACGATAATAAATAAAGAAGTTACATTTACAGCGTGAACCTTCTGCCATAATGATAAATCGTATTGCGATAGACTGAGGTTCGGATATATTCCAGCCAAATGAACAATACCCGTTATATTTTTCAAATCATCTTTATATAAGTCGAATGCTTTCCTTATTTGATGCTCGTCACTTAGATCGCACTGTATAGGAATGTCCACCGCTGCACAGCTAGTCTTCAAATCCATACCGATGACCTGAACGTCCCGCTCCTTTAACTGCCTGATTAGCTCTGAAGCTATGCCTCCTCCAGAACCCGTTATTAAAATTTTGTCCAATATATCACCCTTATACATTCATTTTCATTCTATCTCTTAATAAATCTTGCTCAGGCTCTTTCGATTTATTGCTCAAGTATTTCAGAACCTTCTGATCCGTCCCGTCATAAACTAAAGCAAATCTATCAACGACATGAATACCTGCGTTACGTGTAGCCTCATATTTCTTTTTATTATTTCCTATAAGCCTAACTTGAGTTATGTTAAAATGATTGAGTATGGCGATAGAAGCTCTGTAATTTCTAGCATCCTCCATCCCCGTCCCCAATTGGGAATACGACTCAACCGTATCAAGCCCTTCATCCATCATATTGTAAGAAAGAAGCTTCGTGGCCAGGCCAAAACCTCGTCCTTCATGGGAGGCATGATAGGTAATAATCCCTTGTCCCTCTGCACTAATTAACTCCATAGCCTTGTCCAGCTGCCATTTACAGTCACATCGAGTGCAATTAAACACTTCGCTTGTTATACAAGCCGAATTAAAACGACATAATACTGGACCTTCCCAATCTACTCCATTGCGTTTTACTACTGCTAAGTGTTCAACGGCTTCTGAAGGCGCTTGCAAAAGATCTGTCATACTAAAACGATATAAGTCCATCGTTCCAAAGATCGTATGAATCTTTCCTTTAACCACATGATTGATTACTATATTACTGACCACGATACTTCACCCCTTCTATTTAAATATTTCCAACAATTAGATATAAATAGTATAGAACGTAAAAGATGTCAATCGATACCTTTACAATCGGTTAATTTTTCATGCGGTTATTAGTGATCACTTATTTAGAATGTCCCATGGAGTATTGTGATAAAAAAAATAAAGGGCTTCATCTCCGCTTCCGAGATAAAGCCCTTCTATTTGAGTTTCATAATAATATTTCATAATAAAATGTATTAAACATCTAAAAAATTAATTACTAAGCCGTACCTCGTTGATTTTTTCTTTAGACTCTCTAGCAGCCTTCGCAATAAATTCATATAGAATAGCTTCTGTTTTCTTCTCTTCCTTTGCACCGTTATAGATGATGCCTCTGGATGAGGAAACCAAGGCACCTAATCCTTTTGCATCAAAAAATGGCTTTAAATCATTAGCCGTTCCGCCTTGTGCGCCGAATCCCGGAACTAGAAAAATAGAGCTTGGCAATACTTTCCGCACCTTCTCAGCTTCCATTGGGTAGGTTGCCCCAACAACGGCGCCAATAAAGGAGTAATTATTTTCCCCCAATGTTTGCTGCGCCAGTTTGTTGATATCATCAGCCATTTTAATATAAAGCAATTCTCCGTTTTCCAGCTTAACATCTTGTACTTCATGTGAAGAGGGATTAGAGGTTTTCACTAGTAAAAATAAACCTTTACCGTTTCTTCCAGCTTCCTCGATGAAAGGGAGGTAACCATCGCTGCCCAGAAAGGGGTTAACGGTAACCATGTCTCCTGCAAGAGAGCCATTCCCAAGGAATGCCTTTGCATATGCACTTGAAGTAGAGCCTATGTCTCCACGTTTTGCATCATTGATGACGATTAAATTTTTTGATTTGGCGTAGGCAATCGTTTTCTCTAATGCATGAATTCCCTCGCTGCCATAAACCTCATAATAAGCCAGCTGTGGCTTTACAGCTACTGCATGCTCGGCTACTGCATCAATTACAATTCGATTATAATGATAAATGGCTTCACTAGCTTGTTGGTTGCTAATCTCATCGTTATCCACTAAAAAATCCGGGAAGTATTGTAAATCGGGATCTAACCCTACGACTAATACAGAGTTTTTATGTAGGATCTCTTCAATAAGCACATCAGCGAAATTCTTCATATTCTATGCTCCTCTTATAAGTAATCCGTTAGATTTGGCCGGCTCAGTGATTTATTGTATCACACAATGAATACACTGTCTTCCAAATCTATACAAAAATTCATCTATATCTTTATATATCCTCTTTGTGCTCTACTTTCAGTAAGTATTCAGTTCCCGCAGCAGCTGCTCATAGAGTACGGTTATCTCAAGCGATGGACCGACACCCATCTCATGATGCAGCATGTCTACAAATTTCATGTATTGCTGGACTAACGCTTCTTTGTTTTTCTGGAGAGCGTGGGCGCGCATCAGCAGCTTTATGGTCTCTTCATCCAGCTCGTTTATAGCAGACTGCTTAGCGAGCAGTCGAATTGCTGTTGCTGTATCTCCTCTAAGCAGCAAGGCGCTGCACAGCCTCTGGGAGAGAGCGATATACATTTGCGAGAACCGTTCGATCTCGCTCCATGCCCACGGATAGGCGCGATCTCCAAACAAATCCCCGACATAAAGCTGCTCCAGCTCAAGCGCCCGCCCGATATTCTCGTCAAGAACGAGTGCCATTTGCTTGCAGCCCTCTTCAAAGCTGAACATATCGAAGCGCGCCTCATTCAAATTCAGGCCATAATGAATACCGTCGGAGTGCAGGCTGCCCTTAAGTCCATTAGCTTCAAGAAGCTTGCGCAGCTGGTAAGCAGTTGTGTTTAAATAGCTTTCCGCATTTTTTCGGGGCATGCCGCCAAAAATATCCTCAATCAGCCGCGCCCTTGAAACGAGACGGCCTTTTTGCAGCGATAAATAGGCGAATAGCTCGGCGCTTTTGCTCGTCTTCCATTTTATAATTTCATCACGGGCACTGCGGATTTCCATTCTACCGAGACAATTGAACAGCACTTTGGTCGGGGCAGCCTTCTGTTCCTCCGCCGGCATAGCGGGAGTACCTTCGGATAACGCTTTGAGAATAGTCTGTCTAAGCCTTTCCTGTACGACGGGCTTTACCATATAGTCGTAAGCGTAGACGCCGAACGCAGGCAGCGCATATTCCTTATGCGAGGTTACAAACACCAGCTTCGTCTGCCTGCCCTGCTCCCGTAACCGCTGAGCAAACTCCAGCCCGCTCTCCTTCGGCATGCTAATGTCCATAAAGATCATATCAATCTCCTGCTGTTGCAAAAAAGCGAAGGCTGCAGCCGTCTCCTGAAAGCTGCCCATGATCTCGACTTCGTCGATTTTGCCCAGCATTCTGCTCATAATCAGGTGCATCGCCAGTTCGTCATCGATGATGATGACCTTCATCCTGTCCCTCTCCTTTCTGACTGTTCATGGGGGTAAGCTGGTGCTAATGGAGGTAGAGGCAATGAAAAATAAAATGTACTCCCCTGTTGGGGCGCCGTGTCGAACCAAATCTCGCCCCCGTTCAAGTGGACGAATTCCCGGCATAAAGTAAGGCCTAATCCTACGCCGCGCTCGCCCGCGGTTCCTATGGAAGGCACAGGATAAGCATCCTGCTGCAATAGTGAATCCACCTGCTCCGTTGGCACTCCCGCGCCTGTATCGCTGACCGATACGACCATTTTGCCCTCCACAAGCTCTGCTTTTAAACGAATGCTGCCTCCGTAATCCGTAAACTTAATCGCATTGGACAGCAAATTGCGAATAATGAGATCAAGCATTTCCTTATCGGCAAAAATAAACGTTTCCTGTGGAATCTCGGAAATAATACGGATGCTTTTGCTTTCACTGCGTACCTGCAAGAGACGCGCATTCAGCTGTACCGTCTGGGCAAGATCCCGCACCACCGGATTAAACACCATCCCGCCCCGCTGGCTGCGAAACCATTCGAGCAAGCTTTCTACGAGAGCAAACGTCTTCTGAATTTGCTGGCCCATCTCCTGAACGATTTCATCGTGCTTGCCCCCGTAGTCCAGCAGCTCATCCTCCATTAGCTCCATCAGATTCAGCGATACCGCAAGCGGATCACGGATATCATGGGCTACTACGCTGAACATTTTATCCTTGAACGTATTGAGCTCCTGGAGCTGTTTTGCATTTTCCTGCAGCCGTTCCTCGTTGCGGACGCTTTCGGTTACATCGCTTAACAATAGGATCTGGCCAGCGGGTCTGAGCCGATTATCAAGAATAAAGGAGAGATGAAGATTATAAAACCGTTCATCACCCTCCCGAGCAAGCCGCACTTTAGGAGCAATAGTGGGGCCTCGAGCTATTTTCTCAAGTAGAGTGGGATATTGTGCGAATATGTAAGCGGCCGGCTGCCCAATCCAGCTATTGTGAAGGCCTGTTATCACTTTTTTGGCAGATTCATTAAAGCTCGTGAGCGTATGATCCAGATCGAAGATCATTACGGCATCCTGCATGGAGGCAAATACCTTTTGCAGTGCCAGAGGTGCCAATCGCAGCATATTAAACTGGTAAATGCCCCACATGTAAAATATGCCGGAGACTAGAAAACCAAATGGAGAAATATCATACGGCATGTTAAGAATGCCGCTTAAATAAACGAGAGTGAAGCCGTATGGACCCCACGAGCCAATAAACATAAGCGCAATTTGTTTTTTCATCCGCGAAGCCGATTTAAAGAACATTTGAATCAAGAGGATCATGCCAATGACAAAAAAAGAATAAGCGTATGCGACATGAAGCTTGTAGAAAGGCCCTTTTTCCAAAACAACCAGCGGAAAGCCTTCTGAACGATCTAAAGTCATGCTTGTATAAAAGAGGTGATGCCACTCATTCGTATGGTGGGCTAGAAAATTAATGAAGGGAATAAAGAGAAGAAGAATGACGAGTTTTTTGGTGACAAGTGCCTGTCGTCCGGTATACTGCAATACCATAATGAACCACAATATCGTGCCAAATGGAATACCGATGTATTCAATATGCAGCCAAAACCGGATATCCTCCAAAGAATTGCTGACGATTTCAAAGGCGTAGCCGAAAGTATAAAAAGTACCCGTCAACATTCCTAATCCATAGCTAATGGCAATGGGAAGCTCTCTTCTTTTGAAGCAAAGATAGCAGATGATTAGGGAACAGCAAGTGACTGCCAAGAGCATGGCGGATAAATATAAGTTGTTATGCATGGCTGAGTGCCCCCGTAGCAGATTATTCTTTTATGATGCCTTTCATATCTTATCAGAAGACTAGGAAAAAAAATATAAAAAAGAACCAGTCCGCGAACGGACCAGCCTATGAATGGACTGGATTTCCTAATATGGCGAAAAACAGGGCCATTTCAGCAGAAAAGCAGCCCCTTGAGCAGGGACTGCTTTCTTCTTTTGATAAATGGTTTATTGCCTTATTTGCTTTGCAGCGCCAAAATATTCAGCAATACCGTTACCGCTTCCGCTCTTGTTGTATAGGCTTGAGGCGCGAATTGATTATCGCCTTTCCCTTGTACAATGCCGGCTTGCTTCGCATAAGCCACGCCGCTTTTCGCCCATGCTGGGATGTCCTTATCATCTGCAAAACCAGTTGCCGCATTCTCATCAGCAGGAATACCTGCTGCGTTTGCCAGCATAGCTGTCATTTCCGCTCGCGTAATTTGAGCATTCGGATGGAATGCGCCATCAGCGTAGCCTTTCGTAATGCCAGCTTGTACCGCTTGCGCAATTGCTTTTTGCGCCCATGCACCAATTGTCGCCGTGTCAGTGAAGGTAAGTGCCGCGCCTTCTTCTTCCGGCTTCAACGTGTTCATCAGCATTACTGCAAACTCCGCACGCGTTACTGTTGCATTCGGCTTAAAGCTGCCGTCCGGATATCCGCTGACAATGCCTGCGCCAATTGCTTTCTTGATATTTGCTTCTGCCCAGTGGCCGAAAATATCATTGAATTCCTGAGCTGGATTTATAGGATCGACAATAGGTTGAGCTACAGCCATAACCGCATATTTAGTGAAATGGTCGACCGCTACCGTAATCTGGTTGCCGCTAACCGTTCCACCGACTTCTACCCATGTTTTCTTCACTTCGTCAAAATAGAACACAGAAGCCTTCTGGTTGCTCTTCAGACTTGCTTTGTTGAAAGTAAACGTCAATGTAACAGGATTGCTGAAGTTTTCCGTGAAATTTTTCAAAATTTCAAAGACGGAGCTAGCCAGTGTTTCCTTATTTGTGAGCAGGCCTTGTACATTTTGCAATTTGGTAATGGAGATGATTAATTCTTTCGCTGTCGCATTAGCTGGAATCGAGACGATGACTTCGCTATTCAAGCTTACCTCGCCCGCTTTGCCAACTGGAAGCGTCAGATTACCATTCGTTGAGATAACTTTGTCCGTGCTAGGCACAGTCGTCGAACCGCCGCCACCAACAGCGCCACCGCCGCCAGTTGAGGCTGAAATCGTGTAGCTTGCGCTCATCACTTCGCTATTTGCTTTGCCGTTGGCAACAGCGATAGCTTTAATCGTCAGCGCGCTGCTCACGACAATCGGTCCACTGTACAAGGTGCTGCTTGTGGTTGGGTTGCTGCCATTCGTCGTGTAGTAAATAGCCGCGCCAGCTGTCGAGCTGCTCAGCGTCACGTTTGTACCCGCTGCAACGGCTCCACTCGCCGGATTTGCCACAGGGGCAGCCGTCGTTGTGCTTGTCGTTACCACTACATTGGTGGATGAAATCTGGTCAGCTTGTCCAACGTTAATCTCATACGTTCCGACCACTTCATTAGCACCAAGGGTAATGGTGTCGCTGTATGTGCCATTGCTAACCTTGGCCACATTAAAATATAGAATGCTGCGGTCAGGACGGTACACTTTAATAATGACCTCGGACAGGTCTGAGGTTCCTGTGATATTAATTTGGCTGCCAGGATGGATGCTGCCTGTCACCGGATTGACCGAGACAGCAGCCCATAAGGAGATGGGAAACAGCGATAGGCATAGACCAATGATTAGAGTTAAGCTCCATGTACGTATTCTCACTTCAGACATACCTCTTTTCTATTCAATTAAGCGTAAACGGCTAAAGCTGTCCTCTCGCGGCTAAGCTAATGTTTCGAGGGTGAAATATAAGCCCACTATCAATCCCAGTTGCGCCATTCTTGGTAACGCTGCTCAAACTCTGTCGTATCCACTTCTGTTACAAGATTATAGCCTAGGTTGCTAGGATCGGCATTGTCTCCTGTAATGAGAAAAGCACGGACCGAGTAGTTCGGATTTGTTGCCGCATCCGCTAAATTGAAATGTGCGCGATTTGTCTGATAGCCATTCAGCCTGTCAGTCGTAACAGAAACGGTATCCACTGGCACATCGCCGTTCATAAGCTGAAAAATAACGGTTGCTTGATCATTATAACTATTGTTAGTGATGTTTCTTACGAATTTGACGGATGCGGTTAGTCCGCCGCTCGCCCTATCAATAAGAGGCTCGCTCATATAGTAGGAATGCTCGGATTGATGAAGAGTAGTTTCGTACACCCCATCTATCGTATCATAGGTCTTCACAACGATTTTATTTTCACCTTCTGACAGCACGCTGGCTTGCAGCACAATTTCGCCGTCAATTTGACCAAAGACCCCAGGTGTATAAGTATAGCTTTCGCTTGACACAGTCACTCCATTTACTTCAATAGAGTCCGGCGCCCATTGTGCAGTTGGAGGATTAACGGAAATCGTTAAGGCTTTTCCAGTAAAATAGTAATCTTCATTATTATTTAGATATGGCTGGCGAAATGTCACAACCGAAACAGGCATTGTTGTTCTTATTTTATCCCCTGTCAGATTGTCTGCGGCATCAAAGCTTATAGTAGCCGTACCTGTGCTAACCCCATTAATATAAAAATACCAACCATTTGGACTTGCAGAAGCTATAGCGGTATCAGAGCTTATGAAGTTGCTAAGCGTTACTCCATTGGGTGTATCGTAAAAATTGGCACCCTGCAAAAATTGATTATAACCAGCTTGTATTCCAGGGAAAACATAGTTCCGATCGACCATAGGAGCCACCGTACCAACATGATTAGCTCCAACCGCTAGCGAAGTGTAGCCTACAACCTCTCCGCTTTGAGCATCTACTTCAACGATAGAAAGGATATCGCCAGCAGCAGCCGGTACAAAAGGATTATAGTTCAGGTTATAACTATAAGCACCCGCAATCGTGCTGAACGATGTCCCTGTTTCAGGCACCACCTCTGCACTTGCCTTTCCATAGGTCGACCATACAACTGTACTATTCGAATTAAAAAGGCCCGTCACTTTCACTTTACCTTGTGTAACGATTCCTCTGTTTGTCTCCAAGGCAACTGTACTGAGATTCGGGCTCACCGAAACCGGAGTTGGAGCAGCCAAAGCCGTGCTTGGCAGAACAGACAGCGCTACGACTAGCGCCAACATCATAGACAACACGGTGAAGCTAGATTTCCCTTGCGCTTTTACTTTAAACCAACCTTTTAACATGAATCTTTCACTCCCCTGTACATTCTCGTATTCGGCATGTCTTTCAATGAGCAACCTTCCTGCCCACTATTCCAGCTAAGTATAATCCACCCCAATGACAGCAAAATGACAAACTCCGACAAAAGACCTCCTCTAATTGACCCATTTCAAATCTCTCGTCCCCCCTTTTATCCTAGGCGCCAGATTTTTATGAACAAAATATGAATAAGTAGAAACTTTTACCCTTCTTGCTTCGTCTTATTATCGATCCAGAAAATGATGGAAGAACGATCCAGAGGGGATATGAACGTTATGAGAAAAATGGTTTCCGCTCTAGCTGCTTTTGCAACGCTGTTTTTTGTGTTACTTCAGCCTGTAGCGCAGGCAGCAACAACCGATATTAAAATTTATATCGATGGACAAGTGCTGCAAACTGATCAACCCGCTATTATTATTTCGGGCAGCACCTTTGTGCCCTTGCGCGGGATTTTTGAAGCTTTAGATGCCAAAGTATTATGGAGTCAAAAAACCAAAACGGTAACCGCTACGAAGGGCGATACAACCGTTGTTCTTAAACTGGGTGCCAGAACGGCTACGATTAACAATACAACCGTTACACTGGACGCCCCTGCCCGTTCCATTAAAGGCAGAACCGTCGTTCCTGTCCGCTTCGTCAGCGAATCGCTTGGCGAGGATGTGAAATGGGATGCGAAAACAAGAAGTGTACGCATTACAACATCTGCATCCGTAAGTATTGGCGCAGCCACCTCGGTGAGTGTGTCCACAGTTAGCCAAAATGGAGACGGAAGAGATTTGCAGGTTAATTTCACACCTCCAACCGATATGACGAATGTGAACAGCTACCGCATACTCGTCGTTCCGGCAGACAAAGCGTCTTCCTTTAATTTGGCTAAGGCGCAAATTGTAGGCGGTACGAATTATACGGCGCTTCCTACATCGTCCGCATACCAAAACAATGTACTAACGGCTCAAACAAGAGATACAGACGGGGCGTTGCTTCGTTCTAATCTGCCTTATAAAGTTTTTATTTTGACTGTTGGCAATAACGATCGTTACGCGCTATCCAGCCCTTCTGCCTCCATTACGCTGAGCGTCAAATCGACAGTAGACGCTGCTTCGAATGTACGCATTAGCGATGTTAGCGACTTCGGCGACGGCCGTGACCTCTCGGTCAGCTTTACACGGGCTTCCAATGAAAGCAACATTTCCAGCTACCGGGTGATCATTGTGAAGACCGCCAATGCTTCCAAATTTGATTTGGCAGCAGCCAATACGCTTAATAGCTCCTATTACACGACGGTTTCCAAAACGGGCAGCAGTACGATGAGTACAGGCTTCAGCTCCTCGGCAAGGGACACTTCGGGTGAATATATTAAAAATGGCGTTGCCTATACCGCTTATGTCCTTTCCATGAGCAGCAGCGCAGGTACTACTGCTAATACCTTGTCTTCGGCTTCTTCGTCTGTGACACTTGGCTCTTCTTCCGGATTTAATCCGACGATTACGAGCGTAGCCGATGTCAGCAACTATGGAGATGGCCGCGATTTGCGCGTTAATTTTAATCGGGCATCGGATGAGTCCCGGATTAGCTATTACCGGATTTTCGTAGTAAGAGAGGCTGATTACGGCAACTTTAATTTAACAGAGGCGAATAACGTAGCGTCGGGAAGATATACCGATGTTTCTAGAACGGGAAGCAGCAGCTACAGCCAAATTCTCTCTTCCAGCGCAAGAGATGTGAAGGGAAATTCCATTATGAATGGCGTTGCCTACCGTGTGTTTGTAATGGGTGTTACGAATAACAGCTCCTCCTATTCCAGCACCTTGTCCACCGCTTCCTCCAGTATTGCGCTTTATAGCACAGGAGTCAGCAGTGTAACCAATGTAGGCGTAAGCGACGTGAGCGACTATAACAATGGACAGGATTTGCGCGTTTCCTTCACTAGAGCTAGCGACGAGAGCAGCTTGAACCATTACCGCATCTTCGTCGTTAGGACGGCAAATGCAAGCAGCTTCAATCTGGCTGCAGCAAACAATATTACAAATTCCAGCTATTATACGACCGTTTCCAAAACAGGCGGAAATATTAATCAAGTATTGCCTGCGACAGCGCGTGACGTTAATGGCGTGCTCATCCAGAACGGAGTCAGCTATCAGGTATTCGTCTTGTCCGTCGGCAACGGAAGCTCGACTAGCAACAATGCTCTGTCTGGCAGCTCAGTTCCGATTATCCTGTCAGCTAGCGCTGTAACAGCAGCAGCCAATGTTGCTGTCAGCGACGTAAACGAGCTTAACAACGGTCAAGATTTGCTTGTTGCTTTTACCAAAGCAGCCGATGAGACCAACCTGAACCAATACCGTATTTTCGTCGTTAAGACTGCTAATGCGGGCAGCTTTAATCTAGCAGCGGCTAACGCTGTGAGCAACGCCAATAACTACACGACAGTAGCTAAGACAGGCGGAAATATTAGCCAAGTGCTTGCTGCAACTGCGCGGGACGTTAACGGCGACCTTATTCAAAATGGCATCAGCTATCAAGTATTTGTATTGTCCGTTGGCGGCGGCAGCTCGGCAGGCACCAATGCACTGTCCCTCGGTTCAGCAGCAATTACGCTAGCAGCTAAAGGTGTATCTGCGGCAGCCAATGTGGTTGCAGCTGAATACAATGGCGGTCAAGATATCAAAGTCGATTTTACAAAAGCTTCGGACGAAAGCAATATCGACCATTACCGTATTTTCATCGTCAAAAGTGCGAATGCTGGCGGTTTTGACCTGAATGCAGCGAATCGGATTACTTTGCCTGATTATTTTACGGCAGTCAATAAAACCGATACACCGAGCAAAGTGCTTACTCGCAATACACGCGACACAGGCGGAGAGTTCATCCAAGCCGGCGTCAGCTATCAAGTGTTTGTATTGTCCGTTGGCGGCGGCAGCTCGGCAGGCACCAATGCACTGTCTTCTGCCTCTGCGACTATTACACTTCCTGTACCGCTGCCTCCAGCAGCGGCAGCAACAGCGGTTAATGCAACCCTGCTCGCGAGCGGCCAGGATATTCAAGTATCCTTCACGAAACCGGCTGATGAGCGAAATATCTCGCAATACCGCGTGTTTATCGTTAAAGAAGCAGATGCTGGCAGCTTTAACCTAGCCTCGGCAAGTGCATCCAGCATTTACACACCATCGCCAGCTGAAGCCATACTAACAATAAACAAAAACACATCGGATGCTAGTGGTCAGCCACTCGCTTACGACACCAATTATCGGGTGTATGTGCTTTCGGTAGCCAAAAGCGGTGCGAATGCGTTGTCCGATCCTTCGGCAGCTGTTCTGTTTCCAACGCCAGCTACCCCACCAGCGACACCAACAGCACCAACAACACCAACTCCTGACCAGCCTACAGGAGTTTAAATTTAATAGAATCAAGATGTACGCAAAAAAGGCCGGGAGCCCCTCAATGGGGTCCCGGCCTTTTTTTGCATGACATGCATCTCACCAATAGGAAGAGCATCTCTTTTATTAGCTGTTTTTTAATTTTTTAGCATGCCCGATTCCAGCTGGCACTTTATTGCTTGCAGGCATTTTAACGCCTTCCTCTTCACCTTGCTTGACACTTTTTATAAAGAAAGAAAGCACAAGTCCAATAACGCCAATTCCAACAATAACAAGATAAGCATCATTAATACCTTGAATGTTCGCATGTACCATCATTTCCTTGGAAGCCGTCTGTGTGCCGCTAGTCACCATCGTATCCGTCAGATGGGTTTTGGTGCTCGACGTCATGACGGTTACGAGCAAGGAGGTACCAATCGCGCCAGCCACTTGCTTAATCGTATTAGAGATAGCTGTTCCGTGCGCATTCAGTCTCGCTGGAAGCTGATTCAGACCCGCAGTAGTAATTGGCATTAGGAAGAGAGCCATACCGATCCGTCGTCCCGTAGACATCAGCAGCAAGTAGTTATAGCTGGTGGAGTCCGTCAAATTCACAAATCCAATCGTAGTCCCGATTGTTATAATCATACCCACGATCGACAACCACTTTGCACCAAAGCGGTCAAATAGCTTCCCGGACACTGGCATCATGAGAGCCATAAGCAGGGCTCCCGGCAGCATAAGCATGCCCGACTCCAATGCCGTATATCCGCGTGCATTTTGCAAATAGAGAGGAAGCAGCATCATATCAGCATACATCACCATAGTGACGGCGATATTAATAATGGTCGTTAAAGAAAACATATTATATTTGAACGCTCTGAGATCCAGCAGCGGACTTTTGGCTCGCAGCTGCTGCCACGTAAACACGGCCAAGGAAACAATACCCACTGTAAGTGAAACTACAACTTCTGTGTTGGACCAGCCTAGGCTGCCCGCCTTACTGAATCCATAAATGACCATACCAAAACCGATGGTCGAGAAGATCATTCCCCATACGTCGAGCTTAGGGAACAACCGTTCAGCTACATTTTTCAAATAAAAATGAGCAAGAATAATGACCAAAGCAGCAACAGGAATAATCGCCTGGAACATCGTGCGCCAGCTGTATTCCTCCATGACATAACCCGTGATAGCAGGTCCAACAGCAGGTGCAAAAACAATCGCTAAACCAACGACTCCCATGGCAACCCCGCGTTTGTCCGGAGGGAAGATGGTAAGAATGACATTCATCAATAACGGCATAATAATGCCGGCGCCAGCCGCTTGAATGAGCCGTCCAACGAGCAATATTTCAAATGAATTCGCCATCGCCGCCAATATGGTTCCTCCGAGAAAGATAACCATGGCTGATTGAAAAAGCTCGCGTGTCGTAAAACGCTGCATAAGATAGGCCGTAATCGGAATGAGAACGCCATTTACCAGCATATACCCGGTGGTGAGCCATTGAGCGACGGAAGCCTCAATCGAAAATTCGACCATTAGATGGGGAAGCGCGACACTCATAATGGTCTGATTCAATACCGCGACAAATGCCCCTACGATTAAAACAAACAACAAGGGACCTTTCTTAATTGAGCTGCTGTCAAAAACAGTGTTTGTACTAATCTTACTCAATCCTTTCGACTTCAACTAATTGACAGTCTGTAGTATAATTTACTTAATGTAAAAGATTATAGGCGTCTCGTTTTATGATTACAAGCGACACCTTTTTCAATACTGTTTAATAGTTTACAAATATGTACGATATGTAGTTTTACTTCGTAATAATCTACAAATTCATTCCATCCTGTCGTATAGACGATTATTCTGAAAGTAGAAAGGACCGGTATTCGCATGACAACAAAATCTTCAAAAATGGATCCGCGCGTTATACGCACACGCCAACTGATTCGAGATGCTTTTCTCCAGTTAATTCAAGAGTATGATTTAGAGAAAATCACGGTGAATCGACTCGCGGAGCGGGCGACCATCAATCGGGTTACCTTCTATCTTCATTACAGGGATATCCCGGATATGTTGAATCAGATGGCGGACAACATGACCACGCACATTCGAAAGCTGCTAGAAGATGTGGCCGATCAATCCAGTACCGCTAAGGATGAATGGCCCGAGCTGGTCAGGCTTATTCAGCATTTTGCCGATCATTCAGCGTCTTACAAAATCATGCTCGGCTCCAGACGTCTGCCCATATTCACGGAGCGCCTTTCTGTGCTGATGATGGAATTTATTAAAAGTAAAATTGGCAATCATAATGCCTCATCCAAAACCATCACGCCCCAAATTCCGAATGATATTGCAGCCTGGTATGGCTCCTCTGCCTTTCTTGGCACGATCGTTATATGGCTGCGCAACGATATGCCCTATACGCCTGCCTTCCTTGCCAAACAGCTTTTGCTTATGGTGCCATTCAAATCTAATGCAGACAGCTCGTAGAACACCAATCCTTATTCATTCAGATAAGACGCGAGAAAGGCCGGGAACCCTCACTAGGTTCCCGGCCTTCAAACTCATGTATGAGAAGTTCTCTTTATTCCTCTCGCCGTTGTGGGCTGGAGCACTTTCACGCCAACCTTGACTATTTTCCAAGCAATGTACCCCATCATGCCGCCAACCGTGTTTAACAGCAAGTCGTCCACATCAAAGATGCCGATGCCTAGAAAAAATTGAGTCGATTCGAAAAATAAGCTTAGCAGAAAGGAAAGCATCACTACTTTTATACATAATGCCCTTTTAGATTGGATGAGCTCCGCCATAAAAATACCAAGCGGAATAAAGGCCAGCGTATTGCCAATTAGATTCGAAAATAAAATAGAGCCTGAAATCGATAATCCATTTATATCTCCTATATCTCTTGAAATCTCATCGAATAGCTTGAAGTTCGCTTGGCGCTCGTAAATGAGGTACGGGTGGTGCAGAAACGTTTTGAAATGATACCATAAAGCATCGAGACTAATGAAGTTCCATTTGAGCAAAATGATTTTAAATAATAAAAACAGATATACGATAAACGCCGCTCCTATAAAAAGTTCCCACTTATTTGTCTTATTTGCCGTCTGTTCCAAATGGCTTCCTCCTTCACCGTCACAATCTCGCCGTTCTATTTATAAAGCTCTCTGTCCGTCGCTGCATAGCCCAGCAGAACCAAGCATATAAAAATGCCCCACCTCGTCATTAACGCGTCCTCCTCTTGCCTTATACTTCTAGGATAGAGAAAACTAGTTAAAAAAAAGTGGGGCAAATTTAAAGTTTTTCTTAAATTATGAGCGCACAGGCAATCGCACTTCAAATACCGTCCGCACCACATTGCTCTCGGCCTTAAGAGTTCCCTCATGCTGCTCTACAATATTTCTGGCAATGAACAGGCCTAAGCCCGTGCCGCCCTCTTGATGCGCCCGTGAGCGGTCGCCCGTATAATACATTTCGAAAATATGCGGCAAATCTTCTGGCGGAATCTCCCCTCCATAATTGACGACTTGAATGACCACATGCCCGGTATCGATATGCCCATTCATATCTACATATAAGCCTTCTTTGCCATGCCTGGCCGCATTCGTCAACAAGTTCTCGAATACACGGGCCAGCAGCTCCCCGTCACCATAAATATAAAGCTCGGGAGCCACATCGATTCGGGAAATTACACGATTTTTCTCAAAAACAGGATATAGCTCCTCATTCAGCTGCCTGAGCAGCTCGCTGAGATCAATGTGCTCTTTCTGAACCGGCAGCTTGCCATAGTTCATGCGGGTAATATCGAATAGTCCATCAATCAGCTTCTCCAGACGCTGTGATTTATTGAAGGCAATCGTAGTGTAATGCTTGATCTGCTCATCGGTTAGCTGATTGTCCTTCACGATCAAATCCAAATACCCCAATATCGAGGTAAGCGGCGTGCGTAGATCATGGGCCAAATTCACAACCAGCTGATCCTTGCTATTTTCGGCAAAATCCCCTTTTTCGACCGCCGCTTGCAGCTTTTCGCTGGCCAAATTCAAATCCTCCGCAATGCTGTTAAACTCATCGTTTGAGGAAATATGTACCCGATTATCAAATTCCCCATTAGCCAGATGGCGGATTCCTTTGGAAATTTCATTGAAATACGTCCCATAACGCTTCGTAAACCAGAAGAAAAAAACAATAGCCAGCGGGATAAAAAGAATGAGGAACACATAAATGTCCCCGACCTCCCTCATCATCCTCCGGTACAGAGCCAATCGATCGCCCTCGCGAACGTCGACGTAATAGAGCTGCAGCATTTTATAAATGCCATACGTAATCGCACCGGACAAAAGCATGCTTAAGCCCAGCAGCATAATCATCGTAGTCCGAAAGCTTCGTCTGCTTTTAATCATTAAACGTGTACCCCACGCCCCAGATCGTCTTGATGAATTTACGCTTGGTCGTATCTTCTCCCAGTTTTTTGCGCAGTGTACGGATATGGACCATCACCGTATTGCCGCTCTCATAGTAGGCTTCGCCCCATACCTGTTTAAAAATGCTTTCCGCGCTAAACACCTGTTTCGGGTGGCTCGCCAGCAAATAAAGAATGTCGAACTCCTTCGGCGTTAATTCGACGTCCTCGCCGTACAAGGTGATTTTATGCTGATCGGGTGAAATCACGAGTCCGCCTAGCTCCAGCACCGCTTTATTCATGACGGCTGGCTGATTGAATTGCAGCGACCGGCGAAGCTGCGAATTGACACGTGCCACCAGCTCCATTGGATTGAAGGGCTTGGTCATGTAATCGTCAGCGCCCATAACCAGCCCTGTGATTTTATCGAGGTCCGAGGTTTTGGCACTTAAGAAAATAATCGGCAGATGGTATTGCTCCCGAATTTTACGTGTGACCTCGTACCCGTCCATTTCCGGCATCATAATATCCAAAATAGCCAAATCGATCGTTTGCGATTGCACAGCTTGCATGGCTGCCTTCCCGTCGGCTGCTTTTATAATGTAATAACCTTCCTTTTGCAGGTGCAAGGCGACCAGATCCGCGATCTCCACCTCATCGTCTGCGACCAAAATCGTAATACGCCTCAAATCCAGTCACCCCTAACTGTCTATGCCTAAAAGTAATGAACAACAAGTGAAGCCATACGCTTTCTACTCAAATCGGCTTAACAAAGCCAATGCCTCTTCATGACCCGGCTCCAGCTCCAGAAATTGCTGAATATAGCTCAATGCCTGCTCGTCCAACTCCAGCTCAAAGCAGCTGATAGCGAGACAATAAAATACGGTTGAAACGACCTCATCTTGTTCTTGCTGCACCGATATTTCTAGAAAATGCTTGGACTCCTCGTACATTTCCATCTCAAACAGCAGCAAGCCAGCATCAAGTGCCAAGTCATAGCGCTGCTCCATGACGTAATACGACGACCACATTAGCTGAATGCCTCTTAGCAGGTCCTGCATTTCTTCATCATTCGCATCCGGCAGCAGGCTGGCTATTTGCTTCGTGCTCTGAATGAAAAATTCCGCATCATATCCACCCAAACGCCAAAAGCTCAATAATGGTTGCAGCTCCATGCTGGCAAGATGGCGGTCAACCCACATTTTCATGCTGAAAAACTCGTCTGGACCAAAGCGCTCGACAAATCGGCGGTAGGCTAGTCTCGTATTTGAGTAGGCCATCGGTTGATCCATATGGAGAATGCAGCCGACATTTATATTTTTATAATGATGCGGGGGAAATAACGCCTGGGCTCCTCTTTGCTCAAACACATGCTGAATCGCATGGTAGTTGGCGGTTAAGGAGAAGCTGCCATGCAAAAACAGCTCCGGCGGCTCGGCAAATTTCCAGTTATCGAGCAGGTGGTCGCCCTTGTCAGCAGTTATTAATAGAAAGCCTGCCTGGGACAACCGATTCAAGCGCTCCAAGCAGGTTAAACCCGCGGCAGGAAATAATATATGCGAATCCTCCAGCTGTTCCTGATATACGGCAATGACATCACGGTAAGGATAGTCGTCTTGCTCATACTCGGGTGCCCGCCTGTGCTCATAATGCAAAGCGATTTGATCTAATAGTTCGGCTGGTTTAAGGGCATCCCGATTTTCAGGATATTCGACAAAAACATCCGCTTCATAAATTTGCCCGTCGCCTACATAGATTAATTCTTGTGGAATGCTGTCAAAAAAATAGTTGGCGACAATGACTAATGGTTGCTCTAAGTCCTGTTCTCTAATGATTGTGTCTGACTGGGCGAGGCTTAATGCCGTATCATGAACCGCATCAAATCGTGCAAAATCAAGCAAGCCTTCAGCGATAAAAGCTTGCAGGGCAGGATGCTGCTGCCAGGCTAGAACATTTTTCATAGCCAAATCGGTCATAATATAGCGGAAAGGGGGCAGGGATATCCCCGCATAGTCTCTCAGCTGGCATAGCTCATGCAGCACATGATAGGCGAGACGGCCTGCTCCCGCCCCGAGCTCTACAATAAACACAGGCTCTGAGCCGTTTCCCTTATTTGCCCGATCCTGAAGCAGCCCAAATATCATTTCGGCATAGGCCGCCGCAATCATGGGATTACTCGTTATATATTGAGGGACTTGATCATTGTTCCAAGCCTTCATGCCTTCTTCTTCAAAATATTCCCTTTGAATATGCCATATAGGCGCTTCACTAAAACGATAGCGTTGTGTATGATTAACAGTCATTTAAACGAATCCTGCCTTCTGAAAGTGATTGCATGCCATCTTGCCCGCCTGCACATTACTTATTTTCATAATATCCCTTTTTATGATAGCACATCCCAATCAAATACGCCGTTTCAACCGTCAAGAGTCCGACTGCCATACAAAAAAGGACGCCCAAATCGGCGCCCTAATAATTAATGAAACGGAATTACTTAATCAGATTCAATAAGTCCGACTTTCTTTAAATCTTCAATCTTGAGATACATCGTCCCTTTATACTTCTTGACATGTATGTCACTTAAAACAAAATAGAAGGGCACCCGGAAGGGGTGCCCTTTGTCAGCTACTTTAAGTCGAAGACCATCAGGTCGCGACCTACTGTGATCGGGCCGGCGTAAATTCCAGCCATCCCCTCGATATACGCTTGCTCGGCCTCTGGATTCGCCGCTGGTGCGGGAATATGATGCGTGAGCACGAGATGCTTGACTCCCGCCCGTTGCGCGATTGCAGCCGCTTCCAGCGTCGTCGTATGATACTTCGCAGGGTTTGACAGCGCCTTCTCGTGATTCGGGTATTGCGCGATCAGGGCGTCAAGCCACGACTTGTTGTACGCTTCGTGAACGAGCAGATCTGCCCCAGTCGCTTGTTTCTCCATATTGGCCACCGGAATCGTATCGCCTGATATAACGACCGTCTTGCCGTTATACTCGAACTTGTAGGCGATAGCCGGATAGACAGGGCGATGGTCCACCTCGAAGGCGGTAATTCGGATGCCCTCCTTGTCGTAGATAACACCCTCGTTGCATTCCGTATATTCGATTAGCGAGCCCGCTTCATCCGACAGATTGTAACTAATTCGGAGCTTGACGTCGAACTCGAAGGACTCCCGCATTTTACCAATGATCGCCTTCGTCGTCTCTGGTCCGTACACTTGCATGGGCACTGAACGACCTTCGAAGACACGTTCTGCGGTAATATGCGTGCGCCAACTCGTGATGAACACGTCGAAAAATCCTCCGTTATGATCGTAATGGTGATGGGTAAACAGGACATCGGATATCCGTTGAGGCATGATGCCCGCTTTGATTAGTTGGTCCACCGTAGAGCCCCCGCAATCAACGAGGAACGTCTTGTCTCCCGCGAGCACCGCGGCTCCGGGCTTCGCTCGCCCATAGAAGGCACGGGGAGAACCTGTCCCGAGCAGAACGACGGTCAGATCTGGGTGGTAGTCTGGCCTCAAATTCATTTGTGGCTGGATATACATCGCTGTCAGCCCTCTCATCTTCGTTTTATTTGCCTTCCTGTATCTCCTTCAGCAGCGACAGATCGTACAAGCCTGCCAGATCCAGGCCATCTGCTTCGACTCCCTTGATATAGCCGGCATCGACGGCTACCTGCGCCATTAGCTTCAAGGAATCTTGGTCGATGTTCATCGTCAGATTTAGATGAGACAGTGTGGCCTTGATCAATTCGGCATCCAAGCCCTTGCCCGTCAGTTCCTTCAACTCATCGCTAACGAGAGAATACGTGTCGCTGGGACTTTCCTTGATAAACTTAATTGCGTCCTCGTTGGCCAGAAGAACGGATTTGGCCAAATTCCGATGATCCTTCAGGAAGTCGTCACTAGTTACGATAATCGTAAGTGGATAATTCCCCTTGTTCGGCGGAATTTGATCCCAATCAACGGCGATATTACCGATGCCTTCGTTCGCGATCAGCGTCCCCCATGGCTCCGGCAATAGCGCCGCGTCTACCTGGCCTTGCTTCATGGCCGTCAGCGTATCTGCCGGAGCCATCGCAATAAGCTGAACCCCGCTCTTATCCGTGGACACCTTCAGGCCCTGCTCCTGAAGAAGCAGACGCAGAGAGATCTCATTCGTGCTCCCCTTTGTCGGGATGGCAACCAGCTTGCCCGACAAGTCCTTGACGCTCGTCACGCCTGAGCCCTTCCTCGTCACTAGCACGGCGCCGCCGTTGTTCGCTCCTGACAGAATCTTGATGTTCTTGCTCCTTATATATTGGTTGATTATCGGGCTTGGGCCGACGTACCCGATGTCAATCTGGCCTGTCGCCATTGCAGTCGAGAAGTCGGAGCCGTTGTTAAAACCCTGTACCTCGATCTTCACATTAGCGCCGAGACGGTCTTGCAAATAGCCCTTCTTGATCGCTACGAAAGCCGGAGCATGGGTCACGTTCTTGAGCAAGCCGATCCGCACCGTAATGGGGTCGACCGATTTGGAGCTTCCATTGCTTCCCGAGCCAGAGGTCCCGCAGCCGGAAAGCAGAGTCAGAATCAAGACGATCATAAGACTCGAATAAGCCGCTTTTCTAAACATGCATCATTCCCCTTTTCCTAGTTAAGCTTACGTTTTGGCCGTATTCAGACCGTACTGGGTCCAGATCCGCTCCTCTATGCGCTTGAAGACGAGGTGGTCGGAGATCGTACCGAGAATCGCGATCACGAGTACGATGCAGAGCATAAGAGAGGTGTCGCCGAGGCTTCGCCCCTCCTCCAACAGCTGCCCCAAGCCGATGCCGCGCGCAATGAGCTCACCGGAGACGAGTGCCCGCCAGGCGAACGCCCAGGCCATACGCATGCCCGTAATGAGCTGTGGTATAGCCGCGGGAATCATCACTTGGTAAAAGAGTCGGAACCCGCGACCTGTTCCAAACATCTGCGCCGACTTCAGATAGATTGAAGGAATGTTCTTGATCCCACTCCGACTCGCAATCGTCATCGTCCACGTCGCCCCAATCGTCGTGATGAACAATACGGCGAAGTCGTTCAGCCCGAACCATATGATAGCGAAAGGTAACCAAGCGATGCTCGGCACCGTCTGCAAAGCGACGACGACAAATCCGAACGTCTCGTCCAGCAGCCGGCTCCGAGCGAACAAGACGCCGAGTGTCATGCCGATGCCGCACGAGAGGACGAACGCGATGAGGATTCGCCTCAAGCTGCTAAGCGTCGCTTCGAGTAGCTGCCCATTTGCCATCCCATCGTAGAATGTCTGCACCGTCTGCAGCGCCGATGGAAAGCGCCAGCCCCAATGCATCGTCCTATATGCCGTCTCCCAGATTATTAGCAGTAGAATGAGAAAGAGGGCTTTTCTCCAGAGTGTAGTCATTGCCATATTCCTCCTTCGCCACCTTCTCCAGTTCAGCGGCCAATGTATCCATAATCTGACTCTCGATATGGTGCAGAAGAGAATCGCCAGGCTCCCGCGGCCGTGCCGCCTGTACGCGGAACTCCTTCTTAATCCGTCCCGGCCGGGTAGACATGACGAGCACTCTGTCCGACAGTATGACCGCCTCCCGGATGTTATGCGTGATGAACAGAATGGTCTTCCCCGTGCTCAGCCATATTTGCTCCAGCTCCTTATGCAGCAGCAGCCTAGTCTGTTCGTCCAGTGCAGCAAACGGCTCATCCATGAGCAGAATCTCTGGGTCCATGACGAGCGCCCGCGCTATTGCCACCCTCTGCTTCATCCCACCCGACAGCTCATGAGGATAGCGGTCCGCGAACTTCCCCAAATGGACAGCCCGGATCTGCTCCATGGCTCGCTCGCGGCGCTCCTTCTTTTTGATTCCCTTTTGCTTGAGACCGAATGCGACGTTCTCCAGCACGGTAAGCCAAGGATACAGTGCATGGTCTTGGAATACGACGATCCGATCAGGCCCTGGGGCCGTGACTTCCTTGCCATTCGCTTCTACTCGGCCGTAATCCGCCCGCTCCAGCCCTGCTACCAGGTTAAGCAGCGTGGACTTGCCGCAGCCGGAAGGACCGAGGATGGAGACGAACTCTCCCTTTCCAATCTTGAAGTCAATGTCTTTCAACGCAGTATAGCCCGCTCTGCCCCGTTGCGCGAACGTCTTACCTACTCCCTCTACCTGGATCATGCTCCCGCCCCCCCATGGCTTTCCACATCGTTACAAGTGCTGTTGGAACTCGTCGGTATCGTGAATGACAACCATTTTCCTCTCATAGCGAATGATGCCTTCCTCCCGCCATCGACCCAATGTCTCCGTAACCGTCTGCCTGCTGCAGCCGATGACATAGGAGATCTCCTCATGGGTAAGCGAAAGCGTGACGACCGTCTCCTTCCCCACACGAACTCCGAGCTGCATGAGTAGTTGAGCCAGCCTCCAAGCAACCGGCCGTGAGATGAGCGTCTCAACGTAACGCTGTGTCTGCAGCAGACGACGGGCGTTGACCACCGTTAGCGCATAGAGGGCATCTGGATGTCTCTTCAGCAAGCTGGTGAATTGGGAAGCCGGAATCGAGAGGATCCAGCTGTCCGTGATGCATCGCGCATAGCGTTGTCTCTTCTGCCCCGTCAGCACCTCGGCCGCACCAAACACCTCGCCCTTGTGCCTCAGGAACAAGGTGATGCTCTGGCCCTCTTGCGCAAACTGCGAAATCTTCACCAGTCCGTCCTGAACAAAATAGATATCCTGACTTTCTTCCTCGCTCCTGAAGATAAAGGAGTTCTTCTTCATGACACGAGAAGAGCCAAACTCCTGGAAGAGCTTTGCCAACGTGAGTTGCTCGGCTTCACCGCTATCCGTTACGTTTCCTTCCCAATAGGAGGACATACCCTCTTGGTCCATCGTCGTTCCACCCTTCTCTAGCTGTTGGTGAATTCAAAGTTTACCTATCGGTATTTGCAATTATAATCCATGGTTCAAAACAAAAACAGTCGGCTAGCCGACAAAATATAAGCCGTATCAAACGGCACGAGTGAGAAAGCTGTCTACAATCAGGTCTGGATCGCAACGTTAGTGAGGAACAGTCATATAAAAATACAATTATTCAGGTTTTCGTCGTATACTTGGCGAAAGTTAGTCTATTTCTAAGAGCACCTTGAGTCCTCTAATTTATCTGTCATTTACGAGCCCTCCATGAATGAAATAGGGCATACAGGAAATTATTTTACATAGAGAAAGAATTTGAAAGAGACAGGCTCAGTCGTATTTAGTTACATGGCACAAAAAAATGATAACTTCATTTTAAGTATTAAGAATATGGAGGCAAGGAAAAGATGAACTGGGTTAAAGTGATGCTCGTGGATGATGAAGTGCTGGCGATCGAGCATATGAAAAATTTAATATCGTGGCAGCAACTCGGATATGAGATCGTCTGCACGGCGAATAAGCCGTCGCAGGTCGTAAAATTGGCGCGGGAGCACCGACCGGACCTGATCATTATGGATATCGTCATGCCCGGAAAGGATGGGCTGGCGCTTAGCAGGGAGCTGCTGGCAGAGGGACTGGTGCTGAAAATCGTGCTGCTCACCTCCTACAAGGAATTCGAGTACGCCAAGGAAGCGCTAAAGCTCGGCGTCTCGAATTATTGGATTAAGCATGAGATGGATGCGGAAGCGGTCAAGCGGGAGCTTGGCGGCTTAAGGGAAGAGATCGAGAGCGATAAGCGGCTCCGAAAAAATGATCGCGGCCGATTGCTCATTGATTGGCTCGGCGGGAGACCTCTGTCGGACGCACAGTGGAGGACGGCGACGGCTGAGGTGGGCGAAGCGTTCGACCGGCTTCATCTGCTGGTGCTTGAGCCTGCCCGAATTACTCCGCTGCTGCCCGGCACGGCTATAGGTAAACCCGAATGGCCGACAGAGTGGCCCGATACAGGAGATTCCAGCCTGCTAGCGGCGATCCCCTTTCTAGAAAGCTGCTTTGTTCTTATTTACGGGGATAAGAGCAGCAGGGGTGAGGGCAAGATGCGAGAGCTGCTGGAGGAGAAGGCGGTCGAGGCACGCCGGACGATAGAACAGTTGACGGGCCGCTCTGCATCAATGGCGATGGCCTACGGTTTGCCAAACCGGGCAGACGTTCCGGCAAAGCTGGCTGAAGCTTTGAAATGGCTGTCGCAGGCCATATTCTATGCCCCTAGCCACCTGTTCCGGCTGAACGAGCTTCCGCGTGCAGAAGAGAACGCCCCCATACATTTGGAGTGGGAAGAAGGCCTGGCGAAGACGAAAGAACTGCTGCCGGGCCACCAATATGAAGCAGCAGCACGGGAGATTTCGGCTTTGTTCGCGCGAGCTTTGGCGGCAAAGGATGCGGTTGGCTTCGCCGATCTGTGCCGGCAGCTGGTCGCCGTATTGAACCGCTATCGCTCCACTTGCGGACTGCCTTCTCTAGCAGAAGCTTGGGCAGATGGCCCCGGCACAACAGCCGATTGGACCTCGCTTACGGGGATTCGCGATTGGTTTTTGTCGGAGTTAAATGCGCTTGCAGAAGCGACATCCGGGCTGCCCGCGGTGTCCCGTAAAGTGCGCCAGGCACTCGAGCAGATGGAACGGCATTACGGCGATCCCGAGCTCGATGCAGATGCGATTGCAAGGCAGCTCGGCATTTCGCGCGACCACTTCCGCCACTTGTTCAAGCTGGAGACGGGCCAGACGGCACTCGACCGGCTTACAGAAATCCGGATGGAGAAGGCTAAGCAGCTGCTGGAAGAGGGGAATCTCAAGGTGTATGAAATCGCTGACCGGGTCGGCTTCCGCAATGGGCAGTATTTCAGCCAAGTCTTTCGCAAGACGACGGGCATGACCCCGCTCGAATATATGGAGAAACGCAGGTGAACTTGCAATGCGCATGAGGATACGCACCAAAATTATCGCCAGCACCGTTCTAGTCGTCTCCATTTCGCTTATTCTTAGCGGCTTCTTCATCTATGACTACGCAAAGGACATTATTCGCGAGCAATCGATTAAGGACAGCCGGACGAAGCTCGCGCAAATTTCGTTCCAGTTGAAGAAAATTCAGGAGCAGGTCGTCAAGACAGCAGAGTACATCGTATCCGACGAGGAGATAACCGCCCTTATTAACGCGCCAGCAAGCGAGGATATTGAGGTGAACTATTTTCGCAAGCAGGCCGTACAGGAAAAGCTCGGGCGGTTCGTGGCGCTCAGCAATTTTATTCTGAATGTCGTGATCGTTGCACCGAACGAGGAAACCTATTCGAATTATAGCGGATATGAGGAATATTTCTCCGAGTACTTGAAGCAGGACTGGTTTGTGAAAATGAAAGATACACGCGCTGCCTATAGCGAGCCGCACTCCTTCTTCTTTATTAGCGGCAACCGCCAAGTATTTAGTTACGTGCTGAAATACCGTCCGATCGGGCAGGACTTAGAGGCGGATAGCTATCTTGTTATCGATATTGCCTATTCCGAACTATCCAACGTCTTCTTGCAAAGTGCGCAGGATTTCGAGCAAATCGAGCTGTTCACTGGCTCAGGCGCATTGCTGCTGGAAGCGAATGAGAAGCTGCCGGATGCAGACCGGGCGTTTATGGCGAGCACCTTGCATTCCGGCCAGCCGTTCGCGGAGGACGCCCGCACCATCGTGTTGACCGACGATGCGATGAGCCAGGGATGGAAACAGGCGGCTTTGCTGTCTAAGAGCAAATTATTTATGAAAATTAATCGCGTTTTCTTTTTCTATATCATCATCATTATTACCGCCATTATCGTAACGCTCATCGTCATGCTGCCTATTATCGTCAATCTGATGAAGCCTTTGATCCGGCTGACAAATGCAATGAAGCGCGTAGCGGTCGGCGATCTTGGGACAAGCGTCCAAATCCGCAGCGGGGATGAGCTGGAAATTTTGGGCACAGGCTTCAATCGGATGGTTAGAGACTTGAAAAGCCTGATGGACACTGCCGTACAGAATGAAACGGTGAAACGGCAAATGCAAATCGATTTATTGATGGCCCAGATCAATCCGCATTTTCTGTACAACTCCTTGAACACTGTCATTTACTTGTCGCATGCCAATCGCGGAGCAGAAGCGGCCGAAGTGACGCAGGCGCTCATCTCTATTTTGCAAAACACGATCAAGACGGGGGAGGGAGCTGTGCGCGCGCCGTTGTCGGAAGAAAAGCGGATTATCGACAAATATACGGTCATCCAGCAGACGCGTTACCCCGGCCAATTCCGGCTCGTCTGGGAGGTGGATGAGACGCTGCTTGACCGTTCGGTTCCCCGGCTGGCGCTTCAGCCGCTCGTGGAGAACGCTATAGTGCACGGCATCATTCCGTCGGATCTGGAAGAGGGCACGATTATTGTGCGGGCTTACCGGGAAGGGGAACAGCTTGTTTTGGAAGTGGAGGACGACGGGCAAGGCATGACGGTGCCCGAGGAAGGCTGGAGGATGCAAATAGGACAGGTGGGACAAGAGCCTGAGCGTACGAGGGGAATCGGTCTGTCCAACATTCAGGAGCGGCTGCAAACCCATTTTGGCGCTTCGGCGCGGCTGGAAGTATTTAGCGAATGGGGAGAGGGCACCCTGATACGAATTAAGCTTCCTTGGATGGAACAAGCGTAAACGGCTGAAGCCGTCCTTTGGCGGCAAAGCTACCGTTTCGCGGAGAAATATAGAGAAAGGATGGAAAAATCATATGCTTTCCTATATTTCAAGCGTAAACGGCTGTCACCGTCCTCTGGCAGCAAAGCTTCCGTTTCGCGGAGAAATATAGAGAAAGGATGGAAAAATCATATGCTTTCCTATATTTCAAGCGTAAACGGCTGACGCTGCCCTCTGGCGGCAAAGCTGCCGTTTCGCGGGTGAAATCGACTTGATCACCGGATTTTATACGAAATCACCGTTTTGGCTGATTACCGCCTAACAGGGTCCTGAGTTACGATAGCAGTGTAAGCACTTACAAAATTATTTTAGGGGGACTCACCAACATGAACATCAAAAAGAAGGCCAAATGGGTGGGCGGTTTCGTATCTGTGCTGATGCTGACTGGGCTGCTCGCAGCCTGCGGCGGCAACAACACCACTGGAGACAACGGTACTGGCAACAACGGAGGCACTGCTGCTCCTGCGGCGTCGACTGCGGCCAGCACAGATCCAACACAGATTAGCGGCACCGTTAAAGTCTGGGATTGGGATGAAGCGTTTCAGAAGGGCATGATCGTAGAATTTAATAAAAAATATCCGAACATCAAAGTCGAAGTAACGGTCGTTAATCCGAACGATTACTTGCAGAAGCTGCAAAGCGGTATCGCTTCCGGCTCTGACGTTCCGGACGTCATTCTTGGGGAGTCGGCCTACCGCGGCAAGCTGTTTGACCTTGGTGTGCTCGACAATCTGGAAGCGGCGCCTTATAACTTCGATAAAAGCACCATTATAGATTACGTTGTGCCTTACGTCTCTAATTCCAAGGGCGAAGTCATTGCCGTTGATCAATCGCTAACGCCTGCTGGCTTCGCTTACCGGAGAGATTTGGCGAAGCAATACTGGGGCACAGATGATCCAGCTGAGCTAGAGAAAAAGATTTCCACTTGGGATGATTTCATCGCTGCCGGCAAGGAGCTTAAAGAGAAAAGTGCTGACAAGGTGCTCATGTTCCCTGGTCTGGGCGACGCCTTTCTCGCTTTGAAAGGTCAGAATTTTGCTTCCTACGTAAACGGCACAGAAATCGATTTGACGAGCAAGCTGCAAAAGCCTTTGAACCGCTTGTTTGAGATGCGTGACGCTGGCATTATCGGCAAAAATGAACTGTGGACGCCAGCTTGGTCTGCTTCCATGGCGAAAGGCGAGTTCATGTTCTATCCAATGGCGCCATGGGGAGCCAAATGGCATATATCCGCGAACGATCCGGACGGTTCGGGACGCTGGGGTCTTCTCAAAGCGCCAGAAGGCGGATTCACCCGCGGCGGAACGGCGATCGGCATTTACAAGGACAGCAAAGTTAAAGAGGCCGCTTGGGCATTTATCCAATACGCTTACTTGTCCGATGAAGGCTCGGCCTTCAACTTTAAGACGTTCGGCAACATGACCAGCTCCAAGTCGTTCTATGAAACCCAAAAAGCGCTCATCGACGCGCCGGGGCCTTATGATGAATTTTTCGGCGGTCAAAATCTTGCGAAATACTTCGTCGAAAATATCGTTCCAGATATGAAAGGCGAAGCACAGTCCAAATACGATTCCGTCGTAGACTCTGTGTTTAACGCGCTGTACCCGCTATGGATGAAGGATGGATCGGTCACTGCCGACTCCGCGCTGCAAAAGTTCATCCAAGAAACGAAAAACAAAGCGTCCGACGCGACCATCAAGTAAATTTTGGG
This sequence comes from Paenibacillus sp. JT22N15, assembly GCF_059383755.1. Classification (NCBI taxonomy): domain Bacteria; kingdom Bacillati; phylum Bacillota; class Bacilli; order Caryophanales; family Paenibacillaceae; genus Paenibacillus; species Paenibacillus sp. JT22N15. The sequence continues at coordinate 32,171 of NZ_JBXENV010000009.1, read as the reverse complement.
AAAACGAGGGATGACCGTGAATGCGGAACGCATAATTAAGACTTCCGCCGCATCCAGCAAACGCAGATGGGGGCCACGCATGTGGCCCTATCTTTTCGCCCTGCCTTTCGTGCTGACGTATGCGGCGTTTCAATTGTATCCAGTCCTTTACTCATTCGTGCTCAGTCTGCATGACTGGAACGGCATAGGCGACAAGACGTTTATCGGCTTTAAAAACTATGTGCAGCTTTGGACGAATGACCCTTTGTTCATTAAGTCCTTGTGGAACACCCTGATTATGATGGCGATGTTTATTCCAGTAACCTTGATTTTAGGGCTCACGCTGGCGTATTGGACTTTCCATTTGACGCGCGGCAAGAGATTATTTCAGACCATTAATGTACTGCCATATATTACGACTCCGGTAGCCATCGGCTTTATTTTTTCCTACATGTTTGACTGGCAGACCGGTCTTGTGAACCTGCTCCTTACGAAATTCAGCCTATTGGAAGAAGGTTTTTACTGGCTTCAAGACCCATGGGGCTCCCGGGCTATTATTGCTCTAATGGTCATTTGGCGCAATCTCGGATATTTTATGATTATTTTCATGGCCGGCATGACCGTCATTCCGCAAGACGTATACGAAGCGGCCAAGATGGATGGCTCTACGGGACTTCATACCTTCCGCAAAATTACGATGCCCTTGCTGCGAAATATTATCGTATTTCTCGTCGTCACCTCCGTTATTAATGGATTGCAATTGTTCGATGAGCCAAAGCTGCTTTACGGCGGATGGTCGGGCTCCGCACAGGTAGGCGGTCCTGATAACACAGCCCTCACTATTATTTGGAAATTTGTGGATGAGTCATTCGGTTCCAATACACGTTTCGGCTATGCTTCGGCCATTGCCTACTCGCTGTTCCTGCTAATCGTATTATTCTCCATTCTTAGCTATAAACTCACAGCACCTAAGGAGGACAAACGATGAAAACAGCCAGCATGTGGTTTTGTCTAATTGTCATCTCCCTGCTCTCGCTCTTTCCGTTCTATATTATGATCGTGATGGGAACGCATTACAGCGAGGATTTATTCAAGGGAATTCCGATTCTTCCGGGCAACTATTTGGGAGAAAACCTGAAGACCGTCCTGCAGGCCGATTTTCTAAAAGTATACGGAAACAGCTTGATCGTATCCGTTGCCTCTGTCTTGCTGGCGACACTCACCAGCACACTCATCGGCTATGCCGTGGCGAAATTTGAATTCCGCGGTCGCAAGCTGCTTCAGACCTTCGTTATTATTACGATGATGGTACCGACCCAGGTCGGATTAATCGGTTATATTATTGAAATGAGACATCTCGGTGTCGGCAATACGCTGTGGCCGGTCATTCTCGTCTGGGCGGCATTTCCGTTCGGTGCATTTTTTATGATCCAGTTCATGCGCGATTCGATTCCAACCGATTTACTGGAATGCGCGCGTATTGACGGCTGCTCCGAGCCGGGTATCTTAATTCGCATTGTACTGCCGATAATGAAACCGGGCTTGGCGACGCTGGCAACGCTGGTGTTTCTATGGTCATGGAACAACTATTTGCTGCCGCTCGTCACGATTAACAAGTCCGAGTGGTACACGCTTCCGATCTTTATCTCGAATCTGGGTATCGTACACCGGACAGATTACGCAGCGCGAATGACTGCCCTTACGATGACGACGATTCCCGTGCTGATTCTGTTTATTCTTGGTTCGAAAACGTTCATGAAAGGCCTGACCGCTGGTGCGGTCAAAGGCTAAACGTTATAGCAAGGCCACCAAGGCCAGCCAGCTATATTGTGCTTTCAATATGAGAAGGTGAATAGGCTCTCCCTACAGCACAGGTTTTATGACAAACTTGTCTGCTATAGGGGGAGCCTATTCGTTATTTTACTAATCTAGAAAGGTATCCGACATCCACTTAACAAAACGTTCCTTTTCTTCATATTGCGGGTAATGCGCCGATTCCGCATAAGGAAGGAATTCCTTGTGCTCAGCTTCAATGCTGTCAAAATAATGCCGAGCTGCTTGGGATGATGTCATAGCGTCTGGAATTTTGGTTAGTCTGGAAGCCCCGCCGTATTTATTAACATAGTCGCGAGGAGTCAGAGCATCACCATTCTCAATAGCTTCCTGCAATTGCTGCAGTTGAGCTGCATCCTCCGCATTTCCTTCTTGCCCAGCCTGTTCCAAAACGTAATGCAGAGCGTCGATCTCGCTTTCTACCGTATCCCCCATTTGACCGATTCCGATATAGGCTTCGTACTTTTCAGGAGCTCTGGAAGCAGCTTGCGTAGCAAGATAGGTGCCGTAGGAATGCCCGATCAGGATAATCTTTTCTTTGCCAAGCCGCTTTGCTATGTAATCCGTTACCGCGAGCAGATCCTTCACCAGCAAATCAGAGGAAAGGTTAGAATAGTCCTCGGAAAAATGATAGGATTTGCCGCTCGCCCTTTGATCGTAGTTAACGATGGTAAACTTCGTTTCCAGTAGATCCTGCATTTTTTTTGCAAAAGGAATTTCCGAAGCACCTGGCCCTCCATGCACATTCAAAATAACCGGATTATTCCGATCGTTGCCCCGAATCATAATCTCTTGTTTGGTCCCATTCAGATCCACGTGTTCCAGCACACTTATACTATTCTCGCCTTTTATACGGGGCGTCCATGTCGGGAAGAAGAGCGCTAGCAGGATTAGTGCAATCAGGATGGTGCTAATCATTAAGGCTGGTTTTAAAACGGTTTTCATCTCATGTGTTCCTTTCCATTCCATATCATTTCAGCTGATCATTCCATATTACTTCACTGTCGATCCTTCTAAATCCATCGCATGAATGAAATAGGGCACCGTCTCTGGTTGTATATAACCTCTAGTTGAGCGCTTCTCCGCACCATGTTCAGTTTTTGTAGATAAGCCTCCTTTATAATCAAAAAGATTTTTAATCCTTGGGAGGTAAGTTATGAACGCATCATTCAAAAAATATGCAGCCGAATTTATTGGAACCTTCGTCCTTGTTCTATTCGGCTGCGGCAGTGCGGCTACAGCGGGAGCTGAGCTTGGCTATTTGGGCATTGCATTGGCATTCGGGCTGTCTATTGTGGCGATGGCCTACGTCATCGGACCGATATCGGGGTGTCATATCAATCCGGCGGTTTCACTCGCCATGCTTATTAGCCGGAAGCTATCGGGGGCGGATTTCATCGGATACGTGGTTTCGCAAATCGCTGGCGCTATTGCAGGCTCCGCCGTTTTGTACGCCATCATCGTCTCCGCAGGCCTGCCTACGACAGGGCTCGGCCAGAACGGTTTTGGCCCTGGGTACGGAATCGGAATTTCAGCACTAATGGCATTTATTGTCGAAATCATCTTAACCTTCGTATTTATTTATACGATACTGGGAGTGACCTCTACGGAGGGCAATGGAAATGTAACGGGCCTCGTTATCGGGCTGACGCTCGCTTTTGTCCATATTCTTGGCATCGCCTTAACCGGAACGTCCGTCAATCCGGCAAGAAGCTTGGGACCCGCATTGCTGCTTGGCGGCGAGGCGTTATCCCAAGTGTGGGTATTCCTTATTGCCCCGCTTGCCGGCTCGGTGCTGGCCGTTGCCGCTTACAAGTGGCTGAACAGCTACAAGGCGAAGCAAGCCTAAAATGATTTTAAGCTCGTTATGAGGGATTTCGGGAGGAAAGGGCTACTGGGAGGTTTTCCAGCAGCCCTTTTTTTATGTGTATTTTTCTATAAAAAAGACCCCCTCCATATAGGAGGAGGCGATCACTGGTATATTTTATAAATCTGAAGAAATTCCTCTGAAGGCTGCAGACCAAGCTCATCAAACAGCAATTGCGTATAGTGCTCATAATAGCCGCTTATGGATTGCCGATCTCCCATAGCCACGAGGATTTTCAGCAGCAGCAGATTTGATTCATCTTCAAATTCATTGCGCGCTACGATTCTTCTCGTTATTTGCGCCGCTTCTCTATAACGCTTCTGGTCCAGCAGCCAGCTTGCGAGACGCTTCGCCAAGGAATCATAGATAATGGCCAGCCTCTCACGCTCGACAGCCGCCCACTCAAAGGATTTATCATCAAACAAATCGCCTGTAAATTGTTTCTCCAGCTCTATAGCTGTCGCTGCATTGGATTCATTGATTTCATATAAAGCCTTCGCCTGCTGCTCAAATTGAATAAAATCGACATCAGCCTGATTCAAGTCAATCCGATACTGCTCTTGCGCTGAAATGACCACCTCTTTCAACCCATGCGGCGACAAGACTTTTCTAAGCTGGTATGCCGCTGTACGGAGATACGTTTCTGCATTTTTAAGAGGCATTTCTGAGAAAATGTCCTCTAAAATACGGGTTTTAGAGGTGCTGCGGCCATGGTTGATGAGCAAATAGGCGAATAATTCCATGCTTTTTTTAGAAATCCATCTTACGGTACCTTCTTGCCTGCTGCTCACCTCGAAGCACCCTAAACCACGAACCACTAGTCGATTAGAGGAGAGGTCCCCCGTAGGATGGGAAGAAGCATCCTGTCTGCTCGCCGCTTGTGTAATGGTCTGGGCTAAGCGCTTGCGGGTAACCGGCTTAACCATGTAGTCCAACGGATAAACATCGAAAGCTTGAATGGCATATTCAGAATGGGATGTCGTAAATACGATATCCAGCTTAGCACGAAGGGAACGCAAGCTGTGGGCGAGCTTGAGCCCATCATCCCCCGCTATCTTGATATCTAGAAACGCCAGCTCCACGTCATTTGCCCGAACAAAGTCCAGCGCCTCAGCTGCCTTCTGGAAGCTTCCAACAAGCTCCACGTCATCCATAGTGGACAACAACCGCTTCATAGCAAGCAGCATAGCAGGCTCATCGTCAACGATAACCACCTTCATCGCTCTGTTCCGCCTCTCACGCTGAATTGAAATAGGCTACCTTGTCCTAGTTTGCTTTCCACCCATAAATTTCCCCCGCCTAGTTTGACGAATTGCCGGCTTACAAGCAGTCCAAGTCCCGCTCCCTTTTCCCCTAAAGTACCCGTCAATGCGTCCAACTGCTGCTCACTAAGCAGCCTGTGAACCTGATTCTCGTCCATCCCAACTCCGTTATCGTGAACTGAAACGATTACCATGTCCTCTGATAGCTGGGCGTCTATATGAACGGAGCCGCCCACCCCAGTAAATTTAATCGCGTTGGATAACAAATTGCGGATAACTAAGCCAAGCACCTGCTGATCAGCGTACACATAAGTCTGTGCAGCAATGGTATGATGTACATTTATTTGCTTGGCCTCGCTTGTAATATGCATCAGATGGATGCACTCCTCCACAACCTCAGACAGCTCCAGCAGCTGTAGCCGGAGGGACACATCTTCCCGCTGACTGCGGAACCACTCCAGCAAATTATTGGCTATGCCGAGCGTATTGCGGATCTGGCCACCTAGCGCCTCAACGATTTCCCGGTGATCGCTCTCCATTCTGGCTCTGTCCTCTTCTAGAAGCTCAATCAGTTGGAACTGTAATGCCAGTGGACTGCGGATATCATGCGAGACGATCGTAAACAGTTGATCCTTCAGCTGGTTAAGCTGTGCGATCTGCTCCAGATGGCGCTGCTTCTCTGTTATATCGAAGATAAGGGAAATACTGCCCTGCGTATGCTTGCTCTGCTTATGCAGCGGATACACGTTTATGCTGTAAATTTTCCTCTCGCCATTAAGCCAAGTGTCAATTTCCACACTGCCCTGCTGCATGGACATGCACAACTTCTGCCATTGCGGCCATGGTGCTAGCAGCTCCGCCATTTCCCGGTCATAAATCTCGGCATGGCCCAGCTCTAAAAACCACTGAACAGCCTTTTTATTGCTGTCGATGATCTTTCCTGAAGCATTCGCGATCAATATACTTTCCTGAAGCGTATCGAGCACGGCATCCCTGGCATAAGGAACAATAGAGAAAAACTTATACCGCATGGCAATGACCAGCATGATCATACCTGTAAATCCACAATAAACCGAGAGCCTTAGCAGCCATGACGACATTTCAGGATTCACGAATTTAATAATCTCAAGCACCAGAGGCAATGATCCTAGACATAGAACCCACATGCCTGGCTTGCGAAAATCATCTCGAATATTACGCACATAATGAATTAAAAAATAAATACATACAGCCACGATGCTGTAGCAAACTAGCGTAAATATGATGGAATAAATAGTTCTTGTCGTTATTAATTCGCCATTATAGAGCTCAATCGTGCGAAAAATCAAATGAAGCTCAGGGTTGAGCCACACCAGCAGCGACCATAGCACAAATACCGTGAACAGCAGGACCTTCCAGCGAAGCTTAATGATCTTGTCGGAACCGATCAAATAATAGACAAATAGAATTAAGAAAGGCACCATTAAATTAAGCATCGTATGCTGAATATTACGAAAAATCAGCTTTTCCGTTAATAGAGAACGGCTCTGCTCCATAATGATGGCACCGGAGAAAATCATTCGACAAATCGTCAAACCGATGAGATAGCCCACTCCGCGCACTCTTCTAAAACCATACTCCGATAATAAAATAATCCCCATCATGATTAATGAAGCAATCATAGAGACGAGCTCTATTGTGGAATCCATAAGGATAGTCCCTCTATATTTGACATAAATAGAATAATAACTTTTTACTCTCTTCATACAGTATACGAATACGAAACCATGGAGCGCAATATATGCCTCCTCCTATTTCATCAAAAAACCCAATTATTCGACAGCATGGGATAAGGGCTAAAGCCGCAGCGTATAGAGAAAGTCAAAAAAAGACTGGCCGAGCATATCATTAACCAATGACATACTCAGCCAATCTAAGTTATAAATCGGGGGATGGGCACTGCAGCATCGGGGGATGAGTACTGCAGCCTATTAAATAAAAATTTGTTGGATTAATAAAGAAAGTTCCAAAGCCGCAACAGCAGGGCAGTAGCTTCGGCTCTAGTTGTAAGTCCAGCTGGCACAAATTTATTGCCTTCCCGGCCCTCTATCAGCCCATTCGCGCGAGCATTGTGAACATGCGTTTTGGCCCAGGCTGGAATATTTGCATCATCGGTAAAGGAAGCAGCTTCCTGAGTGTCAATCTCCCACTTCATTGCCCGGGAGACCATCGCAGCCATTTCCGCTCGGCTTACCGTTTGCTGCGGCCGTAATGTCCCATCGGAATACCCTTCGAGAATACCCTCAGCTACCGCTGTCTGAACGGCCTGTTGTGCCCAGGCTGGAATGCTGTCCTTATCGCTAAAGGGCATCGCAATCGATTTATTGCCAATGGGAATTTGAAGGGTGCGAAGCAGCATAAGAGCAAACTCTGTCCGTGTTACGTAGCCATTAGGCACGAAGGCATCGGCACTCATACCCTCCACAATTCCAAGTTTCGCTGCTTCGCAAATATTTGATGCAGCCCAATGATTATTAATATCTTCAAATGTACATGCAGAGCCTGTATTTCCATTATCAGAAATACGATTAATCTTTAACGTATACGTTTTTATCGTTCCATCCTCGGCTTGAACCGTGATGGCGAACACATTTTCTCCCATGACCAAAGGTACAGAAGTTGTCTTTATTACTTGTTCTCCCAGCAATCTAACCGCTGCCATGACATGAGCAGGTGCCAATTGCAGCTCAACTTCTTTTGCATCCGTCTTCGTTCTATACTCCGTAGTCCCGGGTGTAAATACAGGCGACAGCTCTACTGCCTTACCGCCTGCAAAGACGTTCAAATAAGCTAGGTTTGCATTGCTAGAACGTGTTACGGATGGCGGCGTTGCTGCACTCACTATGCTAAAGCTTGCAGTTGCTGCATCAAGCGCATTGCCATATTCATTTTCCACTTCGCCTCCAGCCACATTCACCCTGTATAAGCCATTGTTAAGCGTGCCATTAAACGTCAACGTATACGTTAGCAAAGATTCATCAAACGTTGTCGTATAAGAAGTAAATGCTTGTCCGTCCTTCGTCAGGCTAATCAGAGGCTTTGCATTTGCAGAGGTGAGTGGAGCCCCATCATTAATCCAATATACCGATTCGCTCACAGTCACGGAGACTTGAGTAGGCGGCACAACGAATGCTTGCTGATCGGTAAAGCCACCGAATGCAGTGACGGGTTGTGCCGTGTTATACAACAGGCTGAGCATGTTGGATGCTGTATTGTCCAGTCCTGCGGCATTTACTGCTGCACCCGCACCAATCGATACCGTCACAGCTTGACCACTCGTCAGCGGTGTAATGGTCGCTGTGTAAGTCGATGCGTTAACAGAAACCAAATTAGATGCTGTAGCGTTAACGACTACAAGGTCATCCACGGTGAAACCATTTACATTCTCGTTGAAGAATATGTTCACCGGAAAAGCCGCATTCACGGTTTGGCTTGCTGAACTGGTTACCGTTACTGTCGGTGCCGTGTTGTCCAGCACAAAAGGATTGGATACAGAATTTACAATATTACCCACTTTATCTTTGGCTTGAATGTGCAAGTACCAATCGCCATCAACATTTGTTTGGCTTAACGTATCCTCGCTGCTGAAGGCCGTCCAGCCTCCCGTCGGAACGGCTGTTCCTTGCGTCCAAGCATACAGCAGCGAGGCAGGCTCCACGCCGCTTTGCGTGTCACTAACCGTTACTTTGCTTGAGACGCTTGTTGCAGGCGTTAACCCTCCATCAGTGCTGAACTTTACCACTGGTGGAGTTGAATCAATCTCTAGCGTAATCGTATACCTTTGATTAGGAAAGAAATAGGGCTCGACGCGAACAGGAATGACCGTATCAGCCGTCGCTCCCGCTACATTGATTGTCGCCGCACCGCCACTCAATATAGACTGATTGTTCACATACACCAAAATTTGGTCAGGGTCTGTCATCGTCGGTGTTATATGGGCACTGGACAAAGACTGCCCGTCATAATAATAGGTGTAGGAGGTAACAGTGACGTCAAAGGCTTCCGTAAAATCGCCCTCTTGCAGCTTCAAATCGATCAGCTTGCCCGGTACGGTGCTTTGGCCAAAATCGTCGTTACCCCAGGCAATGACGCTTCCATCTGCTTTCAAAGCGAGCGAATGCTCAGCGCCAGCGGCAATGGACACTACATTTGCCAATCCAGCTGGCACGTTAATCTGACCGCTAGCATTGCTTCCCCATGCGACGACGGTTCCGTCTGCTTTCAAGGCAAGCGAATGCTCAGCGCCAGCGGCAATGGACACTACATTTGCCAATCCATTCGGCACCGCTCTTTGGCCACTATTATTATTTCCCCAGACAACGACAGTGCCGTCCAATTTCAGGGCTAGCGAATGGTTGGCGCCGGCAGCAATGGACACAACTTGATCCAGTCCAGCCGGAACTGTGCTTTGACCGTAATGATTTCTTCCCCACGCGACGACCGTATGGTCTGATTGCAAGGCGAGCGAGTGAAATTCTCCTCCAGCAATTGCAATCACTTCATCGAGTCCGATCGGAACCGTGCTTTCATTATAAGCATTGTTTCCCCATGCAGTGACCGTCCCATCCGCTTCCAGCGCAAGCGAATGATTCGCTCCCGCCGCAATCGATGCTACATTTTCCAGTCCAATAGGAACACTACTTTGACCATTGCTGTTGCTTCCCCACGCAGCAACAGTGCCGTCCGATTTCAGCGCGAGCGAATGATTCGCTCCTCCAGCGATCGACTCCACGCTTCCCAGTCCAGCCGGTATCGCACTTTGTCCATCGCCATTGTCTCCCCAAGCGGAGAGGGTACCATTCGATTTCAAGGCAAGCGTGTGAGACCAGCCCGCTGCGATTCTGCTCCCTTTAATGGGCGAAGCATGATCCGCTGGAACGGTCCTCTGACCATTAGCGTTGCTCCCCCACGCGACCACTGTGCCATCGGCTTTCAAGGCGAGTGTATGAAACCAGCCGGCAGCAATCGCAACCACATCATGCAGTCCCGCCGATACGTTCGTCTGACCTGCATCATTTTCTCCCCAAGCAACAACAGTACCATCCGCTTTCAGAGCAGTCGCAGTCGCCCTGCTTGCAGAGATCGATATGACTTTGCCATCTGCCGCTGCATTTGGAATTACCGTTTGACCACTAGCGTTGTTTCCCCATGCAACAATCGTGCCATCCGCTTTTAATGCCATCGCAAATAAGGACCCTGCGGCAATCGATACTACGTCACTCAGGCCAGCAGGGACATTCGTTGCGCCAGGCTGACCCCATGCAACGACCGTGCCATCCGCTTTTAATACGAGCGAAAACTCTTTTCCGGCAGCGATTGCGATCACTTCTTGCAATGCCGCTGGGGGTACGCTTGACTGGCCATATTGATTGTCCCCCCATGCTACAACCGTACCATCCGCTTTCAAGGCGAGTGAAGAACCTCCTCCTCCAGCAATCGCTGTCACCCCTCCCGCTGCTAATTCATTCGGCACTGTTATTTCGCCCGAGCTATTGTTCCCCCATCCGACAACTGTCCCATCTGCTTTCAGAGCGAGTGAATGCTCACTCCCAGCAGCAACAGAGATTACATTAGCAAGGCCTCTCGGTACATTCGTTTGGCCCCCACTATTGAGTCCCCATGCGACGACGGTACCATCCGCTTTTAACATGACGGAATGGTTGGCTCCTGCGGAAATCTGTACTCCCTTCACACTTCGCATGCCCTCTTGTGCTGCATAGACGGTGCTCTGCCCATAGGGTGTAAGCAATCCCATTAGCAGCACAAGGATAAGTACAAGGTAAACCGGCTTTCTCGATTGATTGGATGACAATATGTACGCCTTCTTTCATGCCAAAAATTTTGGTTAAAATTCCCTAGTTGAAATTTTAACAAATCCCCGTGAAAGAATAATGAAAGACTTGTTGCTAGGTCCTGTATGCAAACGTAAGCGAGCTGGATCCCGAAAGAAACCAGCGTTTCAACTTCTACCCTCTACTATCGAGAATGGCATAACTTGGAGGACACAGCATCCGCTAATTCAACCGAATCACTGGTTTTGGTACAGGCTTCGGACACAGGAGCCGCTAATGTGCTGCCTATCTTCATTTTGAGAGGAATGTGAGAGCAATAGCGAATCTCCTGTCCGCTTACGACCTGAAATGGGATTAAGAGCTAGAATAGCGGAAGCTCAGTCCGCCAAAAAAGGAATGAGCTTCCAAAACTGCGTGGTCTCAGTCACAGTGCTTTCTGTAGCTGTAGGTCTCTGCACTCCCGATAAGACAATCATTGAGATAGACTCATCCAGCTCTATTGACGGTACCCTTCCCCGCAAACTGGCTGTCCCTTACATCCAAGAGTATTTGAAGGACAAGCTCAAGTAGGATACATGTCATATTTTGGAAAAAGTTCTTGGTAATATGGGTAAACCAGTTTTACTGCCTAAATGATAAAAAGCAGTTATCACAAAAGAACACTTTTGTGATAACTGCTCCTATGAGTAAGCTTCGCAACGCACCGTAATAGTAGCCGAAATTACTCTTTATTGGAATCTCTCAATTTTTTTCGGGCAACTCCGGTATTATAGGCTGCTTCTATAACGGCCTCTCTTACCTTTTCCACTACTTTCTGGTTGAATACGCTCGGAATAATATACGTTTCGCTCAATTCTTCATCCGTCACAACGGATGCGATCGCCTGAGCGGCTGCAAGCTTCATAGTCTCATTGATTTCACTCGCCCGGCAATCCAAGGCACCGCGGAAAATGCCCGGAAAGCAAAGCACGTTATTGATCTGGTTCGGCTTGTCGGACCGCCCTGTCGCCATCACACGAACGTAAGGCTCGGCCAGCTCTGGATCGATCTCCGGTACCGGGTTCGCCATTGCAAAGACGATCGGGTCTTTCGCCATGGACTGGACGTCTTCGACCTTGAGAATATTCGGAGCCGACACGCCGATAAATACATCCGCTCCCTTGATCACTTCAGACAAGCTGCCTGTCTCCAGATGCGGATTAGTCAGCTCGGCAAACGCCTTCCAATGAGGATTGCCATACGGGATGTTCCGATTAATGGCGCCCTCGCGGTCCACACCAATCAAATTGCGCACGCCCGCAGCCAGAAGCATCTTCGAGCAAGCAATGCCCGCTGCGCCGATACCGTTCACAACGACTTTAATATCCGACATTTGCTTGCCGGTAATTTTGAGCGCATTGAGCAGCCCGGCCAAGATGACCACAGCGGTTCCGTGTTGGTCATCGTGAAACACAGGGATGTCCAATTCCTGCTTCAAACGCTCCTCGATTTCAAAGCAGCGCGGTGACGAAATGTCTTCCAAATTGATGCCTCCGAATGCCGGAGCGATGGCCTTTACGATGCGGATAATTTCTTCGGTGTCCTTCGTATCCAGGCATATCGGAAAAGCGTCCACACCAGCAAATTCTTTGAACAGCATGGCCTTGCCTTCCATCACCGGCATGGCCGCCATCGGCCCGATGTCGCCAAGTCCGAGTACAGCTGTTCCGTCAGAAACAACGGCAATCGTATTGCGCTTGATCGTCAGCGAGTAGGCCTTATTCGGCTTTTCCGCAATCGCTGTACAAACTTGGGCGACACCGGGTGTATATACCCGCGATAAATCATCACGGTTTTTCACCGGTATTTTGGAGGTGATCTCAATTTTACCGCCCAAATGCACAAGGAAGGTCCGGTCCGACACATGAATGACTTTAACGCCTTGCAGCTTCTCAAGCGATTCGACAATCTGCTTGCTGTGTGCCTGATCGGATACATTAACGGTAATATCGCGGACGGTGCTCGTACGGCTCGACGAGATAACGTCAATCCCCACGATATCCCCGCTTGTCCTTTCAATTGCAGCAGCGATATCGCCGAGAGAAGTTAGTTGTTTATCTATTTGCAGCCGAAATATCATATAGGTACTGGCACCACTTGTTACGGACATCTCGCTCTCTCCTTTGTGAGTCACTCTATTTCTAGAAATTTCTTCCTTATCTTTGGTCCAAAAGCTCTACTCCCGCAATGCCCGGGTTCGTCATCTCATACGGATCAAGAATGATTTGGAGCTCCTCTTCCGTCAGCACGTTGTAAAGCAGGCAAAGCTCACGAACCGGACGGCCTGTCAAAATCGCTTCTCGCGCAATTCGGGCTACAACCTCATAGCCAAGATGCGGGTTGAGCGCAGTGATAACCCCGACGCTTTTCTCCACGTACTCTTTGCAGCGCTCGACATTCGCTTCGATTTCCTCCAAGCAATGAGCGCGAAAAACTTTAAATACTTGATTCATCATGCTGAGGGATTGAAGCAAATTAAATACGAGTACTGGCTCCATGACGTTAAGCTCAAGCTGCCCTGCTTCAGAAGCCAAACAAATCGTATGGTCATTGCCTATGACCTGGAACGCCACCTGATTGACAACCTCCGCCATAACCGGATTGACCTTGCCTGGCATGATGGACGAGCCCGGCTGGCGGGCAGGCAAATTCAATTCCCCGAATCCGGCACGCGGCCCGGAAGCCATCAGGCGCAAGTCATTGGCGATCTTGGACATGTTGATCATGCATACTTTGAGCGCCGCAGACACTTCTGTATAAGCATCCGTATTTTGCGTAGCGTCGACCAAGTGCTCTGCATTGATAAGCGGCAAGCCGCTAAGCTCGGCAAGCGATTCAACGACCCGCTTAATGTAGCGGGGATCGGCATTGAGGCCCGTTCCAACGGCCGTTGCCCCCATATTGACCTCGTACAAGTGGCCGCGGGTTTGCTTGATCCTCTTAATATCACGCTCCAGAACCCGGCTGTAGGCCTCAAACTCCTGCCCGAGGCGGATCGGTACGCCATCTTGAAGATGCGTCCGCCCCATTTTAATAATGCCATCGAACTGCACAGCCTTTTTCCGAAACGCCGCCAGCATTTCCTCCATCGTCGCCAGCAGCTTATCAATTAAAACGAGTACGGCGATATGAATCGCTGTCGGAAAAGCGTCGTTGGTCGACTGGGACATATTCACATGCGTGTTAGGACTAACATTGAAATAATCGCCCTTCGTTCCTCCAAGGATTTCGATCGCCCTGTTGGCAATGACCTCGTTGGCATTCATATTAATGGAGGTGCCTGCTCCGCCCTGTATCGGGTCAACGATAAATTGCTCATGCCATTTTCCATCTATAATTTCCTGCGCCGCTTGCATAATGGCTTTTCCGGTTTCCGGGTTCAGCTGTCTAATTTCCATGTTCGCTTCAACTGCCGCATGTTTAACGATAGCCATCGCACGGATTAGCTCTTCATGAATGCGGTAACCTGTAATTGGAAAGTTTTCTACTGCTCGCATCGTTTGAATGCCATAATAGGCGTCTTCCGGCACTTCTTTAGAGCCAAGGAAATCTTTTTCGATTCTAAAATGAGCTGACATTGGACATTCCCCCTTGTTATGGTCTTACGAACTTTTTTTGAGCGTCTCCAAATATTGTTGTCCCTTATTCTGATCATATTGTTTCTCCCATTTCGCCATTACAACCGCGGCGATGGAATTTCCAAGGACATTGACTACTGAACGGGCCATATCCAAAATGCGGTCAATACCCGCGATAAAGGCAAGCCCTTCGAGCGGAATGCCAACTGACCCAAGAGTGGCCAGCAGAACGACGTACGAAGCGCCCGGCACCCCGGCAATTCCTTTCGAGGTCAGCATCAGTACAAGCACCAGCATAATTTGAGAGCTGATCGGCATGTGAATGCCGTACATTTGTGCGATAAACAATGCCGTTATCGCTTGATACAAGGTCGACCCATCCAAATTGAACGAATATCCGACCGGGATGACGAAAGAGGTAATGGATTTAGGAACTCCGAACTTCTCCATCTTCTCCATCATCTTGGGAAGCGCTGTTTCGGAGCTTGCTGTCGAATACGCGAGTATGAGTTCATCTTTCAATATGCGAATGATCGATATAAGACTAGTTCCGCATAGCTTCGTTATCAGGCCGAGAATAAGCACTACAAACAGAATCATGCCCACATACACGGCCAATACTAGCTTCCCCAAAGGAAGCAGCGAGGCAATGCCGAATTTAGATACCGTCATGCCGATTAATCCAAAAACGCCGATCGGAGCAAATTTCATAATTTGATTCGTTACCCAAAACATCGATTCGGCAAGACCTTGGAAGAAAGAAAGAACCGGCTTCCCTTTCTCGCCGATAGCGGCAATGCCCAGACCCAGAAATACCGAGAAAAAGATGATGGCGAGCATATCGCCAGCTACTAATGATTCGAAAATGTTTTTTGGAACAATGTTTACAAAGGTATCCATAAAGCTATGATTGGTCACCTTTTCCGTTGCTTCCACATAACCCGAGATGTCCGACTTGGCTAACCCCGTCATATTAACGCCAGCTCCGGGCTGAAAAATATCCGCGATGAGCAGGCCGAAAACAATGGCTGCTGTCGTCACGATTTCAAAATAAAGAATCGTCTTCCCGCCCAGCTTGCCGAGTTTTTTAATATCTCCAACACCAGCTATTCCGACAACTAGAGAGGAGACGACAATGGGAACGACAATCATCTTGATCAATCGTATGAAAATGTCCCCCGCCGGCTTCAAGTAGCTTTCGATGGTTGGGTTGCCATAAAAGATAGCCCCTACAGCTACCCCTAATACGAGGCCGACTAAAATTTGAAAAGCCAAACCAAATTTTTTCATCATGCTTCCCCTTTTCTGTAGGTTATTAAGCGCTTTCATATTGTATAATTTCGCTATTCCTTTGAATGGTTTCATTGTACAGGCAAGCTACACAAATCTATTTAAATCTACATATTCGTTATAAGAATTTATTAATTTCGGCATAATGAGGAGGAAGAAAGAAAGCTTTTTACGGAGGAATATGGAAAAAGATGTCGAATGACTGTTACGTCGTGCAAGAAAGGAGGCTGGGATGTAGCATTGAAAGACAAATGGCTTTTGTTTCTGCTGATGGTTGTTTCGGTGCCGCTTGCGGGGGAATTGAATTTTTATCCGTTTCATAATGATTTTCGGGTCAGTCTGGGAACGCCCACCTTCTTTCTGTTTTTACTCTGGCTGAGGTTTCCTTCCCCTTTTGTCTCCGGTCTGCTTGTCGGCGCTGCGGTTACCTTTTTTCGCACGGGGCTTGAGGTGGCCATCGAACCGGCCAGGAGCTGGGACGCTGCTTTTCTGCACCACTATCCGGTATTCTTCTATTATTTGACCTATGCGGTGGCATTTAGAGCTGTACGACTGAATCGTTATCATAACCGCCCCATTGTTCTCGGCTTATTAGGCGTGACGATTGAAATTGCTGCATCGTTGGCAGAACTGCTGATGCGCTATTCGGTTACGGAGCAAGTCGTGAGCTTCTATACTTGGAATCAAATTTTGCTCATCGGGATTTTTAGAAGCTTCTTTGTGCTTTCCTTATTCAATCTCGTCATATTGCGCCAGTCGAAGGCGGCCGAGGAGCTGACGCGCAAGGAAAACGAGAAGATGCTTCTCCTTATCTCGGAGCTGTACGAGGAATCCATTCAATTGAAGAAAACGCTGCACAATGCGGAGAATATCGCCCGGGACAGCTACGGGTTATATCAATCTTTAAAAGCTGAACAACCCGAGCCGCTTGACGAGCTAGCTCAAAAGGCTCTACAAATTGCTGGACAGGTTCACGATATCAAAAAGGACAATCAACGCATTTATGCCGGGCTGTCCGGCTTAATATCGCACGAAAGCGACTATATGCCATTGGAAGCCTTAGTTGATATTGTTCTACGATCGAATCAGAAATATGCCCGCTCGCTCGGCAAGCAGATCGATTTCTCGCTGCATACAGAAGGCGCCTTTCCTTTGTGTCACGTATACGTTTCATTGTCCTTGCTCAATAACTTGGTCGTGAATGCCGTCGAGGCACTAAATGAAGCGGGGTCTATCCGAGTGGAGGTTAAACGGGAGCAGGAAGCTGTCGTTTTCCGCGTAGCCGATAATGGCCCGGGAATTGCACCCAAGTATCGGGAGAAAATCTTCATACCCGGATATACGACGAAATACGATAAATCCGGCAACCCTTCTACGGGAATCGGTCTGGCTTATGTCAAGCAAGAGACGGAGCGTCTGCTTGGAACTGTCCAAGTTCAAGCTGGGAACGATGAGCAAGGCACTATTTTCACGATCACACTGCCTGTGGGTCAAATAGGAAAGGAGGAGTCGAAGGATGCGTTTCTTTATAATCGATGACGATCCGGCCGTACGCTCCATGCTGGAGCAAATGATTGAGGATGAGGATTTAGGAAGTGTTGTAGGGGAAGCCGAAGACGGAGCGTATGTCGATAATACGCTGCTCGACCTTAAGCAGGTGGATATCGTTCTGATTGATTTGCTGATGCCCATTCGCGACGGCATAGAAACGGTTCGAGAAATATCAAGCAGCTTCAAAGGAAAAATCGTCATGCTGTCTCAAGTGGAGTCGAAGGACATGATCGGCAAAGCCTATTCCTTCGGAATTGAACATTATATCACCAAGCCGATAAATCGTTTGGAATTTATTTCGGTCATACGCAAAGTTTCCGAGCTGCTGCGATTGCATCAATCGCTTCGAGATATTCAAAAGTCGCTCAGTGCCTTAGGCTTAGGCGGCGCAATAACGGAGAAAGAGGCAGCCTCTCCTGATAAAAGCATCATCACTTGCGGAAACTATGTGCTGTCGGACCTTGGGCTAATCGGCGAAGCCGGCTGCAAGGACTTGCTGGAGATGCTCGATTATTTGTTCCGTTACGATAGCGAGCATCCATTGGAGCAAGGCTTCCCTCCGCTTCAAGACACGTACAAACAGCTCGCCTTGAAAAAACTCGGCCCCACCGCTTCTGAGACCGACTTGAAAAAGGAGGGAAAAGCCGCCGAACAGCGTGTACGGCGAACGGTGAACCAAGCGCTAACCCACTTGGCCTCCCTGGGGTTACTTGATTACTCCAATCCGAAATTCGAGCAATACGCGAATAAGTTTTTTGATTTAAGCGACATCCGCAAACGGATGAAGGATATAGAGGATGAAGAATCGGCGTCCATTAGCATGATCAGGCAAAACACCAAAAAATTTATTCAAGTCCTTTATTTTGAATCCAAAAAGTTAATGAGCCAGCGATAAGTGGGCGCCGGGAGCCACTTGCGGGCAAGGCCCTAGCTAAAAACGAAGCCTCATTGGCTGCGTTGATAAAGGCTCCCCGGCCATTATCTCTGAGAGGGAAGCAGCTTACCCTCATTCACTGTTTGTTTGGGCAGGCACTAGGGCATGTATGCAAATGTAAGCGCGACTAGAGCTAGATCCAGAGACAGAGCCAGATCAAGCCAAGCCCAGCATGTCACACGTATTTCCTGTACTGCCGAGAAGATCAGTCCCCGTGAATATGAACTTGTGTACTTAAAGGCAGCTTCATGCTCTTCGTTTCAAGAGTTTTCTCCCAGGATCAAGATAGGTTCGGCGGACACAGCAGCAGCTATTTCAAGCGGATCGTGGGTTATAGCACAGGCTGCGGACTCAGGAGCCGCTATTGTGCTGCAAATGACCATTTTGGAGGGAGGATTAGGGCGATAACGGATCTCCTGTCCGCTTATGGCCAGAAATCGTAGAAAATGCCAGAATAGCGGAATCTGTGTCCTCCAAAAACCATATTTCAGCAGCAACCCTTCCGTTTTCTATACGTCATTATTTGCTGATCCTTATGCCAAAGTAAAGACCGCTTTGGTTGCAGCGCCCCGCAACCGCTGGTTGCCGCCCTTTTTTCGCCTATGAAGTGAACCAATAGCCGCCATCCCGCTACAGTTTTGCTCCGTTCTGACGTATACTTCTATATAAATAGATACTAACGGAAGAAGTGAGGGAGCATGATTAATGTCGAAGAATTAGCCGAAATGTTTGCGGGCCGTTCCTATGATATAGCTGAAGTCCATCGGTTCGTCATCCAGCCCGACAACATCCTGCGCGGTTATAAAACAACAAGACACGGGCTATTGTTTCCCATTCGTGGAGAAGCCCGATTACAGGTGGATGATGCCACCTATGATCTGCAGCCGGGAGCGATTTTTCATTCACCCCCGAACAAGCTGCTGAATTCGCATGTGACAAGCCAATCGGTGTATGAATATTATCTCGTGTTATACCGGCTTGATAACCAGCAAGACACGGATAGTGCCCACACATGCGATACCCATTTCAGACTAGAGCCGGGTGTCCACTCGCGCGTACATGAACATTTGGCCATGCTTCATCAGCATATGCATTCCCCAGGCGGGATTGGAAAGCTTCGAGCTAAGGAATTGTTTCTTGGCATTATGCATCAGGTGCTCGTAGGCTGCAAGCACAGAGAAAGTGGTGAAAGCGGCTATCCGCCTGACAAAACAGCGATCGAAGAAGCAGTTGCCTATATTAACGGCCACTATATGCATCCGTTG
Source organism: Paenibacillus sp. JT22N15 (assembly GCF_059383755.1). Lineage (NCBI taxonomy): Bacteria > Bacillati > Bacillota > Bacilli > Caryophanales > Paenibacillaceae > Paenibacillus > Paenibacillus sp. JT22N15. Next base: position 12,742 of record NZ_JBXENV010000009.1, on the reverse strand, counting down.
ACACTGGGCGAGCTTTCCGAGCTGCATGCGATGAGCCCAAAACGTTTTTCTTATTTCTTTCATAAATATACCGGATTCCGCCCGATTGACTATGTCATTCATTATCGAATGGAACGAGCCAGCGAGCTATTAAAAATAGGTCAATTCCCCATCCGCGACATTGCGGGAAGTGTCGGCTATTCCAATCCGCTGTATTTCAGCCGCATTTTCAAAAAGAAGTTTGGCTTGTCCCCTTCCGCTTATTCCGAAAAACAGGAGCATGAACATTTATAAACAGGAACTAACAAATCCCCCATGCTCCCGCTCCTTCTTTCTCCCCTTTGATAATAATCCATATCCCATTTGTGATTTGTGCATTCGCAAGCATTCCGGTTCTTGCTATACTACATATTGATAATAATAATCATTGTTGATTAAATGAGGGATCAACAACAAAACGAGGTGAATAGGCATGATAAATGAACAAGAATTATATGACCTTACGATTATTGGTGGCGGTCCCGCCGGATTGTTCGGAGCCTTTTACAGCGGGCTGCGGGAAATGAAAACCAAGATTATTGAATTTCAGCCCCAGCTTGGCGGCAAGGTTCATGTCTATCCCGAAAAAATGATCTGGGACGTAGGAGGCGTGACTCCGATACTGGGAGCACAGCTGATTGACCAGATCGTAACGCAGGGGATGACGTTCCATCCGGAGGTGGTGCTCGGCGAGAAGGTCACCTCGATTGACCAAAACGAAGACGGCCATTTCGTCTTGCATACAGCGACCCAGCAGACGCATCTGTCCAAAGCGGTGCTGCTCGCGGTTGGCGGGGGCATTTTGAAGCCCATTAAGCTGGAGATTGAAGGGGCAGAACGGTTCGAGGTCACCAACCTGCACTATACCGTCAAATCATTGGCCCGCTTTAAGGATAAAACCGTATTGATCTCAGGCGGCGGCCATTCTGCAGTAGACTGGGCCAATGAGCTCGCTCATATTGCCAAGAAGGTTTATTTGACCTACCGGAAGGATGCTTTAAAGGGACATGAAGCGGAAGTGACCCGCCTGCAAAAAAACGGTGTGGAATGCCTGCTTAACAGCACCATCGACAAGCTGATCGCAACGGAGGATCATAGCCGGATCGAAACTGTGCTGCTGAACCAGAATGAAGGGGAAAACCTATTCAAGCTGGCAATCGATGAGGTCATCATCAATCACGGCTACGAGCGCGACAAGGAATTGCTGGGCAACAGCAAAATCAATATCGAGCTGCTCAATTATCAGGTTGCGGGAACACCATCGAGCGAAACCTCTGTGCCGGGCCTCTATGCCGCTGGCGATATTCTGCATCATGAAGGCAAGCTGCACCTCATAGCGGGAGCGTTCCAGGATGCCGCCAATGCCGTCAATAAAGCCAAGCAGTTTATAACACCAGATGCTAGCGCTAACGGGATGATATCCTCGCATAACGAACTGTTCACGGAAAAGAATCGCGATTTAATGAAGCATCTTTATACAAAATCACACACTTAATCTGGAGGATTCCTCATGAGCAAACTGCTCGGACTCATTGTTTCCTTTTTTATTCTGACCGCTCTCATCGCCGGTTGTTCTGGCGCAAGCGGAAATAATCAGCCAACAGAAAGCGATCTTGCTCCAAGCGCGAGCAGTCCCTCTCCTTCTGGAAGCGCACAGACCGCCGATACAAGCGCAGACGAAGAAAGCACTGCCGCAGCCGCTGCCGCTTGGCCAAGAACGATTACCGATGGCGCGGGCCATGACGTTGTGCTAGAGGAGCAGCCCAAGCGCGTAGCGGTGCTTCATCCTTTGTATTTGGACTACTTTTTCGCCTTGGACACGCCTCCTATTGCGTCCGGCAGTGCGGCAAGCGCGCTCGCAGAATACGCTACACTGAAGCCTTATGCCGACACAGCCGAGGTTATTGATTTGGGTAGCGGACGGGAGCTCAATCTTGAGAAGATTATCGAGACAAATCCGGATGTCATTGTGACCTTTAAAGGGCATATAGACGCCCTTTATGACGAATTGAGCAAAATCGCTCCGGTCGTTCAAATCAATTACGCAGATACATGGGAAGAGGCCACCATGCTTAGCGCCCAAATTGTAGGCAAAGAGGAATTGGCAGAGCAATACATTAAAGAAACGAAAGAAAACATTGAAAAATCCAGGCAGCAGCTTGGCGCTTTGAAAGATAAAACGTTTGCCCTGCTGCGGGTTGGCGATGACGGCACCTTTCATGCCCAAGGCACAAACAACACGACGTACTACAATGAAACGACTGGCTTTGGCTTGCTAGTGCCGAAAGGCTATCCCGCAGACAACGATGTGCTTTCCGTGGAAGCTCTGTCCGATATGAACCCGGATTACATTATTTTTCAGCATGATATAGCGGTGGCCAAAGCCGCCGTTAAGCAAAACGAGAGCCTGGCGGTATGGCAATCACTTGAGGCAGTCAAAAACAATCATGTCCTTTATTTCGACAATTCCCTTAATACAGGAAGTGTGCTGGCTGTTCGGCTAGCCGCAAACCACTTTATGGAATTGGCCGCCGATCAATAACACGAGCTTCTTATCCCCCATTTGCCCCTTACATGAAAAATTGAAAAATCAGACCAAAAAAGCGTCAAAAGCACATCACTGTGCTTTGACGCTTTGACGCTTTGACGCTTTAACTACTTTTAACTATACATTCTCGCTTGACGTGCTCTTCCCATGACGGCCAGTATCAGCAAAATAATAGTCGCTAGCAAGTAATACACATATACCCCTCGGTCCAGACCTTGCGGTGTCGACCCTATAAAATCCACAGCCTCCCACTTGTTCAAGGGACCCAGATACCACAGCAGCATAAATACCACTTGAAACAGCTTGCCATTCCCAGACCATATGCCCAACGCTACAGCTAATGTAGGTATAAATATTCCGCCAACGACCATAGCCTTTAAACTTTCCCATTCGCCTGCAATAAGAAAATGAATGAGCGCTCCGCTGCCCGTCAAATAAGCAACGATAATTCCAGCAAGCCACAATCCGATAAATGTATTTCGAACGGGATGCACCGCTGTGAAAATCAATGAATGGGTACGGTAATCCGTTTCATTTGTCCCCATAGTCGACCAAATGAGGATAGGCAGCAGCCATGTAAAAGGTACAACATACGCTGTTAAAGATTCTATCGGCAGTACTAAACCTAATACGATCATAACCAACGCTGCCAAGTACCACCACACGCGTTGCCCTTTGAGCATAAGACGCAGTTCCAGAGCAAATGTTTTAAAATAGTTTGGTTGCCCCTTTGCAGCAGCATAAGGAGTTAGCTTTATTTCTGTTTCCTTCCTATATGCAGGCTTATTGTGCGGCTCTGCTTTTTTAGCTTCATCGGGCTTGCTTGTTCTGTTTATTTTAACGTAACGTCTCAGATCAAATCGGTGAAAAAAGAATGAAGCCACTGTTACGATCATTACTGCCGCAGCAAGCCACATATACCGTTCTAAAAACATCTGGATCGTCCAATGTACGCCGTTCCAGTCGTAGGTTAGCAGGTCTCCCTTCAAGGGGCTTATCCCTGAGACATGGCCTCCATGGCTATTAGGAATCCTTTCGTTTGCCTCGCTCGACATGTTGGTAATAATCGGTGAAATTCCGAACATATCCTGGGTGGAGTGAGTTGCCTTGGTCGAAAAAATCAGCGAAAAGATCCATATCATAAAATATATTAAATTGCCCAATCCCTTACGCAGCCCAGGTACAGCTTCAAAAAAGATGGCAACTGAAGCCACCAAAGCCATTGTCGGCAATGTCGAATACAGAAATGGTAGCCATAAAGCGACCAAATCAACCGCGTAATCTTCCCCTCTAATGAGCTGCATGGCAAGCGCAGATACCATTAACACAGCAACGATAGACAGCAAGTAAACGAAGTTGCTCCACATTTTGCCCATAGTGTACATCCACCTAGTAATCGGAGTCGTCGCAATGATTTGCCCAACCCCAGTCTGCACATCTCGTTCTATCGCATTTTTCACTAGAAAAAACGCCGGAAGACTTAATAGCATGGATGCTAATACCGCGACTCCGCTACCGACCCATGCAGAGTTATATAGGCCGCGCATCGATTGCAGCGATAAGGTTAAATAATATTCATCACTTGAAGGTATGTACTTATATACGAGGTAAATGGAGAGGAGCACTGTAATCAAAAAGCTATAGCGTCGGACCCTTTCCAAATAGTCAGCTTTCATCATATGAAAGAGAATACGAAGCGAGGTCATGCTGTTGCCCCCTGCTTGTGTGCTGAAATGTAATACAAATATGCATCCTCTAAAGTCGGCGTAACCAAGCGGCTCTCCGCAGAAGGCTGAGTATCGGCAATAACCCTTACACGTACCCCTTCACTGGTTTGAATGGTGCTGCTGACCAGCAGTTGTTTGCGTACCTCCATCCATGTATGACTCGGGATCAGCCACTCCCACACTTTGCCTACCGTTGCTGCCAATAGTTCGCTTGGAGCCGCCTGTATGACACTTCGACCTTGATTGACAATGGCGATATCGGTTGCGGTCGCTTCAATGTCGGATACGATATGGGTGGATAAAATAACAATACGTTCTCCAGATAATTCGGATAGCAGATTACGGAACCGAATACGTTCCTCAGGATCAAGCCCAACTGTGGGCTCATCAACAATCAGTAGCTGAGGATCGTTCAGTAACGCCTGTGCTATACCTACTCGTTGCCTCATCCCGCCAGAAAAACCGTTCAGCGGTTTTTTGCGAACCTCATGCAGATTAACCAGGTGCAGCAGCTCGTCAATTCTTTTTCTTGCGATTTTATAATCCAGCCCTCTGATTGACGCCAAATATTCCAAAAACTCAACCGCATTTAAATGCGGGTAGACGCCAAAATCTTGTGGCAAATAGCCTAAAATGTGCCGCACAGCATTGGGTTCTTTCGTAATATCGATGCCGTTCCAGCTCACCTTGCCCCCTGTCGGCCGAGAATGGTGGATAAAATTCTCATCAACGTCGATTTCCCAGCACCATTCGGGCCCAGCAATCCCAAAACGCCTGTTGTTATCTCTAGAGATAAGTCCCTGAGTCCATAAAAATCCCCCTTATATTTCTTGCTCACATTTTCAATGATTAATTCCATAAATGCACCCCGCCTATATGTTAATTAAATACCTCTGCAACTTACTTTAACTAAAAATTACCTTTTCCATATCTGTCTTAGGTTCAATTCATTACTGGACTTGGGTCTCGGAGAGAACGGAGGGGAAACGTTAGGGGGTGCACTGGATATCGACCATGTGGGTACGAACGTTGTCATTACGCAATCCGGAAACGGACTAATCCAGATTGGCGAGGTAAAAGGGACCACAACCCAGAATAAAAAGCGGTAGCGGTAAAGCCGTTGACTAGGAAAGGGGCTTTAGCTGCGGATCAACAGGTTCTACTTCAAGATATCGTATCATACTTATATTGCGAAAAAACTTGCCCCTACTTATGGTACGGTTCAGCTTAAAGGTCATCTATGTGTTCAAGGATTAAGCGCTCTCGCCATCGCATCTATATAGCTCTGACTGGCGCGTTGACTGACTTCCGCTTGTGGAACCATCATTTCAAAGCTGTGGAAAGTGCCGGGATACATATGAAATTCGACGTCTACACCCGCTTGCGCAAGTCGTATCACATATTCGATCGTCTCATCTCGAAACAAATCGAGCTGACCTATGCAAGTATAGGTAGGCGGTAGCCCTGCCAAACTTTCCGCTCTCGACGGTACCGCATATGGAGATAACTCGCTGTCTTCTGTGTGCTTACCTAAGTACATGTTCCAAGCCTCCAAATTATTCGTCCGATTCCAGATTGCGTTATCGGCCGTAATCTCATAACTTGACGCCGTAACATTTCGGTCGTCGATCATCGGATACAGCGGCATTTGGAAAATGAGGGCTGGACCACCCTTGTCACGGGCCATTAGAGCAAGAGCTGCAGTCAGACCACCGCCCCCGCTTGCACCTGCAATTGCGATCCGATTCAGATCGATGCCCAGCGACTCAGCCTCGCCCGTCATCCACGTTAAGCTGGTATAACAGTCATTGATAGCAGTTGGATAGGGATGCTCCGGGGCAAGTCGATAATCAACAGACACGACGACGCAATTAGCCGCTTGCACAAAACGTTCGCACAATGCATCGTCCATATCAGGGTTCCCCAGCACATAACCTCCCCCGTGAATCCATAACATCGCTGGAAGCTTAGCATCCGTTTCCGTTCGCTCACTTGGTTCGTAAATTTTGACCCGCACCTCCCCTTCTGCGCTTGGGATCATGCGGCTTGTCGTGCGTACATGCGTTGACCCCTCAATAGGAGAACTCGACAAATAGCTCCTGCTCAATTCTAAATTTCCCTCCAGTTGAAAACCAGGAAATTGTGTTAATATCGGCCTTAATTCCGGTAATACCCGACTTTCGAGATCCATGCAAATTCCTCCAATATCATTCAATGTACTTTCAAATGTCCATCTCAGCTTCCCACTTGGCTACTTCCTCCCGAACTCGGGGTGCTACCTCTGTTCCAAGCAGCTCAATGGCTCTCATTACCTCGGCATGCGGCATCGTGCTTAACGGTACATACAGCATAAAGCGTGTAACGCCTACATTTTTGCGAAGGTGAATGATCTTCTGGGCAACCGTCTCGGGGTCGCCGACATACAGTGCACCCTCGAAGCTGCGCGCGGCATCGTAGCTAGAGCGATCATAATGCGCCCATCCCCGCTCCATGCCTAATCGATTCATACCTGCCATGGTAGAAGGAAAAAATGTATCTGCAGCTCGCTTCGTATTCTCTCCAACAAATCCTATCGAGTGCGCCCCAACCTTAAGCCGCGATTCGTCATGGCCAGCGTGCGCCGCTGCTTTCTTATACAGCTGCACGAGCGGTGCAAAATCCGTTGGACTTCCACCAATGATCGCCAGCATCAGTGGTAGTCCTAACAAACCTGCACGGACAGCCGACTCCTGTCTCCCCCCGCTGCCAACCCATATCGGTATTGAATCCTGAACGGGCCGTGGATATACGCCCAAATTGTTAATCGCTGGCCGATGCCCGCCCTTCCAGGTTACTTTCTCGGATCCCCGTATTTTAAGGAGCAATTCCAAATGCTCTTCATACAGCTCAGCATAATCGTCCAAATCATAGCCAAACAATGGGAAAGATTCGATAAAGGACCCTCGGCCCGCCATAATCTCCGCACGTCCATTTGAAATGCCGTCGAGCGTAGCAAAATCCTGAAACACACGCACCGGATCAAGGGAAGAAAGCACTGTCACAGCGCTGGTCAGCCGTATCCGTTTCGTCTGAGCTGCAGCCGCAGCCAGTACAATAGCTGGTGAAGATGCCGCATAGTCCTCCCGATGATGCTCACCTATGCCAAACACATCAAGTCCCACCTGATCAGCAAGGACAATTTCCTCGACAACTTCACGCAGCCGCTGTGCGTGACTGATCACTTCACCCGTGTGAACATCCGGCTTGGTTTCTACAAACGAGGTTATACCTATTTCCACGAACACCCGCTCCTTTAATCAAAAAGTTTCTATTGCATTGAGAGAAATTAATTCAGATTGATTTGTAGCTGCAGTTTTATGACGATGAATCTGTACTCATGCGACAGAAGCTTACTTTATTGCGGCAGCCGTAGTGCGGAGAGTCATTGCCCAAAACAGCAGCGCTGCAGCACTAACAGAAGCCCCAAGCATGCATACTCCTTCCCAGCCGTAATGCGCGTAGATGTGGGTCGAAGCAATGGAACCACCAGCACTTCCAATCGAATAGAACACCATATACCCGGCGGTAAGTCGACTACGAGCCTCTGCACGCAACGGGAGGATCATCGTCTGATTCGTAACATGTACGGCCTGTACGGCCAAATCGAGAAGCACGATACCAATGACCAATGCAAACAGCGATTGTTCTGTATAGCTGATGAACAACCATGAAACCAATAACAAGGTTAGAGCAGTGCCCGTCGTTCTCTGTCCGTAACCTCGATCAGCAAGCTTCCCCGCTCGAGCTGCAGCTAACGCTCCAGCTACACCTGCAAGACCGAATGCTCCAATTGCACTGTGCGAAAGCGATAATGGTGCAGAGCTAAGAGGCAGTACGAGTGAAGTCCATAAAATACTGAAATCAGCAAAAATCAGCAGAGCGAGAATAGAACGGATACGTAATATTCGTTCTTGAATAAATAACCTAAACACCGATCCTAGCAGTTGAGGATAGGACAGTGATTTCACCTCGCGTTCAACACGAGGCAGTACCTTATAAAACATACAAACCATAACAAGCATCAGCGCTGCAGAGACCATATACACGGATCGCCAACCCGCAAGATCGGTTAATATGCCTGAAATGGACCGCGCAAGAAGTATGCCGATTACGATCCCGCTTGTTACCATGCCAACGACACGTCCCCGTTCAGCAGGCGCCGCCATAGTTGCCGCGAACGCCACAAGAGTCTGCGTCACAACGGCTAGCAGGCCCACCATAGCCATACCTGCAAATAGTACGGTGCTGTTGGCCGCTGTTCCAACGATAACCAGAGCTATCATGGACAATAACATCTGACCGATAACCAAGCGGCGTTGGTTCAGTAAATCTCCAAGCGGTACCAAGAGCAGCAGGCCCAATCCATAAAAAATCTGCGTGATGGTAACAACGATGCCAATGATAGAATAGTCAATACCGAACTCACTTGACAGCCGATCGAGTATCGGTTGTGCGAAGTAGATATTGGCAACCGACATCCCGCAGGCAACCGCAAACAATAGAGTCACATAGCGAGACATAGAAGCAGGTTGCTCTGAATCAGACCCGATCAGCGGTGCCTGTGACGAATCTGCCTTGCTATTGGCGTTGACTGCTGCCATTTCTAAAACCTCCTCTGTTTTGTACACACCTTTCCCCCTTCATATGACATGATAATAAAAATAACATACTAATCGGTACGTTATTATCCCCAGTAAATATAGACCGCTGTTATACTTAATGTCAATAAAAAAATGATTTTACTGGTCATTTCCTTATAAATCTTCTCCTTTGTTGAAATAGACCCGGCTTCATTTGACAAATTATCCGGCTAAATATAAAATGATAATATACTTTTTGGTACAGAAAAATCGACAGTTGAGATGTCCGGAATCATGGAGTAATGAACAAAAATTCAAGATTAACGAGGGGTATTCATTATGGCAAGAACCCGTGAATTTGATGAACAAAAAGTATTAGAAGCAGCGATGGAGCTATTTTGGGAAAAGGGATATGAAGCTACCTCATTAAGCGATTTAACTTCCAGAATGGGGATTCAACGCCCTAGTATATACTCGACCTTTGGAGACAAGAAAGAATTGTTCGAAGCTGCGCTACGAAGATACACAATGTCCCGCGCATCCGAAGTACGAGCTAGACTACAGAACCATTCTTCTGTAATAGAAGCTTTTTCCGCTTATTTTGAAAGCGTGGTTGTTGAGGAATATGCAGAAGATCGAAGTCGGGGCTGTTTTTGCATCAATACCATGGTCGAACTTGCGCCCCATGACGAGAAATTTGAAATTCTCACCAGAGAACATCAAATGTACCTATCTGTCATATTTCAAGAGACCATTGAACGAGGTATTCAATCAGGTGAGCTCAAGCGTGGTATCAATGCGAAGGCTTTGGCGCAGGCGCTAATCTTATCGTTAATCGGACTAACCGTAATCTTGAAATCTCGTCCAGAGCGATCATTTGTTGATCAGGCGATAGCGGTCACACTTACACTGCTTAATTCGAATGAAGTCACCCCCGTTAAATAGATTTTTATAAAAGTGATCATAGCATGGATTCCAATTGTAGTATTTGCTAACTTAGCCATAGATCTATCCTCTATTTACCATCACTTGTGATACGGTACACCACGCTGTCTGTAACGGCAAGTTTTTGGGCACCTTAACAGGTGCCCTTCGCATTATTTAACGCCTAGCAGGCTTATATAACCTCTGCTCGCTCTATTTTTTACCCAAATTAATCATCTGAACCAACTTCTCCGTGCAGCTCAATCATATGCTCGCTATGGGTCTCTCCCCAATCGTTAAGTGCCTGCAACACCGTGCTTAAGCCTTTGCCGTATTCTGAAATGGAGTATTCCACTTTCGGCGGAATCTGGTTATACACCTTGCGATAAACGATATCGTTATACTCAAGCTCTCTTAATTGCTGCGTGAGCATCTTTTTGTTGATATCCGGTATTGCTCTGTGCTAGGTAAAGGTAACTTTTTGTTAACTATGTTTAGTTAAAGTGCCTACTTCCTTAAATGAATGACTAAGGTCTATTATACCTTTAGCAAGTAGCGAATACGCAGCCAGGAGGAGGCTTTATTAATGAATATCGTGTTATGGATCGTTTAAGGTCTGGCAGCACTGGGTTTTGTTTATTCAGGGTGGTTGAAGGCGTTTCAGTATGAAAAAGCCAAGGCGTCCTGGGGCTGGGTAAAAGACGTTTCAAAAGCGTTCGTGGTCTTTATTGGGTTAGCAGAATTGCTCGGGGCAATTGGAATCATTTTGCCTCAAGCGACAAATATCTTGCCTGTACTGACGCCAATTGCCGCAATTGCACTTGCCGCAGTCGTTCTTTTTGGCGCCCTCTTTCATATTAAGCGTAAGGAATACCGGGAAATCAGCGTGAACATCGTCTTCTTCGCGCTCGTTGTATTTGTTGCGGTCAGCCGTTTTTAGGCCGATGCTCTTCGTGAGGCATAATCCAACTTTTGGCTTGTTCCTCCAATTGAACAACGGTTTCTTCGAATTTTTTTATTGGAAGGTAGCCCAAGTCATTTCTTATTTTGTTGCAATTATACGTCATTCTAATTGGGTTTCCATCGGGTATTATGAGCGTTTTTTTCATAGCATGCGCAAGACGTACAGTAAACTCTCTTTCTGTATAGTTTCCGTCCACAGCGTTGTAGGTCTGATTTACTGCCGCAGGATGCGTCGCTGCTAATACGCACATCTCAGCTAAGTTATCCGCATGCACCCATGGTGTCAAATCCTCAGGATGAATCCAATCCACCTTTTCTACAGCAGCAAGCTTTGCGACCAGCTTGTCGCCCCAGTGGGAGTTTTTTTCGGCACAAATAATGCCTGGGCGCAAAATGACACCTTTTAGTCCATTAGCCATTGCATCTTGTAAAATCCGTTCCGATTCACATTTCGTTGAAGTGTATACCTCAGAGTGGCCATATGCTAAATTGCGTGCTTCATCCAGCTCCACATCTCCTTCAAGATGACCATAAACAGATACAGTGGAAATATGTACGAAGCGTTCAACTCCTGCCGATATAGCCCCCTCAACCAGATTTTGGACCCCATGAATATTAGATTGCTCAGCAGTGGCTCTATCGCCACCGAGATACGCCGCAGCGTGAATGACAATGTCAACATCTTTTAGCGCTTCCTTAATCGCTTCCCTATCCGTTAAGTCTCCAATTATGGGTATTATGCCAAGATTATTGCAGAGGTAAATTTTTTCTTTGTCACGTATAAGCCCTTTGACTTTTGCCCCCTCTTTGAGGCACTTAGTCGCAATTTTGTCCCCTGTAGTTCCCGAAACACCTGTTACAAGAACAACTTTATCTTTAAGTTTCATTTAATTTCTCCTATATTAAGACAAGCGTTCCTCTTAACCAATGAATTCCACACTAATTTTCCGCAAAATATGCCCTTTAACTGCAATAATCATGTCTGAGGTTATAGCTTATTAAATTCCACTCCGTATTTATTGAAGATGGCCTCGTACTTATTTTCGAATATGGCCCACCGATTTTCCGCTCCGTACTTTTCCTGCAAAGCCTTCAAATATTGGTTAGCCGCTGCTGTATCGTTCGATTGCAAAAGCAGATGAAAGCTCTCTTCGCCCAGATGCAAAAATGGACCCGAAATGTAATAGTCCACAATGGATCTAGCACTGGTCATCGTATCATAGAAATGAATAACTTCTTCTAATCCGCCTAACAGCGTTTTTCTTAACTCATCCCTATCCGTATCAGGAGTAATTGCGAATCGATCTGGAGCAGCCGGGGCAATTTCCCCGATTCTTGCTCTGAAGTGACACTCCGCTTCCTGAGGCGCCGTCAAAATCTCTTTCGATTGAATCTGCGCCAACTTCGCTGCATAAATGCCGCAGTTCACATAAAACATAACATTTTCCGCCGAATTGCCCGAGGATTTTTGGAAATTGAACATGTAGATGAGACCATCTGTTTTTCTACTGAAATTCAAACTCTTCTTGGCAAAGCCATGCTTTGCAAGGAACGGCTTTACATCCTGCTTTATCAGATCGATAAATAGCTGCTGCAATACAATTCCTCCTGTCTGACTTTTCATATTACTGCCAAACCCGGTTATATGACGAAGTCCTGTGCACGTTTGTTATTTTTATTATAATGCTCGTGTTTCCTGAGTCCACCTCCTTTTTACCTGAATTTTGGAAATGATTTTTATAAGGGTATCCTATTTTCGCTGTCACTTCTAACTTGATTCGCCATGCTGTCGGTTATGACAAGATTTAGGGCCATCCTTTGCGGGATGGCCCTCAGGCTGTCGAGAAAGTCTCGACAGCCATCTTTATAAGTAATTAGTTTAACACGGCACCGCGTTACTATGGTATAATAAGGGTAACTTATACGAACGGAAGGTGTCGCCC